>CAIKAW010000027.1 GCA_903825575.1 uncultured bacterium | reverse complement strand
TGGGTTGGTGGCAGGTGGGCCGGGTTTACCGACCGGTCGACGGATATGCGGCAGAACCCACTGCAGTTGCGCTAGACGCGTTGGCGCCAGTCGGGAACTCCATACCGGCCGCCGCGTTGTCTCGGGAAGTTTTGGTGACCGGCAATTACGCCCAGAGTCAAGTGTTTGCCACCGGACATCAACTGGCTGGTGCGCCGATTACTTGGGTGGTTTCAACCTTGGTGCTGCCGGACCACACCGGGATTCTTGTCGTTCGTGGTTGGCTGCAGGGCCCCGATCAGGCCCTGGCTCAAATTCCGACAACCAGCGTCGCGGTGACGGGTCGACTGGAGTCGGGCAGTCCCGGGGCCGGCTCGTCACCAGCCGTCTCGGGCCGGGTCATGAGAGCGGGCTATCTGGTTCGCACCGCTCAGTCGCCGCCGGATCCCCTCTCGCTGCAACCGGTGCCTGCGCTCGCCCCTACGAATCAAGCTCCAAACGAGTTCCACCTCCAAAATGCGATCTACGTTATCCAGTGGTTCCTGCTGATTGGTGTGGTCGGATTCGGGTGGTTCCGCCTGCGGCGGGCCGCAGGTGAGGCGCTTGTAACGGCTAGTGCGGCGCCACTTAAGCGCCAGGAGGTCGACTCGTGATCGAGGGAACAACACAACCCAAACGAACCGGACGAGTCCGCCTGTTGTTGGTGCTCGGCGTCGGAGTCGTTGTTCTCGCATCCGTTGCCGGGATCGCATTACGCCAGCAATCCAGCCCGACTGGCCCACCTGCTGCAATTCGGGTCTCGGGCTTGCCACCTGCCATCTCCACTGACCTAGCTAACCTGATGCAATTGGGCACTCTTCCGGGAACCCCAGCTCCCGAGTTCACTTTGATCGACCAAAACGGAACCAAGGTTTCCTTGAACGACTACCGAGGCCGCGCTGTCGTACTGGAGTTCATGGACCCAAACTGCGTCGACATCTGCCCGATCGTTTCGCAGGAGTATCTGCTCGCTTATCGCGCCCTTGGCGCCGATGCGGCCAAGGTTGCTTTTCTCGCGATAAACGTGAACCCATTTCACCTTGATCCGGCGGCAATGGACAAGTACTCAATCGCGCATGGGCTCGCGGCAATTCCGAGTTGGCGCTTCCTCGGTGGGCTTCTGCCCGAAGTTCAGAATGCGTGGGCTGCGTACCACGTCCAAGTAAAGGCACCCAACCCAACAGCAGACGTCGTCCACACCTCGGTTGCGTATTTCATTGATTCACAAGGCCGTGAAAGGTACTTGGCATTCCCGATGGTCGATCACACTGCAAGTGGTTCGGCATTTCTGCCTGCCGGAACTCAGCAACAATGGGGTACCGGCCTAGCGCTCGTACTGCGCTCGCTTATTTAACTCGGCAAAGGCCTCGCGTACGACCATCGGTTCTTGGGTGACAACTGTCGTGACGCTCCCCGAAACAAAGGTCGCGTTTGCGATCTCGGCTAGCGCCCGATTGGCAGCAAGATGTCCACCACAATGGCTGCCGAAACCAAACTTAGGTAAGTGATGGACCAGTGGAATAGCCGCATCGGCTTGAGATCTTCGCCGCGGTGCGCACGGCTTCTCACCAAATGCGCTTCGCGCAGGAAAATCGCGCCCGTTGCTACCGCAACGACCCCGTAAATGACGCCCAACTTGCCCACGAAGAGCAGCGCTACCGAAGCGCCAGCCATGGCCCACGAATATCCGACGATGCGACGACCAACCACGGTGACGTCGGCCACCACGGGCAGCATCGGCACACCTGCGGCTTCGTACTCGTCACGGAAACGCACTGCAAGCGCCCAAAAATGCGGCGGTGTCCACCAGAAGATGATCAGGAACAGC
>CAIKAW010000026.1 GCA_903825575.1 uncultured bacterium | reverse complement strand
GAGATCGCACGCAATGCCGTTCTCGTGCAGCAAGGAAAGCGCAGCATCCATGCAGCCGCGTGGCAACGCGATGTGCTGCGGGAAGTTTTCGGCGCAGCCAATGACCCGCGGCTTGTCCCACACCGACATCCGCATTGCTTGCGCCTTGTAGAACGCGGGGTTTTGGAACGCTGCTAAACGGATCAGGCGATTGGCCAGTGCTTGCGGCAGCTGCGCCTTCTCGAAGTAGATCAAGTTGGCAAGCGTCACGTTCAGCGACCTCGGCATAGACCCGGGAAGCTTCTTGCCCGACGTGCTCGCGCGCTTCCAGGGCGTAGCCAAGTCCTCGTCGTCGATAAAGGTGACGTCCAGCGGATGGACACCACCAGTGGCCCGCAATATGGTTGGCTCAATGTCGTGTGCGTCCATCGGGCGGATCGCCGTCAGAAACGCCCACTGATCCGGGTACGGCTGCAACTCGGAATCGACAAATACACTGCAGCCGCGCTCGCGTGGGCCCTTCTGCAGCGGCAAGGCGATCAGGTTCCCGAACCCGCCTTTGGGCATCGTGTCCTGGTTGGGGAACAGTCGGTCGTAGGAGTTCAGCTTGAGCTGCCGCGTGCGTGCGCATGTGTGGCTTATGATGGCCGTTCCCAAGCGCCGCGCGTCACGGGCCGAAACCCGGCCGGCAAAAAATACCCAGGCGTGAGCGCCACACCCGGAGCGAGAAATCTCAAGTGCCGCAGGTACGCCAAGCGCCTCGCACGACGCCATGAATGCTCGGGCATCCTCCCGCCAGTCCGCTTCATCGAAGTCGACCGCGACAATGTAACAACTGTCATCCTCCAGCAAGGGGTACACGCCGACGGTATGCTCTCCGGCCAGATGGCCGTAAATCACGGCGTCGGACAGCGGGATCAGCAGTCGATTGCCGCAGTCGCCACACTTGATGCGCGGCTTCTCGCAGACCCCGGCTCGCCATTCGTTGGCACAGGCGGGCGCGTAGCCTGACTTGCCGGTTGTCTTGCTCTCCCAGCGAATGGGGTAGACGTCCATGCGCCCACGAAATAGGCGACGAAACAGCGTCACCTTCTCACCGGTAGATAGCTTCGACGGTTCGGATGCCAGTGCCAACGACGCCGATGGCGGGCGCCATTGGATACCGCGGGAATCGAGCAGCGCGATCAGCCTCGCGTTCTCGGCTTGCAACTTCGCGAGTAATTCCTGATCAGACATCGGCAGGCGTCACGACGTCATGAGGCAAATGGTACAGCGCGCTCAGTCACCGGTAGACCTACTCGAGTAGCCGACCGGCAAGCGCATTGTATTGAAGCTCGAATTGCTCGGCCCGCTCGCGTCGAAATCGCACTAGGTTCTGAAGCTTCCAGCGCACCGCCGGGAGTTCACTCACGTGCGGGATGCCCAACAACTCCCATTCGGGCTCCGCCTTCACCAGCGATAGCAAGAAGCGGCGTTCGTCAGCGTCGAGACCAGCGTGCAACTCCTCAATCATTCGATCGCGAGTTTCGAGGAGCACGGTAAGCTCGGTCGGTTGCGAGGTCATACCCTGAAAATGCCGCTCGTAGTCCATTTGAATATCACGCAACTCCGGAAAAAGAACCTCATGAACCGGTCGGTTGTGACTTGCAAGATATACGACGAAAGCCCGCCGAATACCGGGCGTAATCCCCTCATGCTTGAAAAGTTCCATGACGTCGAAGAGATCGCGGGGGTGTTGTCGATCCATGGCAGCAACGAGTTTTCCGCCGTAAACGTCTTCGGAGGCGAGAACTGGAATCTCAATGTCGGCAAGCAAGGTTTCGCGGGCCAAGGGCGTCAGACTAGCCCGGCGCACGCGATGAACCGTGCCACGCGTGACCGTGTTGATCTCGACTTTTACTTCGGCAGCGCCACTTCGAACCATCAGCTTCGTCTCGCCGTCACCCCCGGCCTCCGGCACATAAACCTCGAATCGCCGTGCTCGCAAGCGATCTGCTGCGTCTCTGACAGCAGCGTTGATTCGGGCAAGTGCATCCTGTCGTCCCACAGTGTGATCGATGAAAACAACATCCAAATCGACGGACAGTCGGGGCATGTCCCGAAGAAACAGATTAATCGCCGTACCGCCCTTGAGCCCGAAATGATCATCAACGAACACCATTGGTGCTACCTGGATCAGAAGACGCGCGGTCTCAAGGTACTCGCGATTCATCGCTTCAGAACGAGCAAGCCATCGGACGAACGGGACACCCAGGGGCGCGCGCTACCCAGCGGCAATTCGGTCGGATCGAGTTTCGACGACCACGGTAACCTGAGTTCCTTGCCGAGACTTAGGCACAAACGCACTGTCTTGATACTCACGCACGAGCGCAAAAGTTCCATCAGGACATTGGCGCGGAGAGTGTGGGTACTCTGCGTGAGTTCCCGCGCTTCTTGCAGCGGTTGGCGCACGCCCACGTCGCTCAGCACTTCGAGCAACGCCCTTTCCGGTTCCGATACCTTGGGCGCATCGGACTGCCTTTCGAATGGAGTCGCGTGCAGAGGTGCGCTGGGCTCTTCCTCGAAGAGGCGCTTTCGGTGGTAGTCGGCGGGAAATTGTTTCGTGAACCACTCGGGAAGCTTCGCCACATTCCAGCCATAGAGCTGGGTCATGGGTCGCTGCGAAACGTAGTGCCGTATGCCATACCAATCGAGAGCGGTCCTTCCACCGACATGCAGCCCCAATGCCTTCCGCTCCAAGAATCGTAGGCAGGGGTGCAGCGCCAGGGAGTCGCCTGGTCGGCTATAGACGCCGTGAGCGAGGCGGACTAGCCAGCCTGCCTTGGCGTAGTGCACGGCTAGATCGGCCGATATGCCGCGTTTGGCCAAGTCTTGGGACGCCATGGGAGTCCCTGGCGGCCATTGCCTGTATAGGTCGTTTAGTTTGCTTGTTGGTATCGTAGCCACACTACGATTTATAGCACTTTATCAAATGAATGCCAACTTAGAAACGTTGGCCGTATCGTAGCGTGGCTACGATATCTAGAAACACTTCAAATCTGCCGCGGACCTCTACCGAATCTCTACCGCTCGCAATTTCGGCAACCGCAACCAACTGATTCTAAAACCGTTTCCGCATTGCGCTGAGATTATCAACGATAGTCGTCGGCGAAGTCCCGACTGAAAATCGCTGTCCTCATGTCGTATGGTTTGCCCATGAAACAAGCAAAGAAGACGAAATGGCACTTCGCCGGACTCAAGGCTGCTGAAACAAAGCGACTACTTGCTGAAAAGCGAGGGTACCGCTGGGCAAAGCCTTGGCGAGACACGCATATGCCTGCCGCTGGCGCGGAGCACTACGTCGTCGCGCAGCTCATGTTCCGGGACATTGACGCCTTCAAATGCGAGCGCGGGCGCGCGGGAACCGACGTAGTGGCGGCAAATACGAAGCACGGTACGTCAGTCAGCATTCAGGTTAAGAGCCGCTTCTACCTCAATG
>CAIKAW010000025.1 GCA_903825575.1 uncultured bacterium | reverse complement strand
ATGCTCGGGCAGGCGTGCGCCCCCAGTGCCCCCGAAGTCCCGGCCTTGGAGTGTTGCAACGTTCCACCCACGACCACCCCGACAAGTACCAACAAGACAGCAACAGCACCGCCAATGAGGCGGCGACGTTGGCGACTCTGGCGGGTGGTCTTGGTGGAATCGGTGCAGACGTCGTTATCCATGGTGTTGTGCCTTCCGTCGCATTCGCGATGAAGGCGCGGGGGCATCCCTCGCCGCAGAGTATGACAGATCTGTGACCGCTGGCTTACCGTCCGGCACTCCAAACAGAACAGCGACCCCCGGCCTGATAGCCGAAGGTCGCTGTGTCGAGCGGGATCTCTGTTGCGGTGCTGGTCATTCCTTGTCTCGTTCGGTTAGGCACGTAGTAGGCACGTGCGCTATTCCGAGAGCCCCAAACTGCCATTCACCTGCGACGATGATGGTGGGCGATACTGGTATCGAACCAGCGACCTCTTCGGTGTGAACGAAGCGCTCTACCACTGAGCTAACCGCCCGGAATCCGGTGCCGAATGTTACCGCACCACGGTCATCGCTCAGATTGGGTCAGGATCCCCCACGCTACGAGCAGCGAAATTCGCCGCAATCATTGCAGTTATCGGCCCCGGTACATCGATGTTGCGATCGTCCACGCGGTGTACCGGTTGGATATCGCGCGTCGATGACGCCAAGAACACCTCAGCTGCCGACGTCAGGATGGTGACTGGCAGATCACGCTCTTCCGCACCATTCCATTCGATCACCAAGCCACGCGTCACGCCGGCAAGACACCCGCTCATCAGGGGCGGCGTTATCAATTCGCCATCGACTACCACAAAGATGTTGGACCCTGTTCCCTCGCACAGATTGCCAATTGTGTTGGCAAAGATCGCTTCGGTAGCTTCGCGCTGGTGCGCGTATGCCAACGCGATGATGTTCTCGGCGTACGAGGTGGATTTGATCCCGGCGGTTGCACCGCGTTCGTTACGTGGCCACGGCACGGTTACGACAGCAGCGGACGCCGGCCATGCCTTGCCCGCCGACATTGCGACCAGCAGGGTCGGCTCGGCGCCACTGCGATCTGTGCCGAGTGGCCCGGGACCACCGGTATATGTGATTCGCAGTCGGCCGATCGGGCCCACTTCGGCAGCGTCAGCTGCCAGCACCGCCGCGACGGCGGTTCGAACTAGGTCCAGGTCAGGTGTAGGAAGACCCATCGCAAGGCACGATTCAGCCAGCCGCTTCAGGTGACGAGTCATCGCAAATGGAATGCCATCAACGACCTTGGCGGTCTCGAAGACTCCGTCGCCCACGGTCAGCCCGTGATCGAGGACCGAGATCCGCGCGTCAGCGACATCGACTAGTCGGTCGTTGATCCAGCACTTCATGATTCCTCAGCCTCCCACGTTCCCGCTGCGACTCGAAGTAGCCGGGCCGCTTTCAACTCACATTCGGCCCATTCGCCTTCCGGATCGCTATCCCACGTTATGCCCGCGCCGGTTCCGAACCACACTTGATCATCTGCCAACCAGAACGTTCTGATTCCCACCGCGAGTTCAGCGGTTCCCGCGTCAGCGTCGACCCAGCCCACAGCACCGCAGTACGGTCCGCGTGGGACCAGCTCGATTTCGCGAAGTAAGCCGACAGCACTGGTTTTTGGGGCCCCCGTTACAGATCCCGGCGGGAAGGTGGCGTCGAAGATCTCCGGCCACCCGGCTCCATCGACGAGTTCCGTGCGTACTGTCGAGACCAGATGCACCAAACCAGGGTGCTGCTCCAAGTGCAGAAGTGAGGGAACACTGACGCTCCCGGGCCGGGAAACCCTGGACATGTCGTTGCGCACTAGGTCGACGATCATCACGTTCTCGGCGCGATCCTTCGGCAACAGGTCGGCTGCGGTCTTGCCTGTGCCCTTTATCGGACTGGACTCCAACATCGACCCATGCCTGCGCAAGAACAGTTCCGGCGAGGCGGTCGCAACGTGTGCTCCGGGCACTCGCACCACGCCCCCAAAGGGCGAACGATTCCCGTGCTCCAGAAGCAGGTGTAGCGCGGCGACATCGGCACGACCCACGTCGGGCAACGGGGCATGTCGCACCTGGCACACATTTGCCTGGTAAACGTCTCCCCGTGCAACGGCAGCCCGGATCGATTCAACGCCAGCAACATAGGCGGCATGATCGAGCGAAGTCGCCCAGTCTGAAGGTCCCGGCCCCACCCAATCGGCGGCAACTGCCTCATAAGGCGATGCTGGGCGCCAGTCGCGAAAACGGGCACATATGGCCTGCCCCTCATAGGTGACGACAACCGCCCAATGTCCAGTCGAATCCAGGGCGGTCAGGTCGCCTGTTACATCGACCAGCCCGGTGCCGACCTGGCCACCCAAGCGGGCAACTGGGGGAAGATCGCCGTAGTGGGAAAGACTCGCCACTCCAACTCCTTCCGACCAGCCCACGTTGGGGCGCTTTGGCAACGTTTCCGCTTGTCGGCTATCGTGGCACCTCGTTCGTCGGCTGGTCCGGCGGTACGCGGACGTGGCTCAGTTGGTAGAGCATCACCTTGCCAAGGTGAGGGTCGCGGGTTCGAATCCCGTCGTCCGCTCGGAAGGGCTTGAGAGTCGAGCCTTACGGTGGAGTGGCCGAGAGGCGAGGCAACGGCCTGCAAAGCCGTGTACACGGGTTCAAATCCCGTCTCCACCTCGAAGTAGAGCATGGGCGATTGGCGCAGTCTGGCTAGCGCGCTTCCCTGACACGGAAGAGGTCACAGGTTCAAGTCCTGTATCGCCCACCAGTAAGTTTGGTGCTATACAACGGTTTCAGCCCTTCAACGCAAGGCGCGTGCCCATAACGTGCCCTAACCCGTCGAGCGTTTGACGAACGGTTCGGCGAGATCCTCTAGCCCCAGCCAGAACGCAGCGCAGCGCCCCCCCTGAACGGGGGGCGCTGCTTTTGCGGCTTCCCTCAGCCAGCATCCCGCGTGGGTACTGGCTGTACCGCAGGGGAAGGCAGGTCGGGGCGCCGGGCCACCCAAGT
>CAIKAW010000024.1 GCA_903825575.1 uncultured bacterium | reverse complement strand
TTTGGCACGGTCGGTGAGCCGTTCGATCCAACGATTCACGAGGCCATTAGCCATGAAGAGCGAGACGACGTCGAAGGACCGACGTGCACTGCGGTCTATCAGGCTGGCTTCCTTTTCGCAGGTCGCGTCTTGCGTCCGGCTACTGTCGCCGTCGCCGACAAGGCCTAGGCCACTCGGGAGAAGTTAGGAGGCAGGGACGCCGATGAGTACGAAGGACTGGATCGAGAAGGACTTCTACAAGATGCTCGGCGTCTCCAAGACGGCTTCGGCGGCCGAAATCAAGAAGGCTTATCGCACCTTGGCCCGCGCTCATCACCCGGACAACAATGCCAACGACGCAAAATCTGAAGCCAAGTTCAAAGAGGTCAGCGAGGCGTACGACGTTCTGTCCGATACCGCCAAGCGCAAGGAATACGACGAAGCGCGCACACTGTTCGGCTCAGGCGGTTTTCGTCCGGGTGGTGGTGGCGGCAACTTCAACTTCGACCTCGGCGATGTGTTCGGTCGCGGTGGGGCACCGGGCGCCGGGGGATTCGGCGATGTTCTTGGCGGGCTGTTTAATCGTGGTTCCAGTACTCGTGGCCCCCGGCGTGGAGCCGATGTCGAAACAAGTGCCACCTTGTCGTTCACTGATGCGCTCAACGGCGTTACGTTGCCGCTGCGGCTAACCGGCGAGGCACCTTGTGCTGTTTGCTCCGGTACCGGCGCCCGCGCTGGTACGACTCCGCGTATGTGTGCGACCTGCGGGGGAAGTGGATCAAGTTCGCGCAATGTCGGGAACTTCGCGTTTGCCGAACCCTGTCGAGACTGTCGCGGACGTGGGCTTGTAGTCGATGATCCGTGTCAGAGTTGCAACGGTTCGGGGCGCGGTCACAGCAGTCGAACTGTGCAGGCGCGGATTCCAGCCGGTGTCAAGGAAGGCCAAAGGATCCGGCTCAAGGGCAAGGGCGCTTCTGGCGAGCGCGGTGGCCCCGCGGGTGACCTCTTCGTTGTTGTTGGCGTGGCGCCGCACCCCGTCTTCGGCCGGACCGAAGACAACCTCACCGTCGTCGTCCCAGTGACCTTTGCTGAGGCTGCCCTTGGCGCTGAGATTGAAGTTCCCACAATCAGCGGCCTATCGGTGCGGCTGAAGTTGCCAGCCGGTACGGCAACCGGGCGTACCTTCCGGGTGCGCGGTCGTGGCGCGCCCCGTCGCGACGGCACGCATGGCGATTTGTTGGTGAGCATCGACGTTGTCGTGCCGGCAAAGCTAAGCGGCGCAGCCAAGGACGCACTTGAGGCGTACGCCGCAGCGACAAGCGATCACGATCCGCGCGCCGATCTGCGCAACCGAGCGGCGGGGGCAGCTGTTGGCGCGAGGCAGCCCGTTGCTGAGGGAGAGCAATCATGAGCGAGCACTACGGACTGACCGAAGATACGCCCGTCTATGTCATCTCTGTTGCCGCACAACTAGCTGGCTTGCACCCACAAACTCTGCGCCAATACGACCGACTTGGACTCGTTTCGCCCGGTCGACTAGGCGGACGGAATCGGCTCTATTCGATGCGCGATATTGCCAGACTGCGCGAAGTGCAGCGGCTCACTGCAGAGGGCATTAACTTGAGCGGCATTTTGCGCATTCTGGCCTTGGAGGCCGAGGTCGAAAGACTGCGCGGTCGGCTAGGTGAGCTTCACCGCGAAATCACGTCAACCGCACTGGTTGTGTGGCGACCGCAACGTCGCAACTGACTTAGTGTTGGCGTCGAGCTAGCCGAAGGCGCGGCGCAACCTTGTCAACGCCTCGTCAAGTACTTCTTCGCGCTTGCAGAACGCCCACCGCACGAGAGTTTCGCAGCCTGGGTGGTGCGCGAACAGTGAAACTGGGATGGCGACTACCCCCGCGCGCTCTGGCAGTTCACGACAAAATTTCTGGGCGTCTTCATACCCGAGTCCACGGACGTCGCTGATCGCGAAGTAGGTTCCATCCGGCCAATTCACGTCGATCCCAATATCAGCCAATCCTTCGCACCACCTATCGCGTTTCGCGGCAAGCCCGGCCCGGAATTCGCGAAAATATGAGTCGGGCATTGCCAATCCGGCTGCGATGGCGTACTGGAACGGTCCCCCACTTACGAAGCTCAGATGCTGTCGCACTACCCGTACGGCCCGAATTAGGTCCGTGGGCCCGCTCGCCCAACCAACCTTCCATCCGGTGAACGAGAACGTCTTTCCGCCGGAGCCAACGGTGATCGTGCGGTCGAATAAGCCGGGCCGAGTTGCAGTAGGAACATGCTGAGCCGAGTCGAACCAAAGGTGTTCGTAAGCCTCGTCACTAATGATGATCAGATCATGGTCGATGGCAATTCGACCGATTTCGTCGAGTTCGTTGGCGGTGTAGACGATGCCGGTTGGGTTATGTGGACTATTGATGAGCAACACACGAGTGCGTGGGGTGACTGCGGCGCGCAGTGCGACGGGATCAGGCCGCAATCCTGGCCCTAGCGGAACCGTTATCCGTGTCGCGCCGGTCATCGCTATCTGGGCTGCATAGATGTCGAAGTACGGCTCGAACAGCAGAACCTCGTCGCCGGCCTCGACCAATGCCATGAGCGCAGCGGCCAGCACCTCGGATGCGCCGGTGGCAACCACAACATCGGTATCAGCATTGACCGTGAGTCCATAGAAGCGCTGTTGGTGCGCGGCAATGGCACGACGTAGTTCAATGGTGCCGTGTGCGGCTGGATACTGATTGCCTCGACCGGCTGACATCGCATCTGCTGCGACTCGGATTAGTTCGGTTGGACCGTCGGTATCAGGAAACCCTTGGCCGAGGTTGACCGAACCTGTGGCGGCGGCCAGCGCTGACATCTCACCAAAGATGGTGCTCTCGTAAGGTCGCATCCGCGGTACGAGGTATTCGGTCACAGGCACACCGTAGAGCGCACCGGCTATCCGCGCGCGCAGGCCCGTGCCAAAGTAGGGGCATGGCAACCGCACTTATCACCGGGGCTACCGCAGGTATTGGCGCCGCCTTCGCTCGCCGGCTCGCAGCCGATGGCTTCGACCTTGTTCTCGTGGCGCGTGACGTTGACCGGCTTGAGACCACCGCAACTGATCTGCAGGCACGCCATCGCATCTCGGTTGAAGTCCTCCCAGCTGATCTTTCGGATCTGGATGCCTGCGACCGGGTCGGCGCTCGGCTCGCCGACACGGCGCGACCGATCGATGTCCTCGTCAACAATGCCGGTTTCGCAACCAAGGGCAGTTTCGTTTCCGTTGACCTGACCGCCGAACAGAACATGCTCGACGTCTTAGTGCGGGCGACGATGCGGCTAACTCATGCGGCGCTGCCTGCCATGATCGAGCGGGGAACTGGCTCGGTGATCAACGTGAGCAGCGTCGCATCGTTCATCGCCAGTGGTACCTATAGCGCAGCCAAGGCGTGGGTGACGGTATTCAGCGAAAGCATCGACGCGGAATTGCGCGGCAGCGGAGTCCGAGTTACAGCCCTGTGTCCTGGCTACACGCACACCGAGTTTCACGACCGCGCTGGACTCGAGATGGGCTCGCTGCCCGAGTGGCTCTGGCTTGACGCTGATGACGTCGTGGCCGCAGGCCTGAAGTCGGTTCGCAGCGGACGGCCCGTAAGCATCCCTGGCGTGCAATACAAGGTGCTTGCCGCATTGGCTCGGTACTCGCCACGCCCGCTGGTACGCCGGATCGGCTCGGGTTCGTCGGTAAACCCGATGGCGAATCGCGCCCGCCGTAAGTAGTGGAGCCAAGCTGCTTCCAGGACTGCTATTGCGCCCAGACATGACGAAGGCCCGGGGGGATCGTCCCGCCCGGGCCTTCGTACGTTCTGGTTACTTGCCGGCCGCCGTGGCCTTAGCTGAAAGCGGCTGCGCGACAACGTCGACAATTGCTACGGCTGCAGCCTGACCGGTTGCAGCTGGCACCTCGATCATGACGCGACTTCCGATTGGCAGGCCGACCAGCCCGTCAAGCACGCTAGGCGTACCGGTGGCACCGACCGCTGCCGTGGTTGGCTGGCCGCTGGTCCAGGTCGAGCCATCGGCCTTTCCGGTCCAGTCGATTGCCTCGTACTGGAAGACAATCTCGCCTGATTTGATCAACGCACCCATACCGAGCGCGATAGCGATGAGGCGCTGCTTGGTCGGGCTCTTCAAGCCCTTGGGGATGCTGATTGTCGGCTTCACGCCAAGAGCGCCAGTCACTGTCGGGACGCCAGCCGGCAACTTTTGCAGCGTTGCGTTGGGGTCACCACCAACCTTGCTCGAGAAAGACGAAATCACGTCAACCACGAATACGATCGTGTCAGTTCCCTTGATCCCGGCGTTTGTGTTTCCCGTTGCGCCGTATGCGTCCGCTGGGGGCAGGCTGACCAGCAGGCGACTGCCCGCGGTCACGCCGACCAGAGTCTTGTCCCAACCTGGGACTACGGCCCCGACACCGATCGGGAATCCGGCTGGCACGCCACGGTCGTAGGAGTTATCGAAGACCTTCCCGCCCCAAATCTGCCCGAGGTAGTCGGCGACGAGTAGATCGCCCTTGGCGACGACCGGCCCCGTCCCCTTCGTGAGCACTTGGGTGGTCAGGGTCTTGGGGGCGGCACCGTTGAAGGTGATCGTTGGCTTGTCGCCGTACTTTCCGCTGGCTTTCGCCGACGCACTTGACGACGACGAAGACCCGCAACCGGCCAGCAATATGGCGGTGCCGGCGATTAGGGCGAGAGTGCGACGCATGACGGTCCTTGTCCGTTGTGGACCGCTGGTTCGGCCCGCAGGACCGGCGTGGGTCCCACACTTATCCTCCCATGGTCTTGCCGGATCGGGCGCCTAGGGGCGCTGCCGCTACGCTGCCGGGATGTCCGCTAGAGAACGCTTGCGCGCCGAGATCGTTGACAAGGCCGTCGTTCGGGGGCGGGTGACCCTGTCCTCGGGCCGCGAAGCCGACTATTACGTCGACCTCCGCCGAGTGACCCTGGCCGCTTCGGCCGCGCCACTGGTCGGCCAGGTGATGCTGGACCTGACGTCGGAGTTGGACTACGACGCTGTGGGTGGGCTGACTCTTGGCGCCGATCCGGTGGCTGCGGCCATGCTGCATGTGGCCGCGAGTCAGGGCCGGGCGCTGGATGCCTTCGTCGTGCGAAAGGCCGAAAAGGCGCACGGGTTGCAGCGGCGGATTGAGGGCCCAGATGTCGCCGGGCGCCGGGTGCTTGCGGTTGAGGACACTTCCACCACTGGCGGATCTGTGCTGACGGCCGTCGAAGCGTTGCGCGAAGCGGGCGCTGAAGTCGTTGGAGTGGCCGTCATTGTCGAACGCGGTGCGGCGGCGGCGATCCAGGCGGCTGGACTGCCCTACTTAGCCGCCTACTCGCCGGCCGATCTCGGCTTGGAGTGAGCTAACCGCTGGTCGCTCGTCGGGGTACGGGGCCGGCACAAATCTTCCATGCAAGGGTGCGCCATGTGTGTCACCTATGCGCACGCACGGCACTTTCATCATCGGGTGCGGGTGCGGGTGCGGGCTAGTTCGATCGCAACTGGAATGAAGCTGACCACCACGATGCCAATTGCGAAAATCTCGATGTTGTTCTTGATGATCGCGATATGGCCTAGCTGGTGGCCCAGGATCGTTAGGCCCGAGGCCCAAAGCACACCGCCAATGACGCTGTAGGCGTTGTAGACGCGCGGGTTCATCTTTGCAACCCCCGCGGTGACCGTCAGGAACGTGCGCACGATCGGCACGAAGCGGCCCATCACGATGGCGCGCTTTCCGTGCCGGCCGAAGAACTCGTGGGCTTGGTCTACGTATTGCTGCTTGAAGAACCGGGAGTCCGGACGGTTGAAAACCGCGGGTCCGGCCTTACGGCCGATCCAGTAGCCCACGATGTTTCCGGCGACGGCCGCGATACTCAAGAGGACACAGGCCAGCCATAGGGACGTGTGCACAAAGCCTTGCGCGATGAGCAGTCCGGTGACGAACAGCAGGGAGTCGCCCGGCAGGAAGAACCCGATCAGCAGGCCGCATTCGGCGAAGATAATCGCGACCACCCCCACTAAGGCCAGACTGCCCAGCGAAGTGATTAGCGATTGCGGGTTCAACAACGACGCGATTAGGTCCACGTGGGCAGGCTACCGGGCCTTGGGCGCAGCGTCGGTCAACGGCAGGCCGGGCTTACCGACGCCTTATCTTGGCCAGATGAGCCAAGAACGCCCGAGCGACGAAGAGCGCCTTGACCCAATTGGCGTCGGTCCGCATGCGCAGCCGTGGCCGACCGAACCTTGGTTCGATGGCGAACTGCTCGCCAATGGGGATCGGCGCAACGTGGTCGATCGCTACCGCTACTGGACCTTGGAAGCCATCGTGGCTGACCTCGAACTCTCGCGGCACCCATTTCACGTAGCGGTCGAGAACTGGGACCACGATTTCAACATTGGTTCGATCGTTCGCACGGCCAATGCGTTCCAAGCCGCCGGAGTCCACGTTGTTGGTCGCAGCCGCTGGAATCGCCGCGGCGCGATGGTGACCGACCGCTATCTATCGGTGCACCACCACGAGTCCGTCCCAGCCCTTGCCGAGTGGGCCGCCATGGCTGACCTGCCAATTCTGGGGATCGACAACCTGCCGGGCGCTGTGGCTCTTGAAACCTTCAACCTGCCGCGCGCCTGTGTTTTGCTGTTCGGCCAGGAGGGTCCCGGGTTAAGCGAAGCAGCTCGCGAACATTGCGCGGCGGTGCTGTCAATTGGTCAGTTTGGTTCTACTAGATCGATCAATGCTGGTGCGGCTGCAGCAATCGCCATGC
Organism: uncultured bacterium; assembly: GCA_903825575.1. Classification (GTDB taxonomy): domain Bacteria; phylum Actinomycetota; class Actinomycetes; order S36-B12; family CAIKAW01; genus CAIKAW01. The sequence continues at coordinate 34,293 of CAIKAW010000024.1, read as the reverse complement.
ATGCCTGGGTTCGTCGGCACGTCTATAACCAGATTCCGTAGCGGCTGAGTCCTGAACGTCGTAGCGTCTGGTCCGGGATCTAGGAGGCGCGATGAGAAGCACGATGAATGAACTGCCGTTGGCGATTTCGCGGTTGGTCGAATATGGGCGCACCCAGCACGCCGACTCGACCGTCAAGACTTGGACTGGCGAGGGCTACCGCAGCGCCACTTTCGCCGAAGTTGCCGATCGAGCATCCCAGTTAGCGCACGCCTTAAAAGACCTTGGGGTGACCGGTGATGACCGAGTTGCGACCTTCATGTTCAACAACCAGGAACATCTCGAGGCGTACTTAGCCGTCCCATCCATGGGTGCAGTGCTACACACGTTGAACATCCGACTCTTTGCTGAGCAACTGAACTTCATTGCCAACCATGCGGCGGACAAGGTCGTCATCGTCGATGCCGCATTGGTGCCGTTGTTTACTCCGTTGTTGCCGGAGTTGCATACCGTCAAACATGTGATCGTGACCGGTCCTGGTGGCAGCGACTTGGCGGCGCCAGGCGTAATGGTGCACCGGTACGACGATCTGTTAGCTGGGCAACCGACTACATATGACTGGCCCGCAATTGTTGAGACCGATGCAGCAGCAATGTGTTACACCAGTGGCACAACAGGGGATCCCAAGGGAGTGGTTTATAGCCACCGTTCGATCTGGTTGCACTCCTTACAATTGGGGCAATCGAATTCGTTCGCCCTTTCTGAGCATGATTCGGTGCTTGCCGTCGTTCCGCAGTTCCACGCCATGTCGTGGGGCGTGCCGTACGCCGCTTTCCTTATGGGCTACTCGCTGATCATGCCGGACCGATTCCTGCAAGCAGCGCCGTTAGCGAAGATGATCGAGGTGCTGCGACCGACGTTTGCGGCGGCGGTGCCAACGATCTGGAATGACCTGTTCGGATTCCTGTCCGCCAATGGTGGAGACGTATCGAGTTTGCGTGAAGTTGTTGTCGGTGGGTCTGCCTGTCCGCCGTCGCTGATGCGCGACTTCTATGACAAGTACGGCATCCGCATCATCCACGCTTGGGGAATGACGGAGACGTCGCCATTGGGGTCGGTCGCTCGACCGCCCGCGGGTCTGTCGGAAGAGGCCGCCTGGCCTTATCGCTACTCGCAGGGCCGGCTGCCCGCTGCTGTTGAGGCTCGGCTGGTGGGACCGGATGGCTCGATCGTCGCGTGGGATGGCGCTAGCGTCGGCGAACTAGAAGTTCGCGGGCCTTGGATCACCGCGTCGTATTACCTCGCTGATGATCCCGACAAATTCGAAGGCGACTGGCTGCGCACTGGGGATGTCGGCAGCATCACCCCGAATGGCTACCTGAACCTCACCGACCGGGCCAAGGACGTTATCAAGTCAGGCGGCGAGTGGATTTCGTCGGTCGATTTGGAAAACCACCTGATGGCTCACCCGCAGGTCAAAGAGGCATCCGTTGTTGGCGTGCCAGACGAAAAGTGGGGCGAACGCCCGTTGGCGACCGTCGTCTTGCAGGAGGGTGCGACGGCAGACGTGGCTGAACTTCGCGACTTTCTGGCCGGCCGGGTTGCTAAGTGGCAGGTGCCCGAGCGTTGGGCCGTGATCGACGCCGTGCCCAAGACGAGTGTGGGCAAGTTCGATAAGAAGCTAATCCGCAGCCGTTATGCAGCCGGAGAACTGCAGGTCGTGACACCGAAGTAGGGCAGTCCCCGGGCGAAGCGGCGTCGCTGCAAGGATGAGGGAAGTTGCCGTTCGAATCTTCTAGGAGTTTCAATGCCGATTGCCACGCCAGAGACCTATGCCGCGATGCTTGATCGAGCGAAAGCCGGCGCATTCGCGTACCCGGCGATCAACTGCACGTCGTCTCAGACGATCGTGGCTGCGATTCGCGGGTTCGCCGAAGCCGAAAGTGACGGCATAGTGCAGGTGTCGTGGGGCGGCGCGGAGTTCGCGTCGGGCCAGGGCGTAAAGGACATGATCATCGGCTCTCGTGCGCTAGCTGCGTTCGCTCATGAGGTTGCCGCTGGATACAGCGTGCAGATCGCGCTGCATACCGACCACTGCCCGTTGGAAAAGCTCGACGGATTCATGCGCCCCCTGATTGATATTTCACTCGACCGAGTCGCCGGCGGAAACCTGCCGCTGTTCCAGTCACACATGTGGGATGGCTCGGCGGTACCGCTCGGCCAGAACTTGACGATCGCCGAAGAGTTGCTCGAGAAGTGTCACCGAGCAAACATCGTTTTGGAACTTGAAATTGGGGTCGTCGGCGGCGAGGAGGACGGTGTCGAGGCCAAGCACGATGCCAAGTTGTACTCGACCCCAGAAGATGGCCTAGCTACCGCGGAACGACTCGGACTCGGCGAACGCGGGCGGTATCTGGTGGCCGCAACATTCGGCAACGTCCACGGTGTCTACAAGCCTGGAAATGTTGTCCTGACTCCGTCGATCCTGAAGGACATTCAGGGTGCGGTGGGCGCAAAGTACGGCAAGGACAAGCCATTCGATCTGGTCTTCCATGGTGGCTCTGGCTCGCTGCTCAGCGAAATCCGCGAGGCACTGGACTACGGCGTCATCAAGATGAACATCGACACTGACACGCAGTACGCGTTCACGCGGCCGATCGCGGACCACATGCTGAAGAACTACGACGGCGTACTAAAGATCGATGGCGAAGTGGGCAACAAGAAGATCTATGATCCGCGGGCTTACGGCAAGACTGCTGAAGCTGCGATGGCCGCTCGAGTGGTGCGAGGTTGCGAAGATCTTCGCTCGGTCGGAACGACGGTGTCGGCATGATCCACGACTTGCTCGGTGGCCCGGACCCGACCTTGCTTCCGGTGGACCCGGCCGCTGCCGAATTAGCGGCTGGCGCAGATCCGGTCGACGTTGCCCGACGCGCACCTACCTCGTCGCTAGCTTGGGCGGTGCTGGCCGAGGCGGCCCTAGCCGCCGGGAATGATGTCGAGGGCTACGCGTACGCCCGAGTCGGCTACCACCGGGCGCTGGACCTGTTGCGGCGCAACGGTTGGAAGGGACATGGCCCGGTTCCGTGGGAGCACGAACCGAACCGCGGATTCCTGCGTGCACTGCATGCTCTTGCAGTCGCCGCCGATCGCATCGGGGAAGACGAGGAGGCACTGCGGTGCCGGACCTTCCTCGCGGACTCCAGCGCCACAGCGTCCAGTGTGCTCAGTCCAAGCCACTGAAGCGGACCGCGAAGACCTTAGCCGCGCCTTAGTCAGTCGCTGACCGCCCCATATCTGCCAAGCACCGATGCTCTGGTCTGAACCTGGAACTCCCAGGGGCTGGGAGGGGGATCAAATGTTTGACTGGATGGGTGGCCGAAGTGCTGCCTTACAAATGGGCGCGCTGACCAAAGTCGTAGTCGGAAGCGTCGCTATTGCAGTGGTGGGCGTTGGTGCGGCAAGCGCAGCAACCGGCCCGGCGAAGGCTTCCGGAATCGCCCGCGTTTCCGATTCGACCTCGATTTCGGCCTCGGAATCGGCAAGTGAGACGCCGTCGGTTAGCGACTCGACTTCAGTCACCGACCCAGCCTCCGTCACCGACTCTGCCTCTGCGGATCCAACGGATTCCGCTACGGATTCACCTTCTGCAACCTGCCCTTCGGCAGGGGAAGGTGACTCAACTGACGGCGAGTTCGCGACACCCACCGATTCGGCTACGGCCACATCGTTGCCCGCCTGCTCTGAGTCCGATGACGCGACCGAGTCTGAAGACGTCCCGGATGGGGCCTCCACGTCGACTGCCTCGACAACGCACAGTTCAACTTCGCACGAAGGTGGAGACGGGCATGGTTCGGGCGGCTCAGATGGGACTTCATCAGATGAGATCGCAGGGGCGCCGGTTGGCTTTGGCGGCTGAACCTGGAGACACGTTTGGCCAGTAGCGCCAAAGGGGCACCTACCCGATCTTCGTGATCTGGTAGGTGCCCCTTCTGCTGCCGTGACTAGTTCTCGTTCAAACTCCGGTAACCTTCCGCGGGGGAATGCGGAGGTGGTACATGCCAGCCGTGGTGATCGTCGGAGCCCAGTGGGGCGACGAAGGCAAGGGCAAGGCCACCGACCTACTCGGTGAACGCGTCGACTACGTCGTGAAGTTCAACGGCGGAAACAACGCCGGGCACACCGTTGTTATCGACGGCGAGCGTTACGCGTTGCATCTTCTGCCCTCTGGGATCTTGTCGCCCGGGGTAATTCCCGTCATCGGCAACGGCGTTGTCATCGACCCCGGTGTGCTGTTTGGCGAACTTGAGGCACTAAACGAGCGCGGGATTGACACGTCAGAACTCGTCGTGAGTTCCAATGCCCATCTCGTTACGCCGTATCACGTCGTGCTCGACCGAGTGACCGAACGGTTCCTAGGCAAGGCCCGCATTGGCACGACAGGCCGCGGAATTGGCCCGGCTTATGCCGACAAGATCAGCCGCTTGGGGATCCGAGTTCAGGACTTGTTCGACGAGAAGATCTTGCAGCAGAAGGTTGAAGGCGCGCTCGACCAGAAGAATCAGATGCTCGTGAAGGTCTATAACCGGCGGGCGATGTCGGCGGCCGATTTGGTTGCCGAGTTGTTGTCTTACGCAGATCGCCTGCGACCGATGGTCCAGGACACGACCTTGCTGCTGGGTAATGCATTGGCGGCTGGCAAGACGGTCCTGCTTGAGGGTGGTCAGGCAACGATGCTGGACGTCGACCACGGCACGTATCCCTTCGTAACCTCATCGAGTGCGACGGCCGGCGGTGCCTGCACTGGGTCAGGAATCCCGCCGACTGCAATCACCCGCGTGATCGGAATTGTGAAGGCGTACACGACCCGCGTTGGTGAAGGACCTTTCCCCACGGAGTTGCTGGACGAGTCAGGGGAGCGACTGCGAAGTGTTGGCGGCGAATACGGAACCACGACGGGTCGGCCGCGTCGATGCGGTTGGTTCGATGGCCCTGTGGCTCGCTACTCAGCCCGCATCAACGGAATAACTGACTTCGTGCTGACCAAGCTCGATGTGTTGTCTGGACTTGACCAGGTCGAGGTATGCGTGGGCTATGACGTCGAAGGAACCGTTGTTTCCGACGTGCCGATGTCACAGACCGAGTTCCACCACGCCAAGCCGGTCTACCAAACCCTGCCGGGCTGGTCCGAAGACATCTCGGCTGCCCGCAGTTTCGCGGACTTGCCGGCTAACGCCCAGACCTACGTCCAATTCATCGAAGACTTGGCCGGGGCCCCGGTTTCGGTCATCGGAGTTGGGCCGGCGCGAGATCAAACCGTGGTGCGCCGGGATCTGCTGTCCTAGTCGCAGTGTCGGCTCTCGAGTCTTAACCTTGACAGCCTGCAAGTTGAGTCGGCAGCGGATCACCGTATGGTTGGGGCATTCGCATCGAGGAGAACCCAATGACTGACCTGCCTACACCCGATCCCGCCGAGGGCCAGCGCGTTTATGACCTAGACCGCGCTCACGTGTTCCACTCGTGGTCGGCGCAGGCCGCTCTCAAGCCGATGACGATCGCCGGTGGGCTTGGCAGTTACGTTTGGGACTACGACGGCAACAAGTACCTCGACATCAGTTCCCAGCTGGTCAACGTCAATATTGGCCACCAGCACCCAAAGGTCGTTGCGGCGATTCAGGCCCAGGCCGCCCGCTTATCGACGATCGCACCGCAGCATGCAAATGACATGCGCGGTGAGGCCGCCAAGCGCATCGCTGACTTGGCCCCGGCGGGTCTGAACAAGGTCTTCTTCACCAACGGTGGCGCTGACGCGATTGAGAACGCAGTCCGGATGGCCCGTCTACACACTGGCCGCCAGAAGGTCATGTCGTTCTACCGCTCGTACCACGGCAACACCGGCGCTGCGATTGCCGCGACCGGAGACCCCCGCCGCTGGCCCAACGAGTACGTCACTGGGCACGTCCACTTCTTTGGGCCCTACCTGTACCGTTCTGCTTTCTGGGCCAAGACTGAGGCCGAAGAGTGCGAGCGGGCCCTTGAGCACCTCGCCCAGGTAATCCAGTTCGAAGGTGCTGGGACCATCGCGGCAATTCTCATCGAGTCCGTCGTTGGAACGGCTGGGGTGCTTGTACCGCCTACCGGCTACCTCGAGGGTGTGCGCGAATTGGCCACCAAGCACGGCATCATGCTCATCCTCGATGAGGTCATGGCCGGATTCGGCCGGACCGGCGAATGGTGGGCGTTCGAGAACTTCAACGGGCAGCCCGATCTGATCGCTTGGGCCAAGGGTTCCAACTCTGGCTATGTCCCCGTCGGTGGCGTTGTAATCAGCGACGAGATCGCTGCCACGTTCAACGACCGAGTCTTCCCCGGCGGCCTTACCTACTCGGGCCATCCGTTGGCTGCCGCATCCATCGTCGCGTCAATCGACGCGATGAAGGAGGAGGGCATCGTCGAGAACGCCAAGAAGATCGGTGCCGACGTGATTGGCCCGGGCCTGCGCGAACTGGCTGACAAGCACCCGATTATCGGCGAGGTCCGCGGCCTAGGCGTGCTCTGGGCGCTGGATCTGGTCAAGGATCGGGCTACCCGCGAGATGCTCGCGCCATACGGGGGAACTTCACCTGCAATGGCCGAGCTCGGCGCGGCCTGCCGTGCAAACGGGTTGCTTCCGTTCATGAACTTCAACCGACTCCACGTCGTGCCGCCCTGCACGATCTCGGCTGCCGAGGCGAACGAGGCGTTGGCCGCCTTGGACCGTGCATTTACGGTGGTCGACCACCACTACGCCGGCTGACTAAGAGCGTTGCAAGTGGCCCGCTAGGGTCGGTACGTGCGCGTATTAGTCGTAGGTAGCGGGGGACGCGAGCACGCTTTGGTGCGCTCATTGTTGGCCGATCCCAGTGTTACCGAAGTGCTTGCTGCGCCGGGGAATGCTGGGATCGCCGACGAGGTGCCTGTTTTCGGCGTCGACCTATCCGACGCTGACGCCATCGCTGCGCTAGCAGTTGAACTGGGCGCCGACTTCGTCGTTGTAGGCCCGGAATTGCCGCTGAGTGTCGGTGCTGCAGATGCAGTTCGGGCAGCAGGCATTCCCTGTTTCGGTCCTTCCCGTGAAGCAGCAGCAATCGAAGGCAGCAAGGCGTTTGCCAAAGACATCATGGCGAGCGCAGGCGTGCCCACAGCATTAGCTCACATCTGCAGCGACTTAGCTCGAGTCGAACATGCCCTCGACGAGTTTGGCCCGCCGTACGTTGTTAAGGCTGACGGTTTGGCCGCGGGTAAAGGTGTCGTGGTCACGAACGATCGAATGGTTGCGATCGAACATGCACGTAGCGCGCTGATTGACGCAGCCGTATTGGTTGAGGAATACCTCGACGGGCCGGAGATTTCGCTCTTTGCCGTGACTGACGGAATCGACTTAGTAGTTCTGGCCCCAGCGCAGGACTTCAAGCGAGTAGGAGCGCAGGACACCGGTCCCAACACTGGAGGAATGGGCGCATATAGCCCCTTGCCTTGGGCGCCGCCGGACTTGATCGAAGTGGCTCGAGAGCGAGTGCTCGAACCGGTAATCGCCGAAATGGCACACCGAGGTACGCCGTTTGCCGGACTTCTTTACGCGGGTCTGGCATTGACGTCACGAGGTATGCGCGTCATTGAATTCAATGCTCGTTTCGGCGATCCGGAAACTCAGGCCGTCCTAGCCAGGCTCGAGTCGCCGCTAGGCGAACTCCTGTACGCCGCCGCTACGGGTCAACTGGCTCAGGCCGAGCCTTTGCGCTGGTCAAAGTCAGCGGCGGTCACGGTCGTGATGGCGGCTCCCGGGTACCCGGTTGCACCGGCTTTGGGCGCAGCGATCACGGGTACTGAGGCGGCCAAGGCCTTGCCGGACATCGCGGTCTTGCATGCTGGCACCGCGCGTTCGGGTGCCGACGAGCAACTTGTGGTCGCTGGCGGCCGGGTGTTGTCGGTCACTGCGACGGGAACCGACCTTGGGCAAGCCCGTGATCGGGCTTACGCCGGCGTTGAACTAATCGATTTTGCCGGCGCGGTAGTGCGGCCGGACATTGCTGAGAGAGCTGCTGCGGGCCTGATCAGCGGGCCGTGACTGCAGTAGGTCGCCGATGCGGGACAATGGCTGGGTGACTATTCCTAACGTGCTGGCGAACCGGTACGCCTCGGGAGCCATGTCGCAGGTGTGGTCCCCAGTTCACAAGGTCCGCCTCGAACGTCAACTCTGGCTAGCGGTGCTTCGCGCCCAACGAGAACTTGGCGTCGATGTGCCCGATGGGGTGATCGAGGCTTATGAAGCAGTGCTCGAAGACATCGATCTAACCTCTATCGCCGCTCGCGAGCGCATTTCCCGGCACGATGTGAAGGCGCGGATCGACGAGTTCTCAGCCCTTGCCGGTCACGAACACATCCACAAGGCAATGACTTCGCGTGACCTAACTGAGAACGTGGAGCAGCTACAGATTCGCGAGTCGCTGCTGTTGGTCCGCGATCGGGTAGTGGCCGCGTTGGCGCGACTAGGCCGGCTTTCGGTTGAGTTCCAAGACTTCGTAATTACCGGTCGCACTCATAACGTGCCCGCTCAGGCGACGACCCTGGGCAAACGTTTTGCGACCGCGGCCGAAGAGATGCTCAATGGTTACGACCGCATCACCGACTTGTTGGCGCGCTACCCGTTGCGTGGCATCAAGGGCCCGGTGGGTACCGGGCAGGACCAACTCGATCTTCTGGGCAACGATCCCGCGCTGTTAGTGCAACTCGAGCGACGGGTTGCTGAGCACCTCGGCTTCGAACGCGTGCTCGACAGTGTCGGTCAGGTCTATCCCCGCTCCCTCGATTTTGACGTCGTGTCCGCGCTGGTACAGGTGGTCGCCGGGCCCTCAAGTTTGGCTAAGACGATTCGTTTGATGGCCGGCCAGGAACTTGTGACCGAGGGTTTCCAGGCTGGGCAAGTTGGTTCGAGCGCTATGCCCCACAAGATGAACACCCGTTCTTGTGAACGAGTCAATGGCTTGGCGGTCGTTCTGCGCGGCTACCTATCAATGGTCGGCGAACTTGCCGGAGACCAGTGGAACGAAGGCGACGTAAGTTGCTCGGTCGTTAGGCGGGTGGCCTTGCCGGATGCTTTCTATGCAACCGATGGATTGTTTGAGACCTTCTTGACCGTGCTGGACGAGTTCGGGGCTTACCCGGCAATTGCCGAACGCGAGTTGGCGCGCAATCTGCCGTTCTTGGCCACCACAAAGGTGTTGGTGGCGGCAGTACGTAAGGGCGTGGGTCGCGAAGTTGCTCATGAAGTTATACGCGAGCACGCCGTAGCGGTTGCTCTGGCCCGTCGCGAAGGTACGGAGTTGAATCTATTCGACCGGCTCGCCGCCGATCCGCGTTTGGGGTTGAACCGGGACGAACTGGGCGCAATTGAATCGGACCCGAGTGCCTTTACTGGTGCTGCGGGCAGCCAAATCGCGGCAGTGGCCGCGCGGATCGCGAAGGTTTGTTCCGAACACGGCGTTGCCGCGGCTTATGTGCCGGCGGCGATTCTGTGACCGACTATGGCTTAGGTCCTGAGTACCGCCATGTTTATTCGGGCAAGGTGCGCGATCTTTACGAGACGTCCGATGACCGGTTGCTGGTTGTCGCGTCGGACCGGATTTCGGCCTACGACTGGGTTTTACCGACTGAGATCCCTGACAAGGGACGAATTCTCACTGCCCTTTCGTTGTGGTGGTTTGTCCAACTTCAGGGCGTGGTGACCAATCACGTGGTTTCGACGCGGGTCCCAGCCGCGGTCTCAGGCCGGGCGATGTTGTGCCAGAAACTGGACATGCTGCCCGTTGAGTGTGTCGCCCGCGGCTACCTGGCCGGTTCGGCCGTAACTGAGTACGCGGCTAATGGTTCGGTCTGTGGTGTTGGGTTGCCACCGGGATTGAAAGAAGGCTCACTGCTTCCCAAACCAATCTTTACGCCAGCAACCAAGGCTCCAATGGGCGAGCACGACGAGAACGTAACGTTCGACGAGGTAATGGTGCTTGTTGGCCAAGAGGAGGCGCAGGAGTTGCGCCGCCTGACCATGTGGGCCTACGAGCGAGCTGCCGCCGTGGCAGCTGAGCGCGGGCTGCTTCTTGCCGACACAAAGTTCGAATTCGGGCGGGCGCTGACCGGTCCAAACCGGCATCGGATGGTGCTAGCCGACGAGGTGCTAACGCCTGATTCGTCACGGTTCTGGCCCATCGGGCAGTGGACGCCCGGGCAAGCGCAGGCGTCGTTCGATAAGCAGTACGTCCGGGACTGGCTAACGTCGCCCGAATCAGGCTGGCGTCGAGATTCCGGGGAACCGCCGCCGCCGCTTCCGGCCGAAGTGGTCGATCGAACCCGAGCCAAGTACGTCGAAGCCTACGAACTGCTGACCGGCGAACGCTTCCGCTGAGTCGGTCGGTTCCGAGTTAGGCCGGACGATAGGCTGGCGGTACCGCTGATCGCTGCAAATGTCGGGCCCGTCCCGCTATTTCGGCCCAGGCACAGGAGTCGCCGTGTCGCGTGTTGTTGTCGAGGTCATGCTCAAGCCTGAAATCCTCGACCCACAAGGTCGGGCTGTTGAAGGCGCGTTGGACCGCCTAGGTCTGGTAGGAGTGACCTCGGTCCGTCAAGGCAAGCGTTTTGAGATCGAATTAGCCGGCCCCTTAGATGCGTCGCGCAGAGAACGTTTGAACGAACTTGCCGAAACCCTGCTGGCTAATCCGGTAATCGAGAACTTCACTGTGCACGTGGTTGAGGACGCATGACCCCTCGCGTAGGGGTCATCACATTCCCGGGCTCGCTTGACGACCGGGATGCGCTTCGGGCAATCGACTACGCCGGCGCCGATCCGGTTGCACTCTGGCACGGGGATGATTCGCTAGGTGCGGTCGATGCGGTGGTGCTACCGGGCGGCTTTTCCTACGGCGACTATTTGCGGTGTGGCGCAATTGCGCGTTTCAGCCCGATCATGGCCGCATTAATTCCGGCGGCAAAGGATGGCCTGCCAGTTCTGGGCATCTGCAACGGTTTCCAGGTGCTGTGCGAAGCACATCTGCTTCCAGGAGCGCTCACCCGGAACGACCACCGCCACTTTGTTTGTCGCGACCAACGGCTTCGCATCGAGAGCAACACCACCGCATGGACGGCCGACTACCAAGTGGGCGAAGAGATCCTGGTACCAATCAAGAACGGTGAAGGGTGCTACATCGCTGAGGAGTCGGTGCTTGACGAACTTGAACGCAGCGGGCGGGTGCTTGCTCGGTATGTGGGCGGCAACCCAAACGGTTCGTACCGTGACATCGCCGGTATCACCAATGAAGCGGGCAACATCGTCGGCCTCATGCCCCACCCAGAACATGCCATCGACGATCTGACTGGGCCATCAAGTGATGGCCTGGGCTTTTTCACCTCGATCCTGCATCGGTTGGTGTCGGCATGACCCGGCCTATCGATTCGGTCACGCACGCCGCTTCAGATCCTGATGCTGACCAGCCTTACGCAGAACTTGGGCTGAAGACTGACGAATATGCGCGGATCAAAGAGATCCTGGGCCGACGTCCGACCAGCGCCGAACTTGCGATGTACAGCGTCATGTGGAGCGAACACTGTTCGTATAAGTCGAGCAAGGTTCACCTGCGTCAGTTCGGCGACAAGGCGCCGAAGACCGATGCCTTGCTAGTCGGTATCGGCGAAAACGCCGGCGTCGTTGATGTCGGAGACGGTTGGGCAGTGACCTTCAAGGTCGAGTCTCATAATCACCCTTCGTACGTCGAGCCCTATCAGGGTGCGGCAACCGGAATCGGCGGAATCGTACGCGACATCATTTCGATGGGCGCTCGCCCTGTAGCAGTGATGGATCCGTTGCGATTTGGGGCTGCCGACGCGGAGGACACGCGTCGAGTTCTGCCCGGAGTAGTGGCCGGGATTAGCGGATACGGCAACTGTCTGGGATTGCCAAATATCGGCGGCGAGATTGTGTTCGATCCTTGCTACGCGGGTAACCCGTTGGTTAATGCTCTCTGCGTTGGGGTCATGCGGCATGAAGACATTCATCGTGCTTCGGCTCGTGGGCTCGGAAACCTTGTGATTCTTTACGGCGCTCACACTGGTGGCGATGGCATCGGCGGGGTTTCGGTGTTGGCGTCGGAAACTTTCGACGCTGACGGTCCAGCCAAGCGACCCAGCGTCCAGGTTGGCGATCCGTTCATGGAGAAACTGCTGATCGAGTGCACCCTTGAGGTTCTGCACGAAGGTCTGGTCGAAGGTATTCAGGATCTCGGCGGGGCTGGAATCTCTTGTGCCACAAGCGAATTAGCTTCGAATGGTGATGGCGGGATGCACGTCTGGCTCGACCGGGTACCACTTCGCGACAGTACGTTGTCGCCCGAGGAAATCCTGATGAGCGAGTCGCAGGAGCGCATGTGCGCGATCGTTTCGCCGGCTAAGGTCGATCGGTTCATGGAGATTTGTCGTCGCTGGGACGTCCCTGCGACCGTCATCGGTGAGGTTTCAACTGGCGGTCGGCTAGTCATCGAATGGCACGGCGAGACAATCGTTGATGTACCGCCGCGCACGGTCGCTCACGACGGTCCGGTCTACGACCGGCCGATGGTGCGTCCGGCTTGGCAGGACGCTTTGGTTGCCGATGCGCCGACGCCAGCGCGACTCGCCCGACCAGGTACACCCGAGGAATTGCGCGCGACGCTTATGCAGTTGGTGGCGTCTCCGAACTTGGCTGCTAAGGACTGGGTGACCGGGCAGTACGACCGCTACGTGCTTGGAAACACGGTGTTGGCCCAACCGGAAGACTCCGGAGTCATTCGCATCGACGAGGTAACCGGCCTAGGCGTCGCGCTAGCCACTGACTGCAATGCTCGCTTCGCCAAACTTGATCCCTACGCAGGGGCCCAACTTGCTTTGGCCGAGGCCTACCGAAATGTTGCAGTGACCGGTGCGGTTCCGTTGGCTGTGACGAACTGTTTGAACTTCGGCTCCCCTGAAGACCCTGGCGTGATGTGGCAGTTTGCCGAAGCAGTCCGTGGCTTAGCCGATGGCTGCCTCGAACTAGGTGTGCCCGTTACCGGCGGCAATGTGAGCTTCTACAACCAGACCGCGGACGTGGCAATTCACCCAACGCCGGTAGTCGGGGTGCTCGGCGTAATTGCTGACGTTGCACGCCGGGTGCCGATGGGATTTGCGTCAGCTGGAGATTCGATCTACTTGCTCGGCGTTACGCGCGACGAGTTTGGCGGTTCCGAATGGGCCCACGAAGTACATGGTCATCTTGGGGGTCAGCCACCGGCAGTTGACCTAGTCGGCGAGAAACTATTGGCCGAAATCTTGGCTACTGCGGCCCGCGAACAACTGCTAATTGCCGCCCACGATGTCTCTGACGGGGGAGTGGCGATTTCGGTGGTCGAGATGGCGTTGCGTCGCAACGTCGGTGCCCAGATTGCGATTCCCGCGGGTATCGATCCGTTTGTTTTCCTATTCGCCGAATCGACAGCCCGGGTGCTGGTGGCGGTTGCCCCGGATCACGAAGAACGGTTCACCAGACTATGCGCTCACCGGAACCTCGCGATTGAGCGCATCGGCACAACATTGGCGGTCTCGGAACTCAATGTGGACGCCACTTTCACAGTTGAATTGGCCGAATTGCGCGCTGCTAGCGCTGCCACATTGCCGGCTTTGTTCGGCTGAACGTGACCGACTGGCGCCGGGCTGCGGCGGACTGCTTGCAGCAATGGCAGGTGGGGGCCGAACCGGACCCGGCCGCAGTTGGAGTCGCGGTTCGCTTGGCACTGGCCGCCTTCGCCGAAAGTTCGCCGGGACACAGCGTTGAAGTGCGCGTTCCCCCGTACGGCGCCGTGCAAGCCGTACCCGGTGTTCGGCACCGCCGAGGAACCCCGCCAGCCGTAGTCGAGACCGACCCACGCACTTGGCTCGCACTGGCGGTCGGCCAACTGAGTTGGGTCGAAGCCACGCGCCAAGGCGACGTTTGGGCGAGCGGGGAACGCAGCGACTTGTCTGATCTGCTGCCGGTGGCCTGATCTCACCGGTAGCGTGGGTCTAGGGGAACTCAACGGCGAGATATTGGGTGGGATGGTATGACTTCTGCGCTTGCAACGGAGTTGGCTGGCTCCGGTGTTGCAGGTGTGCCTGCGGTGAGATTGCGGGCCTTGCGCAAGGAGTTCGGCGATGTCGTGGCAGTCGCCGATATTGATCTAGACATATTTGACGGCGAGTTCTTAACGTTGCTCGGTCCCTCCGGGTCCGGCAAGACAACGGTACTGCGCATGATTGCCGGCTTTGAACTGCCAACGTCCGGTCGCATCGAACTTGCCGGCGCTGACGTCTCGCAACGCCCCCCATTTCAGCGCGATGTCAACACGGTGTTCCAGGACTATGCGTTGTTCCCGCATTTTGATGTTCGGACCAATGTTGAGTACGGCCTGCGAGTGAAGAAAGTTGCCAAGTCTGAGCGCAAAGAACGTACGGACGCCGCGCTGGCCAGCGTGCGGCTCGAGGAATATGGCGGCCGTCGGCCATCGCAACTATCGGGCGGGCAACGCCAACGTGTGGCCCTTGCCCGGGCTCTAGTCAATCGCCCCCGGGTGCTCTTGCTCGATGAGCCACTCGGTGCGCTCGACCTCAAACTTCGTGAGCAGATGCAGGTCGAACTCAAGGCAATCCAGCGCGATGTCGGCATCACCTTTGTCTTTGTGACGCACGATCAAGATGAGGCGTTGACGATGTCGGACCGAATCGCGGTGTTCAACAACGGTCGGATTGAACAGATCGGGTCGCCTGCCGACGTTTACGAAAGACCAGCCACAGAGTTCGTCGCTGGATTCGTTGGCACGTCGAATCTTCTGCGAGGCGAATCGGCGCAGTCGATCATTGGTCGACCCGGCGTTTTTAGCATCCGTCCGGAAAAGATCCGCCTGGTGGCTGAGTCCGACGGTATTGATGCGGACGAGCACAGTGCCGTCGGCGTTGTACGCGAAGTGGTCTACGTAGGTGATGCGACGAGATTCGTGGTCGGCCTTGACGCTGGTGCTGAACTCGTCGCCCTGCGGCAGAATCTCGAAACGTCTTCTATGCAGGTAAATGAATACCGAGATCGAAGGATCAAATTGGTTTGGCGCCGGGAGCATGAGTTTCAGATCGGTTGATGGGTGGCATCCGATCCGGGCAGGGGGCCCGGGCGTGAGCACTAGGGAGGGCAAGTGCACAGGAACCGTACGAAGATGTGGGCGGTCGGAGTTTCGACTACCGCGCTGTTGCTAGCGGCCTGCGGAAGTAGTTCGACCCCGTCGGGAAGTGCTAGCCCCTCTCACCAGGCGCCGCCGAGCGTGCCGATGGCGCAGAGTGTCGGTGCGGGTGAAGGCGCCCTGAACATCGTCGTCTGGGCCGGGTACGCGGAGAACGGTTCGAATGACAAGACCGTCGACTGGGTTACCCCCTTCCAGAAGGCCACCGGCTGTACGGTGAACGCCAAGATCGGCAACACCAGCGACGAGATGGTGACGCTGATGAAGACTGGCCAGTACGACGGGGTTTCGGCATCGGGGGATGCGACGCTCCGGCTTATTTATGGCGGAGTTGTCGCCCCGGTTAATACGGCACTGGTTCCCAACTACGCGACGATCTCGCCATTCCTCAAGGACAAGCCGTGGAACTCAGTGAGCGGGCAGATGTACGGGATCCCGCACGGGTGGGGCGCCAACGTCCTGATGTGGAACCCGGCAGTAGTAACGACTGCGCCAACTTCGTGGTCGTCGGTATTCGAGGCGAGTTCCCCGTATGCGGGGAAGATCACTGCCTATGATTCACCGATCTACATTGCAGACGCTGCGTTGTACCTGATGTCTACGAAGCCGGACCTGAAGATCACGAATCCTTACGCCTTAGATCAGACGCAGTTCGAGGCCGCGGTTGCGCTGATGAAGACCCAACGAACGATGTGGGACAAGCCTTGGGCGGCCTACACCGATGAGGTCACTGCCTTCGAGCATGGCACTAGCGTTATCGGAACGGCATGGCAGATCAATGCCAACATCATCAACGCTGACAAGAAGATCGCGGTCGATACCGCGGTACCGACCGAAGGCGCCACTGGGTGGTCGGACACGTGGATGATCGCGGCCCATGCAGCGCACCCGAACTGCATGTACAAGTGGATGGACTGGATTACCTCGCAGAAGGTTAACGATCAAGTCGCCGAATGGTTCGGCGAGGCACCTGCACAGTCCACGTCGTGTGCCGTTGCCACTGCCGGGTTCTGCGACCAGTTCCATGCCCTCGACGCGGCCTACGCGGCGAAGATCAGTTACTGGACGACACCGACAACTGATTGCCTGGACGGTCGTGGGCCAATCTGTGTTGACTACTCACAGTGGGTCCAAGCCTGGACAACGATCAAGGGCTGATGTCACAACAAATCGCTGACACCGTCGAGGGAGACGAAAGTCTCCCTCGACGGTTGTCGGCTACTGCTTACCGACATCCGCGTTGGCGGCTGACCGGTTTACTTTCGGCCCCACTGTTCTGGCTCGGGGTGCTGTACCTGGGGTCATTGCTCGTCATGCTCATCTCGTCCTTGTGGTCCACTGACGACTTCACCGGCGCGATCATCCGCAAAACGTCTTTTGCCAACTACCACACGCTATTCACACAGCCCATCTATCGAACGGTTGCGGTTCGTACGCTGCTGATAGCTGTTGGAGTGACAGTTGTTGATGCCTTGTTGGCTTTACCGCTCGCATTCTTCATTGCCAAAGTGGTCCGCACGCGGCGAATGAAATACATCTTGGTGATCGCAGTAACGATGCCTTTGTGGACTTCCTACTTGGTCAAGGGCTACGCCTGGCAAGTGATGCTTGACCGAAACGGTGCCGTGGACTGGGCGCTTAAACCACTTGGACTACACGGCCCTGGGCTGGGGCTACCGGCGACTATTTGCGCGCTTGCCTATGTTTGGCTGCCCTACATGGTGTTGCCGGTATACGCCGGGTTCGAACGCTTGCCGGGATCTTTGCTTGAAGCTTCGGCCGATCTAGGCGCAGCGGCTGGCCGCACCTTCCGCTCCATCGTGGTCCCAATGATCATTCCCGCACTCGTTGCAGGCTCGATCTTCACGTTTTCGCTGACACTCGGGGACTACATCATGGTGAAGATTGTCGGAGGAAGTAATCAGATGTTCGCGAACATCGTCTACGACAACATCGGAATTGCCGGGAACCTTCCATTTGCTGCTGCTGCAGCCATGTTCCCGATCGTTGTAGTCATTCTCTATCTGGCTGCCGTGCGCCGTACTGGCGCGCTAGAGAACTTGTAGGCCGCTGATGACTCTTTCGCGTCGAGCTCGATACCTCCTAGGTGCGGCATCGGCGGTGACCTTGCTGTTCATCTATCTGCCATTGCTCGTGGTGATCGTCAACTCTTTCAATCCCTCGAAGGTCTTCTCTTGGCCACCCCGTGGCTTCTCGTTCGTCTGGTGGGACAAGGCACTGGCTGACGTGGGTGTTCGGCATGCCGTATGGACGAGCGTGCGCGCCGGGCTTGGTGCAACGTTCATAGCGGTTGTGCTCGGCTCGATGATCGCGTTCGCCGTGGCGCGCTACACGTGGTTTGGGCGCGATGCCGTCAGCTTCTTGGTGATTCTTCCGATCGCCTTGCCTGGCATCGTCACCGGTATCGCGCTCAACTCTGCGTTTTCGACCGTTCTGCCTTATGTCGGCATCAGCTTCGGCCTGCTTACGGTGGTTCTTGGGCACGCCACCTTCTGCATCGTCGTGGTCTTCAACAATGTGGTCGCTCGGTTGCGGCGCGCCGGTACGTCATTAGAGGAAGCATCGGCCGATCTCGGAGCCACCGGACTTCAGACCTTCCGACATGTGACCTTCCCCGCGATCCGGTCCGCTCTGGTCGCGGGTGGCCTGCTGGCGTTCGCCCTTTCCTTTGACGAGATTGTGGTGACCACCTTCACGGCGGGCGCCGGCATCGAGACCTTGCCACAGTGGATCTTCAACAACCTCTTCCGGCCAAACCAAGGCCCAATCGTCAACGCGGTGGCTGCTGCCCTCGTGATCCTGTTCATCTTGCCGGTCTATCTGGCCCAACGACTCTCGGACGGGACGTCAGGCGGTCGGCTGTGAGGCCGTCGTCCAATAGAATCAACCTGTGACGCGCGGCGACGGACTCCTCGGACACGAGCTGCTTCCGGGCGAGAAGGGTCCGCAGGATGCCTGCGGCGTGTTTGGTGTCTGGGGCCCAGGCGAGGACGTTGCCAAACTGACGTACTTCGGCCTCTACGCTCTGCAACACCGTGGTCAAGAGTCCGCTGGGATCGCCGTCAGCGATGGCCGCCGGATCGTCGTCTACAAGGACATGGGTTTGGTCTCGCAGGTCTTCAATGAGGCCGCGTTGGAGACGTTGCAAGGCCACGTGGCGGTCGGGCACTGTCGCTACTCGACCACCGGCGCATCGGTTTGGGAGAACGCCCAACCGACCTTCCGGTCAACAGCAACCGGACACCTAGCACTCGGACACAACGGCAACCTGACCAACACTCACGAGCTAGTCAATCGCGTGCGGGCGCTGGCCGACTCATCCGGCGAGCTGCCAATTGGCCAAAGCAGCATGCTTGGTTCCAGCAGCGACACTGAACTTTTGACCACCCTGCTCGCTGCTCACCCTGACGAAAGCATGGAAGTCGCGGCCCGGGCTGAGTTGCCACTGCTTAAGGGTGCGTTCTCCCTGGTCTTCATGGACGAGACAACGTTGTACGCCGCGCGCGATCCGCAGGGCATCAGGCCGTTGTGTCTTGGCCGGCTGGCCAGCGGCTGGGTGGTAGCCAGCGAGACGGCTGCTTTGGACATCGTTGGCGCGTCCTTCGTGCGCGAGATCGAGCCGGGCGAACTCATCGCAATCGACGAGTTCGGGCTGCGCTCGAGCCGGTTCGCGGAAGCCGAACCAAAGGGTTGTTTGTTTGAGTTCGTGTACTTGGCGCGGCCCGATTCGAATATCTCTGGGCGGAGTATTCATTCCACGCGCCTGGAAATTGGTCGCCGGCTCGCTCGGGAAGCTCCAGTTGAGGCCGACCTAGTGATCCCGGTGCCCGAGTCCGGCACTCCCGCTGCGGTCGGATACGCGCAGGAGTCCGGGATTCCGTACGCCCAAGGTGTGATGAAGAACGCTTACGTCGGACGTACCTTCATCCAACCGTCGCAAACGATTCGCCAGCTCGGCATTCGACTCAAGCTCAACCCGCTGCGTGAAGTGATTTCTGGACAGCGACTCATCGTCGTCGACGATTCCATCGTGCGTGGCAATACTCAACGCGCCATTATCCGCATGCTGCGTGAGGCTGGTGCTAAGGAAATCCACGTCCGAATTTCGTCGCCTCCGGTTAAGTGGCCATGTTTTTACGGAATCGACTTCGCAACTAAAGCCGAATTGATCGCCGACGGCATAACAATTGACGAAATCCGCCGCTCGATTGATGCTGATTCGCTGCACTACATTTCGTTGGACGAACTGACGGCCGCAACTCAAGTGCCGGCAGAGCGTTTGTGCCGCGCGTGTTTCAATGGCACCTATCCGGTGGCCTTGCCTGAGCCCGAACTGCTCGGTAAGCACCTGCTCGAAAAGTCAAACACCCAGACCGAATTAGACCTGCGCTCGCAATCGCCGTTTCGTCAGGCCGCACCTTGAGCGGGGCTTCTTACCGTTCCGCTGGCGTCGACGTCGAGGCTGGGGAGCGGGCAGTTGAACTGATGCGCGCTGCAATTGCCAAGGCGCAACGACCAGAGGTGTTTGGTGGGTTCGGTGGGTTTGCCGGACTGTTCGACGTTTCAGCGATAACGCGTTTTCGTCGTCCATTGCTGGCGACTTCCACCGACGGTGTTGGCACCAAGGTTGTGATTGCCCAACGGATGGACAAGCACGACACGATCGGGATCGATCTGGTTGCAATGGTGGTCGACGATTTAGTTGTATGCGGGGCCGAACCGTTGTTCATGACCGACTACATAGCCACGGGCAAGGTTGTTCCGGAGCGGGTAGCAGCGATTGTGACAGGCATCGCCGAAGGTGCGCGGATGGCCGGAGCGGCGCTAGTCGGTGGCGAGACGGCCGAACACCCCGGCCTTCTGGGTCCGGACGAGTACGACGTCGCCGGTGCCGGGGTAGGTGTGGTGGAAGCCGACGAACTGCTCGGTCCCGATCGTGTACGTGTCGGTGATTCGGTGATCGCGATGGGTGCTTCGGGTCTTCATTCCAACGGCTACTCATTGGTTCGAGAGGTTTTCTTCAATCGGGCAGGGTGGGCGCTAGATCGCGACGTGCCCGAACTTGGGCGCGTGTTGGGTGAAGAACTTCTTGAGCCCACGCGGATTTACGCACTCGACTGTTTGGAGTTGACGCGTGCCATTGAGGTGCACGCCTACAGCCACATCACTGGCGGTGGAATCGCGGCAAATCTGGCCCGCGTGCTTCCGGTCGGTCTAGCGGTCACGGTCGAGCGTGGGACTTGGCGCCCGAATCCCATCTTCGATCTGATCGCTGACTTGGGCGGGGTGGCGCGTGCCGATCTGGAAGCAACCCTCAACTTGGGTATCGGAATGATCGCGATTGTTGCCGAATCGGCAACCGCTGCCACGCTAGAACTTCTCGCCCAGCGCAAGGTGCCCGCTTGGGTGTGTGGACAAGTCCGTGACCGGGCCGTCGGTGAAACTGGCGACGCACCGGCAAAAGGCGGCGGAGGCGGTGCCGTACGACTGCTCGGAGAGTTCAACCGCGGCTAGGGGCTAGTCGTCCTCGTCAGCGTCTTCTTCGTAGTACGACTCGTACGGATCAGCAGGTTCGGCAGCTACCGGCGCAACGGGAACTACCCGTTCGGCACCCGTCAACTCGGCTCGCAGCGAATCGAAGTCGGTATTGGGAGCGTTGTACTTCAACGCTCTGGCGACTTTGGTCTGCTTGGCCTTAGCTCGGCCGCGCCCCATAGTGGACCCCCTCGATCGGGATGCCAGGCTCCCCGGCGGCAACGTTTGAACGTGGGCTGGTTCGTTCCCACGAGGACCACACCATACTCCGTCCGGACGCTCGCAGGTCGGCGACTTGCCCCAGCGGGCCAGAGCGTGGCAGATTGCCAAGTACGGAGAAACCGGACAGAACGCCCAAGGGCTTGGGGCGGGAGGCAGCATGTCGAGTCGGATGCCGGAGGGCGAGGCGCTATTGACGCCTGCCGAGGTGGCCGGGTTGTTCCGCGTCGACCCCAAGACCGTGACCAGGTGGGCCAAGGCTGGCAAGTTGTCCTCGATCCGCACGCTCGGCGGCCACCGCCGATATCGGGCGGCCGAGGTCTATGCCCTGCTCGATGCAATGCCGCGGCGAAACGAGACGAGTCAGGGACCGCGCCTGACCCCGCCGCCAGGCTACGTAATTCCGCCGCAGGACTAAGTCGAGACCTAGCTCAGGCGTCGACGACCCGTTCGGCCCCGGAGTAGATGTTGCATCCCTCACCCCGGCTGAAGCCGACTAACGTCAAACCGGCCGCGCGGGCCAGATCCACTGCCAAGGTCGATGGCGCCGACACTGCGGCCATGATTGGGATTCCGGCCCGGACACATTTGTGAACAAGTTCGGCCGACGCCCGCCCGCTCACCTGCAGCACATGGCCGCGAAGGGGCAGCATTTCCCCGGCTAGGGCGTGACCGACCACCTTGTCGACGGCGTTGTGCCGCCCCACATCTTCGCGTGCCACGACCAGGTTTCCCTTGGTATCAAAGAGTCCGGCCGCGTGGGACCCCCCGGTCCCTGAGAATCCACGTTGGGCCTCGCGTAGCAGATCTGGCAAGCCGAGCAGTTGTGGCAAGGGGATTCGTACTTCGTCTAAGTCGAGCGGCCAGGGGGACTGAGCCAACGTGCGTTCGACTAGGTCTGAGCCACAGATTCCGCAGGCGCTTGAGGTTGGGGTGAGCCGGGCCTGCGGTGCTTTGCCGCCGCGAGTTACCACCCGAACGAGCCGCGCCTCTTCGTCCGGCGTCGGGCGGTCTACGCATTCCTGCGCCGTCACGATCTCGCCTGGGCTAGTGACCACACCTTCGGACACGAGCCAACCCAGAGTCAGTTCAAGGTCGTGCCCGGGCGTTCGCATCGTCGTACTGACCACGGTGCCATCCACCTCGATGACCAGTGGTTCCTCAGTGGCGATCAGGTCGGAAACTTCCTCGCGCACCCCAGAACTAATCCGGGTAATGCGACGACGTTCGGTGCCGTTACTCATTTGCGTTCCACGGTGGTCACCGGGTCATTGTCTCCCGACAGCCGGTGTGGCGGAATCAGGATTGCGGAGGTCCGTTGGGAACGCCGCCGTTGGGAGGTGGTCCGGGTTGACCTGGTCCGGAGTGGCCGCCGGGTCCACCGAGCGGTCCAGATTGGGCGTCTTTCGCCAGATTAACGGCGGAGGTCGCACCGATCCCGAGGATGGCGGCCAGTCCCACGGCGGGTAGCCACCCTGGCAACTGGGTGAGCAGCCAGGCTCCCAGCAGGGCGATAAGTCCGATCGCCGGCAGATAGAAGCGGATGACGTGGACGCTGTTGCCACCGCCCCCAGCCGCCTGCCCCACGGTCCAAGAGTAAGCCGAGTACAAACCCCAAATTCCAAACCAACCAAGAGCAAGCATCGACCCAACTGCAGCATCGCGGCGGGCTGCCGTGTGCGATTCAGCGTCGCCGCCACGTGTGCCCCGGAGTCGGATCGCCATCCAACCAAGACCGATCAGTGCAAGCACCAGCATTGGCATGCTCTTGATCAAGTGAATTGGCATGTTCCCGATGTTGGGCAAGATTGACGAAAGATTGAAAGTGATTTCGCCGGATGCGTAGCCGGTCTTGAATGCGTTGCCGTACGTGAGTTGATCGAAAAGCAGCACGCCGCAGCCGAATAGCCCAACACTGCCGAACCACCAGAACAGACCTGCCCATTTCACTTCTGCGGCCCGACGAAATAGCAGCACAGCAACGATCGCGGCCAGCAGCAAGACGATGTTGGTGTAGCGGACGAACACTGCAGCTTCGAGAGCGACAAATCCAAGCAGGCCAACGATTATGCGTCTGCGGCTACTTCGCTCAGTAGCGAGCATCGACCAAATCAAAGCGCCGGCGCCTGCTGCAATCAGCGACGCATCAGTGAACGTCGGCATCGTCGCGCGCCAAGCAAACACGAGTGCGGCGCCAGAAGAGCAGAAGAGGCCTACCGCCCAGACACCACCCCAACGCCCCAACCAACGACGCGCACCAAAGAACAGGCTCAGGCATGCGAGTCCGCCGTAGAAGAGCGGTGCCAGTCGAAGATTGCCGAGCAGTTTGAAGGGCAGTGCGAGGAATGGATAGCCGGGGTTCTTCTCGCTGATCCAATTGCCGTTCGACAGTTGAACCCACTGCATGATGCCTTGGCCGCTGTTAGGGCCGACCGGCGCGACTTGCGTCGAACTCGCTGCGAGCTCCTTGGCCAACGCAAGGTATTGGGTATTAGTCAGCGTCAGGTGGCCCTGGCTCAATGCGGCAATCGACGCGCGGTACGCGTAGTCGTCGGGTTCAAGAAGTTGTGAGGCCTTTGACAACACAACTGCACAGAATGCGGCGAAGATCGCGATCGCTATTCCTGCCGCGACTCGGTCAGAGGCTGCACGCGCTTTGTGCCCCAACGGGGCTGCGGTTACCTCGGCAGCCACTTGCTCGGTGATTGTCATGCGCCATTTCTAGCGAAGGAACCTGATCGCTTTGTGGAGGAAACCTGTGTGATTCCTGTGAGACTGACAGTGCCCGCTCCTCATGGATATCACCACCGGGTGAGGGGTCGAACACCTTGGGTCTTGGCAACACGCAAGTTGCGCCACGTGCTCAGGGGTCGCCAATGGGCAGGCCGGTGGGTAAGGTCCCGGGGACACAGACCGGGAACGGATCGAAACTAGAACTGGAGAACCGCATGAGTGTTATGTCTTGGCGCCGCTCACCGCTGGCCGCCCGCCACCGGGCCCTCGGATCGGATCTCGAGGACTGGAATGGCATGGAGACCGCTTGGACGTACTCAACGAGCGATTTGGCCGACCAGCATGAAGCGGTCCGCACTAAGGCCGCGCTCATGGATGTGTCTGGGCTACGCAAACTTCACGTCGTCGGCGAGCACGCACACCACCTGCTCCAGCTGACAACGACGCGCGATGTACGCAAGATCTACCCTGGTCGCTCGATCTACGCAGCGATTCTGAACGACGCCGGAAAGTTCGCCGACGACTGCATCCTTTACCGCACTGGGCCCAACGCCTGGATGGTCGTTCACGGTTCAGGTTCAGGCCATGAAGAACTCTTGCGCTCGGCCGCGGGAAAGAACGTCGCTGTTCTCTTCGATGATGACTTGCAGGACCTCTCACTTCAGGGCCCGCTTGCGGTCGAGTACTTGAGCAAGCACGTCCCAGGTATTCGGGAACTGCCGTACTTCCACCAGCTGCAGACAACCCTGTTCGGCAAGCACGTGATGATCTCTCGTACCGGTTACACCGGAGAACGCGGTTACGAAATCTTCTGTCGGCGTGAGGATGCGCTGGAGATTTGGGACACGATTATTGGCGAAGGTAAGGAGTTGGGAATTATCCCGGCGGCCTTCACCTGCCTTGATTGGCTTCGCGTCGAGAGTTCACTGCTCTTCTTCCCATATGACAACTCGCAGATGTACCCGTTCGAGAACGAAGGCCCGGGCGACACCCTTTGGGAACTCGGTCTTGATTTCACCGTGTCCCCCGGAAAGACCGGTTTCCGCGGCGCAGAAGAGCACTACCGCCTGAAGGGGCAGGAGCGGTTCAAGATCTTCGGTGTGCTGGTTGACTCTGACCACGCCACGTCAGAGGGCGATGAACTGTGGGCCGGCGGCAAGAAGGTCGGTGTCATCACATGCGGGATGTACTCGCGCCTTACAAAACGCTCAATGGCAATCGCTCGGATGGATGTAGCGGTCGCGGTTCAGGGAACCCCGCTTGAGGTGCGTGGCGCCAACGTCACAGCGACTGCGATCGCACATACGATCACCTTCGATGACCCGAAGAAACTCAAGCGCTCTGCCAAGTAGCAATCGGTCGCGCCGGCCTCACTCGATCAGTGCCGGCGCGACTTTGGCCTCGTCGGACGGTAGCGAAACATGTTGGTAGAAGGCATTAAGAGTCGGCCCATCTACAGCCCGCTTGTGGCTCGTACTGGGACGCTGCACCTCTTCATGGCTGATGGCGAAGGTGCACAGGCAATCCTTGACCTAGCGACCACAGCGTCGCCGGGGTTCTTCGAGCGAGCGCATATTTGCTACATCCCGCGAGCTGCCGCGGGCCGTGGTTTTGAGAGCGCATTGCAGGCCCTTAACCCGGCCGCCTTCTACGTTGGCCCAACCGTCGCAGCTGCCTTGCCTCGGCTGGCCGTCGAATTGGCTAACGCCCATATGGGCACACAGATCTACCTCGCCGGTACCGAAGGGATGATCGGCCAAGCCATGGTGGTCGCGCTGGCTGCCGGTGTTGATCAGGCCTCAATCCAGCGGGAGCATCGCGGATCCGAAGCTCGGCGCGTGCAGTGTGTTCATTGCAAGGGAATCACCGAGGACGTCACGACCCAACCTGCGAAATGCGCTCACTGCGGATTGATGCTGCTCGTTCGTGATCACTACTCCCGCCGAATCGGGGCCTTCCAAGGTGTCTGCGTGGATGCCGAAATGCCTGGAACGGCTCCCGATCCAGAGGAGGCCTTTCGGTGACGAAGTCGGCGGATCGCACCCCAAAGATTGACGTGCGTGTCACACAGATCGTTGATGTCACATCGGAGATCAAGCGGTTCCGCTTTGAGCCCACCGACGGCAAGCCGCTTCCTGTTTTCGCGGGGGGTGCGCACGTTGTGGTGGAAATGGAAGACGGTGACACGCTACGGCGCAATCCTTACTCCTTAATGAGTTCGCCGGGAGCCACTGACGCATACAACATTTCGGTGCGTCGCGATCCGGGTGGTCGTGGCGGCTCGATGTTCATGCACGACCGGGTTACGGTCGGTTCGCTATTACGCTTGAGCCACCCTGTGAACCTGTTTCCAATCGATAGGCGCGCACGCAAGCACTTGCTCTTTGCCGGTGGCATTGGGATTACGCCGACGTTAGCCATGATGAGCGAGCTAGCGCGCTACGGGGATGCATTTGAACTGAATTACGCAGTGCGTTCGGAGAACGATGGTGCCTATCTTGATCAACTGCGCAACACTTACGGCAAGCGGGTGTCGATCTACCGCGATGATCAAGGCGAGCAGATTCCACTCACCACCTTGCTCGCCGCCCAACCACTCGGGACGCACCTTTACGTTTGCGGCCCGGGCGGAATGATGAACTGGGTGCTATCGACAGCCGAGGGACTTGGGTGGCCGGCCCAGAATCTGCACTCCGAACGATTCCTAGCCCCGCCCTCAGGGAGTCCTTACGAAGTGCGGCTGGCAGCTTCAGACCTGTCGATCAAGGTTGGTCCGCACCAAAGCATGCTCGAAGCTATTGAGGCCGCCGGTGTTGATGCGCCGTACTTGTGCCGCGGCGGCGCTTGCGGCCAATGCGAAACCCGCGTTATTTCCTTCGACGGAACCTTGTTGCACAATGACCACTACTTGACCGACGACGAACACGCGGGGGGCCAGAAAGTGATGCCATGTGTTTCTCGTTTTGAAGGGCGCGAACTTGTCCTGGATCGCTAGATCCCACGTAGCCGAGGAGAACCGATGACTATCGAGTTCAACACTGAAACTTTCCGTGGCGATTTCACGTACCACAACAGCGCCGAAGCGATCGCGCGCTTCCCGTTCCCCTTCCCCGAGGACAAGTACATGTACTCGGTCAATATTGAGCCGCACGTTTCCTTCCGCCCTGGCTCGGTTTATGAGCACCCATTTGATGTCGATGAGCACTACGTATCGGAAGTAGCCGACCGGGCCCTGGTGCTTAATGAGGATCCGCTACGCAGTCAGTCTTTGCCGCACATGAATCTGGCTGGCTGGGACTTGCTGGAGCTCCTGATGACGAATCTCAGCGAGAGTTATCCGCAGTGGTTTGAGTTGCACCAAGACGGTGACCGCTGGCACTGGATTAACAGACCCCTTGGGATCGATGACACCTTTACATTCCTTGACAACACGACGCTGCCGTATGGACCAATGGAATACATCATGCGCCAGACCCAGGGTGACTACGCCTTGCTGGATCAGCGCGACGACAACCTTTGGATGGATGCCGGCGTAATCACCACCCAAGCCGACTGGTCGCTAGATTTTGACATCGGCATGAACTTCATGGAATGGCACGGGCCAGTTCCGCTCGCCCATGAACTTGGAGTGTTTGAGCGAGCTTTGAAGTTCCTACTCAATCTTCGCCAAGGTCAGCCAGTGCGTCGATTGAACTGGACGATGACGGTGCATCCACGGCTCGACACGAGCCCGGAGAACTACGCGAAGTGGGGCGTGGATCGCGCAACAGTGACACCGGAGAATGCCGGCGAGTACATGTACCTGCGAGTCGAATTGCAGAGCCTGTGGCGCCTACCTCGTTCTAACGCCATCGTGTTCCCAATCCGCTGCTACCTGATCTCGCTGCAGGACCTGGTGACGATTCCTAAATGGGGCCGGCGTTTGCACCGGGTTCTGCGTGACCTGCCAGACGAGTTGGCCGACTACAAGGGATTGACCATGACCCGGCCTTCGGTTTTGCAGTACCTGTCTCAATTCGACGACGGCGCGCAGACCTCAGCTGGAACCTTCCCGGACTGAACTAGCCAAACTCAACTAGTCACCTGACGCGAGGAAGGCTTCTTTCGAGTCGTCCAACGCGCCCAGCCAGTCCGTGTGGTGCTTTGGCGACACCTTGCCAGTGAGGACGGACGGGTACGAGCGGTCGCGGTAGGTGAGGATGTTCTCCTCCTTGTGGTGCTCCCATTCCTTGAACAAGGCAGCGACATGCTCAACGTCGAGCGGCGGGTAGTCGGTGCTGCCCAGCAAATCGCGAATGTACTCGGTCTGGAAGTCGATATCGTCCGTTGCGTTCTGGCAGGCCTCTTCCTTGGCCCGCCATACGAGCGAGTCAGCATGCTGGACTTCTGCGTTCGGCAGTTCGATGCGGCCGAGTATGACATCGCGTGCATACCAAGCCTGGGAATCAAACATGTTGAAAGTGTAGTATTGGTCCTGCGCGCCGAGGTACATGAACGTCGGCTGTTCCTCCCAGAAGATCCCCTTGTAGAGACCCAGTGGGAAGAGCCGGTTGTCGGTCTTCAGCCGAAGTGAGTCGGGTAGGTAGGGGTAGTGGTGCAGGTAGCCGGTGCACAAAACGATCGCGTCGAAATCCTTGGTTGATCCGTCCAAGAAGTGTGCGGTACGGCCAACAACCTTTGTTAGCAGCGGGCGTTCATCCAGCGACTCTGGCCAAGTGAACCCCATCGGGTTGTGGCGGTAACTAAAGGTCACAGACTTGGCGCCGTACTTGTGGCACTGGATGCCAATGTCTTCGGCTGAGTAGCTGCTGCCGACAACAAGTACGTCCTTGTCGGCGAATTCAACCGCATCGCGGAAGTCGTGCGAATGCATAACCCGGCCGGGGAACTTGTCCAGTCCTTCGAATGAAGGCACGTTCGGGGTCGAGAAGTGCCCGGACGCGTTGATGACCCAGTCGAACTCTTCGTCCGAATATGTGTCGGCCTTCAGATCATGCGAGCGCACCAGGTACTTCTTCGTGGTCTCGTTGTATTCAACCCAGCGCACGGTCGTCTCAAAGCGGATATACGGGCGCACGCGCGACTTCTCGACGCGTCCGACGATGTAGTCGTGGAGCACTGCGCGCGGCGGGTACGACGGAATCAGCCGGCCGAAATGTTCCTCAAAGGAGTAATCGGCGAACTCAAGACATTCCTTGGGGCCGTTGGACCACAGGTAGCGGTACATGCTCCCGTGGACCGGCTCACCGTGGGCATCGAGCCCGGTGCGCCAGGTGTAGTTCCAGATGCCGCCCCAGTCACTTTGGCGTTCGTAGCACACCAGCTCGGGGATTTCGGCCCCGCCGTTGCGGGCGGATTCGAAAGCACGAAGCGCCGCCAAGCCACTGGGGCCGGCTCCGATGATGGCCAGTCTCGACATCAGGTATCCCTTTCGGAGTTGCAGCAGGCGCTGCTTTTTCGGTTGCTGAACAGTTGCAGAACCAGGGCTAGCAAAAGAACCGTCGAACGCTGGTCAAACAAGGCAATGGCCGGGGAGTCTAGTGCGAAACCAAGCTGTTAGAGCGAATGGCGCGTGACTTCGTGATCGGTGCGGCGCAGCTTGCGGACGCCGCGCACCCCAAACCACATCCAGGAAACGAAAATCGCGGCCACCGTTATCTTCCAAGGTGCCGAGCGAGCTATGACCAGGATTGCGAGGAAGACGATTGCCAGTTGGATGGCGTAGCTCTTGCGGCGAGCAGCGAAGTGGGTGGCCCGGCTTTTGATGTCAGCCACCACCTTGGGATCTAGCCGGTTGGTGTCGTACTTCTCGCCGCACTCACAGACACCAGCCTCACCGAGAGTGACCTTCCGCCTGACTCCGCAAGAGCAGACGACCGTTACCTGATAGTCAGGCATTGCCCACCATCCCAACTCCCATTTCTGGGGCCGCAGGACCCTTGCGGATCGCCGGAAACCGGGCATAGTATCCAGCGGCCCGTATCGCGTCTTCGTGTCACCGTAATCCTTGGAGGATTTTGATGTCGTCCGGAGTGTACGTCGAAGTTCACGATCGAGAACTTCTTAAGTCACTGCGTTGGTGGGACGGCTTCGTCGTTTCTCTTGCGTGCCCTGGCTTCCTGATCTCGGCACTGGGCTTCACCTACGCGGTGCTCGGCACCTGGGGCACCGTCGTGTTCTGGATGTTGTCGATGGTCATCGGCGCCTGCCAGGCCTTCATCTATCAAGAGCCGGCCTTGATGTTCCCGGACAAATCGGGCGGCATCGCGCTCTACGCAAACGAGGCGTGGAAGGGCAAGACCACGCTGATCGGGCCAATCATCACCTTCGGGTATTGGTTCGGCTGGTCGGCCGTGCTTGCGATCAACGGGATGCTCATCGGAACGCTCATTCAGGCGCAGTGGTTCTCATCCAACACCTTGAACATCTTCGACGGGCTTGGGCACATCACGCTGGCCAAGCTGATCGGCATCGGCTGCATCATTGGTATTTGGTTCTTGAACACTCGCGGGATGCGCGTTGGAGTCAATCTGACTTACATCACCGGCGCACTGCTGCTGATCCCGCTCGGCGTGATCATGTTCGGCGCGTTCTTCAGCGGACACTTCCACTCATCGAACATGGCTTGGACAGTTCACGGTTGGAATGACGGCTGGAAGGTCGCGCTGGTCTGGCTGTACTTGATGGGCTGGTCGGCATACGGCGTCGAAGGTGTTGCTTCGTTCGGACCGGAATTCAAGGAACTTCACGACACCCGCAAGGCGCTGCTAACCGCATCAGCGTTCAGCCTCGTTGTGTACTTCCTGCTGCCACTCGGCGTTGCCGGGACCTTGTCGATGGACCAGATCAACGCTGGCGCGAACGGCGCCTACGTTGTAACCGCGCTGACCACCATCATCGGTGCCGGGTCGAGCATTGCGACTGTGTTGCTAATTGCCGGGCTCTTGCTCGCCATGAATACGGCCACGATGGACGCGTCGCGCGCGCTGTATGGCATCTCGCGCGGCGGTATGACCCTCAAGCAACTTGGTGTGCTCAACAAGCATCACGTTCCGGGTCGCGCAATGACGGTCGACTCGGTCTTCAACATCTTGCTGCTGCTGGTATTCGACAGCAACTTGGTGATTCTTGCCGCCAGCAACCTTGGCTACATCATGGCTCACATCTTCGCGCTCAGTGGCGTCATCCTTATGCGCCGCACTCGTCCCAACTGGCCGCGGCCTTACAAGCTCAAGACGGGCTGGTTGGTTGTTGCAGGCGTAATGGTGGTTGCCAACTTGGTATTCACCTTGATTGCTCTAACCAACTTCTCGGCCACCGGCTACGCATCGGGTAACAAGATCCTGGGCATCTCTACTGAGCTGCTTCTCGGACCGGTCATCTTGCTCATCGGTGCGATCTTGTTCGTGATTCGACGTGTGGCACAGGACAAGCAGAAGTTCCAGTGGCGCGACACGTCCGAGCAGATTCACCCCGAGTCTGAGCTCGTATAAGTAGTTAGTTGCCTGGCCCGGCCGATCACTTGTTGATTCGGTCGGGCCAGGTATCTTTTCGCGAACTGAGTTAATGGAGGCGACGGTTCAGTGCTGACCGACACTTCTTCCCGCGGACTTGTTCTTCCTGGCCCTGGGATTGAGCGATACCCGGTGGCAGGTGGCGGGGCAACAGTCGTGGCGATTGCGGCCGGGGACATCGTCGAAATCACCGACCTACACGGGGGTCAGGCGGCCGAAGTTCTGGCTGTCGGCGCCAGCGGTGTGGATCTGCTGGCGGCTGCCGGCCTGAAGGCATCAGGACCGGCCGGTGGTCTTGCGGCACTTTCCAAATCTGCACACCCAGACGCTGGCGTCCTGACCGCGTACGTGGCCGGATTGGGCGTCAACCCCGAGACTGCTTCGGCTGCCCACGTGTTGGGCGCTGGTTCGCGGGCTGGCGACTGCGTAAGACTCACCTTCGACAGTGCGGCCTCGCTGGTTGTCGTCGCTCCTGGTGGCCCGATGCAGCCCGACGGATCAGGACTAGCCACCGAACTAGCAATCATGGTTTACCGGGCCCTCGTGCCAGTAGCCGGAACCTTCGTTACGCCGAAACTCTTGGCCGAACCCACACTGGACATCGTTGTCGACGCGTCGTGTGCGCTGACTTACGAGGTTAAGGCCGGCGACTACATTCAGATCGTCGATCTCGAGGGCCGCCAGTGTTCGGACTTTCTTGCCTTCGACCAACGCGCTCTCGACAGCGGCGTCATTAAAGAGATCGACTCCACCGCGACCCGCACCATCGGGGGCCGCACGATCCCAACACCGGGCTTGTATTCGAAGTTCTTCGATCAAGACATGCGTCCGCTCGTTGAGGTCGTTCGCGACACGGTCGGGCGCCATGACACTTTCGGCTACGCCTGCACCGCGAAGTACTACGAAGACCGCGGCTACTTCGGTCACATCAACTGCTCGGACAACTTCAACGGGGCGCTAGCGCCCTACCAGATCGCACCACACAAGGGCTGGCCAGCGATCAACTTCTTCTTCAACACGTTCCTAGACAGCGCGACCCTGATCTTCTCGGACGAACCGTGGTCACGCCCTGGCGATTACGTGTTGCTGCGGGCTGCCACCGATCTTGTTTGCGCATCTTCAGCTTGTCCCGATGACATTGACCCCGCTAACGGCTGGGTGCCAACTCCGATCGGAGTGCGGGTCTACCCGTCTTCCGCAAATTTCTCCCGAGGGGTGGCTCACCGAGTGACTGCCAATGCCGAACCCGTGCTCACCAAGGACACCGGCTTCACCGGCCGCATCCGTGAGCTGACTGGCCGAATGACCGAGTACAGGGGCTACTGGTTGCCGACTTCGTTCTCGAGTCATGGTCCCGAAGCTGAGTACTGGGCTTGCCGTGAGCGGGTTGCAGTGTGCGATCTGTCGCCGCTGCGCAAGTTCGAGGTTCTCGGGCCCGACGCTGAGTCCTTGCTGCAGGCAGCATGCACGCGCGACATCCGCCGGTTGTCCATCAACAAGGTTGTCTACACCGCTTTGTGCAATGAGACCGGCGGCATGATGGACGACGCCACGGTCTACCGGATTGACCGCGACAACTTCCGTTTCGTGGGCGGGGAAGAGTTCGATGGCATCTGGCTGCGCGACTTGGCTGTGAAATTGGGACTGGACAAGGTGTGGGTGCGTCCATCGACCGACAACTTGCACAACATTGCGGTGCAGGGACCCAAGAGCCGCGAAGTTCTGGCCGATTTGATTTGGACTTCGCCGGCACAGCCCGCGTTCATTGATCTGACTTGGTTCTCGTTCACCATCGGTCGCCTTGGTGGCCCGAATGGCCCGCCATTGATGGTGTCCCGCACCGGTTACACCGGTGAACTTGGTTACGAAGTTTGGTGCCACCCCGATGCGGGAGCGCAGGTTTGGGATGCGATCTTCGCTGCTGGTGAGCCGCACGGAATTGCACCGCTTGGCCTGGATGCGCTCGACGTGTTGCGGATCGAATCGGGACTGGTGTTCGCCGGTCATGAGTTCGACGACCAGACCGATCCGTTTGAGGCAGGCATTGGTTTTGCGGTCGGACTCAAGACCACAGACGAAGACTTCCTTGGCCGCGCGGCGGTTGAGCGTCGCAAGGCCAATCCGGGCCGCGTGCTCGTCGGTCTTGAGATCGAAGGTAACGAGACTGCAAGTCACGGCGACTGCGTGCACAGTGGCCGCCCACAAATCGGCGTGGTGACCTCGGGTGTGCGTTCACCGTTGCTGCGCAAGAACATTGCACTGGCCCGCGTCGCGGTCGAGCATTCGGCGATCGGAACTCAGTTGGAGATCGGCAAACTCGACGGGCTACAGAAGCGGATTCCGGCGACCGTCGTGCGCTTCCCATTCTATGACCCCGACAAGGAACGCCCGCGTTCGTAGTCGAGTGTTCGGCGGTGGCTGTCAGTCGGTGGTTTCAGCGATTCGGGCCGCGGCCATGTCGCGGAGCAACTTGGCGTCGGGCTTCCAGTCGACGGGTACCTGAATTGTCTTCTTGTTGACTTTGTAGTCGGTCAAGCGCGGAGCAAACTGCTGCAGCACGTCCTTGCTCCACGGTGCTATCAGGATGTGATTCGTCAACACCATCACCCCGAAGATGTACTGCCCGTTGAGTTTGAGCATCGGCTGGTTCCACGCGATGACCGTCTCCATCTTGGGGTACTTCGAAGTGATGGTCTTCAGGATCGCGTGTACGGTCGCGCGCTTGGTCTCGTCGAAAGGGGCCAGATACTCATCGACCGTGCCGACCCGATGGGCGCTCTTCGAGCCCCGGGAGTACAGGACCAACGCGTTGGCGTGGGCCTGGCTGAAGCCGTGGTCCTCCCGCAGGAATGCGATCTGCTCTAGGTACTTGCGATCGGCAATCCGGGCCATGTGGTCGAACCAGTACGACATGGGATGGCCGTACTTCTTCTCGATCGCCGGGAAGTAGCTGGAACGGTCAGGATTCGTCGCCATGGGCAGAATCCTAG
>CAIKAW010000023.1 GCA_903825575.1 uncultured bacterium | reverse complement strand
CTTCGGGCCACCTGGCGGGCCCAGCAGGATCATCACCTGATGGCCGCGCTGCGTCGCGATCTGTTCGAGTTCCTTGCGGAACAGCACGTCCTTCTCTTCTTCGACGCGGTATGCCAACAAGATGTCGCCGGGCTTGCCGGGAAGGGTTTCAAACAGCGTGCGAAGTGGCGTAATGCCAACTCCACCTGCCAGTAAAAGCACCTTGCGTCGCGTGCGGCGGGCAGCCGTAAAAGAGCCGTACGGACCTTCGGCCCAGACTCGGGTGCCGGGACGAACGCGCTGCAACTCGCCGCTGTGGTCCCCAAGGTCCTTGACTGTGATGCGGAACTGCTTTGACCCCGGATGCGGGGCGGCAGACAAGGAGAATGGGTGGGACTGCCACCATCCGGTCGGAGTCAGAAAGCGCCAGCGGAAGAACTGACCGGGGGCGGCACCGAGGTCGTGGATGTCGTCGCCGGAGATCAGAATCGAAACGACACCCGGTGCTTCGCGAACAACCTTTGAGACTCGCAGGTTGTGACGGCGGTGAATCTGTAGCGGGATGTAGAAGCGGTACCACAGCAGGAGTCCGCCGACGCCGATGTAAAGCGCTGACCAGAACCAACGGGCCCACGCAGTGCGCATGAACTCGGCGCCAGTAGAGAACTGATGTGAGAAAGCCAATGCGATGGCGAGGTACGTGTAGAAATGGATTAGGTACCAAGTTTCGTAGCGCACCTTGGTCCGGACGGCTCGAGCTGACATGACGCCGACAAGAAGTAGAAGCCCAAGTGCCGCAGTTGCCATCAACACGTCCGGGTAGTGCAAGACAAGTGTCGAGGTTTGCCCGACCAGTGAACTGTGACTCAGTGCTGAATATCCCCAGATGATCGTTACCGTGTGAACGGTGGACATGGTGACTACGTAGCGACCGCCGATGGAGTGCCACCGCGAAAGTGTGTCGGCTCCGAGGCCGTGCTCGAGTGCAGGGATCCGCGCCATGAGTGCCAGCAGAACCACGACTCCATAGCCGGCCAGTAGGCCGGTAATACGTCCCGCGTTCGTTAGGTAGTCGCCGAGGGTGTGCAGAGTTGGGGGAGTATTGCGAGCCCAAATCGCTAGGACGATCAGCGCCCCAACTGCGATGGCGCTGGCCACCGTTGTGGCATCCAAACCGGTGCGCGACGGTGGCACAATCGCCTCACGGCTCTTGCGTACCGCCAGGTTGCTGGCCACCGAGTGCTCCAAAAGTCAGCCTACGTATGGCCGGATCCTCCTACGCCTATCTGAGATTCTGCTGAGAATCTCCACAAGATCGGCCCGGGAATCAGCGACTTTTGGCGACTGCCTCTCGGGCGGCCACGAATGCATTTATGGCTTGGGTGATGTCTTCCTCCGTATGGGAGGCCGAGAGTTGGACCCGGATCCGGGCTGATCCCTCGGGGACCACAGGGAACGAGAACGCCACCGCGTAGACGCCTTGTGTCCACAATTCAGCCGCCATTGCCCCGGCCAGGTGAGCGTCGCCGAACATGACCGGCACGATCGGGTGGGCACCCGGTTGCAAAATAAAACCGGCCGCCTCGAGTCCAGCCCGAAACTGGGAGGCGTTCTTGGCAAGTTGCTCTCGCAGGTGGCCGGAGGACTCAAGTAGTTCGAGGACGGCCAGCGACGTGGCGGCAATTGCGGGCGCCAGACTGTTTGAGAACAAATACGGCCGTGCTCGTTGTCGCAGCAATTCGACGATCTCGTGCGTGGCTGCGACGTAACCCCCGCTAGCTCCGCCCAAAGCCTTGCCTAGCGTGCCGGTCACGATGTCAACGCGGTTGGTCACGCCAAAATGCTGGATTGTGCCGCGCCCGGTCGGCCCGACAAACCCGACCGCGTGCGAATCATCAACCAGGACAAGCGCGTCGTAGGCATCAGCAAGATCGCAAATCTGATCTAACGGGGCGAGATACCCGTCCATCGAGAACACCCCGTCGGTGACGATCAGCCGGTAGCGCGAGCCCTTCGCGGCCTTTAGGCATTCTTCGAGTTCGCCCATGTCGCGATTGGCATAGCGCGCTCGCTCGGCCTTACACAGTCGGATGCCGTCGATCAGTGACGCATGGTTGAGCGCATCGGAGATGATCGTGTCGCGCTCATCGAAGAGCGTCTCGAAGACGCCACCGTTGGCGTCGAAACAGGACCCGAACAAGATTGCGTCCTCGAGTCCGAGAAAGCCCGCCAAATGCGACTCGAGTTTCTTGTGTACCTCTTGGGTACCACAGATGAAGCGCACTGAAGCCATGCCGTAGCCCCACTCATCCAGTGCCGAATGTGCCGCTGCAATAACTGTTGGGTGGTCGGCCAATCCGAGGTAATTGTTGGCGCAGAAGTTCAGGATTTCGCGTCCGTCGGTGTCGTGGACATGACTTGACTGCGGTGAACCCAAGACATGCTCGGGCTTGAACACCCCGGCTGCGCGCAACTGGTCAAGCCGTTCGGTGATCTCGGTTCGAAGCCTCAGCCGTTGCAACGCATTGCTCATAGTTGGGTCCAGTCCAAAACGATCTTTCCAGCATGACCGCTGCGGGCTACCTCAAATGCTTCGCGGAATTGTGTTGCAGGGAAGCGATGGGTGATTACCTGCGAGATGTCCAGACCGGCCTGTATGAGAACCGACATTGCATACCAAGTTTCGAACATCTCGCGTCCGTAGATCCCGCGGATTGTGAGCATTGACGTGACGACTCGACTCCAGTCGAATGGCAACTCGCCGGTTGGTAGTCCGAGCAATGCGATTCGGCCACCGTGCGCCATCGAATTGATCATCGAATGCAGGGCGGCTGGAGCGCCAGACATCTCAAGGCCGACGTCGAAACCTTCGCGCATCCCAAGTTCGGCCGTCACTCTGGCAAGAGTGTCGTGACCAACATCGACGGCGCGCGTTACCGCGCCCATACGGCGGGCGAGGTCGAGACGAGGTTCACTTACGTCGGTGATGACGACGTGTCGCGCACCGGCATGGCGAATCACAGCCGCTGCCATCAACCCGATCGGCCCTGCGCCAGTGACGAGCACGTCTTCACCGAGAACTGGGAAGGCCAGTGCCGAATGAACGGCGTTGCCGAATGGGTCGAAGATCGCGGCAATATCAGGGTCGAGGTCCGGGGATTGCCGCCAGATGTTGGTAGCTGGGACAACGACGAACTCGGCGAAGCCACCGTCGCGGTTAACGCCAACGCTCACCGTGTTCGGGCAGAGTTGGCGTCGTCCGGCAAGGCAGTTGCGGCAGCGACCGCACACGATGTGGCCTTCAACGCTCACCAACTCACCTGGAATCAGGCCCTCGACTCCAGCCCCAAGCGCATCGATGACTCCGGCGATTTCGTGGCCGATTACTTGCGGCGTGTGGATGGTGTCCTGAGCCCACTTATCCCAAGAGTCGATGTGCAGGTCGGTACCGCAAATGCCGGTGCGCAGCACCTTGATTCGCACCTCTCCGGTACCGGGTTTTGGCTCGGGAACGTCGATCAGATCTAGCCCGGGAGCCGGACTTTGCTTTACGAGCGCCTTCACGGTCGCTCCCCTCTGGGACTTATTTGTCTCCACACTAGGGTAAGCGAAATGGCCCCGGGTGCTGCTCGCACACAACGCTCGCGCGGCATGATCTTCGGTCTCGGCGCCTACCTGGTCTGGGGTCTGTTCCCCCTTTACTGGACGCACCTCAAGCCGGCAACAGCTCTTGAGATTCTCTCGCACCGGATCTTCTGGACCTTCGTACTGCTTGCCGTTGTGCAGACCGTTCGGCGTTCGTGGCCTGATGTGCTTTCGGCGCTTGGCAATCGCCGCATTGCGCTGCTGATGTGCGCCGCGGCGTTACTTGTGACCGCAAACTGGGGGATCTACATCTGGGCGGTCAATGCCGATCGGGTGGTCGATGCGTCGCTCGGCTACTTCATTAATCCGCTTGTCAGCGTCGGGTTTGGCGTGATCATCATGCGCGAACGTTTGCGTCGACTAACTTGGGTCGCAATCGGTACTGCCAGCGTGGCGATCGTCGTTCTGGTTGCAGACCATGGCTCATTTCCTTGGATTGGTTTGAGCCTTGCGTTCTCGTTTGGAACTTATGGTTTGGCCAAGAAGTTGGCTGGCTTGGAGGCAACCGTAAGTTTGACCATCGAAACACTGGTCCTGGTCCCATTCGCGGCGTCATACCTAATCTGGCTGGCGGCTCACGGCGACTTGGTCTTCGGCAGCTCCTCAATGGCTCAGTCGGCCTTCTCCGTCGGAGCAGGACCGGTGACCGCTCTCCCGCTACTGCTGTTCGGTGTGGCGATCACGCGAGTCCCGCTCTCCACCATGGGGCTGCTCCAGTACGCCACTCCTATCGGTCAGTTCATTCTCGGCATCTGGCTATTCCACGAGACGATGACTACGACTCGCTGGCTAGGATTCGGCATCGTTTGGATTGCGCTAATCGTGTTTACCATTGACAACTTCAGTCACTCGCGCAGGATCAGTCCCATTGAGGCCGTTGCCCTGGACTGAAGCGGTTGGCCGGCCAACAATTTCTGTTTCGGTATAGGTGCATGTTGGCTCGCCGATCGACACAATGGCGGTGGGATCCGTGGGGTCCCCTCGGCGACCATGGAAGGTTTCAAATGGCGACTCCTCAACTACACCCGACCACTGTCCACGAAGGCCAAGGTCCTGGTGTTGGTTACCGAATCGAGGGCGAATTGGTTCCGGTTCTGCACCTGGCACTCAACGGGCAGATGTCGGTCTACTTCGAGCACCACGTGATCCTCTGGAAGCAGGCGGATCTGGAAATCGGAATGCACAAGATGAAGGGCGCATTCAAGCGCGCTATCGGTGGCATGCCCATCTTCATGACAGAGACGAAGGGTGCTGGCGAAGTCGCATTCTCGCGTGACTTCCCCGGCCAGATCGTTCCGCTCCCCATCCCTGCCGGCGGATCCATTCTCGTTCGCGAACACCAGATGTTGGCCGCCACCGGGAACCTCGAGTACACCTTCCAACGGGCCGGTGGAGTCGGTTCGATGCTTTTCGGCTCGCAAGGGTTCTTCATCGACCGGTTCGACGCGACCGCGGGCGACGGGGTGCTCTGGGTACACGGCAACGGAAACCTATTCGACATCAATCTGGCCGCTGGCGAAACCATCGACGTTGAACCAGGTGCGTGGGTTTACCGCGAGCACAGCGTCAACTACACCCAGAAGGTGTACGGGCTCAAGACCGGAATGCTAGGCGGCGGTGGAAACCTAGTGTTTAACCGCTTCACTGGGCCGGGGCGCATCGGCTTGCAGTCCGGCTACTACGAAATCATGGGCGCTGGGGCCAACAACACGGTCGGCAAGGTGGCCGGTGCGGGCGTTATGGGCGGGATACTCGGAAGCATGCTCAGCGACTAGGTGGTCCGGGCGGTGGAGAGGGTGCTGCCAGCCGGATGCTCGACCCGATGACCGGGGCCGAGTAGCCACACCGACTGGCGGCCCCTAACAACCCACTCCGTAGGGCCGCCAACAAGGGCCGTGTCCTCGTCGATCCCAATAAGGATGTCGCCCTCAGGCATTCTTAGCAGCGCGTTGCGCATCATGTCGGGCACCCAAGACAGCATTCGATCAAAGTGCGGAATTACACGTAGTCGAGGCACCAGACCGAGTCCGGCAATCGGCTCGCTGACTAGGTCGCGCATTCGTGGGGCCCAGTTGGAAAGTGCCATCGCACCGGCGCTGCACCCGGCCACTGCTGCCCCAGCGCTGTGGGCAGCAACGATGGCATCCCAAACTTTGGTATCGCGCAGCGTTTCGGCGAGGTAAGCCGGATTTCCACCAGACAAGTAGATGAGTCCAGCGCCGGCGATGGCATCTGCCCAATGCGCATCGTCCGCATCTGTGCGGGTACGCACGTCGACAATGACCTGTTCGACGCCCAGCCGCTCAGCTTGGGTCGCGCCTAGTTCATGCCAGCGAGCGAGCGAGGCGTCTCCCTCTGGTGCGGCTGCGGTAGCAATCTGGACGTACTTGGTGCCCCTGCCTGCGATGAGTTCACCCTCGATTTCGGCCATGACGGGCAGGTACTCCCCGCTGCCGACCAGAGCCACTGGCGCCCAACTTATGTCGCGATCGCTCACTTCGGCAACTCCCAACTAGACCCTTCGGGACTGTCTTTGACGATGACGCCTGCGGCCAGCAGTCCGTCACGGATTTCGTCAGATTCGGCCCACCGCTTAGCTTCGCGAGCTTCACCACGAAGCCGCAGCAGCAACTCAACATACGGCGACAGAAGGGACGTCGCGTCAACAGGTGCAGAACTTGCACTCGCCACACGTGCCAATAATCGCCGCACTTCGAGTAGTGCAGCTTCATCGCCTGCAGTTCGTTGCAACTCCGAAATGGCCGCGATCGCCGAAGCGATATCGCCGGAGTCGACCGCGGTATCGGCCGCAGCAGACAGATCCCGGAAGACTGACTTGCCACCATCGCTTGTTTCATGGCCACTTGGCATCAC
Organism: uncultured bacterium; assembly: GCA_903825575.1. Taxonomy (GTDB): domain Bacteria; phylum Actinomycetota; class Actinomycetes; order S36-B12; family CAIKAW01; genus CAIKAW01. The sequence goes on along the minus strand of CAIKAW010000023.1, from coordinate 14,422 downwards.
TGTTGGTGCACCGTGGGAGGCAATCTCGGAAACGGACGTGGTTGATCCTGCCGCTAAGGCCCACTCAACGCCGCGGTAGCGAACCGTGACGTTTCCTCGGCCGACGACATCGGCGATTCCGGTATCTAGATCAATGACAAGTCCGGTGTGTTCGTCGACGCCAAGCACAAATACGTCGGCCGGAAGTTGTGCTTCAAGAATCTGAAGACGGCGTTCGCCGACGTAGCAGTACCTGGTGTCGTGCGTGCCACCCTCAGTGTTGTTCCAGTGGGGGATCACAGCCGCCCTCAAGCCTGTGGCCTGACCGAGTACGTCGAGCCCGGGAAGCCAGGTTGGAGTTTGACCCACCTTGTAGATTTCGTAAACCGGAATCGTGAACTTTCCGAGCGTCAAGGTAGCGGCAGATGAAAACACCACCACTGCTCCCACCCGAAGTCTTTCGTGCAGGATCTCCGGCACGGCGCTGTCCTGCCACGTGTTAAGCGCGTACGACGGACTACCTGGCCCTGCAAAGATCCAATCGGCAGTGCGCAAGTGCTGCATCTGGCTCGCGTGTGCCACCGAGTCGAGCACCGGTGCTGCTCGAAATGAAACTTCGCTGACCTCACGTCCGACGCTTTCGCGAAAGAACTGTTGGATCCGTTCTGTGAGTTCGTCGGCGTTCTCTTGAAATCCATAGGGCGTATCGATGAGCACCGCCGATGCAGCCGATGGGAGGCGCGCAAACACTTTCTGATGTGGCGTCACCATCGTCGGGCTGGTCTCCCCAGACCCAAGGATCATCAGTACGCGTGTCACGTGGCGATCTCCGTTCGTCGCCTGAGTCTAAGTCGAATATGACCAAGTCGCAGATGCGAGGCAAATGCTGAGGCAGTAGCCGCCAATTCCCTCTGGCCAGCCGGTTACGGGAGTTTGGCCGTGACGATTATGGCAATCCCCAGCAGCATCATGACTCCGCCGCCTGTAGTGCGCATCCGAACGAGTCGCATTGGATCCGCGGCCAGCCATTCGCGAATTGTTCCGGCTACGACTCCCCAGGTGCCATCCGAGAGGATCGCGATGGCGGCGAAGATCACACCAAACAGCAGCAACTGCAAAGACACGTGCCCGGCGGACCGGTTGACGAACTGAGGGAACACTGCGGCGAAAAATACAACCGCTTTTGGATTGAGGATGCCGACTACGAATCCCTCGCGAAGTGTCTGGCGAAGTCCGGGAGCAGTTGGACCTTGGTCCAACATGTCAGCGGCGTGCACCTCTCGATGCCGGATTGCATCGACTCCGAGCCAGATCAGGTAGGCGCCGCCCGCCCATTGCACGCCGTCGTAGAGAAGAACCGAGTGCTGGAGAAGTGGACCAAAGCCGAACGCGATGAGCGTTGCGAGCGTCAACATTCCTAGGGCGTTACCGAGCACGGTTACGACGGCAACAGTTCGGCCCCAAGCAACAGCCCGAGCAACCGTAAACAGGACGCTCGGGCCCGGCACGAGAATGATCACGAACGAGGCGATCACGAACTCGATCAACCGCCGCGTGGTAGGCACGGGCTGAAGATATCGGAACGGGATTTCCGGTGCTCACTAGAAGACTGGAAATAGCCCTGCCCCCGACGAGTCGAGGGCAGGGCTATTTATGCAATCGAGAGGGCCAACCGACATCGGCCGTCTAAATGGCAGTTACGGGGTGACGACGAACTTCGAAAGGCTGGCCTGTCCGTGGTTCAACTTGGCCAGGTAAGCGGTCTGCGAGATGACGCTGGCAACTGAGATATTCAGTACGACGCCGGTCACATGGAATGTGGTCTTAACCGTGACGAACGCCAGGGGCAGCGTTACTGCAAGCCGGTATGTACTGATTACGTGGCCCTTACCATCGCCCACGTGGCTGATCCGCTTCCATGCGACGTTGGTCAGGGTGGTCGTGGTGGTGCCATCAGTGACCGTCACCGCGTATACGCCCGCGAGATTAAAACTCTTCGAGAAGTCAGTGACCTGCACCCGAAGGTTCACAGTTGCGGGTGCCACGTGAACGGAGACCGTCCGCGGGACAAGCACCTGAACGGCCCGAACGGCCAATGTTCCAACCGGGGCGGTCTTGATGACCTTGTGGCTGGGATGAGTAGCTGCCGAAGCTGCGGCCATCGGGGCGATACCGACGGCGGCCACTGTGAGCACAACGGCCATACGCTTGAACCTGTTCATGAACTGTGCCTTTCGTTTGATTGGATAGCTACGCTGGTTTTCAGCCAGCTGAATGCGGTGTTGGTGACGGGTGAACTGGGTGCGTGGGCGCTGGGACGACAGGCTTGATGTGCGTGGTGGCGGGGGTCGGCAAGGCCCGGGGCCAACTGCTAGGTGTGATCGCTGGGGTTCCCAAGACGCGGGCGCAGTAGTCAGCGATTGACATGCTTCCGGCCAGTTGAGTCAGGCGCACGTGCAACGCAGATTTCGGGTTGACAGCACCTTGCTGCACCGTCCACGCGCGGCAGAGACCTTGGGCCGACTGCGCCCCTGGGGTGGCAGTTGAGGATGCGCTGGCCGAATCAGATCCTGATGAGCTCCCAGAGGTGCTCGGGTCCGAGGGGTCGGTCGACGTGTCACTTGGCGAGGCCGATTCCGTTGCTTCACTTGACTCGGATGCAGAGGCTGCAACTTGATGCTCTGATGGCGATGCCGGAGCCCCGAGAAGGGAATGGGCGACGCGCTGGATCGAACCGGGAAGTTCGCCTAGTCCTGCTGCTGCCGCCACGCCGCCGAGGAACACAACTGCGGCTGCTCCAAGAATCGCAGCGGTCCCCAATCGGGCCTGTCGCAGGTGCGTTGGGCGCCGTCCGCCTCGGGACGCGGCCGCGAAGGCGGACTGCAGTTCCAGCGAGGGCGCGGGCGCATCGCCAGGGGCTTCACGTCGAGCAGCCTGGATGAGTGTCGAGGCTGCGATTTCGAAGTCCGAAGGGTCGGTAATCGTCTCAGGCGAGTCGATCAGCGCTTCCAGACGCGGGTCGAGTGGTTCGGCGTCAACTGATTCGAGGGTCACATCCATAGAAGCGTTCGGCCCGAGACTTGCGTTACACCGAGTTGTCTTCACGCGGTTCGATGTTCCCGGCCAAGGTGCGCAGGCCTCGATGCACGAGCACTCGGATCGAACCTGGTTTCTTGCCCATGATCTCGGCCACCGCGGGAACGTCGAGGCCGGCGATCACTCGAAGGGCAACGGCCTGTGCCTGGTCTCGAGGCAGGCTGGCGATCAGTTTGAGGGCACGTGTCGTGCTAGATGACTCGACCACCGAATCGGCAGCGTCGGGCACCCAATCTCCGCGCATCGCTTCGTCGATTTCGGCCACCGGCTCGGTGCGGCGCCGTTGCGCCGCCCGCCCCGCGTCAATTGCCCGGTGCCGTGCGATCGTGAATAGCCAAGAGCGAAACTTCGACTCGTCCCCGTGGAATCGTCGTAGGTCACGGATCACCGAAAGCCGCACCTCTGAGGCGACGTCTTCAACTTCGTCGGTCTGGGTGCGAAGGAACCGCAGCAGCATTGGTTGGTACTGGCCAAATAGCTCCGCGAAGGCTGAGGTGTCGCCCTCGCGGACTCGCAGCAGCAGGGCGTCGAATTCGCTCGTGCTGCCGCCTTCCAAAAAGTTCACACCCAATCATCGGCTAGGGCCTGGTCCCGAACGACTCGCAGGGTACTAAGCCAGTAACAGTTTGTGGGCTAGCTCCCCGAATGGCCCAGTAATTGGGGCGTGTCTGTAACGCGCAGTGCCCTCTGGACGCTTCCCAAGTGTGAGGCTAGAAGCCTCTCGTAGTCCGCGACTTAGGAGCACATCATGCGTACCAGCCGCCGAGCCTGCCTTGTATTGGGCGCCGCCACTGGTCTTGCCTCGATTGGTTTAGCCTTTGCTGGCGCGACCAGCGCCCAGGCGGACAGCGTGGACCGAACGCCAACGACGGTCCAGACTTTTACCAGCGCGGGGAACGAAGCCGCCTACTGGAACACCTTCTACGGCGTCTCCAACTGCTACAAGGTGGACAGTGCTTCGGCTTGGAGCGGTTCGGTCTATGTTTTGGCTGCGCCGGCCGCACACTTGATCATTAAGGCCGCAACCTGGAACTACATCTGGGTCGATGCCAGCCCGGGCTCATTTGGCACCCCGCTTAGCGGCACCGGAGGCCACAACCCCGGCTACACCATCAGCCACTTGATCATCTGCCCGGCAGTGGCGTCGACGACTGCTTCTCCGACGGACAGCACGACTACTGCTTCTCCGACGGACAGCACGACTACTGCTTCTCCGACGGACAGCACGACTACTGCTTCTCCGACGGACAGCACGACTACTGCTTCTCCGACGGACAGCACCACGACCGCCGCGCCGACGGACTCGGCAACCTCAACTGATCCGGTCGTCCTACCGAGCACCGGTGGGTCTGGTACGGCCAGTGACAGCGCCCTGCCGATTCCCAACACCGGCGGCGGGCTTCCTCACACTGGCGGCGTCGCACTCCGACTGCTTCTTACGATGGCGCTGGCGCTGATATCAATCGGGGCCTTCGCTTACGGAAGTTCGCGCAAGATTGCCCGCACTCACTAGGAACGGTTTAAGGCACGGCCCGAATGGACACTGCTGCCCGTCGCGCGAACGCGCGGCGGGCAGCAGTCATGTGGTCGCTCGGGTTGGCCGGAGCCCTAGGGCCGCCAGCCGCTAGGCTTCAGATCTGTTTGGGGCCGTTAGCTCAATGGGTAGAGCAGCGGACTTTTAATCCGCGGGTTCCGGGTTCGAGCCCCGGGCGGCCCACCGCAGTCCGGCTTTCGGATTGGACGCCAGCCTTAGTTCGCCCTTGGGCAACTGAGACCTTCGTCCCAATCGGCAGCTTTCCCATTTTGCCCAACTTCGAAGATCATCCCCAATACTCAGCGTTACGTGCCATTTACAGACGGTTGGGTGAGTGCTAATTTCAGATTGCCCGCGTGGGGTGGGCTGGGCTGGGGGGCTTGTATTCAGGGGCTGGCTCAAATGGCAAGATTCTTAAGGTCTTTTACAGCGGTTGTCGTCGTCGCAGCGGTCGCAGTAATTCCCGGTATCAGCGCCAGCGCGACTACACCGCTGAGCGCGAGCGCGATCACCGATACCAGCGGGAACCCGATCACATCCGTTAGTGACGGAGACACGATTGTCCTGCAGACCGATGCCGCGGTCAGCGTGCCTGGCACAAGCGCGCAAGTCATAACGCAGCTTTTCAATCCGGACACCAACCGGGTCACCTATGCGGTGGATTCAAATTCGAACCCCATCCTGGACTCGGGCGGCAACCGGGTGCCGGCAGTTAAGGCACCCATTGGCTACACCGTTGGGTACACGACAAATGGCACCACTTGGTCCAGCACCGCCCCGCCGTATGACTCGGGTACAGATACCTTCCCCACCTTGCGCGGAGTTCGCGCAACGGGGTCGCTGAGCATCACTGGTTATGTCGCCGGTGCGACCGGACAAGAGAAAGTTGTCCGTACTGTCAGCTCCGGACCTAGCGTTGCCGGATTCAAGGGCTCCGACGGCGGCGACGGCTGGGACGTGTTCTTTGGCAGCGGCTCTGCCGCCGATCGAGTATTCAATGTGTGGCACCACTCGGAAGGGTCCATGAGTCTGGACTGCCACATCAAGGCAGATGGCACGGCTTGCTGGACTTTCGGTGCTTACACCGCAACCGGCTACGACACTTCAGCGCACTCGACGGGCGCCTACGATGCGGCGACCGACAGCGTCTGGGTCTTTGTGGCAGCCGTCGCGGATGGTTCGCTTGGGATGGTCTGTGTCAAGGACGTCTCGACCGACAATCCAGTTCCGTGCACGACCCCCTATGTGTCGTTGGATCCGGCAGCTGGTGCAGGTTGGGTATTCGGAGCATCTGCGCCTGGCGACATGGTCACCATCGGCACGCAGATCTACGCGCGTGGCACCGCGGAGGGCAGCAACCTGCTCTGCCTCGACATGGTGGCCCAGGCTCCTTGCTCAGAGCAGCCGTACAGCCTTGGCTCGCCCCCAGGAACAGAGGGCGGTTCCATGGCCTACAACCGCCTCTTGAACGTCTCCGGAAAGGTTTACTTCGCGACCGGAAGCATCCTTGGATGCTTTGACCCGGGGACTGCTGCGCTCTGCGCGGGCTTCAATTCGGGCGCGTCGGTCACCCCGCCAAATGGTTCGGCTGGACCGATCTTCTATTCAACGGACGCCGAAGGCGTTCCAACCCAGATCTGCTTGTATGGCACCTCGGCCCCGCAGAGCCCAATCGCCGTCACCGACGTTCAGGCTTGTTACCTACTAGACGGTTCTCTTGGCACGTTCCCGAGCGGACTGGGCGGCGTGTGGGAGGCGTCGTCGGCCACGGACGGCTGGGGAAACCTGATCACGAAGGCCTCCAAGTTCTACTTCTGGAAGGGCGGCGACAGCGGGGATGTTCCGCAATGCTTCGACTTCGCCACTAACGCGGCTTGCGCCGGATTCTTGGCTGGTGAGGAAGCAAGTTACGGCTATGCCTTTGCCCTCGATCCCACTAATGCGGCATGCATTTGGTCCAACGGGGATAGCCCCAACGGCATCACGAACATGCGCGTCTACGCATTCGACGCGACGACTGGCGGGCACTGCTTGCAGAACGCAGCTGTCACGTTCACTCCGGAGAACACGGTGCCTGCTCTGTCTTGCAGTACGAACGGAGCAGTTCGGATTTGGGACACCATGACGCTAACCGCAGCGCCAGGACTCCTGTTGTCGAATGCCCGTGTCAGTGTTCGAGATGCATCCGGCAGTGATGTGACCGGGTGGGTCAACATCCCGCTGACTAATACGACCACTGGTGTACTCGACCTCTCCACTCTGACGGCAGGTGAATCAAGTTCGCAGCCGACATTCCTGATCAAGTACCTCGGATCGAATAACGCAGTTGGCACTTCGGCGGTGTTCAAGTACAGCGCTGACGCGCCGCAGTTGTGTACGCAGGTAATCGTTCAGGCATCCGGGTGTCCGACTGGGATAGGTGTTCCGGCAACGGGTGTCTTCCCCTACACAGCCTCAGTTGGGCTGACGTCCAAGGTGACTTGGCAGCACAGCGCCACAACGACGACGGAAACTTCGAGCGCGACCATCAGCCGTGACGGGACGCTAGCGGCGTCCGCTTGCGTCGCCAATCCACATGGATATGTCTATTACGGGCGCGCTGGTACCACGGTCGCTCGCGGATTGACGGTTCTCCTCCTCGGCCCGGATGGTCGGACGGTTCTTGCTCGAACAACAACGGATAGCCATGGGCACTACACGTTTAGCGGGATATATCCGGCCCTGTACTTCGCGGCTACTTCTGGGATCTCCACTTTGGATACCACGGTTGACAATGCTGGCGGCGGAGCCGAGACCCAGTTCCCTGACTTGGTCATCCCAAGTGCCCTCCCACCGTGGACGGTTGCTCCGTCCGTGGTTGCTCCGCCGGCGGTTGTTCCTCCGAATAGTCAGGCCACAATCCTGCGCACCCTCGGTGACCCGGTTGCCCACCTGACAAGTTCGGGACCGTGCGTTGCGAAGGGGAGCAAGATCATCTTCCTGGCGCCCGGCGTTTGCATAGTCAAGGTGATTCAAGCCGGCCATGTCATCCATACGATGACGATGAGGGTGAGCTCAGGAGTCAAAGCCTCCGGCTCGGTGACCATGCTGGCTCACACGTCCGTCTACTTCTACAACAACTCATCCCGGTTCCGGACATCGCAGAAGGCTTGGCTCGATCGGTATCTGCCGAAACTGCGGTCGGCGAAGGTTGTAGTAGTAACTGGATTCGTCAGCCGTAACGCCTTTGGCATTACGACGGCGGCTGACTGGCGCCTTGCCAGAGCGCGCGCCAATGTGGTGGCTAACTATCTGGCCGCACGAGGTGTGCACGTTTCGCAGAAGGTGGCGATGGCAAATCTGCCGGCTGTCAGCTTGTGGAAATGGGCCGACCGCCGGACTGATGTCTCCTGGACTAACTGAGTAGGCGGGCGCCGACTGATCAGATCTTCGAACCGGTCCGAAACGGTGCTGTCTCCTGTCACGGCCTGTAGATCCCTTTGGAGACGAATCGGACAAGTAGCTCTGCGCTGGGTAGCGCCCGCCGCGAAGTCGTCGAAGCGCTACCTTGCGGGGGTGAGGGAGAACTCCGGTGGTTGAGCGTGCGGATCTGGACCGGCCGCAGCCCTTTGATCATCTGCTGCGGCAAGTACGCGGAAATCCGCAAGCCATTGCGGTCGCTTCGACGATTGGCGACTTCACCTACCGCGACTTGTTCGACCACTCGAAGCGCATCGCATCGTTGCTCCGCGACCGTGGCGTGTGCCCCGGTCAGGTCGTCGCGACCGATGTGCCGGCGCACTTGCAGTTGTTCTTCATGGCAGCGCTGTTTCATGAAGCCTGCATCGGCTGCACTTACCCGGGCCCCGGAGTGCCGGTTGAGCGCTTCGACTGGCTGCTGACGTCGCTGCCCAATTTGGGATTCCCGCTGGAGCGCACCATCGTTGTGGATGACGACTTCTTCGCGCAGTCAGCCAACGAGTCGTTGGCGATTGATGCTAACGAGTTTGAGTCATTTGATGTTGTGTGTCGCCTGCTCTTCTCGAGCGGTACTACCGGTACCCCGCATGCGATCCCATTCAGCGTGGGGCGATTAGAGGCACGCAGTAAGCGCGCCGAAGTGACGTGGATGCCAGCGAAACCATTCATGTCGATCATCGGACCGCAGGCCGTCACCGGCATCCTCACGGCATACACATCCCTGGCATCTGGGTTTCCTTACGTCGCCCCTGGGACGGCAGTCGAGACGCTGGAGTTGTTGCGACGTAACGGAATCCGGTCGGCCAAGGCGTCACCAGTGCAACTGGCTGAACTGATCAACCACCTAGGTGTTACTGGGGACCAAGGGTCCGAGTTGCTCGAGATCATCGAGTCTGCCGGAAGTGTCCTGCCCGCACCGCTGGCTGCTGAAGTGCGACGGTTGTTGGCTCCTGATGTACGCAATCTGTATGGCAGCAGCGAGTGCGGCACGGTTGCGATCGGGGTCGGCGTGGACCGAGACCCGAATGACATGGGCGAGTTGCTCGAGCACGCGGACGTTCAAGTAGTCGACGACGAAGATCGTGTGCTCGTTGTAGGGGAAGTCGGACGACTGCGTTGGCGCACTGCGGAGCAGGCTGATGGCTACGTCGGCGATGCCGGAGCGAGCGCCGCAAGTTTTCGCGATGGTTGGTTCTACCCAGGTGATGTCGGTCGGATTACGGTCGAGCGTCACATCGTCTTGGAAGGTCGAGAGTCCGAGTTCATCAACGTCGGTGGTGTGAAACTGAGCTCGGTTGCGATCGACGAGTTCCTGCGTATGACGTCTGGGATCCGAGACGCGGCTGCGTTCAAGCTCGAGTCGCCGCTCGGCCTGCCGTTGATAGGCATTGCAGTCGTGATTTCAGGGCAACTCGAAATCGACGCTCTCAACACCGCATTCGCTCGACGCTTTGGCGGCGCCAGTATCACTGCCGTGTTCGAGGTCGACGAGATCCCGCGCAATGCGTACGGCAAGCCGCTGCGCCGCGAACTGGTCGAGCGCTACCTAGCAGCTTTAGGCGCTCCTGCGCCTTGAGACAGCCAGCGCGAGGCCACCGGTAAGTAGCAGCAAGCCACCGGTCAGGCCGAGCGGCAGGACGCCTTCAGCTCCGGTGGCTGGCAGCACGTGAGTGATCGTCGCGTTGACGGTCAGCACCTGGTCTTGTCCGGCCGCGTTGACCAATGCGACCGTGTAGATGTCGGTTCCGTAGTAGTCGGCGTCAGGCGCGTAAGTGAATACCGAAGCCGAGGTCTTTGTGACTTTGCCGTGTTTCGGTGCGGTCACGACGTGAGCCGAAACCGGAACGAAGCCACCTGCTGCTTGGGCGAAAACGTTGACCTGGTGGGAGACGTTCTGCTGCGTGGTGAACGCCGTCGCGGCCGGGTAACTCCAACGGATCAATACCTTGCCCGAACCACCCGCACCCGCGTCCTGCACGACGTTGTATGGATTGGCGTTGCTGCAGCCAAGCGAAGTTGCCCCGCCACCCCCGCCTCCGGTGTTCGCCGTTCCTGCAGTGGCACCTGAGACAATTGGTGTGCAATCTAAAGTACTGAAGTAGCCGGCTGCTGGCTTGGTCGAGACGCCCGCGCCAGTGCCACCGCCACCGTTGCCGCCAGCGCCCTGGGTCCCATAACTCGCACTTGAGTTATCAAAAAGTTGACCCGATCCGCCACCGCCACCGCCACCACCGAAAGCAATCGCCGACCCTGCGAACAGTCCTGCGCTAGGCATCTTGCCGGCGCCACCGGCACCCGGAGTCGCGACAGTTACCGGGATGACCGATGGACTGGTCAGAATCGACGAGTCGGTAGTGGTGGATGCGTCCACCCCCTTGGTGGCGGCCCCGCCACCCCCGCCGCCGGCAAGCATCGAGGATGGGGTGGCTGCTCCACCCGCGAACGAGCCCGAAGCTCCGCCATCTCCTGAAGCCGACGAAGAGTCGCCCGCCCCCCCGGCCTTGCCGCCAACTGCGGCACAAGCCGCTGCCCACGCGTGGGTGGTGTCGTGGACGGAGGAAGTTCCTCCGTCTGTTGCCGCGGTGCCGCTCACCGTGCCGCCGATTCCGCCAGCGCCAAGTGTCACTCCAAGTGAGTCGTGAGCCTTGACGGTCTCGCGGCAGTAGGTAACCTGACCGCCGCCACCGCCGCCACCGGCTGAGTAGGCGTAAATACCGCCCGTGTGCCCACCACCACCACCGCCACCTGCCACGCTGAGGACGTCAACACTCGTTACGCCTGCGGGCACCGTCCAACTTGAGACACCCGTGGCCGTGATCGACCGTTCGCAGACTCCGGCGGCCACCATGACGGCGTGCGAGTCGGCTGCGGTGCAGGCATCACCACTGGCAAAAGCAGGTGCTGCAAGTCCAGCACTCGCGGTAGCAAGGCCCAAGCCTGAAGCTATTGCGAACGGGAGCAGAGCTGACTTGTTTGATGTTGGCAGTGATGCCACGTGGTCCCCCCAAGGACTGTTGCAACAGATTGCTCTTCAGCGTAGCGCCGGAACTGCACTCGGAGTGGGGGTTTTCGAGATTTGCTCAGGCTGCCGGGCCGTGACCTTCGAGATGAATGTGGGCAGGCAAGGTCTTTGCCAATTCTTCCTCGGGAGGAATCTCGGCGATGACGTCCTCGGCAGTGATTGCGTGGCGCATGGCCCAGATAATCGCCACCCCAACTACAAGGACGAGCGCCCCGATGCCCACCCAAGCGAAGGCGCCTGGCAGCCGGGTGACCTTGAACGTGATGAACGCCAAAGCGATCGTCGTCGGGAGCGTCACGATCCAACTCAGCACCATCCCGCCGACGACTCGCAGGTTGATTCCTACCCCCGAACCAACGCCAGCACCGGCTACGGATGATGCAGCGGCGTGCGTGGTCGAAATCGGGATACCCAACCCGGTTGCGCCGAAGATTGCGCTGACCGCACCGATATTTGCAGCGACGCCAGAGGCCGGATGCAGAGTGGTGATCTTGAGACCCATCGTCTCAATAATCTTCCACCCACCCCAGACCGTGCCGAGTGCGATCGCGCCGTAGGCGCAGATCTTTACCCATAGCGGAACAACCAGACTGGATCCGGCTGCGACCGAAAGGTGTCCGGTGCTAGCAAGAAGTGCAGCGATCACGCCGATCGTCTTCTGTGCGTCGTTGGCACCGTGTCCGAACGAGACGGCGCCAGCGGAAACCAGTTGTAGGCCCTTGAAAGTCTTGGCATTGTCAGCAAGATGGAAGAGTTTTCTTAGTCCGGCAATCAAGAACATGGCCAGCAGCGCGATTGCGAAAGCCACCAAAGGGCTTATGACGATGGCGTACCCGGTCTTCTTAACGCTCGCCCAATTGATGGCGTGCGAACCGCCGGCAGCTAGGCCCGCTCCGACGAGGCCGCCGATTAGAGCGTGACTGGACGATGATGGCATCCCAAGCCACCACGTCGTGTAGTTCCAGATGATGGCTGCAAACAGGGCCGCAAAGACAACCGCGATTCCTTCATTTCCAGGCTTGACCGTTTTGGCAACGGTGTTTGCTACCGCAGTTCCAACAACGAAGAGTGCCGCAAAGTTGAAGAAAGCCGAGAACCACACCGCCCACTTTGCGGGCAGGACGCGAGTGGCTACAACGGTCGAAACCGAGTTCGCGGCGTCGTGGAAACCGTTGGTGAAGTCGAAGACAAGTGCGAGGGCAACGACCGCGATGACCGCGGCCAAGGTCAAGTTCACGTGCTCTCTTTCGGACGAGACTAGGTCGACCAGCGACTCCAATATCCCCATTGTGGTCGCTCACGTCGCCAGATCCAAGGGTGGAGCAAGAACCGGCACAATGGTCAAATGCCACCCATGCCGGTGGAGGAAGACCAATCCGTTTTAGAGCAAAGTACGGGTGCTGTGGAGATCACGTCGAGTTCGGGCGCCTAGCCTGGGCAGACCACGGTATTCGCAGTGGTGCTTGAGAGCGTCGGATTGCTGGCGCTGGACGTGGTTAGCGTGACCTTGCGTACGCCGCTGTAGTCGGCCCCAACGTAGATCTTGAAAACCCTGCCATTACCGACCTTCGGAACCACGAGCGCGTATGGCAGGGCGGCTTCGATGGTCTTGATCGACTGGTTCCACGCCGGGTCGTAGACGATGTAGGTACGGGTCACGTTGTTGCTCGCGGCATTCTGGGTTCCTGCCGCCTTGTTGAATCCAGCCTTCAGCATGGCGGAGGCTGCGGTGGCGCCGAGCGTTGCAGTTCCGGTGCCGTTGTATACACGGAAGTAGATACTCGACGGCGACATCGTGATTGCCGGCTTCTTGCCGACCACCTCTGGACTTATTGGCAGATCGTCGCGAACTTCCTGGAACATCTTCTTCGATGCAATCGGGTCCCAAACGATCATGCTGGTCAGCCCGGTGCCAGGCGGGTTGTAGTTGTCCATACCCGGGGCAACCGGCACCGTCGTGAATTCGATCTGCTTTAGGTTCAAACCCTGCGCGCGTTGTGCCAAAGACATCAGAGCATCGCGATTTGCCAGGCCCTTGTCGAACACCAAACTCTTGAGCACTGCGGTAATGAAATTGCTGGCGCTAATCGGATTGAGTAGCACGCCTGTTCCGGTGACCTTCTTGAAGACCGACGCAATGAATCGCTGCTGTGCCTGGATCCGACCGAAATCAGAGCTGGCGTAGGCGTGGCGCGAGCGAACGTAGTTGATCGCCATGACCGGATCCAGATGGCTTGTTCCGGCGGGCAAGTTCAAATTGGTGTAGCGCGGATCGTCCTTGACTGGGGCCGGCAGGCAGATGTCGACGCCGCCAATGGCAGAAACCATGTCAAGGAACCCGGTGAACCCGACTTGCACGTAGTGGTCGAGATGAATCCCGGTGGCTAACTCGACCGTCTGGAACATCAGCGGGGCGCCGCCAATAGTGAACGCAGCATTGATCTTGTCTGGATGTGCGGCTCGGCCCTTCCAGGCCGGAATCGTGACGAGTGAGTCGCGCGGCAAACTGATCACGGTGACGTGTCCGGTGTTCTTCGCGATGTGCACGATCATCAACGTGTCGGAGCCATTGCCAAGCGAACTTGCTTGGGTGCCGAGGTGGTACTTAACCAAGTCGGCCTGAGAGATGTCGGCGCGAGAGGTGACACCAGCGACAAGGAGGTTCATTGCATCGCCGGCAAGGGGGGAGACGGTGGGTCGGTCCTTAGCTCCGGGGGTGATTACCTCGACGGTCTTTACCAGACTGAGGAAGTGAGCTTGGGCCACATACGTGGCAGTGCTTCCAAGGAGCACTGCCAGCGACAGCGCTAATACCGTCAGCCGCATCCATCCAAGCCGGAGCCAAGCGGCTGGCGCTGCGCTTTCTTCCGACACCCCAATGGCCCCTTCGCGTGGGGAGCGTCGCCCAGTGAGGCGACGCACAATGGTAACTGCTCGATTCCGGCGAACTCTCAGACTGGTTGGCTCCGGTCGCGGCGCACCTTGACGCGGTTGCCCTGGATGCGGGTGCCCTTGAGTGCCTTAACGACCGTCTCGGCACTGTCAGCGGGAACGTCGACAAGTGTGTGGCGTTCGGAAACTTTAATGACGCCGACATCCTTGCCAGTTACTTTGGTTTCCCCAGTAATGGCGCCGAGAATGTCCTGCGGTCGGACGCCATCTTCGGAGCCGATGTTGATGAACAATGTCGTGACTGGACCTGGCTTGCGTTTGGCTGCTGGCGCCCGAGTTCCGCTCTGCGAGCGATCCGATGCGTACTTACCCGATGGTCGATCGCTGTCGTACTTGCCGGAGGGCCGTTCGCTCCCGTACTTGCCGGAGGGCCGTTCGCT
>CAIKAW010000022.1 GCA_903825575.1 uncultured bacterium | reverse complement strand
TCCCGGTTTCGTCCTAGGCACCTCTGGCCTGTAGCCTGTGTCGGCCCTTCGCCCCAATAGCTCAGTCGGTAGAGCATCTCCATGGTAAGGAGAAGGTCTACGGTTCGATTCCGTATTGGGGCTCGGAAGGTGCACTCGCCTAGGCGGGGGTGCACCGCACGGCGGAGTAGCTCAGCCTGGTAGAGCAAGCGGCTCATAATCGCTGTGTCGCCGGTTCAAGTCCGGCCTCCGCTACTGCTCGACCGGTCGGGGCAACTCGACCACCAACTGGCACCACCCGGTGCCGGCGAAAGACGGCGAACAGCCGGCCGAAGGCTCGAGAAAGGCAACTGCCGTGGGTAAGGCAACTGACGTCAGGCCGAAGATCACCATGGCCTGCCAGGACTGCAAGCACCGCAACTACATCACCAAGAAGAACCGGCGAAATGACCCGGATCGCCTTGAGATGTCCAAGTTCTGCCCGACTTGCAACGCACACACTTTGCATAAGGAAACTCGCTAGTCCAAGGCTCAGCACGTCGCGGCCGTCCCGACGGGGGCGGCCGTTGTCGTCTGCTGGCAGGTTCGACGCAGTTCTACCGGGTGCCAACCGGACTTAGTGCACCCCGATGGCTATCGTCAACGCGGGAGGCGCCATGCGACTGACGGATCGAGTAGCTCTAGTAACCGGAGCTGGTCGTGGCATTGGCCGTGCGACCGCTTTGCGTCTTGCGGCCGATGGTGCAGCGGTGGTCGTCAACGACATCGACGCCGCACCCGCCGACGAGACCGCCGCCCTGATCAGGGCTGCAGGCGGCAGGGCGCTAGCTGTTGTCGCTAACACGGTTGATCTCGCGGAGGCCCGTACGCTGGTCGCGTCTGCGGTCGCCGAATTCGGCAAACTCGACATCGTCGTCAACAACGCGGGAACCACGCGCGACAAGATGTTCCATGGCCTAACCGACGAGATGTTCGACTTCGTCCTCGACGCCAATCTGCGTACGGCCTATCACACCACTCTTGCCGCGATGCCCGAGTTGCGCGACAAGGCCAAGGCCGAAATCGCGGCGACCGGGCGACCGGCGTACAACCGGAAGATCGTTTTCACATCCAGCGTTGCCGCGCTGATGGGTAACCCTGGGCAGTTCAACTACACCGCGGCCAAGGGCGCGCTGGTTGCCGTCACAAAGACGCTGGCCCGCGAACTTGGCCCGTTTGGAATCAACGTCAATGCCGTTGCGCCGGGATTCGTCGAAACCCGATTGACCGCCGCTAAGGAAAGCGGTGGCACCTACGGGATTCCGCAGGAGACACGCGACCAACTCTTAGGCATCATCGCGCTAGGGCGCTTTGGTCAACCTGAAGACATCGCCAACGTGCACGCATTCCTTTGTTCGTCGGATTCTGACTTCATCACCGGCCTGACCATCCCGGTCACCGGCGGACAACTCGGCGGGATGTGAATCAATGGCGCTGAACTCGGACTTCCTAGGCCGGACTTGGCCTGCGGTCGGAACCTACGTTGTGGGCCGCGAGAAGATTCGTGAATTCGCCGCATCTTTCGGTGAGACCAATCCGTTGTGTCTGGACGTCGAGGCAGCTCGGGCTGCCGGGTATCCGGACCTAGTGGCGCCGCCGACCTTCCCGGTTGTCATAACCGGCGTTGCGATGGATCGGGTTCTGTTCGATCCGGAACTCGGCTTGAACTACGCGATGGTTGTCCATGGCGAACAGCGTTTTGCATACACGCGTCCTGTTACTGCCGGCGACGTGCTCGCCGTCGAGATGCGGCTGACGAACATTCGCGCGATGGCAGGCAACGACATTCTGACCGTTGAGGCCGAAGTAACTGACGAGTCCGGCGCGCACGTCGTGACAGCGACCGGCGTCATCGTTTCGCGCGGTACCGCGACGGAGGGCTGAACCGTGACCATGGCATTTGCTGACGTTGAGGTTGGAACTGAACTGCCGTCACAGGACTTCGTGATCACGCGCCTCGACTTGATCAAATACTGCGGGGCTTCTGGCGATTTCAACTTTATCCATTGGAACGAACGGATTTCGAAGTCTGTCGGTCTACCTGACGTCATTGCACACGGAATGTTCACCATGGCTAGCGCAGGCCGGGTGGTAACTGATTGGGTCGGCGACCCGGGGGCAATCGTTGAGTACGGCGTGCGCATGACTCGCCCGGTCGTTGTACCGGATGACGATGCCGGTGCGCTCCTCTGCGTGTCCGGAGTGGTCGCGGTCAAGAACGATGACGGAACGGTGCGCGTCGACCTAACTGCAAGATTCGGCGGCGAGACCGTGTTGGCTCGGGCCCAAGCCGTCGTTCGCCTACGCTGACAACGTGCGCGAGCGACTGAACGTCCCCTTTGCACAGCTGACGACCCTGCGCGTCGGTGGCCCCGCCGCGCGGTTGGTCGAGATCGAATCAGCGTCCGAGTTGTGCGACTTCGTCATCGAGTTCGACCAGCACTCCGAGTCGGAGGGCATGGCCGGCGCAGGACTGCTCATGCTCGGCGGCGGGAGCAACCTGCTCGTGAGTGATGCCGGCTTTAGCGGGACCACAGTTGGCATCCGGACGAGCGGTGTTTCAACGCGACCCGAAGACGAGAGTTTCGTGCTGATCGATGTCGCAGCCGGCGAACCCTGGGACGAAGTTGTTGCATGGAGCGTTACTGAGGGCTTGGCTGGAATTGAGACGCTGTCTGGGATTCCAGGTCGTACTGGTGCCACTCCGATTCAAAACGTTGGTGCCTACGGCACCGAGATCGGTGACGTGCTCGAGTCGGTGCGAGTTCTTGATCGCCACAATGGCGAGGTCGGGGTGCTGGCCGCCGATGCCTGCGGGCTCGGCTACCGCACCAGTCGATTCAAGGCTGAGCCAGGCAGGTTCGTTGTGCTCAACGTGACACTTCGGCTCGAACGCGATGCAGCTCGTCCCATCAGATATGCAGAGCTCGCTGGGCTGCTTAACGTCGAACTGGGTCAGCGTCCACCCGTTGCCGAAGTGGCTGCGGCGGTCCTGGAATTGCGTCGCAGCAAGGCAATGCTGCTCGACCCGGTTGACCACGACACATGGAGCGCGGGCTCGTTCTTCACGAATCCGATCATCTCGGCAGGCGTCGCTGGTTTGCTGCCGACCGGTGTCGCGACCTGGGCGGTGGATTCGTTGGTGAAGGTCAGTGCTGCGGGATTGCTTGAAGCGGCGGGCTTTGGGCGGGGGTTCGTATTAGGGGCCGGGGAGTCGGCCGGTCGCGCAGGCGTCTCGAGTCGGCATGCCTTGGCGATCACCAATCGTGGGCAGGCGTCAGCGGCCGACGTTCTAGACCTAGCGCGGGTGATGCGCGACGAGGTTCGGACGCGCTTTGGCGTTGATCTCGAACCCGAACCGATCCTGGTCGGCGTACAGCTCTAGCCGCCCGCCGATGATGAAAGTGCCGTGCGTGCCAACGCGATTTGTGTCGCCTATGCGCACGCACGGCACTTTCATGCAAAGAGGGTGGCGAGGCGGGCGGCCCCTTCTGCTAAGTCGGCCTCACCAAGTGCGTAGGAAAGGCGCAGGTAGCCCGGGGCGCCGAAGGCTTCACCCGGAACAACGGCGACTTCTGCGACCTCCAGAATCAACTCGGCCAGTTCGGCCGAAGTGCGCGGCACTCGACCGGCGATCTCTCGGCCCAGGAGTCCCTCAACCGACGGGAACGCGTAGAACGCGCCCTCCGGTTCTGGACAAGTGATGCCGTCGATCGCGTTGAGGGCAGCAACGAGCGTCCGGCGACGGCGGTCGAATGCGGTGCGCATCTCGGCCACCGCGCTTAGGTCGCCGGAGACGGCCGCCAGCGCGGCTACCTGCGAAACGTTCGCCACGTTGCTCGTCGCGTGTGACTGCAAGTTGGTGGCTGCCTTTACGACATCAAGTGGGCCGATCATCCAGCCGACTCGCCAACCGGTCATTGCATAGGTCTTGGCCACGCCGTTGACGATCACGCAGCGGTCGGCAATCTCGGGCACGAGTACCGGCATCGAGGAGAAGACCGCATCGCCGTAGACGAGGTGTTCGTAAATCTCGTCGGTGATCACCCAAAGACCTCGGTCCGCGGCCCAACGACCAATCTCGGCGACCTGTTCCGGGCGGTAGACCGCACCCGTTGGGTTCGAGGGAGAAACGAACACGAGTGCCTTGGTTGCTGGAGTCAGCGCCGCCTCGAGTGCCGCCACGTCGGTGCGGTAGCCAGTTGCCACGCTGGTCTCCACGATGACGGGGATGCCCCCGGCCAAGCGGATGGATTCGGGGTAGGTCGTCCAGTAGGGCGCCGGAAGCAGCACCTCGTCTCCTGGATCGAGCAGGGCTGCGAAGGCGTTATAGAGCGCTTGCTTGCCGCCGTTAGTCACTAGGACTTGCTCGGGCGCCACCTGCAAGCCGGAATCCCGCAAGGTCTTGGTAGCGATCGCGGAGCGAAGCTCTGGTAGGCCGGCCGCGGGCGTGTATCGGTGCCAGCGGGGGTCATGGCAGGCCGCAGCGGCCGCTTCAACGATGGCGGGGGGCGTCGGGAAGTCCGGTTCGCCAGCCCCAAACCCGATGACTGGACGTCCGGCGGCCTTTAGCGCCTTGGCTTTGGCGTCGACAGCTAGCGTCGCTGATTCTGCGATCGACCCGATTCGGCGGGACACCCGTGCGTGATCTGTCATGCGGGCATCGTTTCATCCCCGGCCTATGGAGCGCAGCCGAGTATCGACTTGGACCTACCCCGTCGGTTCGACCGGAGCCCTTTGGACCCCGTACACTTGCGAGCCTGGTGGCTTGACCACCCGCGCGCGAGCCTGCCCATCGGACGCCGTCGGGGGATCTGGCAATCGGAGGGTCGTAGCTCAACTGGTAGAGCACCGGTCTCCAAAACCGGCGGTTGGGGGTTCAAGTCCCTCCGGCCCTGCGCAGGTGCAAGTCGACGACGGAGGAACCGTGAGCGAGACGAAGAGTCGGTCGGCCAAGGGTGCTTCACGCCCGGGTCCGGCGGCTCGCCTTGCGCTCTGGATCCGCCAAGTTATCGCCGAACTGCGCAAGGTGATCTGGCCCACCCGCAAGGAACTGATCACCTATACGACGGTGGTGCTGGCGTTCGTCGCCACGATCGCAGTCTTGGTATCGGTGCTAGACGTGTTGTTCACGAAGGCGGTTCTGGCCGTCTTCGGCCACTGATTCGAAAGCGAGAAGCTGTGTCTGACGTGTTTGGGATCGACGATCCGACCGATGAGGTCGCGGTCGCGGCTGAGTCGAACGAGGTCGCCTCGGCCGACGAGTCCGCGGCACCCGTCGAACTGCCCGAACTCGACGCGGTCGAAGCTGAAGAAGAACTCGATCCGCTTGAAGAATTCCGCGAGCAGATGCGGATCTCGCAGGGGGATTGGTACGTCATCCACTCCTACGCCGGCTACGAGAACAAGGTCAAGGCCAACCTCGAAAGTCGACGCACCTCGCTGAACTTGGAAGAGCAAATCTTCCAGGTCGAGGTACCGCAAGAAGAGGTTATGGAAATCAAGTCGGGCCAGAAGAAATTGGTCCGCCGCAACAAGTTTCCCGGTTACGTGCTGGTTCGCATGGAGCTCGACGACGAGTCGTGGGGCGCCGTGCGTCACACCCCGGGAGTCACCGGTTTCGTCGGTCACGGCCACCAGCCCTCACCGTTGAGCCTTGACGAAGTCGTCAAGATCTTGGCACCGGAACCCGAGCGCAAGCCCGGGGCGCCAGCCATCGGCGAAGTTCGCGAAA
Organism: uncultured bacterium; assembly: GCA_903825575.1. GTDB lineage: Bacteria > Actinomycetota > Actinomycetes > S36-B12 > CAIKAW01 > CAIKAW01. The sequence continues at coordinate 34,851 of CAIKAW010000022.1, read as the reverse complement.
TCGACTTGTCCGTCGGAGACTCAGTAACTGTTGTCGACGGTCCGTTCGCAACGCTTCACGCCACCATCTCGGAGATCAACATCGACGCGGCCAAACTGGTCGGGCTCGTTGAGATCTTCGGGCGCGAGACCCCGGTCGAACTCGGCTTCGCCCAGGTACAGAAGAACTAGTAGCCCGCCCCTCGGGCGCACAACCTAAGGAAAGCAATGCCTCCGAAGAAGAAGGTCTCCGGACTTATCAAGCTCCAGATTCAGGCTGGCGCCGCTAACCCGGCACCGCCCGTTGGTCCGGCCCTTGGTCAGCACGGCGTCAACATCATGGAGTTCTGCAAGGCCTACAACGCAGCGACTGAGTCGCAGCGCGGTCAGGTCATCCCGGTGGAGATCACGGTCTACGAAGACCGCTCGTTCACCTTCGTGCTCAAGACCCCGCCGGCCTCACGCCTGATCCTTAAGGCCGCTGGCTTGGACAAGGGTTCGGGCATCCCGCAGAAGATCAAGGCCGGCTCAATCAGCCGTAACCAGGTCCGCGAGATCGCCGAAACAAAGATGCCCGACCTCAACGCCAACGATGTTGCGGCAGCGATGAAGATCATCGAAGGGACCGCCCGCCAGATGGGCGTTACCATCACCGACTAAGTACAGAAACACGTGGGAGGGCCAGCGCGGTCCGTCAACCACACCTGCATAAGGAGCAGAAAATGAAGCGCAGTAAGGCATATCGCAGTATTTCCGAAACGATTGACGCCGATGCGGTGTACAGCCCGCTGGAGGCGGTGCGGCTGGCCAAGGCCGGCGTCAAGACCAAGTTCGACCCGACCGTTGAGGTTGCCCTGCGCCTTGGCGTGGATCCCCGTAAGGCCGACCAGATGGTCCGCGGCACGGTTAACCTGCCGCACGGCACTGGCAAGACTGCCCGAGTTATCGTCTTCGCGAACGGCGAGAAGGCCGACGAGGCTCGTGCAGCCGGTGCCGACGAGGTCGGCGGCGATGAACTGATCGACAAGGTTGCAGCTGGCTGGACCGACTTCGACTCGGCCGTTTCCACCCCGGATCTCATGGGCAAGGTCGGTCGACTGGGCAAGGTGCTCGGACCTCGTGGTCTGATGCCCAACCCGAAGACCGGGACGGTCACCATGGACGTCGCGAAGGCCGTCAGCGAGATCAAGGGCGGCAAGATCGAGTTCCGGGTCGACAAGCACTCGAACTTGCACTTCATCATCGGCAAGGCCTCGTTCTCTGAGACCGCACTTGTCGAGAACTACGCCGCAGCCATCGAAGAGGTCATGCGGCTCAAGCCCTCGGCCGCCAAGGGCCGTTACGTGCGGACCGCAACGTTGACCACCACGATGGGCCCAGGCATCGCCCTAGACCCGAACCGCACCAAGCATTTGCTTGACGACGAAGCCGTTTCCTGACTTCGTTTTGACCTCGACACCACTCGCCGCGTAATCTCGCGGCGAGCCGGCCCGCCAAGTTGGGGGACGGCAGCAACCGAAGACCGCTGGTCGTCGCCCAACCGGGCGATCGAAGGTCCCGCCTAGCGCGGGCGGCCCGCGCAGGTGTGGCATCCGCTGCAAAGCGGTAACGCCTCGTGCGCCTGCGCCGGGGCGTTCGTCGTTTTACGGGGCCCCGACCGGCATCAGACCGGAAGGAGGCACATGGCCAAGCAAGACAAGTCCGAAGCCGTGGCCGAACTGACCGACGCGTTCCGTAATTCGACCGCGGCGATGCTCACCGAATACCGCGGCCTGACCGTGGCGCAATTGAAGACCTTGCGCCGCTCACTCGGCCCCACGACCACTTACGCGGTTGTGAAGAACACACTGACCAAGATCGCTGCCCGCGACGCGGGCGTCGAAGGCGTCGAAAACCTGCTTGCCGGACCGAGCGCCATCGCGTTCGTTAAGGGTGATCCGGTTGAAGCCGCGAAGGGACTGCGGGACTTCGCCAAGGCGAACCCGTTGTTGATCATCAAGGGTGCAGTCATGGATGGCCGGCTGCTCACCGCAGCCGATGTCGCCACCCTGGCTGACCTCGAATCGCGTGAGGTGCTGCTGGCCAAGGTGGCCGGTGTCCTGCAGGCGTCCTTGACGCAGGCGGTGTCGCTGTTCGCTGCGCCGCTTTCGCAGGCCGCTCGGGCGATTGACGCCTTGCGCGCCAAGGTCGCTGCCGACGCTCCGGCGCCGGTGGCCGAACCCGCAGCGGAAGCCCCTGTGGCGCCCGTCGCGGACGAAGAAGCTCCCGTCGAGGCCGAAGTGGGCGACGACGCGGTTGATACAGATTCAGCGGTCGAGGCCCCCGTGGCCGAAGCCGAGCCAGCGGCCCCCGAGGCCGAACCCGAGGCTGCGTCTGACGTTGCCGAAGAAACCACCGAGGGCTGAAGCCCGAACCACCAACGGCCCCGGCCGGAAGAAAGGACGCCATCATGGCGAAGTTGAGCACGCAGGACCTGCTAGAGGCTTTCAAGGAAATGACCCTGATCGAGCTTTCTGAGTTCGTGAAGTTGTTCGAAGACACCTTCGGTGTGACCGCTGCAGCCCCCGTGGCCGTAGCGGCCGCCCCGGCTGGCGGCGGCGCTGCTGCTGCTGAGGTCGAGGAGCAGGACGAGTTCGATGTCGTGCTCGAAGAGGCTGGCGAGAAGAAGATCCAGGTCATCAAGGAGGTGCGTACCCTGACGAACCTGGGCCTTAAGGAGGCCAAGGACCTCGTCGAGGCTGCCCCCAAGGCGGTTCTGGAGAAGGTTGCCAAGGACGTTGCCGCCAAGGCCAAAGAGGTCCTGGAGTCGGCCGGCGCCAAGGTTTCCATCAAGTAATTACTGTTCCGGCGCTCGTCGCTGGCAGGCAACTGGGCCCCGCACCTTTGGTGCGGGGCCCAGTTCATTTGGGCCCTCCCAGCGCTGGTTTCGGGACCGAGACCGGATCGTTGCCTAAGATTTTCCTCACAGGGACCCATTTGGTCCTTGACCTGAGCCCCGGAGTGCAAGAGCATTCCCGCGCAGTCCGATGGCGTTTCTCGCCCAGACTGGTCTTCGGCCCCCGGGTGGGGTCGACAGCGTCGTGCCCTTCGGGTATGCTGCTGCGTTGCGCCTACCTTGACCTCGTCCCGTGTTTGCCACGGGGCGCGAGGCATGCGCTGATTGAGTGTCCGTGAGCATCGGAAGGACCCCTGTTGGCCCCGTCGCGCAAACTAGCGCCAGTTCCCCCGCCCGGATCCCCTCGGATCACCTTCGCGAAGATTCGCGAACCGTTGGAAGTGCCAGATCTCTTGGCCCTGCAAACCACGTCTTTTGACTGGTTGCTGGGCAATGAGCTGTGGCAGGAACGCGTCGAGGAGGCAATCTCCAGTGGCGCGTCCGTTCCGACTGTCTCCGGACTTTCGGAGATCTTTGAGGAGATCAGCCCGATCGAGGATTTCTCGGGCACCATGTCGCTCTCGTTCCGGGACCACCGGTTCGAAAAGGGCAAGTACACCGTCGCCGAGTGCCGTGACAAGGACTTCACGTATTCCGCGCCGCTGTTCGTCACCGCGGAGTTCATGAACAACGAGACTGGCGAGATCAAGAGCCAGACGGTGTTCATGGGCGACTTCCCGCTCATGACCAACAAGGGCACGTTCATCATCAACGGGACCGAGCGCGTGGTCGTTTCTCAGTTGGTGCGTTCCCCAGGTGTCTACTTCGAGCGCATGGTCGACAAGACTTCCGACAAGGATGTCTATGTCTCCAAGATCATCCCGAGTCGCGGGGCTTGGCTGGAGTTTGAGATCGACAAGAAGGACCTCGTTGGGGTCCGGGTCGACCGCAAACGCAAGCAGCCCGTCACCGTTCTCCTAAAGGCCTTGGGCTGGACGGCTGAGGACATTCAGAACCGGTTCGGCCAGTACGAGTCGATGATCGGAACGATCGAGAAGGATCACACAACCGGTCAGGATGACGCCCTCCTAGACATCTACCGCAAGTTGCGCCCGGGCGAGCCGCCGACCGTCGAAGCAGCTCGCACGCTGCTCGACAACTACTACTTCAACCCCAAGCGTTACGACCTCGCGAAGGTCGGCCGCTACAAGATCAACAAGAAGCTCGGTGTTGAGTCCCCGTTGGCTCAGAGCGTGCTGACCGTTGAAGACATCGCTGCGACGATTGAGTACATCGTTCGTCTGCATGCCGGCGAGGTCGAGTTTGAAGCGCCGCGCGGCAAGGTGTCCGTTGAGGTCGACGACATTGACCACTTTGGCAATCGTCGGATGCGTACCGTCGGCGAACTGATCCAGAACCAGATCCGCACGGGTCTGTCTCGGATGGAACGCGTTGTTCGCGAGCGGATGACGACTCAGGATGTTGAGGCGATCACGCCGCAGACATTGATCAATATCCGCCCGGTCGTGGCCTCCATCAAGGAGTTCTTCGGCACCAGCCAGCTCTCGCAGTTCATGGACCAGACCAACCCGTTGGCCGGTCTGACGCACAAGCGTCGTTTGAGCGCGCTTGGCCCTGGTGGACTTTCGCGAGAACGTGCTGGTTTCGAGGTTCGCGATGTTCACCCGTCGCACTACGGTCGCATGTGCCCCATCGAGACCCCTGAAGGCCCGAACATCGGTCTGATCGGTTCGCTGGCTACGTACGGTCGGGTCAACGCCTTCGGGTTTGTTGAGACTCCGTACCGCAAGGTCACTGATGGCCGCGTCACCGACAAGGTCGACTACCTGACCGCCGACGAGGAAGACCTCCACGTCATCGCGCAGGCCAACGCCCTCCTCGATGACAATGATGGTTTCACTGAGGCCAAGGTTCTGGTTCGTCGCAAGGGCGGCGAAGTTGATTACCTGCCGCCGCTCGAGATCGACTACATGGACGTTTCACCACGCCAGATGGTCTCGGTTGCTACGGCCATGATTCCGTTCCTCGAGCACGACGATGCGAACCGTGCCCTGATGGGCTCGAACATGCAGCGGCAGTCTGTGCCGTTGCTGCGTTCGGAAGCACCGCTCGTCGGAACCGGCATGGAGTACCGCGCAGCGGTCGACGCCGGTGATGTGATCGTTGCCGAGAAGTCTGGTGCGATCGTGGAATTGGCAGCGGACATCATTCGCGTTGCCAACGATGACGGCACCGAAATCACTTATGCGGTCCAGAAGTTCCGCCGTTCCAACCAGGGCACCAGCTACAACCAGCGCCCGATCGTCAATGAAGGTCAGCACGTCGTTGCCGGCGAAGTTATCGCCGATGGCCCGTGCACCGACATGGGCGAGATGGCGCTCGGACGCAACCTGCTAGTTGCGTTCATGCCTTGGGAAGGTCACAACTACGAAGACGCGATCATCCTCAACCAGCGGTTGGTGCAGGACGACGTCCTTTCCTCGATTCACATCGAGGAGCACGAGGTCGACGCCCGCGACACCAAGCTTGGCCCGGAGGAGATCACTCGCGACATCCCGAACGTCTCCGAAGAGGTGCTGGCCGATCTAGACGATCGCGGCATCATTCGGATCGGCGCCGACGTCGTACCTGGTGATGTATTGGTCGGCAAGGTGACGCCTAAGGGCGAGACCGAACTGACTCCGGAAGAGCGCCTGCTGCGCGCAATCTTCGGCGAGAAGGCCCGTGAAGTTCGGGACACTTCGCTGAAGGTGCCGCACGGCGAGTCCGGCAAGGTCATCGGCGTCCGGGTCTTCGATCGCGACAACGACGACGAATTGCCGCCCGGTGTTAACCGGTTGGTGCGGGTCTACGTTGCCCAGAAGCGCAAGATCACCCAGGGCGACAAGTTGGCCGGCCGGCACGGCAACAAGGGCGTCATCGCCAAGATCCTTCCGGCTGAGGACATGCCTTTCCTCGAGGATGGAACTCCGGTCGACATCGTCCTGAACCCGCTGGGTGTGCCTGGGCGTATGAACGTCGGTCAGGTTCTGGAAACTCACCTCGGTTGGGTCGCCAAGACTGGCTGGCAGGTTGAAGGCAAGCCGAACTGGAGTCGCAACCTGTCCGAGCGCGCCCGTTCAGCCGAGCCTGGCTCGCGACTTGCTACACCGGTGTTCGACGGTGCTCGTGAGGAAGAGATCACAGGTTTGCTTTCCTCGACACTTCCGACCGCAGATGGCTTGCGGTTGGTTGGCGGTGACGGCAAGGCACGCCTGTTCGACGGGCGCAGTGGCGAGCCGTTCCCAGAACCGGTAGCCGTCGGCTACATCTACATTCTCAAACTGCTCCACCTGGTCGACGACAAGATCCACGCTCGTTCGACTGGTCCTTACAGCATGATCACCCAGCAGCCGTTGGGCGGTAAGGCGCAGTTCGGTGGCCAGCGTTTCGGTGAGATGGAGGTCTGGGCGCTTGAGGCTTATGGCGCCGCCTACGCCTTGCAGGAGTTGCTGACGATCAAGTCCGATGACGTGCTCGGCCGCGTGAAGGTGTACGAGGCCATCGTTAAGGGCGAGAACATTCCTGAGCCGGGTATCCCTGAGTCATTCAAGGTGCTGGTGAAGGAAATGCAGTCCCTATGTCTAAATGTTGAGGTGCTGTCCTCGGACGGCCTCGCCATCGAGATGAAGGACTCCGACGAGGACGTCTTCCGCGCAGCGGAAGAACTCGGCATCGACCTGTCGCGGCGTGAGCCGAGCAGCGTTGAAGAGGTCTAGCGACCGAGCCGGCTTAATTTGCCGGCTCGGCTCCGGACCATTGACGGCCCACGACCAAAAGGACTGACCTGTGCTTGACGTCAACTTCTTCGACGATCTGCGTATCGGCCTAGCCACCGCGGACGACATTCGTACCTGGTCTCATGGCGAGGTGAAGAAGCCCGAGACGATCAACTACCGCACGCTCAAGCCCGAGAAAGATGGCTTGTTCTGCGAGAAGATCTTCGGGCCCACCCGCGACTGGGAGTGCTACTGCGGCAAGTACAAGCGGGTGCGCTTCAAGGGCATCATCTGCGAGCGTTGCGGCGTTGAGGTCACCCGGGCCAAGGTCCGTCGTGAGCGCATGGGCCACATCGAACTAGCAGCGCCCGTTACACACATCTGGTACTTCAAGGGCGTCCCGAGTCGGCTGGGCTACCTGCTGGATCTGGCCCCCAAGGACCTCGAGAAGGTCATCTACTTCGCGGCCTACATGATCACCGGCGTCGACGATGAGGCTCGCCATCGCGACCTGCCGTCGCTCGAGTCGCAGATTCAGGTTGAGCGCACACGGATTACTTCCCGTCGCGATGACGACCTGAACAAGCGGCAGGAGAAGCTCGAAGCCGATCTGGCCGAGCTCGAAGCTGAGGGTGCCAAGAGCGATGTTCGACGCAAGGTGCGCGAATCCGCCGAGCGCGAGTTGCAGCAGATCCGCCGCAAGGCCGATCTTGAGATCGACCGCATCGACCGCGTCTTCGACCGGTTCAAGGCACTTAAGGTTCAAGACCTTGAGGGCGACGAGGTGCTGTACCGCGAGATGCGCGACCGCTACGGCCGCTACTTCGAAGGTGGCATGGGTGCTGCTGCGATCCAGCGTCGGCTCGAGACCTTTGACCTGGCCAGCGAATCTGAGAAGTTGCGCGAGATCGTCAAGACCGGAAAGGGCCAGCGCAAGACGCGTGCCCTCAAGCGTCTGAAGGTCGTCACCGCATTCCTCACCACGACCAACTCGCCAATGGGCATGGTCTTGGATTGTGTCCCGGTCATTCCGCCGGACTTGCGTCCAATGGTCCAGCTCGATGGTGGACGTTTCGCTACCAGCGACCTGAACGACCTCTACCGTCGTGTGATCAACCGGAACAACCGGCTCAAGCGCCTGCTCGACCTGGGTGCCCCGGAAATCATTGTCAACAACGAAAAGCGGATGCTTCAGGAGGCTGTCGACGCGCTGTTCGATAACGGCCGCCGCGGACGTCCTGTAACGGGACCGGGCAACCGGCCGCTGAAGTCGTTGTCCGACATGCTCAAGGGCAAGCAGGGTCGGTTCCGTCAGAACTTGCTCGGTAAGCGCGTGGACTACTCGGGCCGTTCGGTCATCATCGTTGGTCCCCAGCTTCAGCTGCACCAGTGTGGTCTGCCCAAGCAGATGGCGCTGGAATTGTTCAAGCCATTCGTCATGAAGCGCCTGGTTGATCTGAACCACGCCCAGAACATCAAGAGCGCCAAGCGCATGGTCGAGCGTTCGCGTCCGGTTGTTTGGGACGTTCTCGAAGAGGTCATCTCCGAGCATCCGGTCATGTTGAACCGGGCGCCGACGTTGCACCGGCTGGGTATCCAGGCCTTCGAACCACAGTTGATCGAAGGCAAGGCCATTCAGATTCACCCACTCGTTTGCACCGCTTTCAACGCGGACTTCGACGGTGACCAGATGGCGGTCCACGTGCCGCTGTCGGCTGAGGCGCAGGCTGAGGCCCGGGTGTTGATGCTTTCGAGCAACAACATTCTTTCCCCGGCTAACGGCCGCCCGATCACGACGCCGACGCAGGACATGGTGCTTGGCATCTACTTCCTGACGGCTAACCGGACTGGGTTGGCTGGCGAGGGACGGGCGTTTAGCTCAGTGTCTGAAGCCTTCATGGCTTTCGACGCTAAGGACCTGTCGCTGCAGAGCCGCATCAAGCTGCGCATGCGCGGGGCTGTGCCGCCGGTTGGCGCCGTGCTTCCGGAGGACTTCGCCTTGGGCGACCCGCTCATCCTGGAGACCACACTGGGTCGGGCGCTGTTCAATGAGGCACTGCCGACCGACTACCCATTCGTCGATCTAGAGATTGACAAGAAGCAGTTGGGCTTGATCGTTAACGATTTGGCAGAGCGTTACCCGAAGGTTCAGGTAGCGCACACGCTGGATGCGCTAAAGGACCTCGGCTTCCGCTGGGCCACACGCTCTGGTGTCACGATCTCCATCGAGGACGTTGTCACGCCGCCGGCCAAGGCTGCGCTGCTTGCGGCTGCTGAAGATCGGGCCGACAAGGTCGAGAAGCAGTACGACCGGGGATTGATCACAGACTCGGAGCGTCGTCAGGAACTCATTGAGATCTGGACTCGCGCCACGGACGAAGTTGCCCGCGCCATGCAGGAGAACTTCCCTCGGACCAACCCGGTCTTCATGATGGTCAACTCCGGGGCCCGCGGAAACATGATGCAGGTGCGACAGATCGCCGGTATGCGTGGTCTTGTTGCGAACCCGAAGGGCGAGATCATTCCGCGCCCAATCAAGTCGAACTTCCGTGAAGGGCTCTCAGTTCTCGAGTACTTCATCTCGACGCACGGTGCTCGTAAGGGCCTGGCCGATACGGCGCTGCGAACTGCTGACTCTGGCTACCTGACCCGACGTCTTGTCGACGTCTCACAGGACGTCATCATCCGCGAGGAGGACTGCGGCACTGAGCGTGGTCTTCCCAAGGAGATCGCCGAGGTCGGACCGGACGGCGTCGTGCGGGCATTCGACAACCTCGACATGAGCGTTGCATCTCGGACCTTGTCCGACGATGTGGTTGCTGGCGGAGAGGTCATCTCCCGGGCCGGAGACGAGATCAGCATTCAGCTGCTTGATGTCTTCGTTGCAGCTGGAGTCACCTCACTTCGGGTGCGTTCAGTCTTGACGTGTGACAGCAAGGTCAGCACGTGTGCTGCTTGCTATGGCCGCTCGTTGGCTACCGGCAAGACAGTCGATGTTGGTGAGGCAATCGGAATCGTTGCAGCGCAGTCGATCGGTGAGCCTGGCACCCAGCTAACTATGCGTACCTTCCACACTGGCGGTGTAGCCGGTGAGGACATCACGCACGGTCTGCCACGTATCGTCGAACTGTTCGAGGCCCGGACCCCCAAGGGCGTTGCCCCGATCAGTGATGCTGCTGGACGGATCCGCATCGAGGACTCCGACAAGGCACGCAAGATCGTCGTTGTCCCTGACGATGGATCAGAAGAGATCGCCTACCCGGTCCCGCGTCGCGCTCGACTCCTTGTCGAGGACGGCGGACGGGTCGACGTTGGCGACAAGCTGATCAGTGGAGCGGTCGATCCCAAGCAGGTGCTTCGGATTTTGGGCCCACGGGCGGTGCAACTTCACCTAGTCGATCAGGTGCAGGAGGTTTACCGTTCGCAGGGTGTCTCGATCCACGACAAGCACATCGAAGTGATCATCCGCCAGATGCTCAAGCGGGTAACCATCATCGAGTCGGGCGAATCCGAGCTGCTGCCAGGTGAACTGGTGGAGCGCGGGGCATTTGAGACCGAGAACCGACGGGTCATCGCTGAAGGTGGCGCCCCGGCATCGGGTCGTCCCGAACTCATGGGTATCACCAAGGCGTCTTTGGCGACCGAGTCGTGGCTATCTGCGGCCTCCTTCCAGGAGACCACCCGCGTCCTCACCGACGCGGCCATTCATGCCAAGAGCGACCCGTTGCTCGGCCTGAAGGAGAACGTCATCTTGGGCAAGCTGATCCCGGCCGGGACCGGTCTGCCGCGCTACCGCAACATCCGGGTCGAAGCCACGGAGGAAGCCAAGGCGGCGATGTACGCAACCTTGACTGCCTACGACGATCTGGACTTCTCGACGTTTGGCGGATCCGGCACTGCCGTTCCGCTGGAGGAGTACGACGTTGGCGGTTACCTGAACTAGTCCGGGGGGCTCAAACCTGCTGGGCGGGGTACTCATGAGGCCGCCAGCGCGTGATTTCGGTCACTGCGCTGGCGGCCTTTGAGTATTTCTGGGGGCCAAGTTGGGCCCCCGTTTTGACCGCGCGCCGGTGCCTCGGTAGTGTCTGTCCTTGTGCCCGCAGCATTTCGGGCCCTCCGGTTCGCAGCGCAAGTCTGGCGGACCTGGATTCATCGTGATAGTGGCGATGTCGGTTCCCCGTAAGGGTCCGACACGCCCGACCGCGGGGGTCGGAGGGCGCGGAATTCGGCAGGCTCGCCCCAACCGGTAGTACGAACATGCAACGGAGAATCGGTGCCCACGATCCAGCAGCTGGTCCGCAAGGGCCGGCAGGACAAGGTCTCGAAGAACACGACGCCTGCGCTTAAGGGAAGCCCCCAGCGCCGCGGCGTGTGCACGCGTGTCTATACGACGACCCCGAAGAAGCCGAACTCAGCGCTTCGCAAGGTCGCCCGCGTGCGCCTCACTAGTGGCGTCGAGGTGACTGCGTACATCCCAGGCGTCGGCCACAACCTGCAGGAGCACTCAATCGTGCTTGTGCGTGGCGGTCGAGTTAAGGACCTTCCGGGTGTTCGCTACAAGATCATTCGCGGCGCGCTCGACACCCAGGGTGTCAAGAACCGCAAGCAGTCGCGCAGTCGTTATGGCGCCAAGAAGGAGAAGAGCTAATGCCCCGTAAGGGCCCGGCCCCGAAGCGACCGATCGTAATTGACCCGGTCTACAACTCTCCGCTGGTCACTCAGCTGGTGAACAAGATTCTTCTCGACGGCAAGCGTTCGACTGCCGAGAGCATCGTCTACGGCGCCCTTGAGGGTTGCCGCGACAAGAGCGGTGCTGACCCGGTTGTGACGCTCAAGCGAGCCCTTGACAACGTCAAGCCAACCTTGGAGGTGCGTAGCCGTCGAGTTGGTGGCGCGACTTACCAGGTCCCGATCGAGGTTCGCGCCGGCCGCAGCACCACGCTCGCGCTGCGCTGGCTGGTCGGTTACTCCCGCGCCCGGCGCGAGAAGACCATGACTGAGCGCCTCATGAACGAAATCCTCGACGCATCCAACGGTCTTGGCGCCAGCGTGAAGAAGCGCGAAGACACGCACAAGATGGCCGAGTCAAACAAGGCTTTCGCGCACTACCGCTGGTAACACACCGACTTCCCCCGCACCCTCTCGGAAAGGTTCCACAGTGTCGACCGACCGTCAGCTCGAGCTCGCCAAGACCCGAAACATCGGGATCATGGCGCACATCGACGCGGGCAAAACGACGACCACCGAGCGGATCTTGTTCTACACCGGCATCAACTACAAGATCGGTGAAGTTCACGAGGGCGCGGCCACAATGGACTGGATGGAGCAGGAGCAGGAGCGCGGCATCACGATCACGTCTGCTGCTACCACTTGCCACTGGCGCGACCACCAGATCAACATCATCGACACTCCCGGACACGTCGACTTCACCGTCGAAGTAGAGCGTTCGCTGCGAGTACTCGATGGCGCAGTGTGTGTCTTCGATGGTGTGGCTGGTGTCGAGCCGCAGTCCGAGACGGTTTGGCGTCAGGCCGACCGCTACAACGTCCCGCGCATTTGTTTTGTGAACAAACTCGACCGTGTTGGCGCTGAGTTCCACCGCTGCGTAGACATGATCGTTACCCGGCTTAACGCAGTCCCCGCCGTACTGCAGATTCCGATTGGCTCGGAAGCAGATTTCAAAGGCGTCGTAGACCTGATCGAAATGAAAGCCTTGGTTTGGCCAGGCGAGACCAAGAAGGGCGAGGATTACCTCGTCGAAGAAATCCCCGCATCCCATCTTGAGGCCGCTCGCGAATGGCACGACCGACTGGTTGAAACCGTCGCCGAGGCCGATGACGCGATCATGGAGCTTTACCTCGAGGGGCAAGAGCCCACCATCGCGCAGATGCAGGCCGCACTTCGTCGTGCCACCATCGCGGGCAAGTTGACTCCTGTACTGACCGGATCGGCATTCAAGAACAAGGGCGTTCAGCCCATGCTTGATGCGGTTATCGCCTACCTACCTTCGCCGTTGGACGTTGACGCCATCGAAGGTCACAAGCCGGGCGACGAAGAAGTCAAGCTAACCCGTCAGCCTGACGACGACGAGCCGTTCTCGGCGCTGGCCTTCAAGATCATGAGCGACCCGCACTTGGGCAAGCTGACCTACATTCGGATCTACAGTGGCAGGCTCTCTGCCGGTACCCAGGTGACGAACGCCACCAAGGACCGCAAGGAGCGCATCGGAAAGATCTACCGAATGCACGCGAACAAGCGCGAAGAAATTCCTGCGGTGGGCGCTGGCGACATCGTGGCTGTCATGGGCCTAAAGGACACCACTACCGGCGAGACCCTGTGCGACTCCTCCAAGCAGATCGTGCTCGAGTCGATGAACTTCCCTGCACCAGTTATTCACGTTGCGATCGAGCCAAAGACCAAGGGCGATCAGGACAAGTTGGGCACCGCGATTCAGCGGCTGTCTGAAGAGGACCCCACATTCAAGGTTCGCACCGACGAAGAAACCGGCCAGACGATCATCGGCGGGATGGGCGAACTTCACCTCGAGATCCTCGTTGACCGGATGCGCCGCGAGTTCCACGTTGAGGCAAACGTTGGCAAGCCGCAGGTCGCTTACCGCGAAACCATCACCAAGGCCGTTACCAAGGTTGAGTACACCCACAAGAAGCAGACCGGTGGTTCTGGTCAGTACGCCCGGGTGATCATCGACATCGAGCCCACGGGCGGCGATGGCCAGGGTGGCTACTCATTCGAGAACAAGGTCACCGGCGGGCGCGTTCCTCGGGAGTACATCCCTTCGGTCGACGCCGGTTGCCAGGAGGCAATGGACACCGGAGTGCTTGCGGGCTTCACCATGGTTGACCTCAAGGTTACGTTGCAGGATGGGGCCTACCACGAGGTTGACTCCTCCGAACTAGCTTTCAAGATCGCTGGCTCGATGGCATTCAAGGAGGCTGCGCGCCGGGCTGGTCCCGTGCTGCTCGAGCCCGTGATGGCCGTCGAGGTAACTACGCCGGATGACTTCATGGGTGATGTCATCGGCGACCTGAACTCCCGTCGTGGCCAGATTCAGGCCATGGAAGAACGGGCCGGGGCTCGCGTCATCAAGGCGCTTGTTCCACTATCGGAGATGTTCGGCTACGTCGGAGATCTCCGCAGCAAGACTCAGGGACGAGCGAGCTACAGCATGCAGTTCGACTCGTATGCGCAAGTCCCCCAGAACGTCGCGTTGGAAATCATCGCGAAGGCCCGGGGCGAATAACCATCAGACATTCGACGGCCCTCACGGGCCGGCGGCACGAACCGATCCGATCAGCGTCGGACGGCACGACAACAGCGAGGTCAGGAGGACCCAATGGCGAAGGCGAAGTTCGAGCGGACGAAGCCGCACGTCAACATCGGCACCATCGGTCACATCGACCACGGTAAGACGACGCTGACCGCGGCGATCACCAAGGTGCTGCACGACAAGTACCCAGATGTGAACCCGTTCACGCCGTTCGACCAGATCGATAAGGCCCCCGAGGAGCGGCAGCGCGGTATCACCATTTCGATCGCGCACGTCGAGTACCAGACCGAAGCGCGCCACTATGCGCACGTCGACTGCCCCGGCCACGCCGACTACATCAAGAACATGATCACCGGTGCTGCCCAGATGGACGGCGCAATCTTGGTCGTAGCCGCGACCGACGGCCCCATGCCCCAGACGCGTGAGCACGTGCTGCTTGCTCGCCAGGTTGGCGTGCCGTCGATCGTTGTCGCCCTGAACAAGTGCGACATGGTCGACGACGAAGAGATCCTCGAGCTCGTTGAGCTTGAGGTTCGCGAACTGCTCTCGAACAACGAGTTCCCTGGCGACGACATCCCGGTTGTCCGGGTTGCTGCTGCCCCGGCACTCAATGGCGACGCCAAGTGGGGCGAGACAATCCTCGCCCTCATGGATGCGGTCGACGTTGCGATCCCGACCCCGGCCCGTGAGATCGACAAGCCGTTCCTCATGCCAATCGAGGATGTCTTCACGATCACCGGTCGCGGAACGGTCGTCACCGGTCGGATCGAGCGCGGGATCATCAAGGTCAACGAAGAGGTCGAGATCGTCGGGATTCGTCCGGGCGTAACCAAGACCACCGTTACTGGCGTTGAGATGTTCCGCAAGTTGCTCGACGAGGGCCAGGCCGGCGAGAACGTCGGACTGCTCGTTCGTGGCACCAAGCGCGACGACGTCGAGCGCGGCCAGGTTGTTTGCAAGCCCGGCAGCATCACCCCCCACACCGACTTCGAAGCTCAGGTGTACATCTTGGGCAAGGACGAGGGCGGGCGGCACACGCCGTTCTTCAACAACTACCGTCCCCAGTTCTACTTCCGTACCACGGACGTAACTGGTGTGGTCACGTTGCCGGAAGGCACCGAAATGGTCATGCCCGGAGACAACACTGAAATGACGGTGACGCTGATTCAGCCCATCGCCATGGACGAGGGTCTGCGTTTCGCCATCCGCGAGGGTGGTCGCACCGTTGGTGCAGGACGAGTAATCAAGGTCATCAAGTAGTTGTCGGGGAGGGCGGCGCAAGCCGCCCTCCCACCGACTGCCCGGTAGCAGCAACCGAAGATAAGGACACGTAGCCATCATGGCGGGACAGAAGATCCGCATCAGGCTCAAGGCCTACGACCACGAGGTCATCGACTCGTCGGCGCGCAAAATCGTCGAGACGGTAATCCGTACTGGTGCAAAGGTTGTGGGCCCGGTGCCGCTGCCGACCGAAAAGAACATCTACTGCGTCGTGCGTTCGCCCTTCAAGTACAAGGACAGCCGCGAGCACTTCGAGATGCGCACGCACAAGCGGCTCATCGACATTCTCGACCCGACCCCGAAGACAGTCGACTCGCTGATGCGACTCGACCTTCCGGCCGGCGTCGACATCGAGATCAAGCTGTAGAGGGACGACGGACATGGGTAACAACGTCAAGGGCGTGCTGGGCGAGAAGCTCGGCATGACTCAGGTGTGGGACGAGTTCAATCGGGTCGTCCCCGTGACAGTCGTCAAGGCCGGTCCTTGTGTCGTCACTCAGGTGCGCACACCTGAGAAGGATGGCTATGCCGCGGTCCAGATCGCATTTGGTGCGATCGACCCGCGCAAGGTGACCAAGCCTGAAACCGGCCACTTCGCCAAGGCTGGGGTAACCCCGCGCCGCCACGTCGCCGAGATTCGCACCGCCGATGCTTCCGAGTACGCGCTCGGGCAAGAAATCGGCCCAGATATTTTCGCCGTCGGCCAGTTCGTTGACGTCGTTGGAACCACCAAGGGCAAGGGCTTCGCCGGTGTTATGAAGCGCCACGGATTCCACGGTCTGCGCGCCTCTCACGGTGTGCAGCGCAAGCACCGTTCACCCGGATCAATCGGTGGCTGCGCCACCCCTGGTCGGGTATTCAAGGGCATGCGCATGGCTGGCCGGATGGGTGGGGAGCGTCAGACCACGCAGAACCTGCTGATTCACGCAGTTGACACTGACCGCGGCCTGCTGTTGATCAAGGGTGCTATTCCTGGACCCAAGGGCGGCCTCGTGTTCGTGCGCACCCAGGCGAAAGGGGTCTGAGTAATGACAACCCTCGACATTCGCACGCCTGAAGGCGGCACCGACGGATCCGTTGATCTGCCGGCCGAAGTCTTTGACGTACAGGTCAACATTCCGTTGATGCACCAGGTGGTTGTTGGTCAGTTGGCTGCCGCTCGTCAGGGCACCGCTTCGACCAAGACTCGCGCTGAGGTCTCCGGTGGTGGCCGCAAGCCGTACAAGCAGAAGGGCACCGGCCGCGCCCGACAGGGTTCGATCCGCGCTCCGCAGTTTGTTGGCGGTGGCGTTGTCCATGGCCCAAGCCCGCGCGACTACGTTCAGCGCACACCCAAGAAGATGAAGGCCGCCGCACTTCGCTCGGCCCTGTCGGATCGGGTGCGCAACGATCGCGTACACGTGCTGTCCAGCGTCGTCAGCGGCGAGACACCGTCGACAAAGGCAGCCATTGCTGCGATCGCCATGATCAGCGATCGTCGCAGAGTGCTAGTCGTCGTACAGCGCGAAGACGACGTCTCGTGGCTGAGCTTGCGCAACGTGGATTCGGTGCACCTAATCGTTCCCGATCAGTTGAACACCTACGACGTGCTCGTTAGCGATGACGTCGTGTTCACCAAGGGCGCGTTGGCCGAGTTCCTTGTGGGACCGATCAAGGGCAAGGGCGCGAAGGCTGTTGCTAGCGCATCCGAGCTCGAGGAGGGATCGCTGTGAAGGTTGCCGACCCGCGCGACATTCTGATTGCACCCGTTATCTCCGAAAAGAGCTACGGACTACTCGATCAGAACAAGTACACGTTCATCGTCCACCCGGACGCGAACAAGACTCAGATCAAGATCGCCGTGGAGCAGGTTTTCGGCGTCAAGGTCACCGGTGTTAACACGCATAACCGGGAAGGCAAACGACTACGTACCCGCCGGGGCGTAGGCAAGCGGGCCGACACGAAGCGGGCGATCGTCAGCCTTGCCGAGGGCGACCGCATCGACATCTTCGGAGGTCCGGTCAGCTGACCGGGCCGAGACACCAGGACTAAATAACCATGGGCATCCGCAAGTACAAGCCGACCACCCCGGGCCGTCGTGGCTCCAGCGTGGCCGACTTCGTCGAGATCACCCGGTCCACGCCGGAAAAGTCACTCGTCGAGCCACTGCCTCAAAAGGGCGGTCGCAACAACCAGGGTCGCATCACGACGCGACACCAGGGTGGCGGCCACAAGCGCGCTTACCGAATCATCGACTTCCGTCGGGCTGACAAGGACGGCGTTCCGGCCAAGGTCGCGCATATCGAGTACGACCCGAACCGCACGGCTCGGATCGCACTGCTGCACTTTGCCGACGGCGAGAAGCGCTACATCGTTGCTCCGAACAAGCTGCGTCAGGGCGATCAGGTCGAAACTGGCCCGGCAGCTGACATCAAGCCGGGCAATAACCTCCCACTTCGCAACATCCCAGTGGGTACGGTCATCCACGCCGTCGAGCTCAAGCCCGGTGGCGGTGCAAAGATCGCTCGCTCAGCTGGTTCGAGCGTGCAGTTGGTCGCCAAGGATGGTCCCTACGCTCAGTTGCGGATGCCCTCGGGCGAAATCCGCAACGTTGATGTGCGCTGTCGCGCGACGATCGGCGAGGTCGGCAATGCCGAGCAGTCGAACATCAACTGGGGCAAGGCTGGCCGGATGCGTTGGAAGGGCAAGCGCCCGACCGTACGAGGTGTGGCCATGAACCCAGTCGACCACCCACATGGTGGTGGTGAAGGCAAGACGTCCGGTGGACGTCACCCGGTGAACCCCAACGGCAAGCCTGAAGGGCGCACCCGCAAGGCCCATAAGCCGAGCGACAAATTCATCGTTCGTCGTCGCAAGTCCGGCAAGAATCGCTAGGAGCCCTACACATGCCACGCAGCCTGAAAAAGGGTCCCTTCGTGGACGATCACCTTCAGAAGAAGGTGGACGTCCAGAACGAGAAGGGCACGCGCAACGTCATCAAGACGTGGTCGCGCCGCTCAATGATCATTCCCGACATGCTCGGACACACGATTGCGGTGCACGACGGCCGCAAGCACGTGCCCGTGTTCGTGACCGAGAACATGGTCGGTCACAAGCTTGGTGAATTCGCCCCTACGCGTACTTTCCGGGGCCACATCAAGGATGACCGTAAGGCGAAGCGTCGCTGACGCTCCGATCGACCAGACCAGACCAGACAACAAGCAAGGGGACAGCGATGGAAGCCAGGGCTCAGGCGCGGTACGTCCGTGTCACGCCCATGAAGGCCCGCCGAGTGGTGGACCTCATTCGCGGGCTGCCGGCAGCCGAAGCGCAGGCGATTCTGCGTTTTGCACCACAGGCGGCAAGCGAGCCGGTGGGCAAGGTGCTCGACAGCGCCATCGCCAACGCCACCAACAATCAGAGCCTGGACGCGCGAACCTTGTTCGTGAGTGAGGCTTATGTCGACGAAGGACCGACTATGAAGCGGTTCCAGCCGCGTGCGCAGGGCCGGGCCTACCGGATCCGCAAACGCACGAGCCACATCACTGTCGTGGTCGAGTCGCGCACTGTCGCGGCCAACGGAAAGAGGGGATGACCTAGTGGGTCAGAAAGTGAACCCGAATGGGTTCCGTCTCGGTATTACCACGGACTTCAAGTCCAAGTGGTTTGCCGACACCTCAAAGGCTGGGCAGCGCTACCGCGACTACGTCCAAGAAGACGTCGCGATTCGCCGGCTCATGGCCAAAGGTATGGAGCGCGCCGGGATTTCCAAGGTCGAGATTGAGCGCACGCGTGAGCGTGTTCGCGTCGACATCCACACCGCCCGCCCGGGTATTGTCATCGGCCGTCGTGGTGCCGAGGCTGACCGGATCCGTGGCGACCTGGAGAAGTTGACTGGCAAGCAGGTGCAGCTAAACATTCTTGAGGTCAAGAACCCCGAAGTTGACGCACAACTCGTTGCGCAGGGCGTGGCCGAGCAGTTGGCTAGCCGAGTTTCTTTCCGGCGCGCGATGCGTAAGTCGATGCAGAGCGCAATGAAGAGTGGCGCCAAGGGAATCCGGATTCAGTGTTCTGGTCGTCTCGGCGGCGCTGAGATGAGCCGTTCGGAGTTCTACCGCGAAGGACGAGTTCCGCTGCACACCCTGCGTGCGGACATTGACTACGGCTTCTATGAGGCTAAGACGACGTTCGGTCGCATTGGCGTAAAGGTCTGGATCTACCACGGCGATGCACTCGGCACTCGCACCGAGCGGGAGGCAGCCGCGGCTGCAGTCCGTTTGGGCCAGGCCAAGCGCCCGGTTAGCCCCCGTCCGCGCCGTGCCGATGGCGACGCCCCGGCCGCTGAAGCCGTTGCGGCTGAGCCAGCCGTTGCTGCCGCAGTTGGAACGGAGGGCTGAGCCATGCTGATTCCCCGTCGCGTCAAGCACCGCAAGCAGCACCACCCGAATCGTCACGGCGCCGCAAAGGGCGGCACCGAAGTAACATTCGGCGAGTGGGGCCTGCAGGCGCTTGAACCGGCGTACGTCACGAACCGGCAGATTGAGTCGGCCCGTATTGCCATCAACCGGCACATTCGCCGTGGCGGCCGGGTTTGGATCAACATCTACCCAGACCGCCCGATCACCAAGAAGCCGGCCGAAACTCGAATGGGTTCCGGTAAGGGTTCACCGGAGTGGTGGGTGGCCAATATTCACCCCGGCCGGGTCATGTTCGAACTGAGTTACCCAGATGAGCGGGTCGCCAAGGAAGCCCTCTTGAGGGCGGCGCACAAGCTCCCGATGAAGTGCCGAATCGTCCGGCGCGAGGTTGGTGAGGACTGATGACTACAGGCACCGAGGGACGCGAATTGCGCAACCTCAGCGATGAGGAATTGCTCGCCCGGCTACTGGAGGGCAAGGACGAACTGTTCAAGTTGCGCTTCCAGGGCGCGACCGGACAGCTCGAGAGCCACGGTCGACTTCGTGCCGTCCGCAAGGACATCGCGCGGATCTACACGATCATGCGGGAGCGCGAACTTGGCATCACTCCCGTCGACGGTACGGAGGGTGTGGCATGAGCGAACAGGTTGAGCTGGACGACAAGCGTGGCTTCCGCAAGACCCGTGAGGGCCTTGTTGTCAGCGACAAGATGAACAAGACGGTTGTGGTGGCCGTAGAGGACCGCTACAAGCACCCGCTGTACGGCAAGGTTGTTCGCCGTACCAGCAAGCTCCACGCACACGACGAGGCGAACGCAGCCGGCGTTGGCGACCGGGTACTCCTGATGGAGACCAGGCCGCTGTCGGCGACCAAGCGTTGGCGCGTCGTGGAAATCCTCGAGAAGGCTAAGTGACCATGCCCGTCTCGCGGGCAACCAAGGCAGGTTCCGTCAGGCTCGGATCCCCGAGAACCAACGCGACGATCAGGAGACGAAAGTGATCCAGCAGGAGTCGCGACTACGCGTCGCCGACAACACCGGTGCAAAGGAACTCCTTTGCATCAGAGTGCTCGGCGGATCGGGTCGGCGCTACGCGGGTATCGGCGACGTCATCGTCGCCACCGTGAAGGATGCGATCCCAGGCGGTGGCGTCAAGAAGGGCGACGTCGTCAAGGCCGTCATCGTTCGCACCCGCAAGGAGCGTCGTCGCCCGGATGGCTCGTACATCCGCTTTGATGAGAATGCAGCGGTGATCCTCAAGGCTGATGGTGAGCCCCGTGGCACCCGCATCTTCGGGCCAGTTGGACGTGAACTGCGCGAGAAGAAGTTCATGAAGATCATCTCGCTGGCACCGGAGGTGCTCTGACATGGCAGCGCTACACATTCGTAAGGGCGACACCGTCCTAGTGATCACGGGCAAGGACAAGGGTGTTAAGGGTCGCGTTATCGCGGTCTACCCCGAGTCGACCCGGGTCCTAGTCGAGGGCGTCAACCGGATCAAGAAGCACACCAAGGTCACGACGACCACGCGGGGCGCCACTGAGGGCGGAATCGTCACTCAGGAAGCAACTGTGCACATCAGCAACGTCATGTTGCTCGACGAAGACGGCAAGCCGACTCGCGTTGGCTACCGCCGCGAGGTAGTCGAGAAGCGTCGCCCAGACGGCACGACCTACGAGGGCTGGCGCAATGTGCGCATCTCGAAGCGCACTGGTAAGGACATCTGATGACGACGACTGAAGTATCGATTCCTCGCCTCAAGCAGCGCTACCGCGACGAGATCGTTCCCGCCCTCCGCGAGGAGTTCGGTTTCGGAAACGTCATGGAAGTGCCCCGCGTCGTCAAGGTGATCGTCAACATGGGTGTTGGCGAGGCCGCACGCGATGCCAAGTTGATCGAGGGCGCAATTCGCGACCTCGCACTCATCACCGGGCAAAAGGCGCAGGTCACCAAGGCCCGTAAGTCAATCGCGCAGTTCAAGTTGCGCGAGGGAATGCCGATTGGCGCGCACGTGACACTTCGCGGCGACCGTGCCTGGGAGTTCCTCGACCGTCTGGTGTCGGTGGCGCTTCCTCGGATCCGCGACTTCCGTGGACTATCGCCAAAGCAGTTCGATGGCAACGGCAACTACACCTTCGGTCTCAATGAGCAGAGCATGTTCCACGAGATCGATCAGGATTCAATCGACCGGGTGCGAGGTATGGACATCACCTTGGTTACCACCGCAAAGACCGACGATGAGGGGCGCGCGCTGCTGCGGCACCTCGGCTTCCCCTTCAAGGAGTCCTGAACGTGGCCAAGAAAGCGCTTGTCGAGAAAGCGGCTCGCACGCCGAAGTTCAAAGTGCGCGCCTACACCAGGTGCACCAGATGCGGCCGTCCGCATTCGGTCTACCGCAAGTTCGGGTTGTGCCGCATCTGCCTTCGCGAGATGGCTCACCGCGGCGAACTTCCCGGCATCACCAAGAGCAGCTGGTAACCCAACTATGCCGAAGGTCCTGACGAGCTACGTCGGGATACCACGGTGAGAGAGGCCCTTAGGCCATGACAATGACCGACCCGATTGCCGACATGCTTACCCGGCTCCGGAACGCGAACACCGCGTACCACGAGTCCGTAGTCATGCCGCATTCGAAGATCAAGAAGAACATCGCGGAGATCCTCGAACAAGAGGGCTACATCGCCGGATGGCGCGTTGAAGATGCGACCGTCGGTAAGGCGCTCGTAGTCGACCTTAAGTACGGCCCGAACCGCGAGCGCTCCATTGCAGGCCTGCGCCGCGTTTCTAAGCCAGGGCTTCGGGTGTACGCAAAGAGCACCGGCTTGCCGCGTGTTCTGGGCGGACTTGGCGTAGCGATCATCTCGACCTCGACCGGTCTGCTGACCGATCGACAGGCTGCTAAGAAAGGCGTAGGTGGGGAAGTCCTCGCCTACGTCTGGTGACGGGAGGAATTGGAGCATGTCGCGCATCGGCCGCTTGCCCATCACGGTCCCGTCAGGTGTAGACGTGGCCATTGATGGCCGCGATGTCACCGTGAAGGGCCCGAAGGGCACACTTTCATACAAGGTTGTGGACCCAATCGAATTGGTTCGCAACGAAGACGGCACCATTACCGTCACCCGTCCCAACGACGACCGCAAGAGCCGGTCATTGCACGGACTGACTCGTACGTTGATCGCGAACATGATTGACGGTGTCACTCAGGGCTTCTCGAAGACCCTGGAGATCGTTGGTACGGGTTACCGCGTCGTGGCTAAGGGTTCTGACCTTGAGTTCGCACTCGGGTTCTCGCACCCAGTCTTCATTCAGGCGCCCGCAGGAATCGACTTCCGAGTCGAGACCCCCACGAAGTTTGTGGTGTCGGGCATCGACAAGCAGCAGGTCGGCGAAGTCGCTGCCAAGTTGCGCAAGCTGCGTAAGCCCGACCCGTACAAGGGCAAGGGGCTGCGCTACGAAGGCGAAGTCGTTCGTCGCAAGGCCGGAAAGGCTGGTAAGTAGCCATGGCTGTCGGTATCAAGCTCGGTTCAGGTTCGCCCAAGCGGGTGTCTCGCCAGCGGCGACACTTCCGACTCCGTAAGCGAGTCATTGGCTCAGCAGCGCGGCCGCGTCTGGTCGTCTCCCGTTCGAGCCGTCACGTGTTCGTGCAGGTCGTCGACGACTCGATCGGACGCACACTTGCGTCTGCATCGACGATGGAAGACGCGCTGCGCGCCAACGACGGTGACAAGACTGTGAAGGCACGCGAGGTTGGCCGTTTGGTCGCCGAGCGAGCTAAGGCAGCCGGAATTGCTTCGGTCGTGTTTGACCGCGGCGGCAACAAGTACCACGGTCGCGTCGCGGCCCTGGCAGATGGCGCCCGCGAGGGCGGCCTGGCGTTCTAACGCCAGCGACTGAGAGGCAGAAACTGATGACTGGAGCCCAACGCCGCGGCGGCGGCGGAGGCACCGGCGGCACCGGCGGATCTGAGCGTCGAGATCGACGCGATGGGGCACGGCCCCCTCGCGAAGAGAAGACCCAGTTCATCGAGCGCGTAGTAGCCATCAACCGCGTGTCCAAGGTGGTCAAGGGTGGCCGCCGATTCAGCTTCACCGCTTTGGTGGTCGTAGGCGACGGCGACGGTACGGTCGGCGTCGGTTACGGCAAGGCCAAGGAGGTGCCCGCGGCTATCGCCAAGGGAGTCGAGGAAGCCAAGAAGAACTTCTTCAAGGTGCCCCGGATCCAGCACACGATTCCGCACCCGGTGCAGGGCGAAAAGGCCGCCGGCGTTGTGCTGCTGCGTCCGGCATCGCCTGGTACTGGTGTTATCGCCGGTGGTCCGGTCCGCGCGGTGCTCGAGTGCGCCGGAATCCACGATGTGCTTTCCAAGTCGCTGGGCTCAAGCAACGCCATCAATGTGGTTCACGCCACCGTGGCTGCGCTAAAGATGCTGGAGCACCCGGAGCAAGTTGCCGCCCGCCGCGGCAAAGCAGTCGAAGACGTCGCCCCCCCGGCAATGCTGCGGGCTCGGGCAATGGGGAGCGCCGCATCATGAACCGGTTGAAGGTTACGCAGAAGCGATCCAAAATCGGTGGCACCCAGGTCCAGCGCGACAACTTGCGCTCCTTGGGACTTAAGCGAATCGGCGACACTGTCGTCAAGGAGGACCGGCCCGAGATCCGCGGCATGGTTAACGCCGTGGCGCACCTCGTTACGGTCGAGGAGGTCGACTGATATGACGATCAAGGTCCATCACCTGCGTCCGGCACCTGGTGCCAAGACTGCCAAGACCCGCGTTGGTCGAGGCGAGGGCTCAAAGGGTAAGACGGCCGGTCGTGGTACCAAGGGCACCAAGGCCCGGTACCAGGTTCCGACGCGCTTCGAGGGCGGCCAAATGCCCATGCACATGCGCCTTCCCAAGTTGAAGGGCTTCACCAACCGCAACAAGGTGGAGTTCCAGGTCGTGAACGTGGCTGCATTGCAGCGGCTGTTCCCGGAGGGCGGCACGATCGGTGTGGCCGAGCTCGTCGCTGCGGGAGCTGTTCGCCGCAAGGAGCCGGTGAAGATACTCGGTCAGGGCGACCTTTCGGTGAAGTTCAATATCACCGTCGATGCTTTCTCGGATTCTGCCAAAGCCAAGATCACCGCCGCCGGCGGAACTACCACCCTGTTGTGACTGGGCCTGGTCGCCGATTCGCTCTAACTTGGGCAATCGGAGGCTGTTAGGCTCGGCCGGGTTCGAAGGGGTCCTAGACCAGCTTCGGGCTTGGCATCCCAAACGGCCCAGGAGGCAGCGTGCTCACCGCGTTCGTATCGGCGTTCCGGACGCCCGATCTACGTCGCAAACTGCTGTTTACTTTCGGCGTCTTAGTGCTGTTCCGCCTCGGGTCGATCGTGCCGACTCCGGGTGTCGCATACACAGCGATCCAGAAGTGCATCACCACCGAACAGTCCAACAATCTCTATGGGCTGATCAACCTCTTCAGCGGTGGCGCGCTACTGCAGCTGAGCGTGTTCGCGCTCGGGATCATGCCTTACATCACTTCTAGCATCATCATTCAGTTGCTGGTTGTGGTGATTCCGCGCCTTGAAGCGCTGAAGAAGGAAGGTCAGGCCGGACAGACGAAGCTGACCCAGTACACCCGCTACTTGACGCTCGGGCTGGCCATCTTGCAGTCAACGGGAATCGTGGCCCTTGCCCGCACGCCCGGTCGACTGTTCCAGGGCTGCAACCTGCAACTTGTACCTAATCAGTCGATCGCGCTAATTACGACGATGGTTGTCACGATGACCGCCGGTACCGCGGTCATCATGTGGTTGGGCGAATTGATCACTGATCGCGGAGTCGGCAACGGTATGTCGCTGCTGATCTTTACGTCGATCATCGCAACTTTCCCGGGACAGTTGCACGCGATTCTGGTGGGCGATGGACTGTTCAAGTTCGTAGTCACCCTCATCATCGGGTTCGCGACCATCGCAGCGGTCGTCTACGTCGAGCAGGCCCAGCGCCGGATCCCGGTTCAGTACGCCAAGCGGATGGTTGGTTCGCGGCTATATGACGGAGCCACCACGTATATCCCGTTGAAGGTCAACATGGCCGGGGTCATCCCAGTCATCTTTGCATCTTCGTTGCTCTACATCCCGACGCTGATCGTCACGATGTCTGGCAGTACAGCTACTTGGGCCCAGTGGATCGCACGAAACCTGAGCACCTCAGGAAGTCCGCTATACGTAACCGGCTACTTCTTGTTGATCATTTTCTTTGCGTACTTCTATGTGTCGATCACCTTCAACCCGACCGAAGTTGCCGACGACATGAAGAAGTACGGCGGCTTCATTCCCGGCATCCGGGCCGGACGTCCGACCGCCGAATACCTCGACTACGTGCTGACCCGTCTCACTGCTCCAGGGTCGCTCTACCTCGGACTCGTCGCGATCATTCCATTTATCGCCTATGCGGCCCTAGGCGTCGGGCGTCGCTTCCTGTTCGGCGGCACTAGCCTGTTGATCATGGTCGGTGTTGGCTTGGACACGGTTAAGCAGATCGAGAGTCAGTTGCACCAGCGCAACTACGAAGGCTTCATGCGGTGATGCGGCTTGTGCTCATGGGCCCACCTGGCGCGGGCAAGGGGACCCAAGCAAAAGTCCTGTGTGAGCACCTTGGTGTTCCGCACATCTCAACCGGTGACCTGTTCCGTGAGAACATCCGCGACCTGACTGATCTAGGCCGAACGGCCCAAGGGTACATCGACGCCGGTGAGTTCGTGCCCGACGAAGTCACGAACGCGATGGTGCGCGACCGACTGAAACGCCCGGACGCTGTAAACGGATTCGTCCTCGATGGCTTCCCTCGCACCTTGACTCAGGTCGCAGCCTTGGATGACATGCTCGCCGAATCTGGCGTAGTTCTTGATTTGGTTATTGAGCTTGAAGTTGACCTTGAGGTTGTCGTGTCTCGACTGCTGCTGCGCGCCATCGCCGAGCACCGGCCGGACGACACTGAGGCCGTGATTCGACACCGCTTGGCCCTGTACACCGATCAGACCGCACCACTGATTGCCCACTACGCGAATCGCGGCTTGCTGGCCGGAATCGACGCGATAGGGCCAGTCGATGAAGTCCGGGACCGCCTCTTCGCCGCCGTTCGTCCCTGACGTGTTCAATCGGCGGGACCGGCTGGAGATCAAGACGCCAGCGCAGATCGAGGCCATGCGGCGAGCCGGCTTGGTGGTGGCTTCGGTCCTTGACTTGGTCGTGGCCCAGATCGCTCCGGGCATCACCACGGCCGAACTCGACCAGATCGCGGCGGCCGGGATTAGAGCTGCCGGGGCGCTGCCGTCATTCCTGGGCTACCACGGATTCCCGGCCTGCATCTGCGTGAGCGTCAACGATGAGGTCGTGCATGGAATCCCTGGGGCGCGCACGATCGAAGCCGGAGATCTGGTCTCGGTCGACTGTGGCGCCATCGTTGCCGGCTGGCATGGCGATGCAGCAGTCACGGTGGCAGTTGCGGCCACCGAGGCCGACCAAGCGCTCCTATTGGCTACCGAAGAAGCCCTGTGGGCGGGACTTGCCGTAACCCAGATTGGCGCCAAGGTCTCCGACATTGGCGCCGCGGTAGAAGCCAGCGTTCGGGCTGCTGGGCCTTATGGGATCGTCGAAGAGTTTGTCGGCCACGGGATCGGCACCGCAATGCATCTGCCCCCCGACGTACCCAACTTCGGAGCACCCGGACGCGGTCCGAGACTGGTGGCCGGACTGGCGCTAGCCATCGAACCCATGGTCACGGCGGGGCAACGTTGGGTTCAAGTCCTCGAGGACGAGTGGACCGCGGTCACAGCCGACGGGTCCAAGGCGGCCCATTTCGAACACACCGTCGCGATTACCGAGGAAGGACCTTGGGTCCTGACCGCCCACGATGGAGGCGCAGCCCGATTTGCTGCACTTTCGGTGCCATCCCCGGCCGCTCGACGAGCTTGATCTAGGGCCGTTCGGAGCCCGATTTCCGATCGGCCGGGCTCGTGCCCTAGACTCGGCGGTCGGCCCTAAAGGCTGATTCGGTTTGGCGTGTGCGGCTGCCGCGAAATCGGAACTGCTGTTAGTGGATCGACCTGACGATACGGAAGTGCGAGGTTCATGCCCAAGAAAGACGGCGCCATCGAGCTTGAGGGCTCGGTCGTCGAATCGTTGCCTAACGCAATGTTTCGCGTTGAGCTCGACAATGGGCACAAGGTCCTCGCACACATCTCCGGGAAGATGCGGATGCACTACATCCGAATCCTGCCGGACGACCGGGTTGTCGTAGAGCTTTCGCCCTACGACTTGACCCGGGGCCGGATCGTTTATCGCTACAAGTGATGGTCCTTGGACCATCAACCCCGTAGGTCACCGACCTTCGGACCACCCGGCGGCGTCGCGGACGCTCGCTCTTGCCCGTAACGCCCCGGAGAGAACGATGAAGGTCAAGCCCAGCGTCAAGCAGATGTGCGACAAGTGCAAGGTGATCCGCCGTCATGGGCGTGTCATGGTCATTTGTGAAAACCCAAGGCACAAGCAGCGCCAAGGCTGAACCGCAAGACACGGCACTCGACCCCCGCCGCCGGCACGTGCAGGCGACGGGACGCCACCCCCGGACAAGGGCCGGGGACCCACCCTGGGCGGGTGGGGACGGCGCCGTGGCAGACCCTTGCCGAACACAACAGAGAGGTACCCGCCCGATGGCACGTCTAGTCGGTGTTGACCTTCCGCGCGATAAGCGCGTTGAGGTTGCTCTTACCTACATCTTCGGAATGGGTCGTACCCGCGCCGAGGAAACCCTGCGTCAGACCGGCGTGAGCCCTGACACCCGTGTGCGTGACCTGACCGATGATGAACTGGTCAAGTTGCGTGACTGGATCGAAGGCACGTACAAGGTCGAAGGTGACCTGCGCCGCGAAGTTGCAGCTGACATCCGCCGCAAGGTGGAAATCGGCAGCTACCAGGGAATCCGCCACCGCCGGGGACTTCCGGTTCGGGGCCAGCGCACCCACACGAACGCGCGTACCCGAAAGGGTCCCAAGAAGACTGTGGCCGGCAAGAAGAAGGCCGCCAAGTAGTAGTCCGCCGGTCCTCGCCGCCCCGATGGGCGCGCCGATCGCGGACCGATCACCTCCAAGAGAATTAGGTACTAATGCCGCCAAAGACCCGCTCCGCCGGGGCACCAAAGAAGGTGCGCCGCAAGGAGAAGAAGAACGTGGCCCACGGCCACGCGCACATCAAGAGCACGTTCAACAACACCATCGTGTCCATCACGGACCCGTCTGGTGCCGTCATTGCATGGTCCTCGGCCGGTCAGGTCGGATTCAAGGGCTCGCGCAAGTCGACGCCGTTCGCCGCCCAGCTGGCTGCCGAATCGGCTGCCCGCCGCGCAATGGAACATGGCATGCGCAAGGTTGATGTATTCGTGAAGGGGCCCGGCTCGGGCCGCGAGACCGCAATCCGTTCGCTTCAGGCGGCCGGACTTGAAGTTGGCGCTATCCAGGACGTCACGCCCGTCCCCCACAACGGTTGCCGCCCGCCCAAGCGGCGCCGGGTCTGAGGACGGAGGAGACTGACATGGCTCGTTATACCGGTCCCGACTGCAAGCGTTGCCGTCGCGAAAAGGTCAAGCTCTATCTCAAGGGCTCCAAGTGCGACTCTGCAAAGTGTCCGATGGAGAACCGCCCCTACCCGCCCGGCCAGCACGGCCGCGGTCGGACCAAGGACAGCGAGTACCTGCTGCAGAAGCGTGAGAAGCAGAAGGCTGCCCGCATCTACGGCATCCTCGAGCGCCAGTTCCACGGCTACTACGAAGAGGCCAACCGTCGCCAGGGCAAGACCGGCGAGAACCTGTTGCGCATCCTCGAGTCGCGGCTGGACAACGTTGTCTACCGTTCCGGGTTCTCCAAGAGCCGGGACATGGCACGCCAGTTCGTGCGTCACGGCCACATCACAGTCAACGGACACAAGGTTGACATCCCGTCGTTCCGCGTGAGCCCGAACGACATCATCGAGGTCCGCGCCAGTTCACGTGAACTCACGCCTTTTGTGATCGCGGTGGCCGAAGCCGGCGAGCGGACCGTACCGGCATGGCTCGAGGTAATCCCGGGCAAGCTGCGGGTCCTCGTTCACGCTCTGCCGACTCGTGCCGTAATCGACACACAGGTAAACGAACAACTAATCGTCGAGCTCTACTCCAAGTAACAAGCCGGGGGCGAACGTCCCCGGTGTGGCCAGGGCGTCAAATAGTGGGCGTCCAGGAAAGGAAACACAGTGCTGATTGCCCAGCGACCGATCCTTGTCGAGGAGCCGGTCTCCGAGTTCCGTTCCCGTTTCGTGCTCGAGCCTCTCGAGCCCGGCTTCGGCTACACCCTTGGCAACTCGCTTCGCCGCACGCTGCTTTCGTCGATCCCCGGGGCGGCTGTTACTAGCCTTCGGATCGATGGCGTGCTCCACGAGTTCACGACGATCCCGGGCGTGAAGGAAGACGTCACCGAGATCATCTTGAACATCAAGGAACTGGTTGTCTCCAGCGAACACGACGAGCCGGTTGTTATGTACCTGCGCAAGCAGGGCCCCGGCGCCGTTACCGCCGCGGACATTGCCCCTCCGGCTGGCGTCGAGGTCCACAACCCCGACCTGCACATCGCCACGCTGAACGCCAAGGGCAAGATCGAGATCGAGCTCGTTGTTGAGCGCGGCCGCGGTTACGTTCCGGCCACCCAGAACAAGTTGCCAGGCCAGGAAATCGGTCGGATCCCCGTCGACTCGATCTACTCGCCCGTCCTGAAGGTGACCTACAAGGTTGAGGCCACCCGAGTTGAGCAGCGCACTGACTTCGACAAGCTGATCGTCGACGTCGAAACCAAGTCGTCCATGAAGCCGCGCGACGCTGTTGCGAGCGCCGGCAAGACTCTTGTTGAGTTGTTCGGCCTAGCTCGCGAACTCAACATGGACGCCGAGGGTATCGACATCGGTCCTTCACCGGCAGACGCGTTCGTTGCCGAGCAGTTGAACTTGCCGATCGAGCAGCTTGAGCTGACCGTCCGGTCCTACAACTGCCTCAAGCGCGAAGGCATCCACACCGTGGGCGAGTTGCTCGGCCGCAGTGAGGCTGACCTGCTCGACATTCGTAACTTCGGTGCGAAGTCGATCGATGAGGTCAAGGCCAAGCTGGTCCAGCTCGGTCTGGCATTGAAGGACAGCCCTCCCGGATTCGACCCCGGATCGGCCGTCAACTTCTACGGCGACGACGACGATGACGATCTCGGCTACGCCGAGGACGAGCAGCTCTGACCGGTCGCGGCCAAGCTCACCCGAACTGAGGAGAAGAAATGCCTACGCCCACAAAGGGCCCGCGACTCGGCGGCGGACCGGCCCACGAGCGGTTGATGATGGCCAACTTGGCCACCGCACTGTTCGAGCACGGACGGATCACGACCACTGAGGCCAAGGCCAAGCGATTGCGGCCATTGGCGGAGCGGCTCATCACCTTCGCCAAGCGCGGCGACCTGCACGCCCGTCGGCGTGCGTTGGCCGTGATTCGCGACAAGAGCGTGGTGCACACGCTTTTCACCGAAATCGGTCCGCGTTACGAAGACCGACAGGGTGGCTACACCCGCATCACGAAGATCGGGCCGCGCAAGGGCGACAACGCCCCCATGGCAGTCATCGAACTCGTCGAGGCGCTAGCAGAGGCGGTTGTGGCTGAGGCCGCAGCAGCTACCAAGCGAGCGGCCAAGAAGTCGGCTGCAAAGCCGGCACCAGTGGTAGCCGCAGTTGAGCCAGAGGTCGTCGAGGCTGCTGCGGTTGCTGATGAGGCTGTGGTTGTTGACGAGGCTGGCGACGAGGCTGCGGTTGTTGACGAGGCTGCGGTTGTTGATGAGGCTGGCGACGAGGCTGGCGGCTTGACGGTCGTCGACCCCGAAGCCGAGGAGAAGGCCTGAGCGGTCCGGTCGACCCGGATGTAGTCCGGGTCCGGATCGACCTGGCCTACGACGGCACCGAATTCGCTGGCTGGGCTGAACAGCCCGGGTTGCGCACTGTGCACGCCGAGCTTTCGCTTGCTCTTTCCGTCGTGGCGCGGATGCCCATTCTTCCGCGCTTCGTGGTCGCCGGGCGTACAGACGCGGGTGTTCACGCGCGCGGACAGGTGTGCCACGTTGACCTGCCGGCCCTAGCCTGGGCGGGCATGGCGGACAACCCAGTGGGTCGGCTAAACGGGCTCTTGCCACGCGACATTCGAGTGAATCGTGCGGCCATTGCGGCTGACGGTTTTGACGCTCGGTTCTCGGCGCAATGGCGACGCTATGCGTACCGGGTAATCGACTCAGCCGAGAATCTAGATCCGCTGATGCGTAACTACGTCGTAACCGTTTCTGGACCGCTTGATCTTGTGGCCATGAATGAGGCGGGTCAGGCACTGTTGGGACTGAAGGACTTCTCAGCTTTTTGTCGCCGTCGCGACGGTGCTACTACCGTGCGGGACTTGCGGGAATTGCATTGGTTCCGTAATGGACCAATCGTCGAATTGCGAATCTTGGCAGATGCGTTTTGCCATGGCATGGTGCGGTCAATCGTTGGGTCGCTTCTCCCGGTTGGCGCTGGACGACGCGACATAAGTTGGCCGGCCGAACTCGCGGCGGCCTCGGTGCGCGATCCAATGGTCAATGCCGCAGATCCGGCAGGTCTGGTTCTTGAAGAAGTCGGCTATCCCTCGGACGAGGAATTTGGCATCCAAGCTGATGCGACCAGACGTAGACGCCACTAAGGCGTTGCAGAATCAGTAGCTGCTAGTTGTCCCGACCGGCATGTGCGACGCTGATCTCGGAGGTGCACGTGCGAGTTGTAGTGGCTCTCGGCGGTAATGCCCTGCAGCGCAGGGGCGAGCCGATGACGATCGAACTGCAGCGCGCGAATGTGCGTGCGGCTTGCGTGGCACTAGCTCCCGTCGCGCTAGAGCATGAGTTGGTGATCTCGCATGGCAACGGACCGCAAGTGGGTTTGTTGGCGCTGCAATCGGCCGCCTACGACGAAGCCAGCACGTACCCGTTCGATGTGCTCGGTGCCCAAACCGAGGGCATGATCGGCTACCTCATCGAACAAGAATTGGGCAATCTCCTGCCATTTGAAAAACCGCTAGCCACGGTGCTGACGATGACGGAAGTAGCAGCTGATGATCCGGCCTTTGCGGACCCGACGAAGTTTGTCGGCCCGATCTACAACGAAGCCCAAGCCCGACAGTTGGCACAACGGCACGCCTGGATTGTCAAAGCTGATGGCGAACACTGGCGTCGCGTCGTCCCCTCCCCGGCGCCAATTCGAATCTTCGAGATCCGTCCGATCAAGTGGCTCCTTGAGCAAGGCGCCGTCGTTATTTGTACTGGCGGCGGTGGGATCCCGACAATGTACGAATCGGGCTCAGCCCGTCGACTGGTTGGTGTCGATGCGGTGATCGACAAGGACCTGGCGTCGGCCGTTCTCGCGCGGGACTTGGCAGCCGACCTGCTGGTAATCGTTACCGATGCGCCCGGCGTCGCACTTGATTGGGGGACGCCACAGGAACGTGTCATTCGCACGGCCGCGCCGACGGATTTCTTGGGGTTGAAGTTCGCAGCCGGCTCGATGGGCCCGAAGGTGGCTGCGGCCATCTCATTTGCCGAATCCAACCCTGACGGGGCGGCCTTGATCGGGGCTTTGGGCGATTTGCCCGCCATCTTGCGAGGCCAGGCCGGCACCCGTATTTCCCAGTCCACCGCCCCCCTGACGACCTATCCCCGATGAAAGTGCCGTGGGTGCGCATAGGTGGTACCTATCGGTCCACCATGAATGGCGCTGTTGTTGCGCTCCCGGCCTTCCTTGAGCTGCCGTAACTACAAATTGAGTCCAGATGCAGGTCCGGTCGTGGCAATTTCCAGAAAACTCGACGGAACGGATCCGTGGGACAAATCGCACATTCGAGGGTGGTTCACGTGTGTCGTCTATGCGCACCCACGGCACTTTCATCGAGATAAGGGGGCGGATGTGACATTCGGGGTAGGCGTCGGTATTCTGGGCGGTCGTTGTGCTCTGCCTTTCCGAACTGGCTCACGCTGGTCCGGTAGGAGCCCGTCCGAGTCGGTGAAAACCACCCGGTGGGGCATCTGGCAGGGCCGACCCGACCACTGCGCTTCGGCGCCGTGGCCCCCGGAACCCGACCAACGAAGGCGAAACCGTGCGCACGTACAGCCCTAAGCCAGCCGACGTCACTCGCAAGTGGCAC
This sequence comes from uncultured bacterium, assembly GCA_903825575.1. Taxonomy (GTDB): domain Bacteria; phylum Actinomycetota; class Actinomycetes; order S36-B12; family CAIKAW01; genus CAIKAW01. The sequence goes on along the minus strand of CAIKAW010000022.1, from coordinate 1,001 downwards.
GTCATCGACGCGAACGACATCGTCCTTGGCCGCCTGGCTGCCCAGGCCGCCACGTTGCTGCGTGGCAAGCACAAGCCGACCTTCGCGCCTCACATCGACGGTGGCGACTTCGTCATCATCCTTAACGCCGAGAAGGTTGCGCTGACAGGCGCAAAGTTGGTCCAGAAGATGGACTACCGCCACTCTGGCTACCCGGGCGGTCTGCGCGCCACCTCCTACACGGAGTTGCTTGCCAACGACCCGCAGCGGGCCGTTGAAAAGGCCATCAAGGGCATGCTTCCGCACAACAAGCTTGGACGTGCACAGATCAAGAAGCTGAAGGTTTACGCAGGCAGCGAGCACCCGCACGCCGCCCAGCAGCCCCAGCCGTTCGTCATCACCCAGGTCGCGCAGTAACGCCACGGCGCGAACCGCAGCAGCGAGAGGAACACGTGGCATGACAGAGGCGACTATCGACACCGTTGAGACGGTCATCACCAGCGAGACGCCGGCACCTGCGGCGCCAGCTCGGGCGATCGTCACGGCGCCAGGTGCCGCGACCGGTCGTCGCAAGGAGGCCATCGCACGCGTGCGTATCGTCCCGGGCACCGGCCGCTGGACGATCAACGGACGCACCCTCGAGTCTTACTTTCCTAACAAGGTGCACCAACAGGCCGTGAACGAGCCATTCGCGACGCTTGGCATTGACGCTCGCTACGACGTCATTGCGCGAATTCATGGCGGCGGAATCTCCGGCCAAGCCGGCGCCCTTCGCCTCGGTATTGCCCGTTGCTTGAACGCAATCGACGAAGAGGGCAACCGCCCAACGTTGAAAAAGGCCGGCTTCCTTACTCGCGATGCGCGTGTGAAGGAACGAAAGAAGTACGGCCTGAAGAAGGCCCGTAAGGCACCGCAGTACAGCAAGCGGTAGTCGTGGGTCGGCTCTTCGGTACCGATGGAGTCCGCGGGCTGGCGAATGTAGACCTCACCGCCGAGTTGGCACTGTCGTTGTCGGTGGCCGC
>CAIKAW010000021.1 GCA_903825575.1 uncultured bacterium | reverse complement strand
CGATCTTGGACCCCGAGTTCGTCAATTGCTTCGGCGAGGTACTTCTGGGCGAGACCGTGACCGCAACCGGGGCAGTATGTGGTGGTGTGCGCAGAGATTCCCTGCGCGTGGTTATTGCGTTCAAACTGGCGGTAGAAGACAGGCGTCGGCATTAGTGCGCCTCCTCCAGATCTGTGACGTGCGCATCGAGCCATACGACATGGGCCACGATTTCGTCCTGCGACGGCAGAATTCCACCCATCCGGCGAACGTGCGTGGTCGCGGGTAGCGACACACCGGCGTGACTTACGGCCAGGCGAAGCTCGTCCTCGAGCTGCCCACTGCTGGCTTCAACAATCACTAGGCGCTTCACCGATGGCAACGTGGCTACTAATGAATCGATGGGGAAGGGCCACAACGTGATCGGGCGGAATAGACCAACCTTCAATCCCTGCGCCCGCAACTCTTGCACTGCACCCTTGGCCAGCTGTGCCGGAGTGTTGCAGGCAACCAACAGGACCTCGGCATCCTCACACTGGAAGAGGTCGGACCGTTGCTCGGACTCAAACATCCGGGAGTACTTGCGGTTCAAGTGCTCGTTGTGAAGTTCGAGGTCGGTCTCAGTAAGGTCGATGGAACAGATGAGGTTTCCGCGGTGCGATCGGTCGCCGGATACCGCCCACTCCGGGATTCCCGGCTCGATCATGTGGTTAGGCAGCCGCACCTTGCCGGTCATCTGTCCGAGGTACCCGTCAGCTGCAAGGACCACCGGATTGCGGTATTTGAAGGCTAGATCGAAGGCGAGCATGGAAAGGTCGAGCATCTCCTGCGGAGTAGCAGGCGCAAGGACGATTGCGTGAGTGTTCCCATGGCCAAGACCGCGACAAATGAGTTTGATGTCCGACTGCTCTGGACCGATGTTGCCTAGTCCGGGTCCCCCGCGCATGATGTCGACGAAAACTGCCGGAACCTCAGCGCCGATCAGGTACGAAATGCCTTCCTGCATCAGACTGAAGCCAGGCGAACTTGTGAAGCTCATGCAACGCTTACCGGCGCCCCCGGCGCCATACATGATGTTTACGGCGGCAACTTCGCTAACTGCCTGAATGAAGATGCCGTCGAGCTTGGGAAGGGTCCGCGCCATCAATTCGGCGCCCTCTGTTGAAGGAGTGATTGGGTAGCCGTATACGTGCCGGCAACCGGCGAAGAGGGCACCAAGTGCGACCGCATACGTTCCCTTGACCACCAGTGGCTCGCGCTCTGGCACATCGACGATGACGTCGGGCCGCCGTTCGGGAATAGGCGCATCGAACGGTCGGATACCGCCCAGAAGTACCGGATCTACCGCGTCGAATGCGGACTGCTCACCGTCGGGACAAAGTCCGAATGGTTCGGGGCACGCATCGATGCACAAACCGCAGCCGTTGCACTTCTGCAGATCCATCGAAATTGGGAACAAGCCGGTGGCCGGATTGATCTCGGTCCCTAGTGTGAAGCAGTTCTTTGTGCACGAGGCGATACAGCGACCGCAACCTTTGCAGTAATCGGAGACCAAGAATGGTTTCGACCGTTCAGCCAGTCTGGCCATTGCGTCACCTGCCCTCGTGCTACCTCAACGATGGCGCTCGCCGGTGGCCAGTGACTAGGGACTTCGGTCAGTCGGTGTTGGTAAGGAGGTCCT
>CAIKAW010000020.1 GCA_903825575.1 uncultured bacterium | reverse complement strand
GCACTTGCCTGGGTCGCGGTCTGGTCTCCGAGTACACATGTTTCGGGTTTTGGCTGGGCGCTCGTGGCCGTTGGCTTCCTAGCTGACCTTTCGTCGCTGGGTTCGGGCAAAGTCAGTCGCGCGAAGGGCAAGGACCGGGCCTGACTGGATCCTTGGGCCGGGTACGCTCAAACCCATGTGCGGAATCGTGGGATATGTGGGGGCAAAGCAAGCCTTAGAGGTAGTTGTCTCGGGCTTGCGTCGGTTGGAGTACCGCGGATATGACTCGGCTGGTGTCGCAGTCGTCTCCGATTCGGTGCTCGTGACCCGAAAGCGCGCGGGCAAGTTGGTCAACCTTGAGAGCCTGCTTGGCGCTGAACCGTTGCCGGAAAGCACCACCGGGATTGGGCACACGCGCTGGGCCACGCATGGCGTTCCAAACGACGCGAATGCGCATCCGCACGTGGACTGCAGTGGCCGGATAGCCGTGATCCACAACGGCATCATCGAGAACTTCGCCGAATTGCGGGCCGAGCTTTCGGCCGGCGGGCATTCGTTGGATTCGGACACCGACACCGAGGTCGCCGCGCACCTGTTGGAGGAAGCGGTCGAACGTGCCGGCGGCAGTCTCGCGGACGCTATGCGCGCAGTGTGCGCCCGTCTCGAAGGCGCGTTTACGCTGGTAGCAATCGACTCTCGCTCCCCAGATCTTGTGGTTGGCGCTCGACGTAACTCACCCCTAGTTGTGGGGGTTGGTGATGGCGAGATGTTCATGGCTTCGGATGTGGCCGCGTTCATTGAGTACACACGCGATGCTCTCGAACTTGGTCAGGATCAGGTGATCGAGTTGCGCGCTGACTCGGTGCTCGTGACGGACTTTGCCGGGAATCCCGTAGAGGTGCGGGCGTTCCGGGTTGATTGGGATGCTTCAGCCGCCGAGAAGGGTGGATACGACCTGTTCATGCTCAAGGAGATTGCCGAGCAGCCCAAGGCAGTGGCAGACACCCTGCTCGGACGAATTGGCCCAAATGGCGAATTGCGCCTCGACCTCGGGCTGCCGGAAGAAGCACTGCGCGATATAGACAAGGTCGTAATCACGGCCTGCGGTACGGCCTATCACGCCGGCATGATTGCTAAGTATGCAATTGAACACTGGACTCGGATTCCTTGCGAAGTAGAACTAGCCAGCGAATTCCGCTACCGCGATCCGATCCTTGGCCGTCGCACACTCGTCATCGCCATTTCGCAGTCCGGGGAAACGATGGACACGTTGATGGCCGTTCGTTACGCCCGCGAACAGGGTGCGCGCGTATTGGCAATCTGCAACACAAACGGCTCGACGATTCCTCGCGAGAGCGACGCAGTGTTGTACACGCACGCCGGACCTGAGGTTGCGGTTGCGTCGACTAAGGCATTCACAACGCAGGTTGTCGCCGTCTACTTGGTCGGCCTTTACCTCGCACAGGTACGAGGCGACAAGTTTGGCGACGAGGTGCGCGCGATTATTCGCGAACTGGCCGACATGCCCCGAAAGGTCGACATTGTGCTCGACACTGTCGAACCGGTACGCGAACTTGCCCGCCAGCTCAAGGACGCAACGTCGGTGCTGTTCATTGGCCGTCACGTCGGTTTCCCGGTTGCGCTGGAAGGTGCGTTGAAACTTAAGGAACTTGCGTACATGCATGCCGAGGGTTTCGCTGCCGGCGAGTTGAAGCATGGACCGATCGCGTTGCTTGAACCAGGAACTCCGGTCGTCGTGATCGTGCCGTCGCCATTGGGCCGCAGCGTGATCCACGACAAGATCGTTTCTAACATTCAGGAAGTTAGAGCCAGAGGTGCACTCACAATCGTTATCGCTGAAGAAGGCGATGAATCCGTCGAGGCGTGGGCGGACCACCTGATTCGTGTTCCCGTGTGTCCGACGTTGTTGCAGCCTTTGGTAGCAACGATTCCGCTGCAAGTACTGGCCTGTGAGTTGGCCACTGCAAAGGGACACGACGTGGATCAGCCGCGCAACCTTGCCAAGAGTGTCACAGTCGAGTAGCGGAGCCCAGTCTTGATTATCGGCATCGGGATTGACATGGTGAATGTCTCTAGGTTTGCCGAGACGATCGAGCGCATGCCCGCGATCGTGGATCGTCTGTTCCTGCCTGGTGAGTCAGCCGGGCCCGATGGAAGGTTGCGACCGGCGAATTCACTTGCCGCCCGATTCGCAGCGAAAGAAGCTGTCGCGAAGGCACTGGGAGCGCCAGCGGGACTTTCGTGGCACGAGGTTGAAGTTCTTCAGGCCGACTCAGGACGGCCGACGTTGGTACTTATCGGCGCAGTGGCCGCGACCGCAGCTGGATTGGGCATCGATTCTTGGCACGTCTCGCTCAGTCATGATGGAGGTGCCGCGGTGGCGATGGTTGTTGCCGAGGGGAGGGGGCTGGTATGACCGAGATTCGTTTTGCGGCCGAAGTGCGCTCGGCAGAGGACAAACTGCTTGCACGGTTGCCCGAAGGTGAGCTCATGGCGCGCGCCTCGGCAGGCTTGGCGGCGACGTGTGCTCGTCTGCTGCGATCTAGCGGTGGTGTCTACGGGGCGCAAGTCGTGCTCCTTGTGGGTTCGGGCAATAACGGTGCAGATGCGCTTTACGCCGGCGCTGTACTTGCCCGGCGCGGCGCTCGCACTAACGCGGTTTCCGTCGGCTCTGGAGAAACGCACGATGGTGGAACAACTGCCCTTCTGGCGGCAGGTGGTCGGTTTGTTACTGCGGAGGCAGCTACCGGACTATTGCTTGCGGCTGACTTAGTAATTGACGGAATTGTTGGGCTTGGAAACCATGGACCGCTGACACCTGAGGCGGCTGTTCTTGCCAATGCGGCGGTGGCGGGCGGTGGACTGCGCGTGGCGGTTGATTTGCCGAGCGGAGTGCTAGCGGATACCGGAGAAATCCCCGATCCGGCGGCGGTCTTCCGAGCAAATGTGACGGTCACGTTCGGTGCCCGAAAGCCAGCACACGTTCTTTGGCCGGCGGCAGAGTTAGCTGGTGTTGTCGAAGTGATCGACATTGGTCTGGCTGGGAACTGGGACGAGCCGGCGTCGTGGCGTTCGGTCGGACCGCCAGAAGCTGCGCGCTGGTTCGCAAGTTCGCCGTCCACCAGCGACAAGTACTCGCGTGGGGTTGTCGGCGTCGTCGCCGGTTCTGGGGCCTACCCGGGTGCTGCAGTTCTTGCTACCGGAGCGGCACGGCTCGGCGGTGCCGGCTACGTGCGCTACGCCGGTGCTGCAGCCGAACAGGTACAGGCCCGCTGGCCCGAAGTGGTAGCAGTCCCAGGGCGAGTACAGGCTTGGATAGTTGGCCCAGGATTAGGCACGGACTCGTTGGCAGGCGAGCAATTCCACTCGGTGCTAACGGCACCGGAACCAATCGTCATCGACGCCGATGCGCTAACGCTGCTATCGGGATCGTCCGAGTTACTTGAACTGCTTCGCAGCCGCACAGCATTGACGATTCTTACTCCGCACGATCGGGAACTAGATCGGTTGATCGGGCCGCTGACATTGGCACCAAGTCATGACCGGTTGACGCTGGTGCGTCGGGTAGCTGAGGAACTGCGTTGCGTCGTACTTGCTAAGGGGCCGACGACGTTGGTTGCACCGCCGGACGGCGCCGCTGGCTACGTCGTGCGTTCGGGCAGTTCGGCGCTGGCGACTGCTGGAACTGGTGACGTCCTTGCGGGCCTACTTGGTTCGGCGCTGGCACATGCTGTGGCTGCCGGGTCGCTCAGTGCAGCTCGAGCAACAGAACTGGCAGCGGCTGCCGCCTGGGTCCATGGATTAGCAGGGCGCGCAGCCAGCCTGGGGGCTGGCGGCCAATCGGAACTTGAATCGGGGACCGGTCCAGTTACGGCATCGGATGTGCTCGCCGCGCTGCCGCGGGCGCTTGCTGGCGCCGGGCTGCCCGTAGGCTGAACCTCGATTTGATTCGCGGCCACGGAAGAAGATCTCGTTGACATCACATTCGGTAGCACTTCCAGCTGAAGCCAGGATCGACCTGGCGGCGCTGAGGCACAACGTGGAACTCCTTCGCGGGCTTGCACCCACGGCCCAAGCGCTGGCGGTGGTAAAAGCCGACGCCTATGGCCATGGTCTCGTTGGATGTGCGGTGGCTGCCCAACAGGCGGGTGCCCAGTGGCTCGGTGTCGCGCTGCTAACTGAAGCGTTTGAATTGCGCAAGGCTGGCGTTTCGGGCCGGCTGTTGGCGTGGCTGGTAGGGGTCGGCGAACCTTGGCGGGCCGCGATCGAGGCCGACATTGATCTTTCGGCTGCGTCGGTTGGCATTTTGGATGAAATTGCCGCGGCGGCTCTGGAAGTAGGCCGCGTTGCGCGCGTGCATCTGAAGATCGACACTGGGTTGGCTCGCAACGGAGCCACACCGGCAGATTGGCCGGCATTCGTTGATCGAGCCGCGGGCTTGTCCGCAACCGGTGCGATTGAAGTTGTCGGTATTTGGTCTCACCTCGCATACGCAGATCAGCCGCGGCATCCGACAATCGATCTGGCGCTGGAAAGATTTCGAGACGCGCTGGACTTGGCTGAGCGCCGTGGATTGCACCCAGAGGTGCGCCATCTGGCAAACACGGCGGCAACCATCACTCGGGCTGATACCCACTTCGACATGGTGCGCATCGGCGTCGGGGTATACGGACTATCGCCTGGTCCTGAAGTTGGGATTGCGGCCGAGATCGGGCTGGTGCCGGTGATGACATTGGCGGGAAAGTTGATTCTGGTTAAACACGTCCCCGCTGGCACTGGGGTGTCATACGGCCATATTGCGACCACCGCTTCGCCCACCCACTTGGGGTTATTGCCGCTGGGGTACGCCGACGGGATTCCGCGGGCAGCCGGAAACGTAGGACCACTGCTCGTTGGCGGTCAGCGGCGGACGATCACTGGTCGGGTCTGCATGGACCAAGTAGTGATCGACCTTGGGTCCGAGCCGGTCGCTGATGGCACGGAGGTTATCGTTTTCGGGCGAGCGGATCGCGGTGAACCGACGGCCGAAGATTGGGCCGCAGTTTGCGGCACTATTAACTATGAAATCGTCACGCGAATCGGGCCGCGTGTGCCCAGGGTGTTCGTAGGCGGATAGCAGATGGCGCGCTTCAATCCGCCCGGTCGCATCGCCGGTCTCGCCGGTGGTGCAGTAGCGATACTCGCAGTAGGCGCTGCTGCTGGACTTGCCGCGGAGAACTTTGTTGCTGGCCGGGTCAGACGGCGGGAATTCGCAACGGACGAGCCCTATGGGTCACTTCACGGGCGCGAGATCGAAGTAGTTGCTTCGGACGGCACCCCAATCTACGTCGACATAGATGAGTCGAGCTCGACGTCGACCGCGCTAACCCTCGTGTTCTGTCACGGCTATGCCTTGACTTCAGATTCGTGGCACTTCCAGCGTCGTGACTTGCGCGAACTTGGGCGTTTGGTGTTTTGGGACCAACGCGGCCATGGACGTTCAGGCTATGGGCTTGCGGAGGACTCGAACATGCGGACTTTGGCCGGTGATCTCGAGCGGGTACTTGACGTCGTGCCGACAGATGCTCCGATCATTCTTGTTGGCCACTCGATGGGCGGCATGACGATTATGGAACTGGCGGCTCAGCGGCCAGAACTATTCGGCGGCCGAATCCACGGAGTTGCGTTACTTGCTACGAGCGCTGGGGGGCTCGCGGATGTTCCGTTGGCACTGCCTGGAGCTCCGGGCCGGGCTATCAGGCGCGTCGCTCCGACTGTGGCACGCGGTCTGGCCCGCACGGGAGCGACGATCACCGCTGGCTGGGAGCGCGCGAGCGACCTGGCCTTTTTGGTCACACGCCAGTATTCATTCGGTTCGAATGTTCCGGACGAGGTAACCGAATTCGTCGCGCGGATGATCATGTCGACGCCCTTGGACGTGATTGCCGAGCTGCTCCCGGCTTTGGACCTACATGACACGGAAGCAGCACTTGCGACGTTGCACAAAGTTGAGACCTTGGTCATGGTCGGCGAATCCGATCGACTGACGCCGCCGTCACATAGCGAGTTGATAGTGCGCTCAGTGCCGGGCGCGGAGTTTGACGTTATCCCGGACACCGGACATTTGATTATGCTCGAACGTTATGTCGAAGTGGATCGGCGTATCAGAGATCTAGCGGCGCGAGTGCGCCGCAACTTACATGCCGATACGACCGGGCTGTAGCAGTCGTGGCAATCGTGATCCGTTGCGAGTCGGCAGAACAACTGTTACGAATCGGTCAGGGTCTCGCCGAAATGTTGCGCGCCGGAGATTTGCTTGTGCTGTCGGGGCCATTGGGCGCGGGCAAGACCACTTTGACGCAGGGAATTGGGGTCGGACTTGGAGTGCGGGGCCCGGTCACGAGTCCGACATTCGTCATCGCGCGAGTGCATCCGTCTTTGAAGCAGGGGCCAGCCTTGATTCACGTTGACGCCTATCGACTTGGTGGTTTGGCAGAAGTTGATGACCTTGATCTGGACGCCTCACTGCCTGATTCCGTGATGGTCGTTGAGTGGGGTGAAGGCAAAGTCGAGCAATTCAGCACAGACCGACTCGAAGTGCGGATTGATCGGGGGCTGGGCGATTCGGACGAAACCCGCACCGTGACGCTCGAGGGCTTGGGAGAACGTTGGAGCAAAGTCGACCTTGCCGCACTTGGCCGCAATCGCTGAGCGCCTAGGCTTCCACTCGTGCTCCTTGCCATAGATACCAGTTCGGCTACCACCTTGGTGGTGCTGTGCGATGAATCCGGAGTCAGGGCTGCGCTTGCGAGTGGAGTTAGTGGTGGGCACGAAAGAGTCGTTGCAGTGTTGATCGCCCAAGCGCTTGTCGAAGCCGACGCTCTTGCCATCGATGTCGATTCGGTCGCCTGCGGCGTAGGCCCTGGCCCTTTCACGGGGTTGCGGGTGGGAGTGATGGCTGCGCTGGCTTTCGGTCGCGCGGTTGAGGCTCCCGTATTCGGATTCTGTTCGCTCGACATAGTTGCGTGGTCGGTAGCGCATGGCGCGAACCCGCCGCCGGCTTTCGTTGTAGCAGCCGATGCCCGCCGCAAAGAGGTTTACTGGGCCACTTATACCGCCGATGGTCGACGGACTTCCGAACCGGCGGTTGGAATCCCAGCGGCCGTCGCCGAACTGATCGGTGAACTTCCAGTTGCAGGGCCCGGGTCGGTCATCTATGCGCCGTTCTTTCCTCGCGGGATCGAACCATCGGCCGCAACTTGCGAAGCGTTAGCGGGCCTAGTCGGCACCGAGTGGGAGCGGTTGGCACCAACGCCGCTGTACTTGCGTCCCCCAGACGTTGCTGTTCCTGGGCCACGTAAGCCGGTGACCCAGTGAATACAAACGTCATCAATATGCGCCCGCTGCATTGGTCGGATATTGGGGCCGCGTCGGCCCTTGAGGTGCGGCTATTTCCGCGTGACCCATGGAGTGTTGAACAATTCTGGTCCGAACTGGCAGGGGTGCCGAGTACCCGTTGGTATGAAGTGGCCGAATCACCAACTGGGATTTTCGGATACGTAGGGCTATACGCGGTACCGGGTGGCGACGCCGATGTTCAAACCCTGGCAGTCGATCCGGAACAGCAAGGCAACGGGATCGGGCGGCAATTATTCGCTGACTTGCTTGCCGAGGTTGAGCGACGAGGCTGTCCGCGAGTGTTTCTTGAAGTGGCGGCCGAAAACGAACGAGCCCAGAGGTTCTACAAGCAGTTTGATTTTGAACGCATATCGGTCCGACGCGATTACTACGGACCCGGCTTCGACGCACATGTGATGCGGCGAGGTGATGATTCATGACCAGCGAGCCCTTGGTTCTGGGGATCGAAACATCGTGTGATGAGACCGGAATCGGAATCGTGCGCGGGAGTACGTTGCTCGCGGACGCGGTGGCATCGAGCGTCGAAGAACACGCGCGTTTCGGCGGAGTTGTTCCTGAAGTGGCAAGCCGTGCGCACCTTGAAGCCATGTTGCCAACTCTGGAACGGGCGTTGGCTACCGCCGAAGTCCGGCTCGGCGATATTGATGCAATTGCGGTAACCGCTGGGCCTGGGCTGACCGGGGCGCTGCTTGTCGGAGTTGGGGCCGCCAAGTCCCTTGCACTCGGACTTGGGATCCCGATTTTCGGTGTGAATCATCTGGCAGCACATGTTGCGGTAGATCAACTCGAACATGGTCCATTGCCTGAACCGACGTTGGCGCTCCTGGTGTCCGGAGGCCACTCGAGCCTGCTTCAGGTTTCCGATATCACCGGCGACATAGAAGCCCTCGGTGCGACGATCGATGACGCGGCTGGCGAAGCTTTCGACAAGGTGGCGCGGCTGCTTGGACTGCCGTTCCCAGGAGGTCCGTACATCGACCTTTCGGCCAAATCGGGAGACGCCAGTGCTATCGCTTTTCCGCGCGGCTTAACGTCTTCGCAGGACATGCAACGGCACCGCTACGACGTGTCGTTCTCCGGACTCAAGACTGCAGTTGCCCGCTGGGTTGAAGCTCGCACAGCGGCAGGCGAAACTATTTCCATTCCGGACGTGGCTGCTTCGTTTCAGGAGGCGGTGGTGGATGTCCTTATGCGCAAGGCGATTCTCGCGTGCAAGGAACGAGGTGTTGATCATTTGGTGATTGGCGGCGGAGTCGCTGCAAATTCAAGGCTACGTGAAGTGGCCGACCAGCGATGCGCCGCTGCAGGCATTCGGTTGCGGATTCCGCGGCCAGGACTGTGCACTGACAACGGTGCGATGGTGGCAGCTCTTGGGTCTGAGTGCATGAGCCGTGGCCGGCCAGGCGTGGACCTTGGTTTCGGCGCGGATTCTTCGCTGCCGATTACAGAAGTTCTTGTAACAAGCGCATAGCGGTAAGTCATTTCTGATCTATTCGGACGTTGGCCGAACTTCATTGCCGCACACTAACGCGATCGGCGCACTTCCAACCCGCGTTAGAAAGACGACCCCGCTACCACCGTCTCCCGGCAGTTTGAGTTGTCGTAAGACATCGTCTGGGTCCGCCGCAAATGCTCGTTTCTTTACCACTACCCGCCCAATGTCACGAGCAGCTAGTTCGCGGCGAAGCGAGGCGATGCTGAACGGCAGGCTAGTAAGGATCGGCCAAGCCCGCGCAATATCTAGCGCGGGTCCTGGATCTGCATCGGTGGTTACGTACGCAGTGCGGTGGTCAAGGAGCCGTCCGGATACGCGATTCACGACCTCATCGACCAGTCCCGCACGCAGGATGGCGTCGTCTGGCTCGAGTAGCCATTGCCCTGCGGGGCCGGCCGCTGGCGCCACCGAGTCCGTCCTGCTGAGCACTTCCACGGCACTATCAGATCGAATCACGACCGCTGCGCGGCGATTTGCGCGCGCAAGCCCGGGCCACCAAACGGCTGCTTCGACGAGTTGGCCATTTACCGATGTCCAAACGGTTTCGCAACCAGCGGGGGCGAGGTCGTGATCGATTCCGGGGGCGACTTTGGCTACTAGTCGAGGGGTCAGTTGGCCAAGCGCGCACAGCCAAGACCAGGGCGGGGACCAAGATTCGGGGTCTTTTAGTCGTCGATCGCCGCTGCGTCTGGCGGGATCGGCGAAGCAGGCATCGGCGGGGCCTAGTTTCAGGTCACGGACATCAGCTACTACTACGCGCACTAGGTGGTCCACACCGCAGGCTCTAACGTTGGCTGCAAGTAAGTCAGCGGTGGCAGGGTCAATTTCTACGGCGTCCACGCGCATGCCTGCCCTTGCAAATTCGATCGCGTCAAATCCCAACCCCGCACCTGCGTCGACGATGTGTTCGATGCCAGCGGCTTGGAGTCGACGGGCTCGACGGTGAGCTACCTGCGGGCGAGTGGCCTGTTCGAGCCCGGTTGCCGTGAAAAGAAACTGATCGGCCTGGCTGCCGAGCCGGTCTCGGGCACGTACGCGCAAACGGGCTTGTGTCAGGGCCGCGGCTAAGGCGGCGGGGGAGGCCTCAGGGCGCTGCCGACGCACGTTGGCGCTGACCTTGAGTGGGTCCAGTGTTCCCCCGCCTCGCTCGGCGGCGGCGACCGCGTCCAGCCAAGCGGCCAAGGCCAGGGCGAGCAGATCCGGGTCAGGAAGTTCGCTCGGTTGCCAAGGCACCCGCCAACGCTAGCGCCGAGGCTGGGGGCGTGGGCTGGCTGGCACTCAGGTTGACGGAGTGCTAACGCCTCCGTAGGGTTGGGGCTGGCACTCTCCCCGTGAGTGTGCCAACGGTGGACCCCCGGTCGGCACCTGCGACGACGACCGGAAGGCCCGCTGAAACCCACTAACGCTCGACATCCCGCAAGGGGGAGGTCAGACCGTGTCGGTCTCCATTAAGCCGCTCGAGGACCGGATCCTCGTGCAGCCGCTCGACGCCGAACAGACGACGGCGTCCGGACTTGTAATCCCGGACACCGCCAAGGAAAAGCCGCAAGAGGGCAAGGTCATCGCGGTTGGTCCGGGTCGGTTCGATGAGAGTGGTTCTAAGCGCGTACCGCTGGACATCAACGAGGGCGACGTTGTCGTCTACTCGAAGTACGGCGGCACCGAAGTGAAGTACAACGGCCAGGAATACCTCATCCTCTCGGCGCGCGACGTGCTCGCAATCGTCGAGAAGTGAGCTGATAGTCCACTCGATCCGCCCCGTGCCACCCAACCGGGTGCACGGGGCGGTTCGGCCTACCGAAGGATTCATTGCAGATGGCCAAGATTCTTGAGTTCGACGAGAAGGCCCGCCACGCGCTAGAGCGCGGCGTTGATGCACTCGCCGATGCAGTCAAGGTGACCCTGGGCCCACGTGGCCGCAACGTCGTTATCGACAAGAAGTGGGGCGCACCGACAATCACCAATGACGGTGTGACGATTGCCCGCGAAATCGAGCTGGAAGACCCCTACGAGAACCTAGGCGCCCAGCTGGCAAAGGAAGTTGCAACCAAGACCAATGACGTCGCCGGCGACGGTACGACGACCGCAACGGTGCTAGCTCAGGCGATGGTGCACGAGGGCCTTCGCGTTGTCACCGCCGGTGGTGCACCGATCGACATCAAGCGCGGCATCGAAGCAGCCGTGAAGGCTGTCACCGAACGCCTGCTAGCCGACGCCCGCGAGGTGCAGGGCAAGGAAGAGATCGCCAACGTCGCGACAATCTCATCGCAGGACCGGGCAATCGGCGAACTGATCGCCGACGCGTTCGACAAGGTCGGCAAGGACGGTGTCATCTCAGTTGAAGAGTCGAGCACGATGGCTCTTGAACTGGAGTTCACCGAGGGAATGCAGTTCGACAAGGGCTACATCTCCCCACACTTCGTCACCGATGCCGAGCGGATGGAAGCGGTCCTTGAGGACGCTTATCTGTTGCTGGTTCAGGGAAAGATCTCTGCAGTAGGCGAGATCTTGCCGCTGCTTGAGAAGGTCGTACAGGCCGGCAAGCCGCTGTTGATCGTTGCTGAAGATGTCGATGGAGAGGCGTTGTCGACACTCGTCGTCAACCGCATCCGTGGCACGTTCTCGTCTTGCGCAGTCAAGGCGCCGGCGTTCGGCGACCGACGCAAGGCAGTCCTGCAGGACATCGCGACGTTGACCGGCGCACAGGTTGTTTCCCCCGAGGTCGGCCTCAAGCTCGATCAGGTCGGACTCGAGGTTCTCGGTACGGCTCGTCGCATCGTGGTAACCAAGGACGACACCACGATCGTTGACGGTGCTGGCGACGCAACCGAGGTTGCAGATCGCGTGGCCCAGTTGAAGTCCGAGATTGAGCGGACCGATTCGGATTGGGACCGCGAGAAGTTGCAGGAGCGTCTGGCCAAGCTCGCTGGTGGTGTTTGCGTCATCAAGGTTGGCGCACACACTGAGGTTGAACTCAAGGAGAAGAAGCACCGCATCGAGGACGCTGTGTCCGCGACGCGCGCTGCGATCGAGGAAGGCATCATCGCTGGTGGCGGTAGCGCACTTGTGCACGCCGCGACCGTCCTTGATGGCGACCTTGGCTTCACTGGCGACATGGCATTCGGCGTCTCTGTTGTTCGCCGCGCCTGTGCCGAGCCGTTGCGCTGGATCGCCGAGAACGCTGGCGAACAGGGTTACGTCGTCGTCACGAAGGTTCGCGAACTAGGCCCAGGCAACGGTTTCAACGCTGCACTCGGACGCTACGAGGATCTCGTTGCCGCCGGTGTAATTGACCCCGTCAAGGTAACGCGCTCTGCTCTTGAGAACGCGGCCTCGATTGCGGCTCTGCTGCTGACAACGGAAGCACTTGTGGTCGAGAAGCGGGAAGATGCACCTGCCGCTGAGAGTGGCGGCGGCCACGGCCACAGTCACTAAGAATTAGTTGCCGGCCAATAGCCGGTAGCAAAAGGGCCCGACCCCCATGGGGGGCGGGCCCTTTTGCTTTGTTCGTTCGTCTAGTTAGCCCTCACGCGCTGCGGCGCCCGGCGGCGACGGCATCGCGGTCCTCTTCAGCTAGTCCGCCCCAGATCCCGTAGGGCTCGCGGACTTTAAGTGCATGCGCGGCGCAGGCAGCCTGGACCGGGCAGGTTGAGCAGATCTCCTTGGCTGCGCTGGCCCGACGCCTTCGCGCTGGGCCGCGTTCACCCTCGGGGTGGAAGAAGACCGAGGAATCGAGCCCGCGGCAGGCAGCTGAAATCTGCCAATCCCACCAGTCAGCCAGTGGGCCCGGGAGCCGGGTGACGTCAGCCATGGTTTCCTCCGTCAATCGTTTCAAACATTGTTCAGAGTATCGCGCCAAAGCTGACTCAATGCAAGTAGCTACCGGCCTTTCGAGTGGCGGTGTGGGGGGAATCACAAGACAATTCAGTCATGGATCAGGGGTTATCTGTGGCTTTGGTGGCACGCCGGTTAGGGGTGGCACCAGCGACGCTGCGAACCTGGGATCACCGGTATGGCTTGGGGCCATCCGAACATCGGGAGGGGACCCACCGCCGTTATAGCGCTGGCGATCTTGCTCGGCTCGAGCACATGCAGCGGCTGGTGCGCACCGGATTCACACCTCGCGATGCTGCCGCGGCAGTGCTGGCGGCACCGGCGCCGACCACCCAACCCCCGCAACCTCCGGCGCCGCCAGCTGGACTCCCTGACCGCGCTGCTACCGCGGCGATGGTCCAAGGGTTAAAGGCATCGAGTTTGGCCCTCGACGTCAGGGCCGCGGCCGAGTTGATTTCAGAGGCGATCGAAGCAAACGGCGTTGTCTGGACTTGGGACGACCTGCTCCTGCCCACGATGGCTGCCTTCGGGGATACCTGGAGTCGAAGCGGGTTGGGAGTGGACACCGAGCACGCGCTCTCCGAGGTCGTATCGGCCGCATTCTCGCGGACAACTTATGCAGCTACTAAGCACTTGAATGATCGGCCGATCCTTTTGGCCTCGGCGCCGAACGAGCAGCACACCCTGCCGCTGGAGGCCATTGCGGCCGCCCTAGCCGAGCTAGGGGTGGGCACCCGGTTCTTGGGGGCACGAGTGCCGTTTGATTCGTTGATGTTGGCTGTGCGCCGCACCGGTCCGCGGGCAGTGATTCTGTGGTCATCAATTCACAATGCGGTAGACCTGAGCGCTATAAGCACGATTCGCCCGGCGCCACGTTGGGCAATTGGCGGACCGGGCTGGAGTACATCGCCGCCAGCAGGGTGGGCCAAGTTTGAATCTCTCGGGCAGGCGGTCACCCAATTGGCGGCGTGGGCGGCCGACTAATTCGTCTAACTTGCGTGCTTGACTAGCCTGAGTAGTCAAGGACAGGAGTCGATGCGTGGAGGATCTGGCCGGCTTACTCGCGGCCGGCGAACGAGCCGCTTTTCGTGGCAGCCCCGCGTCCGGAGTTGCCACCCTGGAACAGGCAATTGAACTTGCGCACGCAACCGGTCACCCCGCCGAAGCCGCGTCCGCAACGTGGCTACTTGGCGCTTGTCACACGGCCGTGGGTAGATTCGCCGCCGGGCTTGAGGTGTTTGCAACCTTGCGGGCGATGGTGGTCGATGCCGTCGAACCCCACCGTTATGCCTCCTTAGCAGCCGCTGCCAGTGCTGCGGCCTACCGGGCGCTGGGCCAACACCAGTTAGCCCGCTCGTTGGACGAGGAAGCGTTGGGACTCTCATTTGGGGTCGCCGCGGCAGTTTTTGACGCCAGACTGGGACTTGCCTCCGACGCGATTGGTCTCGGTGATCCACCGGCGGCAACCGAGCAGTTAGAGCTTGCGTCAGAGTTGGCAGCGGCGCGGCCGGACTGGTGGCGCCAACGCGTCCGTCGTGACTGGACTCGAGCGGAACTAGGTATCTGGCAGGGCCGGGCCGGTGAGGCCCTGGGATTTGCAACGGCGGCCGTAAAGCTGGCCGAACAATCCGGAGCGCCCCGCCACGTGGCGAAGAGTCTGCTGTTTGTGGGCGTATCGCACGTTCTGGAAGGCGATGTCCAAACAGCTACGGTCGCGCTTCGTCGGGCCGGTCGGTTGGCCGAAAATGTGGGGGCACTGCCTGTCGTTTGGCCAGCGCGCGCGCTCCTCGGGCGATTGTTGGCGCAAACAGATCCGGGCGAGTCCTCACGCCAGCTCGCCTCAGCTAAATCTGTTGTGGAGCGGTTGACGGCGGACCTGCCCGAGGAGCTCCGGTGGGACTGGCTGGCCCGCCCTGACGTGGCCGACCTTCTAGGCTCGCAAATAGTCGCACCAGTTCGGGACTGAAGGAGGCAAGCAAACCTGCCGAAGACAGGTCAGTGAGATCAGACAATGGGCCGAGGCGGTGAGCATGAACGGGTGGACCATTTTGGTTTGTGACGACGCGCCTTTGGCACGTGAGACTCTGCGCCGTGCTGTCGCCGGAGTACCGGGAGTAGCGCGGGTCAGCGCCGCCGGAAGCGGTGAAGAAGTGCTGGCTCGCTTCCCCTTGGAACGGCCCGACCTGGTCCTGCTTGACGTCCGGATGCCCGGTATTGGCGGGATCGAAACAGTTCGACGCCTTTCTGGGTCTCACCCCGACTCTCTGGTGGTCATGCTGACTCAGGGCGAGGATCACGATGGCGTGGCTCGGGCAGTTGGCCACGGAGCGAGGGGTTACCTAGCCAAGAATGCCGCGGCCGAAGAAGTTGCTGCCACACTTACCGCGCTACTTGCCCCCGAACGCGCAAGCTCGAATGGCAAGAGCATGGCTGGACTTGGACCACCGCCGCCGTTGACTGATCGGGAGCGGCAAGTTCTTGACGGAATGAGTCGCGGCTGTAGCAACGCCGAGATCGGCCGTGAGCTCTACCTTTCCGAAGACACAGTCAAGACTCATGCCCGTCGACTGTTTCGCAAGCTTCAGGCGGCAGATCGGGCGCAAGCGGTTGCCCTCGGCTTCCGCTGGGGTTTCCTGCGCTGAGCGGGGCTGGCCAACAACTGGGCGCCCGGTAACCTGTTCCAAGCAGTCGGGATCTTTATCGCGGGTCCGGCGCTGGCAGCGGAAAGGTGTCGATGGACGCGACGTCCGAGAAGTTCGGGTATCTAGGGCTAACTTTCGATGATGTCCTGCTGCTTCCTGGGGCTACTGACGTCATCCCCTCTGAGGTGGATACGACCTCACGGCTGACCCGAGAGCTCAGCGTGGCAGTTCCGCTCATTTCAGCTGCAATGGATACGGTCACCGAATCGCGGATGGCTATCGCGATGGCTCGTCAGGGTGGCATCGGAGTTCTTCACCGAAATCTTTCGATTGCCGATCAAGCGGCCCAGGTTGATCTAGTTAAGCGCTCAGAGTCCGGAATGGTGTCGAACCCAGTCACGGTCTCACCCGACGCGACGATCGCTGATCTTGATGAACTGTGCGGGCGCTTCCGGGTCTCGGGACTGCCAGTTGTGGCGGCCGATGGCAAGCTGGTTGGGATCATTACAAACCGCGATCTGCTCTTCCTGCCACGCGAGCAGTACGCCGCTCGACTTGTGCGTGACGTGATGACCGCGATGCCACTAGTAACTGGCCCGGTTGGCATTGCACGCGAAGACGCTGCGGCGCTGCTGGCCAAGCACAAGGTCGAGAAGCTTCCGCTCGTCGACGAGCACGGTCGTTTGGGCGGGTTGATTACCGTCAAAGACTTTGTGAAGACGGTGCAGTATCCGAAGGCCACCAAGGATGCCGCGGGCCGGCTGCTCGTCGCCGCCGCAGTGGGTTTCTATGGCGATGCCTGGGAACGTGCAACTGCGCTCGTCGAGGCTGGTGTGGATGTGCTGGTGGCCGATACCGCCAATGGCCACGCCCGTGCCCTGCTCGACATGGTTCGACGACTCAAGTCCGATCCAGCAACCGCCCACGTCCAGATCATCGGCGGCAATATCGCCACTCGCGAAGGCGCCCAAGCCTTGGTTGATGCAGGCGTGGACGCGGTGAAGGTCGGAGTCGGCCCCGGATCTATCTGCACTACCCGGGTCGTCGCCGGTGTCGGTGTCCCGCAGGTTTCGGCCATCGCTGAAGCGGCCAGTGTCTGCCGGCCGGCAGGAGTGCCCGTGATCGGTGACGGTGGGCTGCAGTACTCAGGCGATATCGCTAAGGCGCTGGTTGCTGGCGCCGACACGGTGATGATCGGATCGCTGCTGGCCGGGTGTGAAGAAAGCCCGGGCGACCTCGTGTTCGTCAACGGCAAGCAGTACAAGCAGTACCGCGGGATGGGCTCCCTTGGAGCGATGGCATCGCGCGGGCGGGTTTCCTACAGTCGCGACCGCTACTTCCAGTCGGACGTCGGAAGCGACGAGAAGATCATTCCCGAAGGCATCGAAGGTCAAGTTCCATTCCGCGGACCATTGAGCGTGGTGGCGCACCAGTTAGTTGGTGGGCTGCAGCAGTCGATGTTCTACGTTGGCGCGCACAACATGGCAGAGTTGCACGACCGTGGGCGCTTTGTGCGGATCACGGCCGCTGGTCTGAAAGAGAGTCACCCGCACGATATTCAGATGACCGTCGAAGCGCCGAATTACCAGACCCGCGGGAGAGATTCGTGACCGAGATCGAAATTGGCCGCGGCAAGCGCGGGCGGCAGGCGTACTCGTTCGACGACATTGCAATTGCGCCGAGTCGGCGTACGCGTGATCCCGAACGGGTTTCCACCTCGTGGCAGTTGGATGCCTTCCGGTTTGAAAGCCCGATCATCGCCGCACCCATGGACTCGGTGGTTTCCCCCGCTACGGCTGGCGAAATAGGCAGGCTCGGGTCGTTGGCCGTGCTCAACCTCGAGGGGCTCTGGACCCGCTATCGGGACCCTGAGCCGGTGTTCGCCGAACTTGCGACGCTGACTGGCATTGAGGCCGAGCGACGACTGCAACAGGTCTATGCCGAGCCGATTCAGCCCGACCTGATTGGTGAACGAATCGCCGAAGTGCGCGCCACCGGCGTTACGACTGCGGCTGCCTTGTCCCCTAATCGCACGGTGGAGTTCATTAAGAATGTGGTGGACGCCGGAGTCGACCTTTTCTTCATCCGTGGCACCACAGTTAGCGCCGAGCATGTCGACACCGATGGGACGTCACTCAATCTCAAGCGGTTCATCTACGAACTCGACGTGCCAGTTGTAGTCGGCGGCTGTGCGACCTATCAGGCGGCGCTTCACCTGATGCGAACTGGCGCGGCCGGGGTACTCGTTGGGTTCGGTGGCGGCGCTGCTCACACGACTCGCAACGTGCTTGGTGTTCGGGTTCCGATGGCGAGCGCCGTGGCCGATGTTGCTGCCGCTCGACGCGATTATCTGGATGAGTCCGGCGGGCGCTACGTGCACGTGATCGCCGATGGTGCGATGGGACGCAGCGGCGACATCGTCAAGGCCGTCGCCTGTGGCGCGGATGCCGTCATGGTTGGCTCACCGCTTGCCCGTGCCTCGCAGGCACCTGGTCGCGGATGGCACTGGGGCATGGAAGCCGTGCATCCGACATTGCCTCGGGGGGAGCGGGTGCATGTTGGTACGTCCGGATCCCTTGGCGAGATCCTGACTGGGCCATCGCACACGGCCGATGGAACGATGAACTTGGTTGGAGCGTTGCGACGCGCAATGGCGACCACGGGGTATTCGGATCTGAAGGAATTCCAGCGCGTTGAGGTAGTCGTTTCTCCGAACGTCTGACACGAGGAGTTGGCATGGACCAACCAGACTTCGATGTGGTGGTTGTCGGTTCAGGTTTTGGCGGGTCGGTTGCAGCACTTCGGCTGACCGAAAAGGGCTACCGCGTTGCGGTGCTCGAGGCCGGCCGAAGGTTCACCGCTGAAACATTGCCCAAGACTTCTTGGCAGGCAAAGGATTTCTTGTTCGCTCCAGCTATCGGTTGCTATGGCATCCAGCGCATCCATATCCTGCCTGACACGGTTGTGCTTTGCGGCGCTGGCGTCGGTGGCGGGTCGTTGGTGTACGCCAATACGCTCTATGTTCCGCCGCCCGCATTCTTTGCTGACCGGCAGTGGGCCGACATCACCGACTGGTCCGCTGAACTTGCGCCGTATTACGACCAAGCCCAACGCATGCTCGGCGCCGTGGAACAACCGTCAACCACCACCGCCGACGATCACGTCCGGGCGATTGCCGAAGACATGGGCGTAGGCCAGACCTATCACCGCACTCCGGTTGGCGTTTTCTTTGGGGTCGGCCCGGGAGTGGAGTCGCCGGATCCATTCTTTGGCGGTGTCGGCCCGAGTCGTCGCGGGTGCACCGAGTGCGGTGAATGCATGACCGGTTGCCGCCACAACGCGAAGAACACGTTGCCGACCAACTACCTAGGTCTGGCCGAGTCGGCAGGAGCCCGAGTCTTTCCAATGTCTACCGTCGACGTCGTACGCCCGTTAGCTGCGAATGCCGCTGGCGCACGTTACGCCGTCGATTTCCACCGAACCGGCCCTGGGAACTCACAACCGCGGCGCACGTTTACCGCGTCTCATGTGGTGTTCGCCGCTGGCGCCTACAACACGCAGCGACTGCTCCATCGCATGCGCGACGATGGTCACCTGACGAATCTGTCCTCTGCATTGGGCCGGCTCTCTCGTACGAATTCCGAGTCGCTGGTGGGCGCGGTCTCCAACGATCGCAGCGTCGACTACACCCAAGGTGTGGCCATTACGTCGAGCTTTCACCCCGAGCCACACACACACATTGAACCGGTGCGGTATGGCAAGGGCAGCAACATGATGGGACTGCTCGGTACCTTGCTCACCGATGAGGAGCCCGGTGTCCCAAGGTGGCGCACCTGGTTGAAGGCGATGGCAGCCGACCCCAAGGCGGCACTACGTTCGCTGAATGTGAGCGGCTGGTCTGAGCGCACGATCATCGCGCTCGTAATGCAGGACGTTGACAATTCGGTCACCGTCTCTTCGAAACGAACGCGCTTCGGACGCTGGAAGTTGACCAGCGGCCACGGCGAGGGCGAACCTAACCCGACCTGGATTCCAGTGGCAAACGAGTTTGCCCGACGTCTGGCCGAGCGGATTGATGGCGAGGCAATGGGTAGCGCTGGTGATCTGATTGGCGCGCCCATGACGGCGCACTTCGTCGGCGGTGCCGTGATCGGTGCCGACCCCGAGCGCGGAGTGGTCGATCCGTATCAGCGAGTTTTCGGTCATGACGGTCTGCATGTGCTTGATGGTGCTGCGGTCACGGCAAATCTGGGAGTGAACCCGTCCTTGACGATCACGGCCCAGGCCGAACGGGCGGTCGCCTTTTGGCCCAATGTTGGTGATGTCGACCCCCGCCCGGAACTTGGTAGTGCCTACGTCCGCATTGACCCGGTGGTCCCGCTGCGCCCGGTCGTGCCGGCAACCGCTCCTGGAGCACTGCGTTTGCCGCTGCCGAGCCACGGTGCATGAGCGGGGACTAGTTAGGATCTGGTTACCGACTCCTGCTGGAAGGCCATCGCGTGTCTGACGTAAGACCCGTACTGGTCATCGACTTTGGGGCGCAGTACGCGCAACTGATCGCGCGGCGGATTCGCGAGGCGAACGTCTACTCCGAGGTCGTGCCGCACACGATGCCGGTTGCCGACATGCTCGCCCGAAACCCGACTGCGATTGTGCTTTCAGGCGGCCCGGCCAGTGTGTACGCCGAAGGCGCGCCTTCGGTCGATCCTTCGTTGTTCAGGACCGGAGTCCCGACCTTCGGAATCTGTTACGGCTTCCAACTCCTCGCGCAAGGGCTCGGGGGTGAGGTTGCACAGACAGGATTGTCCGAGTTCGGCCGGACCACCTTGACCGTGTCCAATCCCGGGGCGCTATTTGCCGGACTCCCAGCCGAGCAGATGGTTTGGATGTCACACGGCGATTCGGTCACGCGCGCGCCCGAAGGTTTTGCGGTCTCTGCGACGTCTCCGGGAGCCGCGGTGGCTGCGTTCGAGAACGCTGACCTGCGCAGCTGCGGCGTGCAGTTCCACCCGGAAGTTCTGCATAGTGAGTACGGGCAGCGCGTGCTGGAGCACTTCCTTTACGACGTCGCCGGAATCGAACCGAACTGGACAGCGAGCTCGATCGTCGAAGACCAGGTCGCGGCTATTCGCGCCACTGTCGGCACTGGCCAAGTGCTTTGCGGACTCTCCGGCGGCGTTGATTCGGCGGTGGCTGCGGCGTTGGTGCAGCGAGCCATTGGGGATCAACTCACGTGCGTCTTCGTCGACCATGGACTTCTGCGTGCGGGCGAAGCGGAGCAGGTCGAGCGCGACTTCGTTGCCGCAACTGGGGTGCGCCTAGTCGTGGTTGATGCGTCCGAACGGTTCCTCAATGCCCTCGCCGGCGTCATAGATCCAGAGCAGAAGCGCAAGATCATCGGCCGGGAGTTCATCCGCGTCTTCGAAGATGCAGCGCGCGAAGTCGTTGCCGGGCACGACGTCGAGTTTCTTGTTCAGGGAACGCTGTATCCCGATGTGGTTGAAAGCGGCGGTGGCACAGGAACCGCGAACATTAAGAGTCACCACAATGTGGGCGGCTTACCCGAGGACATGAAGTTCAAACTCGTTGAGCCATTGCGCGCATTGTTCAAGGACGAGGTGCGTCAGGTCGGCGCCGAGCTCGGACTTCCCGCTGAGATCGTCTGGCGCCACCCATTCCCAGGGCCAGGTCTGGCAATCCGCATTGTCGGCGCGGTGGACGGCGAACGACTTGAGATTCTGCGGGCTGCCGATGCAATCGCTCGTGCTGAACTAACCGCATCCGGACTAGACCGCGATGTCTGGCAGTTCCCGGTGGTCCTGCTTGCAGACGTCCGCAGTGTTGGAGTGCAGGGCGACGGTCGCAGCTACGGCCATCCGATCGTGCTGCGGCCGGTATCAAGCGAGGACGCGATGACAGCCGACTGGTCCCGCTTGCCCTATGAAGTGATCGAACGCATCTCCACTCGGATCACAAACGAAGTGCGGGCAGTTAACCGTGTCGTCCTAGACGTCACGAGCAAACCGCCCGGCACTATCGAATGGGAATAGCTACCTGATCACGTCATCGACGAAGTAAATGTCCATGCCGACGCCTTAGGCGGTTGCAATCACCCGGAAGGCTTCGGCCAGCCGACCTTCGGGCCAACCGGCGGCCTCCGCATTCCTGGTCAGCCAGCCTCGGATGAAGCCTGGCAGGTCGGCCATCCCGGCTGTCTGTGAGTGGTGGGCCCGGAGGGCCGCGATCTTGCGATCGAACTGCGCTGTTACGTCGACGAAATGGTCTTGGATCGGCGAGGCCTGGACCCAAACCTCTTGTACCGACCACGGTTCCAAGCCCTCGTCGGTCAGCAGCGAGGTATGCGCAAATGGGTTTCGGGCGTCAGGGTAGATCGCCTGCAGCGCCGCTTCGCCGGCCGCGAGGTGGTCCGGATGTGAAGCCTGAATCCGCTGCCAGTTGCGTTCGGGGGACTGGATCAACATCCGCTGGGGGCGGACCTGGCGAATTACTCGCGAGATGTCGCGACGCAATTCATGGCTTACCTCCAGCTCTCCGTCGACATACCCCAGGAACCGAACATCGGTGACGCCAACTGCGGCGCCAGCGGCCAACTGCTCGGCCCGGCGGATTGTTGGCATTTGCTCGCGCGGAACGTCGGGGTCGCTGCCGCCGGCGCCACCGTCGGTGATGATGGCGTAGGTCACGACGATCCCTGCATCGGTCCAGGTAGCGACGGTCCCGGCCGCGCCGAAGTCGACATCGTCGGGGTGTGCGGACACCACGAGCACTCGTTCGACGGCTGAATCTTCGAGCACGGATCCTCCCTAGGTCGGCCGGGCCATGCTACGTGGCCGCTGACTGAGCAGGAGTCGGGCATTGTCGGACGCCTCCGTAGACTCAGCAGGTGTCCCTCCCCTTTGAAGGTTTCGACTTGCCGGAATGGCCGGCTGCTCCGGGGCAGGGCAGCGGGTTCGGGGTGGCCGACCTGCTTGATGATCTGAATCCCTCGCAGCGGGCGGCGGTTGAGCACACCGGTGGGCCGCTGTTGATCGTGGCAGGAGCGGGCTCAGGTAAGACTCGGGTGCTGACTCGTCGGGTTGCCCACCTGATCGCTGAGCGAGGAGTGCGCCCCGGCGAGATTCTGGCCATCACATTCACGAACAAGGCCGCCGGCGAGATGCGTTCACGGGTCGAGGAGTTAGTGGGGCCCCGGGCTCGGACTATGTGGGTATCTACGTTCCACTCGTCTTGCGTTCGGATCCTGCGGCGCGAAGCAACCCGGCTCGGCTACGCGTCGTCGTTCTCTATTTACGACTCCGGAGATTCGCTGCGGCTGATCACATTGGTGATGCGTGCGCAGGACCTTGACCCCAAGCGTCACAATCCGCGTGCCTTCGCTCATCTCATTAGCGGATTGAAGAACGAACTTGTCGATCACGAGACGTTCGCGGCCCGAGCAGCCAATCCAATTGAGCAGATATTGGCTGGCGTGTACCGCGACTATCAGAGCCGACTGCTACGCGCCAACGCCATGGATTTCGACGACCTGATCTCAAATGTTGTTGTGCTGTTGCAGTTGTATCCGGACGTGGCTGAGCACTACCACCGCAAATTTCGACATGTTCTGGTCGACGAGTATCAGGACACCAACTTGGCTCAGTACGAATTGGTTCGTGAGCTCGTTGGCCGTGGGGCTGACGGTGTTACACCGGCAGAACTGTGTGTCGTCGGCGATGCCGACCAAAGCATCTATGCATTCCGCGGCGCGACTATTCGTAACATCGTGGAGTTCGAGCGTGACTACCCCGATGCCAGCACGATCGTGCTGGAGCAGAACTACCGTTCGACACAAACGATTCTGGATGCTGCGAATGCAGTTATCGCGCGCAACTCTGATCGTCGCCCCAAGCGACTCTGGACCGATGCCGGCCCCGGTGAGCGGATCGTCGGATATGTCGCTGACGATGAACATGATGAAGCATCGTTCGTTGCCAACGAGATCGATCGACTGCACGACGAGGATTCGCTGCCGCCCTCGGGCGTCGCTGTGTTCTACCGGACCAATGCCCAGTCGCGATCGTTGGAAGAAGTCTTCATTCGCGTAGGTCTGCCATACCGAGTTGTGGGCGGGGTTCGGTTCTACGAGCGACGCGAAGTTCGCGACGCGATTGCATACCTGCGGGTGTTGGTAAACCCGTCTGACGATGTTTCGATGCGCCGGATCCTCAACATTCCGCGTCGAGGTATCGGTGATCGCGCAGAGGCCTGGGTCACGGATTTTGCCGAGCGGGAGCGAATCTCGTTTGGGGCGGCGCTGGAGCGAGCCAGCGAAATCACTTTGCTGGCTACCAGATCGCTAAGTTCAATCCAGACTTTCACGAAGTTGTTGACCGACTTGCGAACCCTCGTCGAGGCAGGTTCCGG
Organism: uncultured bacterium; assembly: GCA_903825575.1. Classification (GTDB taxonomy): domain Bacteria; phylum Actinomycetota; class Actinomycetes; order S36-B12; family CAIKAW01; genus CAIKAW01. The sequence continues at coordinate 8,423 of CAIKAW010000020.1, read as the reverse complement.
GCCTGGAACGATTCTGCAGGCGGCTCTCGAACAGAGCGGCTACCTGCGTGAGTTGCAGGTCAGCACGGACCCGCAGGATGAGCCGCGGGTCGAGAATCTGGCCGAACTCGAATCTGTAGCCCGAGAATTTGAGGCAGACACCCCAGACGGAACATTGGGTGACTTCCTAGAACGAGTGTCACTGGTGGCCGATTCCGATGAGATACCTGACGCGGACGCACATGGCGGAGTCGTGACGCTAATGACGTTGCACACGGCCAAGGGTCTTGAGTTTCCGGTCGTGTTCCTTACTGGCATGGAGGATGGTGTATTTCCTCACCAGCGATCCATGGGCGACCCGACCGAGTTAGAAGAGGAACGACGGTTGGCCTATGTCGGTATCACGCGGGCCCGCGAACGGCTTTACGTCTCGCGGTCGGTCGTTCGGTCAGCTTGGGGTGCGCCGACGTACAACCCAGCGTCGCGATTCTTGGATGAGTTACCTTCCGACTTGCTCCATTGGAAGCGCGAAGCACCGCAGAGTTTCCCGCCGTCCAGCGGAGGGTTCGGTTCGGCCCCCTCCCTGTCGGCGGCAGCTAGTCGCGGACGACCAAGTGGCCCCGGGAATCATCCGACTGTTGTACTGGCTGTCGGAGAGCGGGTCACGCACGAAAAGTTCGGGCTAGGGACGGTTGTGACTGTGGCCGGCAGCGGCGACCACGCGGAGGCGAGCATCGATTTCGGAACCGAAGGTGTTAAGCGACTGTTGCTGCGCTACGCGCCGGTCGAGAAGCTGTAGCCGCGGGCGTTGCAGCGAAGGTGAGGCCCACTCGGTACCCTGACGTCGGAGGTATTGATGAGTCGTCCGATCCGAATCGTCGTCGCCAAGCCTGGCCTTGATGGACATGACCGCGGAGCCAAGGTCGTGGCGCGTGCCTTGCGCGATGCCGGCTTCGAGGTCATCTACACCGGCCTGCACCAGACGCCAGAGCAGATTGTTGCCACCGCGATCCAAGAGGACGCCGATGTCATTGGTCTTTCGATTCTGTCTGGGGCGCACCTGACGTTGTTCCCGGAAGTAATGCGCCTACTCCACGAACAGGGTGCAAACGATGTACTTGTGTTCGGTGGCGGGATCGTCCCAGAAGCTGATGTGGCGCAACTCACAGCCGTTGGCGTGGCCAAGATCTTTCATCCCGGTGCGCGAATGCAGGACATCTGTGACTGGGTAACGGCGACCGTGGTGCCACGCGGCTGAGCGCCACACCCACACGGCAAAGCAAACAGCGCGCCAACTAGGCTGACCGCATCGGTCGAAGTTCGCTTGGATGGTGGGTCAGTGGATCTCTACGAGTACCAGGCAAAGCACCTATTCGGTAAGCATGGGGTCCCGGTTATCGCCGGTGAGGTATGCACTACCCCTGAGTTGGCCCGTCAGGCCGCCCGCAAGATTGGTACTGCGGTTGTTGTGAAAGCCCAAGTAAAGGCTGGTGGCCGGGGCAAAGCAGGCGGTGTGAAGCTAGCCACCGATCCCGATGATGCTTTCGCCAAAGCTGAGGCAATTCTTGGCTTGGACATCAAGGGTCACATTGTGCGCCGAGTCTTGGTAACCGAAGCTTCGGACATTGCCGAGGAGTACTACGTCTCGTTCCTGCTCGACCGGGCGAACCGCACTTTCCTTGCCATGGCCAGTTTTGAAGGCGGCATGGACATTGAGGAAGTCGCGGCCACCAAGCCCGAAGCTTTGGCCCGGATCCAAGTCGACGCGCTCGAGGGCGTGAGTGCGGCGAAAGCGGCGGAGATTGCCGCTGCCGCGAACTTCCCGGTTGAAGTGCGCGACCAGATCGAGTTGGTGCTCCAGCAACTGTGGCAAGTGTTAGTGCAAGAGGACGCGACACTTGTCGAGGTCAATCCTTTGGTTCGCACCCCTGATGGTCGAATTGTCGCCCTCGACGGCAAGGTCTCACTTGATGACAACGCGAACTACCGCCACGCGTCGCACGCCGACTTCTTAGACCGCGATGAGACTGACGCGATTGAACTTCGCGCGAAGGAGTTGGACCTGAACTACGTCAAGCTTTCCGGCGAGGTCGGGATCATCGGCAACGGTGCCGGACTAGTGATGAGCACCTTGGATGTTGTTGCTTACGCCGGTGAGGAATTCGGTGGTGTTCGCCCGGCGAACTTCTTGGACATTGGTGGTGGAGCGTCGGCGCAGGTCATGGCCAACGGGCTAGACATCGTCCTTAATGATCCTGAGGTCAAGGCAGTGCTGGTCAACGTTTTCGGTGGCATCACATCTTGTGACGCGGTGGCCGATGGGATTGTTCAGGCAATCGCGATGCTGGCCGAACGTGGTGAGCCAGTGACTAAGCCAATCGTGGCCCGCATCGATGGCAACAATGCGGTTGAAGGCCGTCGCATCCTCGCTGAAAGCGGACTTTCGATTGTTGAAATGGCAGACACGATGGATAGTGCAGCCCGGCGAGTCGCCGAGCTTGCGTCGCAGGCGAAGTGAGGAACTGACCACATGTCGATCTTCCTGAATTCTGATAGCCGCCTGCTGGTGCAAGGAATGACGGGTTCGGAAGGTACCAAACACACTCGTCTGATGGTTGCTGCCGGCTCAAAGGTTGTCGCCGGTGTCACACCGGGCAAAGCCGGTCTCGATGTCGATGGGATTCCGATCTTCGACTCAGTAGGCGATGCAATGGAAGCAACCGGAGCCAACGTCTCGGTCGTCTTCGTGCCACCAAGATTCGCCAAGGCAGCGGTCCTGGAAGCAGTCGATGCAGCTATGCCTTTGTGTGTCGTGATTACCGAAGGAATTCCGATCCACGACACAGCAGCGTTCTTCCAGTATGCGGTGAACGCCGGCACCACCCGAATCATCGGACCTAACTGCCCGGGAATCATCAGCCCTGGACAGTCCAACGCCGGCATCATTCCCGCCGACATTGCCAAGCCCGGGCGGATCGGACTGGTGTCAAAGTCCGGGACTCTGACCTACCAGATGATGTATGAACTTCGCGATATCGGTTTTACGACGGCGATCGGGATTGGCGGAGACCCCATCATCGGCACCACCCACATCGATGCGCTAGCGGCGTTTGAAGCCGATCCAGATACCCAGGCGATTGTGATGATCGGCGAGATCGGTGGCGATGCCGAGGAACGCGCCGCCGCTTTCATCGCTGCCAATGTCAGCAAACCAGTCGTGGGCTACGTAGCGGGTTTCACGGCGCCAGAAGGCAAGACCATGGGCCATGCGGGTGCAATCGTCTCGGGCTCAAGCGGCACGGCGGCGGCCAAGGCCGAAGCCCTCGAAGCAGCTGGAGTCAGAGTTGGACGCACCCCAAGTGCTACTGCGGCGCTGCTGCGCGAACTGGTGGGCGGCTGACGCTGGGCGTGGCGCGCCGCCGCGGCGCACCTCCGACTGCGAATCTAGGAACATGACACAGGTTTCTGGGACTCGCCGCAGGCTTGCCGCGGTTCCTGAGCCCGCAGAGCACTCGGTCCCAGCGGCAGTCTTGCTGGCGGCGGGCTGGTATTTCCTGCTGGGAATCACGCTGGTCGGGACGGTTGTATTGATTGGCTGGGCCACAAGCACACATCTGGGCACCAGCACTTCTCAGGCGTTGCGGGCGGCCGCACAGGTTTGGCTTGCCTGTCAGCATGTTCCGGTACAACTGCCCATCGGTGCAGTTTCACTCTTGCCCCTAGGTCTAGTAGCGCTACCGGGAGTCCTTGGATACCGGATTGGCCGTTGGGCTGCCGGCGCTACGGGTGTGAACGAACTAGGACCCGGCGCGCTGCTAGCTGTTGGAATCGCAGTCGCCTATGGCGCGCTAGCTGCGTTGCTAGCCGGAGTAACTCGAACTCAGGTTGGCGCTGCCGCTCCGGCACAGGGCTTTGCGGGTGCATTCTTTGTAGCCATCATTGCGGTCGGCTTCGGCGTGCTGCGGGCCGCCGGATTGTGGCCGCAATTGATACAACGGATCCCCGGCGCAGTACGTCCGCTACTGCACGAAAGCGCAGTGATTCTCGTCTTCCTGTTTGGTTCGGCAGCGGCTGTCATATCGATTGTCTTGGCTACCCACGCTGCCCAAGTGATTGCGGCTACCCGGGCCCTAGGTGCGCAAGGGGCGGGCGGGTTGTTGCTTGTGCTGCTGGGCTTGGCCTACCTGCCCGACGCGTTGCTCTGGCTGGTCGCCTACTTCGCGGGCCCGGGATTCATGGTCGGCTCGGGCACTTTAGTTTCGCCCTTGGGCCATGTCGTTGGAGCCTTGCCAAACTTCCCGTTGCTGGCCGCAATTCCCGCGCACCAATCCGCTTGGGCACCACTACTGCTGGCATTTCCGATAGCCGGCGGAGTGCTCGTAGCGTGGCGCCGCCGGTCTGCGGGCATTAGCGATTTGGCCAAGTTGTTGGCCGACAGCCTTGCCGTTGCTGCGGTCGTCGGAATCGCCGTGGCAGCCCTTACCTCCGAGTCTGCGGGCTCTCTAGGGGCTGGGCGGCTCGCGCAAATGGGCCCCGATGGGGTTGCAGTGGGAGCCGCTACGGCAGGACTCGTCCTGATTGGCCTCGGACTGGGTGCCTTGGCTTCATTCGTTGAGCGCCATTTCGCTCGTTGAGCGGGTAGCTAGCGAATCGAACTGACATGCTTTGCAGTAACTAGGAGACCGATGTGAGCGATTCGCCCGATCAGCCGGCGCCCTTCCCACCCGTTCCGCCGCCATACGGGGGCTCTTATGGCGGTATGAACTATGGCGCCCCCACCCCCAGTTACCCGTCCGCAGGGTTTCCGGCGCTGCCTGCTCCTCCAGTGCACGCCGCCCCACCTGGTCAGGTGTTCGTGCCGGGTCTTGGTTGGGTGCGACTAGCCACCGCAGGTCAACGGTTCGGTGCTCGGCTGATCGATTCGATCATCATGGTCGTTGTCGTCGGGGCGTTGTTTCTGATGGCTCTCGTACCGCTTTTTGGAATGGGAGCGGCAAGTTCTAATGGAAACGATTCATATAGCGGCTTCTTCGCCGGGCTCAGCGGGTTGTTTGTGCTTGCTGCGATTGGCGCTTTGATCATTTTCGGAGTGTTGTACGAGGTGGCCTTTGTTGCGATTAAGGGCGGTACCCCTGGAAAACTGCTCTTGCACATCAAGATCGTCAACGAGCAAACTGGTCAGGTGATTGGTTGGGGCCCGTCTTTTCTTCGCTGGCTAATTCCGACTGCCGCGAACATGGTGTGCAGCGTGCTCCAACTTGTTGTGTACCTGTCGTTCTTATGGGACGCCGACAAACGAATGCAAGGCTGGCACGACAAGGTAGCGAAGGACCTCGTCATCCAAGTCGGATGACGCGAGCGCGGCGGCTGCCGCTGATCTGGCTCACCTGAGCCGAAGGAGGGGAAATGTCCGACCAGACGCCGGAAGTGCCTACACCGGGTGAGATGCCGCCGCCCGGAGCCATGCCGCCGCCGGGATCCATGCCACCACCACCACCGCCGGCTGCGGCTTACCCGCCGCCTCCCGCGGCGTATCCGCCCCCACCGCCAGCCTTCCCTGCCGCTCAATACGGAGCTCCGCAGTACGGGAACATGCCTTCAGTCGGGTTTCCGACAATGGGAATGCCGTCCTCGGCGTACACGAATTGGGGCCTGCGGGTTGTCTCGTACTTAGTCGACGGTGTCGTCTCCGGTGTCTTCTTCGGAATTGGTTCAGTCATCGACGGACCTCGGGCCGTGATTGCCCCAAGCGGGATGGTTTCGACCACTGGCGGCGGCGTCATCTACTGGCTCTTCTGGTTAATCGGCGTCGCTGTGACGATTTGGAACATAGTGCTGCGCCAAGGCAAGACTGGTCAGTCGATTGGCAAGCAGGTCGTGGGGACTCAGTGTCTGAAGGAGTCCACGATGGCTCCACTGGGCGCGGGCATGCAGTTCGCCCGGCTATTGGCACACATTTTGGACGGGTTTTGCCTGATCGGATATCTGTGGCCGATCTGGGACGCAAAGCGGCAAACATTCGCCGACAAGATCGTCGGAACCGTGGTTGTGGCTAAGCCCAAGAGTTAAGCAAGCGCAGTTTTCGTGGGAGGGCGGTGGGCAACCACCGCCCTCCCACTCTCGTTAGACTCGGGCTTCCCACCGAACTCAGGGGAGCCGTTGTCCTTCGTCGCTCGACCGGTTGCGCCAGCGCGAGTAGTTGTACTGGCGTCTGGGTCTGGCACGCTATTGCAGGCGCTCTTGGACGCCGTGAATTCGAACTATCCGGCCGAAGTTGTTGCAGTTGGTTCGGACACGGCGTTGGCCCAGGCGTTGGCGCGGGCGAAAAGTGCGGGCGTGCAGCAATTCGTGGTCGCACCGGGGGAGTTCCCGACTCGCATTCAATGGGACGCTGCCCTAGCGGAGAAGGTGGCCGAGTACGAACCCGACCTAGTGGTATTGGCCGGATTCATGCGTCTAGTTGGGTCGCAGTTCCTTGCGCGGTTCGGTGGTCGCACGATCAATTCGCACCCGGCGCTGTTGCCTGCGTTTCCGGGAGCCAACGCGGTGGCGGATGCCTTGGCATATGGCGTCGCAGTCACCGGGGCTTCGCTGATCTTCGTTGGCGCCGGGGTAGACGACGGTCCAATCTTGTCGCAAGTTCCCGTGGCGGTGCACCTAGATGATGACGAACCATCGCTGCACGAACGCATCAAGCAAGCCGAGCGCGCACTTCTGGTTGAGCAGGTGGCCAGATTAGCTAGCTTCGGTTGGACGATTGACGAACGAAAGGTGAGCGTCCCGTGACGCAGATTCAGATTAGGCGTGCCTTGGTCTCGGTCTACGACAAGACCGGTTTGGTTGAGTTGGCAACCGCTCTGAACCAGGCCGGAGTGGAGATTGTCTCTACCGGATCCACGGCTGCGCACATTTCGGCGGCAGGTGTCCCCGTCACCCAAGTTTCTGATCTCACCGGATTTCCTGAGTGCCTAGATGGACGGGTCAAGACGTTGCATCCGAAGGTGCACGCGGGAATTCTTGCTGATCTTCGCTTGGACTCTCACCGTGATCAACTTGGTGGCTTAGGGATCGCGCCTTTCGAACTAGTCGTTGTGAACCTCTATCCGTTTGCCGAGACGGTGGCGTCCGGCGCGACGACCGATGAATGCGTTGAGCAGATCGATATCGGCGGACCAACGATGGTACGCGCTGCCGCGAAGAACCACGCGAATGTGGCCGTGGTGGTATCGCCCGTGCGCTACGAATCGATCGTGGCGGCATTGTCACAGGGTGGGTTCACTCTCGCCGAGCGCCAACAGTTAGCGGCCGACGCCTTCGTACACACGGCCGACTACGACGTCACGGTGGCCTCTTGGCTTGGCGCGAGCGTTGCGCCTCGGGCTGAAGGGTTCCCCAAGTGGGTTGGCGCCACTTGGGTGCGACGGGATCAGTTGCGCTATGGCGAGAATCCGCATCAGGCGGCAGCGTTGTACGTGCCAGCGGGCGGCGGCGGCGGACTCGGTGGCGCTGTTCAGTTGCAGGGCAAAGAGATGTCTTACAACAACTACATCGACTCCGACGCGGCTCGTCGTGCCGCCTGTGATTTTGCTGACCCTGCCGTCGCCATCATCAAGCATGCCAATCCCTGCGGCATCGCAATAGGCGCTGACTTGGCCGAGGCGCATCGGCGTGCGCTAGCCACTGACCCAGTTAGCGCTTTCGGCGGTGTTGTGGCTGCCAACCGTGAGGTGGATGAAACCACTGCCGCGCAGATCTCGGAAGTATTTACCGAAGTTGTTGTGGCACCTGGATACACACCTGCCGCACTTGCGGTCTTCGCGACCAAACCTAACCTTCGTGTGCTGCAGGCCCAGGCTGTCCCGGCCGGGGATTCGGTGGAGGCGCGCCCGATCAGTGGCGGACTGCTCATGCAGACGATGGACCGGGTCAGTGCGCGCGGCGATGATGTGTCCAGTTGGGAACTGGTAGCCGGGCTGCCCGCTAATGCAGCCGTGCTTGCTGACTTGGCATTTGCCTGGCGCGCCTGCCGGTCGGTGAAGAGCAATGCGATCTTGCTCGCCCGCGGAGGCGCTGCGGTAGGCGTTGGCATGGGTCAGGTGAATCGAGTGGATTCGGCCCGGCTGGCGGTGACGCGAGCTGGAGTTGAACGAGCCCTCGGTAGTGTCGCCGCCTCGGATGCCTTCTTTCCTTTCGCCGACGGGCTTGAGGTGCTGATTGCGGCGGGGGTTACGGCCGTGGTTCAACCCGGCGGATCGATGCGCGACTCCGAAGTCATCTCGGCCGCCCAGGCAGCGGGCATCACGATGTACTTCACTGGTGCCCGGCATTTCTTCCACTAGGCCAGACCGCTAGCGGTTTCTCAGGGTTCTCTCACGGCAATTTGTAACTATGGCGTGTGCCGATTCGAATTCAGCCCGGCCTGCGCCCGGCCCTACTGGCCGGTT
>CAIKAW010000019.1 GCA_903825575.1 uncultured bacterium | reverse complement strand
GGTTTCGACGGGAGTGATTCGACTGGTTCTGGTACTGATGGGCGGGTTCGCAATGGTTGTCCCGGGCGCGCGTGGTCGACTCCAGGGCCTGCTGGTTCCCGGTGCCACCGCCCTGGTGATTGCGGGATTGGCTCAGTTGTCGAGCGGACTCAACGCGGTTCCACGTTGGTTGGCGTTGGCAGTTGTAGGCGCAGGCCTGATCTTCGCTGGGGCCCGGCTCGAAGTCCTGCGCAAACGCGGCCGCGAAGTTCGTGACTACCTAGCCACTTTGCACTGATTAGCGGCTTCCCTTCGTAGCCCGGCTTCCCGTGCAGCGCGGCTACGTCCGATGCTGCGTCGGTGACCGTAATTCGCTGTACCCGATCGAAGGTACCCTCATTAGGTGAGATTGCGACGTGGGGCGCTGGTGTTGCTTGTCGCAATCACCGGTTGCGCCGCTCCTGGTTCGGCAGCACCGGGGGCCAGCCAAAGCAGCACCGCCCCGGTTGTCGTGGGCGAGACGTCATATCCCATCGGGCAGCGCCCCGTAGTAGCGATCATTTCGGGTCCGACACTTACCGGTTCAACGGTGTCGTTAACGAGCCTGGTCGGCAATGTCGTGGTGCTGAATGCGTGGGCATCATGGTGTGACCCGTGCCGCCAAGAGTCCCCTGACCTCGCCAAGGTGGCTAAGGCCTTCGCGGCTGCCGGCGTGCGTTTCGTGGGACTGGACGAACAAGACATCACAAGTCATGCCATTGCGTTTGCCAAGCAAGTCGGCGCGGACTATCCACATCTGATTGATGCCGATGGCACCCTGCTGGTGAAACTGGCGATCGTGCCACCGGCCGCGATCCCCAGCACCCTGGTAATCGACCGCACTGGACACGTGGCAGCCCGGTTCATTGGGGCTACGACAGCAGCCAAACTCACGGTCGTACTGAAGCAAGTCCTGGCCGAAAAGTGACGACCAAGGTGGGTGTTAAAGGGTCACAGGTACAGTTCGGGGGCCGCCGGCACCAGCCGCTCGGTGGGGACCGGTCGGGAGGAGAGCGATGAGTGAAGTCGCGGTCTCTGGCCGGTCGAGCTTCGGCGAAGTGGTGAGCGCATACATCGCCCTGATGAAGCCGCGGGTCATCGAACTGCTGCTCGTGACCACCTTGCCCGCCATGGTCCTTGCGCAACACAAGTTGCCGTCGCTGACACTGGCGCTCTTCACGCTGGTCGGCGGCACGCTTGCCGCTGGGAGCGCAAACGCACTCAACTGCTACCTCGACCGCGACATTGACGCACTGATGAAGCGCACCGCCATGCGGCCGCTGACTCGCACCGCGGGCGAGCTAACGGTTAGCCCACGTTCAGCGGTGGTTTTCGGCTTCATCCTCGGGATTGCTGCGGTCGCCCTGCTGTGGGTGACGACGAATCCGTTGGCGGCTTTATTGTCGTTGGCCGCAATCGTGATCTACGTCGTTGGATACACGATGGGCCTGAAGCGACGCACGCCGTCCAACATTGTTTGGGGCGGTGCGGCGGGTTGTATGCCGGTTTTGATCGGACAGGCGGCCGTGACGGGGACACTGACCTGGGCCTCCGGCGTGCTGTTCCTGATCATCTTCTGGTGGACACCGCCGCATTTTTGGGCGCTTGCAGTGCGTTTCCGTGACGAGTACGAAGCCGCAGGTGTGCCGATGCTGCCCGTGGTGGCCGACGTCACCGTGGTTGGTCGTCGCATCGTCGG
>CAIKAW010000018.1 GCA_903825575.1 uncultured bacterium | reverse complement strand
TTGCGGACCAACTGGGTGATCGGGAACCCGGCTGCTTCCATCATGCGTCGCACGATCCGGTTGCGACCTTCGTGGAGCACAACTTCAATCAACGTCTCGCCGGGTTGACTCTGGACCAACTTAAAAGAGTCGACCCGGGCAATTCCGTCTTCGAGTTCGATGCCTTCGCGCAACATTCGGCCCAACTCGCGTGGGATTGTCCCGGGAACCCACGCTAGGTAGGTCTTCGGCATTTCATAGGAAGGGTGAGTGATCCGGTTGGACAGTTCTCCGTCGTTAGTCATCAGGAGCAGTCCGTTGGTGTCAATGTCGAGCCGACCCACTGGGAAGATCCGTTCGAGCCGATCGGCAACGTAGTCACCAACGCAAGGCCGACCATCCGGATCGCTCAGCGTCGAGACAACCCCTTCTGGCTTATTCAACGCGAGAACAACGATGCCTTCGGCGGTGGGAATCCGATCGCCATCAACGTGGATCGCGGCCTTGTTGGGATCAACCCGCTGACCAAGGATCGCGATCTTGCCATCGACGGTAACCCGCCGCGCAGCAATCAATTCCTCGCACCTACGCCGACTTCCGACTCCTGCCGCGGCGAGAACTTTCTGCAGCCGAATCCCGTCTGCCGCCGCCGGGTTAGAAGGCATCTGTATCTCCCAATTCAGTCAAACTTTCCAAGGACGGCAAGTAGTCAGCAACTTCGGGGAGCTCCTCAAGAGTAGAAATCCCCAGCCGCTCCAAGAAATACGAGGTCGTGCGGTACAGCACCGCACCAGTTTCATGTTCGTGGCCGGCTTCTTCAACTAGGCCACGCGAGACGAGCGTGCGCATAACTCCGTCGACGTTGACTCCGCGCACAGCGCCAACCCGGCCGCGACTAACCGGCTGGCGGTAGGCAACAACGGCAAGAGTTTCCAGCGCCGCTTGAGTCAATCGAGCCTGCTGGCCATCGACAACAAATCGCTCGACAACCTCTGCACAATCGCCACGGGTGTAGAACCGCCACCCGTTACCAACTGCGCGAAGATCAAAACCGCGACCGGATTCGGTGTAGTCAGCTGCCAAAGCTTCCATCGCAGCGACCACTTCCGGAACTGGTCGGCGAACCAGTTGAGCCAAGGTCACAACGTCAACTGGCTCGTCGGCGATTAGCAACAGAGCCTCTAGCGCCGCACTCAGACTCGGGGCGCCAAGGGTTGCATCAGCCCGATCAATGGCTTCGCTTTCCGTGACGATCTGGTCGGTGCTCATTCCTGCTCCTCGCTGCTGGCGACGGTTTCACCGTCGAAGTCCTCATCGAATTCGTTGGGCACCTCGATGTCGGTGTCGCCACCGGACCATCGAATATGCAACTCGCCCAACGGGGTCGCCTGATCGAACGTTACGGCGCCTTCCCGGTACAACTCCAATACAGCAAGGAATCTTGCGACCACTACCAGCGTCGATTCGGCATCGGCGACCAAGGCCCGGAACGTGGTGGAGCCAACCCGGCGAAGCCGCTCGACCATGAGCGCTGCCTGTTCGCGCACGCTGACCCGCGGGATATGCAAGTGTCCGAGGCCGACGGAAGGAACTACGCGCGGAGCCAACGCGCGAGCCGCCAACAGCGCGAACTCCGCCGGGCCCAAGCCGAGCAAGACCTCGGGCAAAAGTCCTGCGAAACTTTCATCGAGCCCGACAGACCGAGGGATCCGCTTGGCCTCGTCAGCCAACCGGTGTGAGAACCAACTAGCTGCCTCCTTGTAGGCCCGGTACTGCAGCAACCGGGCGAACAAGACATCGCGGGCTTCCAGTAGCGCCAGGTCTTCTTCGTCCTCGACCTCGCCCGAGGGAAGTAGCCGCGCCGCTTTAAGGTCCAGCAAGGTGGCGGCCACGACCAGGAACTCGGTGGCCTCGTCGAGATTCCAGTCAACCCCTTGCGCCTTGATATGGGCGACAAAATCATCCGTGACGCTGTGCAAAGCCAGTTCGGTGACCTCCAACTGGTGCTTGGAGATCAGCGACAGCAGCAGATCGAACGGGCCTTCGAAGGAGTCCAACCGCACCGAAAAGGCCGGGGGCGCCTGTGGCGCCGGCTGATCGGTCAGGGTCTCGGTCACCTGTGGAACGGTACCGTTGCGAGCAAATCCGTGGGTCAGCGGGCGGCCGAGCGCACGAGCAGTTCGCGGGCCAACGCGCGATAGGCGGTCGCCCCCGCAGATGAAGGCGAGTAGGTGGTGATCGGCTCGCCCACGACCGTTGATTCCGGGAACTTTACGGTTCGAGCGATCACCGTGTGGAAGACGTCATCGCCAAAGGTGTCGACTAGGCGCGCCAGGACCTCGCGGGAGTGCGTGGTGCGGCCGTCGTACATGGTGGCGACGATCCCGTCGAGGCTCACGTCCGGGTTGATCCGGTCACGGACCTTCTCGACGGTCTGCATGAGCAAAGCCAGCCCGCGCAGCGCGAAGAACTCGCACTCAAGGGGGACAATGAATCCTTGGGAAGCGGCCAGGGCGTTTACGGTCAGCAGACCCAGCGACGGCTGGCAATCGATAAGTACCAGGTCGTAGTCGGGCAGGAGCGGAGTCAAGGCCCGAGCCAAGACATGCTCGCGGCCGACCTCATTGACCAAGTACATCTCGGCGGCGGATAGGTCGATATTGCACGGCAACAGGTCCAAGCCAGGAACAGAGGTATGCACCAGGACGTCGGCAGCGGCTACATCCCGATCCATGATGACGTTGTAGATGGTGCGATCGAGTTCGTGAGGCCGCACCCCTAGAGCCGCCGACAGGGCGCCCTGCGGGTCGAAATCGACCAGTAGGACCTTGCGACCGTATTCGGCGAGGGCAGCACCCAAGCTCACGGTCGTTGTCGTCTTGCCGACCCCGCCCTTCTGATTGACCATCGACACGACCCGAGCGGGGCCGTGTGTCGCCAAGGGCGCAGGAATCGGAAAGGTCATGAGCGAGCGGCCGGTCGAGTCGCTTTCGGCGGCTTCGTTCGCCGCCGCGACTGCCGGCTCGATGGGCTGATCGAGCGTCACGTGATCGCCTTCGGTTGTGGGCCGAGCACCCGCCCGACCGCCGCGATGCTACGGCCCGGCCGGACGCAGGGCAAGGGTGCCCCCTGCGTCACATTAGTCACACTGGCCACCGCAGTCTCAGCCCCGGGCTCGGGGATGGCTTGCGGCATAGACCTCGCGAAGCCGATCCACGGTCACCAGGGTGTAAACCTGCGTCGTTGTCACCGAGGCATGGCCAAGCAATTCCTGGACCACGCGGACATCGGCACCGCCGTCGAGCAGGTGGGTGGCAAAGGAATGCCGAAGAGTGTGCGGAGAGACCTCGACAGCCAGCCCCGCTCGCCGGGCTGCCGCCCGTAGGGTTGTCCAAGCGCTTTGCCGCGAGAGCCGGCCACCTCGAGAGTTGATGAACAGCGCTGCTCCGCCTGGGCCGCCGGCAGCCAACACCGGCCGCGATCGCACCAGGTAGGCCTCAACCGCTGAAAGGGCGAATCGTCCGACCGGCACGATTCGCTGCTTGCCGCCCTTGCCCCGTAGCAACACGCTTGCGGAGCTGAAGTCCAAGTCGTCGACGTCCAACCCGACGGCCTCTGAGATTCGGGCCCCGGTTCCATATAGGACCTCTAGCAAGGCCCGATCCCGCAATGCCAATGGATTCCCGTCTGCCTCGGCCGCATCCAGGATCGCCGTAACTTCGTCCACCGAGATTGCTTTGGGAAGCCGGCGCGGCGAACTGGGTGGGTGAACCTCGCGACCTGGGTCCGCGACGGTCAGTCCCTCACGTAAGGCAAACCGATGTAGGCCCCGCACTGCGACAACGGTTCGGGCGGCTGAGGCAGCCGCCAGTGGTTGATGTTCTTCGTCGCCACGGCGCAGGCTGGCCAAAAACTCACTGATATCGGAGTTGGCTACCTGTTCGATTGAGTCGATGCCATGACCGGCGCAGTACGCCACGTAACGGCGCAGGTCCCGGCGGTATGACGCCAAGGTGTTGTCCGCCAATCCGCGTTCGACGCGCAGATGGTCAAGGTAGCCCTCAACCGTTCGCGCCAGATTCGCCGCCACCATGACTCCGGACCTTACGGCAATGCACCGACCAAAGATCAGGCCAGCACGTCGGCAAGTTCGCGGTGCTGCACGCCAAACGCTTCGGCGACCGCGCCATAGGTGATGTCACCGGCATGCGTGTTTAGGCCAAGTGCCAACGCGTGGTCATCGCGTAGCGCCTGCTTCCAGCCCTTATTTGCCAAGGCAACGGCGTAAGGCAACGTGACGTTCGTGAGTGCGTAGGTCGACGTGTAAGGGACAGCACCCGGCATGTTGGCAACGCAATAGAACACCGAATTGTGCACGGTGTAGATCGGATCTGCGTGCGTCGTCGCATGCGAATCCTCAAAACAACCACCCTGATCGATCGCAATGTCGACGAGGACCGACCCGGACTTCATCCGCGAAACCAAATCGTTGCTGATCAATGTTGGGGCCTTGGCTCCGGGAACCAGCACGGCACCGATCACGAGGTCCGCATCAATCACCGCCCGCTCAATTTCGAAAGCATTCGAAGCGATTGTCTGCATGTGCCCTTGGTAGATGGCATCGACGTTGCGCAAACGAGGAATGTTCAAATCAAGCAGCAGAACTTCGGCCTGCATCCCCAGCGCAATCGCGGCTGCGTTCATCCCCGAAACCCCAGCACCCAAGACCACAACCTTGGCCGCATAGACACCGGAGACGCCGCCCATCAAAACACCACGACCCCCGTTGGCTCGCATTAGCGCGTTCGCACCCACCTGCGGGGCCAGTCGACCGGCAACTTCGGACATTGGGGCCAGCAGCGGCAAACTACGGTCCGGCAATTCGACCGTCTCATAAGCAATCGCCGTGGTTCCTGCGGCGGTCAGGGCGTCAGTGCAGGTCTTGGACGCGGCCAGGTGCAAGTAGGTAAAGAGCACCTGATCGCGGCGCAGTCGGTGGTACTCCTCGGCGATGGGCTCCTTGACCTTCAGGATCAAGTCCCCGGCGGCCCAGACGTCATCTGCGGTGGTAAGAATCCGGCCACCAGCGGCGACGTACTCCTCATCGGTGATCGACGAGCCAACCCCTGCACCTTGTTCGATGTAGACCTCATGGCCGTTGCGGACCAGTTCGTGCACTCCGGATGGTGTGATGGCTACCCGGTACTCGTGGTTCTTGACCTCGCGCGGGATTCCGACCTTCACAGCGAATTCCTTCCAGACCCGGAGTCACCGGCACGACACGACCTCCGTGCCTCATCGCGAGTCTAGGCACGCAAGACGAAGTCGTGGGTTGGCATCGTGTCAAAAAGCAGAGCATAAAAGCACCTACGTGTCGGGGGAACCCGAGCTAGTGGCCCCCAGCGTTGGGCCGAGCCGACCAAGCAGCCTGCGATGAACGTAGCGTTGTCCAATTGCGGTCGCGGGCAGCAACTGCTGCCAACGATCCAATCACGGTGGTCGGATTGCCCAAACGTCCGGCGAGCGCTCCAGCGACTACCTCATCGAGTGACACCCAGGCGATTGGAAGGTCCGCCTCCTCTGCCGTACCAGCCGGTCGGCCACCAGGGGCTAGGTGCAGGTCGCGGGCCAAGTAACAGCGAAAGGCCTCAGTTGAGCCGCCAGGGGAATTCCAGAAGTCCACCAGCACTGACCAATCCCAGGCCAAAAACCCAGTTTCTTCGAGCAACTCGCGCTGCGCGCACTCCAACGCCGACTCCCCCGGGATATCTAGCAACCCTGCTGGAGCCTCCCAGAGTAGGCGTCCAACCGGGTGTCGGTACTGCTGGATCAGCAATACCCGTTCATGTTCATCCAAGGCGATGATCCCGACCGCCCCGGGGTGCACCAGCACATCGCGCACTGATGCCACGCCCTCGAAGTCGACTGTGTCAGAACGGATCGACCAAACCCGCCCGCTGAAAGCCTGCACCGAACCCAAAACAGGCCGAAGCGATTGGCTATCGTGCAGTTCACTCAAATCAGTTGGAAGATGCTGGCGCCGAAGAAAGCTCGCCCAGTGCGGCAGGCTCATGATCCAGGCTTGCTTTGCGCACAAGCGCGGCGTTAACCAAACCAGCGAACAGCGGGTGGGCTCTAGTTGGGCGCGAGCGAAATTCCGGATGTGCCTGGGTTCCGATGTAGTACGGGTGCACTTCGCGAGGCAACTCGACGAACTCCACCAAGCGACCGTCAGGAGAAGTGCCAGAGAACATCAGGCCGGCAGCATCCAGGCGGGCGCGATAGTCATTGTTTACTTCGTACCGGTGCCGGTGACGCTCGTCGACATACGGCTGGCCGTAAGCCTCGGCGACCAGCGAACCATCGCTGAGTTTCGCCGGATAAAGACCAAGACGCATCGTTCCGCCCATGTCGCGCTCACCGGAAACCACATCACGCTGATCCGCCATCGTTGCCACGACAGGGTGAGGCGTGGCCGGATCAAACTCAGCACTATTGGCATCGGTCAGACCAGCAACGCTTCGGGCGTACTCGATCACCATGCACTGCAAGCCAAGACACAGCCCAAGTGCTGGTATCCCCCGCGTGCGGGCATGTGTCAGCGCACCAAGTTTGCCTTCGATACCGCGGACCCCGAAGCCGCCGGGTACACAGATTGCATCAACGTCGGCCAGCGCGGCAGCAGCACCATCAGGGGTTGCACACGAATCGCTGGGCACCCATTGAATGTTCACACGAGCGTCATTTGCAAACCCACCTGCGCGCAAAGCTTCGGTCACCGAAAGATAGGCATCTGGAAGGTCGATGTATTTGCCGACAAGGCCAACCGTGATCTCATGCGCAGGCGAATGAACACGTCGCAACAACTCATCCCACGACGTCCAGTCAACGTCACGAAACGCCAAGCCAAGTCGACGCACTACGTACGCGTCGAGCCCTTCGGAGTGCAGCACCTTCGGGATGTCGTAAATGCTGGGGGCGTCAACGGCAGCAACCACAGCTTCTTCATCGACGTCACACATCAACGAGATCTTCCGCTTGATGCCAGCCGGCACCGGACGATCCGCTCGCAAGACAATCGCATCGGGCTGAATACCAATAGAGCGCAGTGCAGCAACCGAATGCTGTGTGGGCTTGGTCTTCAATTCGCCAGACGGGCCAATGTAGGGAAGCAACGAAACGTGAAGGAAGAACACATTGTCGCGACCAACTTCGTGGCGCACTTGGCGAGCAGCTTCCAGGAACGGCAAAGATTCGATGTCGCCAACCGTGCCACCAATTTCGGTGATCACAATGTCAACATCGGGTCCAGCCATCCGGCGGATTCGCGATTTGATTTCGTTGGTCACGTGCGGAATTACTTGCACAGTGTCGCCGAGGTACTCACCGCGTCGTTCCTTGGCAATGACCGAGGAGTAGACCTGACCGGTGGTCACGTTAGCCGAGCCATGAAGTTCGGTGTCGAGGAAACGTTCGTAGTGGCCCACGTCAAGATCGGTCTCAGCACCGTCATCTGTGACGAAGACTTCGCCGTGCTGGAAGGGGTTCATCGTGCCGGGATCAACGTTCAGGTACGGATCGAGTTTCTGCATGGTGACCCGAAGCCCGCGGGACTTCAGCAGGTTTCCCAAACTTGAGGCGGTGAGCCCCTTGCCGAGTGAGGAGGCGACTCCTCCAGTTACGAACAGATGCTTGGTGGGGTCCACGGATCACCAGAGTAACAGCGGTTGACCAATGTCCCTAGAACCGGGCCAGTTCGGCGCGTAACGGATCCAGGCCCATCGACCCCAAGGCCAAGGCGTAGGCATGCCAAGCCTTCAAATCGAAGGAATCACCGTGCCGAGATTGGGCATCGGCTCGCGCGTCTAGCCAGACCCGTTCCCCAACTTTGTACGAGATGGCCTGACCAGCCAGCCCTAGATAGCGATCAACCTCGCTCTCGGCGAAGCCTTGCGCCAACAGCGCCTGAGTCCGCAGGAAGACCACCGCGTTGTCGCGGGACCACTCGGACCCAGCCGTTGGTGCCCCGGCGAGTTGCTCCCCCGCTGGTACCGGCAGCCCTAAATGCAGCCCAATGTCTAGCACGATGCGCACCGCCCGCCACACCTGAGCGGATAGGAATCCCAGCTCAGTGGCTGGATCCGTGAAGTATCCGAGTTCATCCATCAAACGTTCGGCATAGAGGGCCCAACCTTCCCCATGCCCAGAGACAAACTCCATGCGCTGCACGCGGGTTAGCCGGTCAGCCCGGTAAACCGAGTAGCCCACTTGCAAGTGATGGCCCGGGACTGCTTCGTGGTACCAGATCGTGGGTAACCGCCAGGTGCTAAAGGAGTCCTGACCCTGGGTGGGGAACCAAGTGGTGCCAGGCCGACTGAAATCTTCGCTTGGACCGTTGTAATACGGCGCCGCGGCTCCCCCAGGAGGAGCCAGCCGCGCTTCGCACCGAAGCATGACATCAGGAATCTCGAAGTACTTCTCGGCGAAATCCGCAGTGGTGCGGTCTGTTAGTTCCTGCAGATAAGTCAGCAGGTTCTGCTCTCCAGCGATTTGGTAGGCCGGATCTTCGTCGAGTTCAGCGGCCACCGCTTCGGGACTCAGCCCGGGGCGCAGGACGCCACACACCTCGCGGATGCGGCTGGCGATCCGCTCGACCTCAGACCAACCCCACGCGTAGGTTTCGCGAAGGTTCAGGTCGGCGCCAGTCCAATACCGAGCCAGCGCCGAATAGCGCTCTTCGCCAACCCCGTCGTGGTCTGGGGCGGCGGGGGCGTACTCGTCTTGCAGGAATGCGACAAGTTGGCCATAGGCCGCTGTGGCCGAATCGGCTCCGACCGCCAGGCGCGCCCTAAGCCCTTGGTCATGCCCGGCGTACTCAGCCACCAAGCCGGCGAACCACGGCTGCTCCTTTGCTGACCCTTCCGCTTCGGTGCCGCACCAAACTGCAAATGTCTTGGCCACTCCAACCGCCTGGCGTCGAGCCGCAAACAGTCCTTGGGACATGCCTTCAACCAGCGACGCCCGGGCCCCAGCAAGGGCAGCTTCGACTCCCTCGAGCCTGGCCGCTACATTCGCCCACTCGGCGTCGTTCGTACGAGGCATCAGGTCGAAAACCATGCGGGGCAGATGCGCGGAACTCCACAGCACACCCAAATCCCGTAGGTGTTCACCAGCCGTGAACTGCACCACCCGAGCGTCGATCCGCTCGCGAATTACTTCGATGGCGACTCGTTCGGCGTCGTCAGTGGGGGCTGGAAGCTTCGCCAGATCTTCGAGGAATGACTTGTCACACTCGACTCGTGCTCGCGCAGCTCTTGGGCTCAGGTCCGTGCACTTGTCGTCGTACCCGGGGGCTCCAAGGAAGGTCGCCCCATATGGGTCGAGCGCAAGTCGGGCCTCCACGTAAGTCTGTGCAAGATCGAAGACTGGTCGACTCATTTATTCGTCCCCCTGGGTCGTTTCGGCTGGCTAATCCGCTTAGCAGAAGCAGCCAGTTCTAGCAGTTCTTCCACATGTTCGGCCGCCGCAGCAGATTCTGAAACCCCACCAAGCATCCGCGCCAGTTCTCGGATTCGGACGGTGCCACTTACGGCCGAGATCCCGGATTCAATCACAGTGCCATCGTCGGATTTGGCCACCACCAAATGCTGATCGGCGAAAACTGCGACTTGGGCGAGGTGAGTCACCACAATCACTTGGGCGGCCCGACTCAACTGGGCCAACCGCCGACCTACCTCAATCGCCGCTTCACCGCCGACCCCGGCATCCACCTCGTCGAACACGAAAGTGGAGACCGCGTCTGCGCCAGCGAAGACCACCTCGATTGCCAGCATGACCCGTGAAAGTTCGCCGCCCGAGGCGCCTTTCGCGATCGGACGTGCTGGCGCTCCACGGTGGGGAATCAGCAAGAACTCAATCTCATCCATGCCAGTTGGGCCGAACGCGACTCTGCGACCTTCCGCTAGTTGTAGTCCTGAGTCGCTGGTCCGCTGATCCACGCTCACCAACAGTTCAGCGTTGGGCATCGCTAATGCACCCAATTCAGCAGTCACGGCCTTGGCGAATTGGGCGGCCGCCTCAGTTCGCAGCGCCGACAATGCGCTTGCGGCAGCGCCACAATCGTGAGTAGCTCGCGCGAGTGCAGTCTGCAACTGCTCGAGTCGTTCCTCTGAGTCGTCCAGTTCGAGTAGACCTCGCCCAGCAGCGTCGGCCCACACGATTACATCGTTGATCGAACCACCCGCGCCGTACCTACGACGTAAGCCGGTGAGTTCAGCTAGGCGTTGGTGCATCGCGTCAAGCCGAACCGGGTCAGCGTCCAGATCAACAACCGTCGCGCCTAACGCATCAGCTACGTCACCAAGTTCGATGACCGTCTGCTCCAAGCGTTTGGCTAAGTCGGCGAACTGCGCATCGCTACCGACTTCCGAAAGCAAGAGCCTGCGTGCCTGGCCCACGATTGCGATCGCATCACTCGACCCGCTGTCGCCGCGCAATGCGTCGTGGGCGCCTTGCGCTGCTAGTCGCAAGGATTCCGAGTTTGACAGCCGCTCAATTTCTTGAGCAAGGTTCACGTCTTCATCCGGCTTCGGCGCTACCTTTTCGATCTCGGCCAAACCGGCTCGCCAAGTTTCGATTCGCAACCGCCGCTCGCTATCGGACCCGGCAAGGAGCGCCAACTGAGATTGCAGTCGCAGCAACTCGTCGTAGGCACTCCGATAATCGGTTAGTGCAGCCGAAATCTGCGCCCCCGCGTATCGGTCCAGCGCTGCTCGTCGCCGATCGGAACGCAACAACAACAACTGTTCGTTCTGACCATGGACGGCGACTAGGTCTGAGCCCACCTCGGCCAAGACGCCAAGCGGAACCGATCGGCCACCTGCAAATGCCCGGCTGCGCCCGTCACTGGCCAACGTGCGAGCCACCAGCAGGGTTCCATCGTCGACTTCACCACCGGCCGCTTCTACTCGCTCCGCCACCGCACTGTTTGATCCAATTCGAAACCAAGCTTCGACTTCGGCTTTGTCGGCACCCACGCGTACCGCCCCGGCGTCAGCTCGTCCGCCTAGCAACAGGCCAAGGGATGTAATGACCATGGTCTTGCCAGCGCCGGTCTCGCCGGTGATGACTGTAAGGCCAGCGTTCAATTCAACGTTGGCATCGGCAATGACGCCAAGACCGCGGATCCGCAGGGCCTCGATCACTGAGGCGACTCGGATTCGGGAGCCCCATGCCATCCAGTAACCGGCAGTTGGAATTTACGTACTAGCCGATCGGTGAAGGGCCGCGTATGCAGTCGTGCCAACCGCACTGGCTCACCGCTACGTCGAACTTCGACCCGCGCACCGGGCGGTAATTCGATCAAGCGTCGCCCGTCGCAGAAGAGCACACCAGCGGGAGACTCGGACACCAGTTCGACTGCCAGAACACTTGTGGGCGCAACGACAACGGGGCGGGCGAACAACGCATGGGCGCTGAGCGGCACGAGCAACAAGGCTTCAACTTCCGGCCACACGATCGGGCCACCGGCGCTGAAGGCATAAGCCGTGGATCCCGTTGGCGTCGCGCAGATCACGCCGTCGGCTCCCCAGCGCGACAGTGGTCGCCCGTCGATCTCAACGACTAGACCCAGCATGCGTTCGCGCGATGCCTTCTCGACGCTGGCTTCATTTAGTGCCCAGCTTCGAGCAATAACCTCACCGCGGAACTGCACAACAATGTCGATCGCAAGGCGCTCCTCAACCTCATAACTGCGCGAGATGATTGCGGTGACGACACTGCTGCCATCCCCCTTCTCGGCTTCGGCAAGAAAACCAACCCGACCAAGGTTGACGCCCAGCAAAGGTGTGCCGTGAGGTCGCGCCAATTCGGCACCGCGCAGAATCGTTCCGTCACCACCAAGAACAACAACAAGTTCGCAATCGCGAGCAGCCTCGCCGGCATCGGCGATGACGCTGACCCCGGCTAAACGCGACCCGACTTCATCGTCGGCTGTTACCCGAACCTCGATGTTGGCAGCAGCCAACCCAGCCACCAACTGCTCGGCTACCCCTTCGGCTGCAGCTCGGCTCCGGTTGACCAAAAGGAGCACCGAACGACCAGCAGGCTCGCTCACGGTCCCTCCAGTACTGCTCGCTCAATGTCAGCCGGGTCAAGTGGCGGTGCCGAGCGTGCAAGCCACAAGAAGTACTCAACATTCCCAGCCGGCCCAGGCAATGGACTGGCTGTGACTCCTCGCACGCCTAGCCCGAGTTCGGCTGCCGCAGTGGCGATCTTAGTGACTGCACCGGCCCGCAGGTTTGGTTCACGCACCACCCCGCCGGTGCCAACCTGCTCACGTCCGACCTCGAACTGGGGTTTGACCATAAGCACAAAATCCGCGCCCGCACTTGCAACCCGAGTCAACGCCGGCAGGACCAGCGCAAGGGAGATGAACGAAAGGTCGCCGACCACAAGATCAGGAACGTCGCTGAGGTCGGTCGGTTGCAGTTCCCGCACGTTCATCCGTTCGATCACGACGACCCGCGGATCCGTACGCAAGACCCAAGCTAGTTGCCCATATCCGACGTCGACGGCAAAGACCTTGCTGACACCGCCTTCGAGCAGAACTTGTGTGAAACCCCCTGTTGAGGCACCAGCGTCGAGTGCGATCCGCCCATCGATCGCCAACCCCGACGGCGCGAAAACAGCAAGTGCCCCAAGTAATTTGTGGGCACCTCGCGAAACGTACCCGGCTACCTGTCGACCTACCTCGATCGCAGCCGCCTCTTCGACTTGCGTGGCGGCCTTGGTTGCGGTGGTTCCTGCGATCCGGACGTGCCCACTTGCGATCAGGTCCTGGGCATCATCACGGGATCGAGCCAGTCCACGGCGGACTAGCTCGGCGTCCAGCCGTCGACGTGTCATTACGGGCTCAGGCGTCCGGAACGAATCCTGCGAGTGCATCCTGCAGGCGACGCTGCACTTCGTCGTAGACCGCGACCTGTTCGTCGAGCGGAAGGGAAGCTAAATCGCCCAGACGGTCAACGGCATCGTCGACGCGTGGATCGCCGGTCGGTTCCCAATTCGCGCTGACATCCGAGGCTGTCAGTTCGGACTCAGCCACCTCAGACTCAGCCACCTCAGACTCAGCCACATCGGCGTCGCCTTGGGATCCAAACGATTCGCTCACTCGCCGGCCTCACTTGTGGCTGTGGTGCCTGGACCGTTGCGAAGTTCGGCCAACGCTGCTTCGAGCCGCGCCACATGCCGACGCACCGCCGCCAGTTCTTCTTCGCGCACGAAGCCCATCCGTCCGACCGTTCGATCCACCTCGGTACGAACCAGCCCAACAACCATCTCGCGGTTTGCTCGCGACTGTTCGACCAGATCGTCGGCAAGTTCCTGAACAGAGGTCTTGACTGCCTCAGGACTTGTGCGTCCCAGCTCCGGCAGCGCCGACAGCATCCCCGAGGCCGTTTCATAAGCCTTGCGAGCCGTCACCTCGGTCAGACCGGTTGCCAACTGCAAGTAGCCCTTAATCGCGTCAATCACGATGCCTCCTCGGAGTCCACGCTACCGCCCGCTGGCGCACCCACGCCGATTGCCTTGGCTGCCCATGCGACCTGTGCCGGTTCGCCGGTGCGATCGAGCCAATCCCAGGCCGCTGCAAGGGCCACGGCGATCCCAGCTGCGCTGCGTTCGAGCGACGATGAGTCGGGTGTCCCAACCTCAGTTAGTTCCAGTTCCCCCGCGATAACGTTCGCCCGCCAGCCCTGCGAGTGCCACGTCGTACCGTCACTTTCAACGATCGGCTGGGCTGCCAGCAGGCCCCTCAAATCCGGCCAAACATACGTTGGGCGGCAGTCAAGCCCCGCGGCGGCGGCACCGGCCAAATCCGTGACCCCAGTGAGTACCAACAAACTTGGCATGCCCGCCCCGACAGCGCCCGCAATGTCAGTGTCTAACCGATCCCCGACAACCAGCGGATTAAGAGCACCAACCCGTCGCGCGGCAGCCGTAAATACCCCTGGCGCTGGCTTGCCAGAAACTTCTGGGTGCTTGCCCGTGGCCGCCGTCACGGTGCCTACGAGCGCTCCGTTGCCTGGCGCGATTCCGCGGGCAGTTGGCACGGTCAAGTCTGCGTTGGTTGCCAGCCACGGCAGCCCGGCGTGCACCGCATAACTGATTTCCGCCAACGACTTCCAGGCCACGTCGGGTCCAAAACCCTGCACGACGGCAACCGGATCGTCCGCGAATTTGGCAACGGGTTGTAGTCCCACCAGTTCTAATGCAAGGTGCAGACCTCGACCTCCGACACACAAGATGCGCGATCCGCTGGGGTACCGCTGCGCCAGCAGGTCGGCAGCGATTTGAGATGAGGTGATTACCTCATCGATTTGCGGCGTCAGCCCGAACTCCAGCAAATGGGCCACGACATCTTCCGGAGGGCGCGCCGCATTGTTGGTCACATAAACAGGGCGCAAACCCAATGCCGCAGCGGCCGTAATTGATTCGCTGGCATGGGCAACCGCGCCGGCTCCGATGTAGACGACCCCATCGAGGTCATAGAGGGCGACGTCGTGGATCGTCGCGAGCGCTGTCACCTGCGAATGGTGCCATGCCAACGGGCTCTAGCCCGCCTTGGCTACCCGCCGGGCCCTATTTACCTCAACCTCATACCGCGAAGCCAAGCCCCCGGTGCCTTTCCAGAATCGGCGCCGCAGGCTCCCCTCGATCGCCACTTCGTCACCAGCACACCAAGTCGCCACGGTCCGGCGTACGCCCGGGCGGCGAGCCACGCAATCGATCGTGTCGACCTTCACTCGACTTTGTGCGATCGCTTCGGCTGGCCGGTCAACTGTCACGCGGAAGACCACGAGAACATCGCCACTAGGCAACGTTCGCTCGATCGCCTCTCCGGTCACTCGCCCAAACAACCGGACCTCATTAGAAACTTCTGAATCGGCCCAGTCGACCTGACTTGCACTTGCATTCCCCGCCACTGCAGCACGTCCCATGACGCCACCCTCCCTAGCCGCCTACGATGGCAATTCGGCGCCCGGTTGGGTGGGTCCAGTTCAAAACTGTGGATGGAGGCAGGGTGTCGAAAACCCCACCCCTGACTGAAGACCTGGGTAACGATGTCTACCAAATCGACACGCGCCTAGCCGGTTACACCGGAATTGCCGCCGGCTACCTGATTCGAAGTTCGCGACCCTGCCTAGTTGAAACCGGGGCGGCGAATTCGGCCCCACTGGTAATTGCCGCGCTCGCCGAAGCCGGAATCGGCCCCGAAGACTTAGCAACCATCGTCGTAACCCACATCCATCTCGATCACGCTGGTGGAGTCGGGGATATCGCGGCGGCCTTCCCACAAGCTCAGGTGGTCGTTCACGAGCGCGGAGCCAGACACCTGGTGAATCCGACCAGGCTCTTGGCATCTGCACGCCAAGTCTTTGGCCCGGACTTGGACACCCTCTTCGGCCCCCTCTTGGCAACTCCTGCCGAACGATTAGCCACCATAGACAAGGTCGGCCTAGTCGATCTAGGCGATGGCCGGCGACTGGACGCATTTCACGCTCCCGGGCACGCCTCGCATCATCTGGGCCTAATCGACTCTGACACCGGCGACCTCTACACCGGGGACGCGGCCGGCATTTATGTCCCTGAAACAGCCGACGTGCGACCAGCCACCCCACCGCCGGACTTTGACCTCGATTTGGCAATCGCTTCGATGCGCAGATTCCAGGCCGCAGCCCCGAATCGGCTGTTGTTCTCGCACTTTGGCCCGGTGACGGCGGTGTCGGACACTCTCGAACGGTCGATCGAAGAATTACAGCGCTGGGTGTCCGACGTTCAACAGGCACGCCAAGTGGTCGAGGATGTCGATCACGCGATCGCGATGGTTCGGGAACGGGCGGCGGCAAGATACCCAGCATTTGAAGCAGACGCCGCGGTCGCCGAGAAGTTCGAACACCTTTCGTCGGTGGCAGCAAATGTCACCGGCATCTGGCGTTGGCTGGAATCAACCGATCGACCCGATCCAACCTCGCTGGGCCGCTCGCCAAACCCGAACTAAAAGATTCGCTCGCACTATTCGTCGAAGAAGACGATGTCCTCGTCTTCAACTCCGGATTGGCTGATGCGACCCGCACGCTCGGCTGCGTCGGTCTCGAAATCTAGGTCGGCGTCCGCTGCCCGTCCGAACCAGTCCAAGGCCTCGCTATCGCGCCCAAGTCGCAACAGCGCCTCTGCGTAGGCATAGCGCAGTCTGGCCGCCCACGGAGTTTGCGCCTTGGCGGTCAGCTCTGGGCATTGCAAGGTCACTAGTGCGGCCTCGAACTGGCCCAAATCAGCCCGAGCCCCAGCCGCCACAATGCGAAGTTCGACTCGACCGTCACGATCAAGACCGTCGGCATCGGCACTTCCAGCCAGTTCGATCGCCCTCAATGGGCGATCAAGCGCTCGCTCGCAATCGGCAATAATGGGCAACATCGAGTTATCCCCCGACATTCGACGGGCCGCCCGTAAATCTGAAAGCGCAATAGCGTATTCACCACAACGGTAAGCCGCAAAGCCACTGGCTTCGCGGACCATAGCCACTCGGGACGCTAACCGCGTAGCGGCTTTACCATGTTCCCAAGCCCGCTCCGGGTCATCTTCCAATAACCGCCCGATCATTATCAGGTGTTTAGCGACGGCCTCAGCTAAATCCGTCGGGAGGGTCCGCAATTCAGCTAATACCGGCCGATCCAATTCCGTACCGGTGACATCGGCATCAATTGCCGGGCTAGCCACCCGAGGCTTAGTCGGTCCATCGGAACGGGCGGGACGATCCGTTCCGCTGGGCCGCCCAGAACCCCCCGTACTACCACTTCCACCAGGTTTCCTCGACCCGTTGGGCCCGCCCGGCCCCGAAGAGCGACCGGAATCGCTTGGACGACTGCCAGAGCCTGGCTTACCTGAACCGCCCGGCCGCCCTGACCCCGAAGGGCGGCCGGCGCCACCAGGGCGCCCACCGGAACCGTTTGACCCGCGCGGAGCTGAGGGCCTCGACGACCCCGAACTACGCGGCCGATCGTTTCCTTCGGTCACGAGCCCTCCTCCTGCATACCGGGCCAAAAAAGGTCCCGAAATGACTAAGACCACCTGTTGAGGTGGTCTTAGTCTAAAAGATGTCCGGCGGCGTCCTACTCTCCCACGCAGTCGCCCGCGCAGTACCATCGGCTCTGAAGGGCTTAGCTTCCGGGTTCGGAATGGGACCGGGCGTTTCCCCTTCGACATGGCCGCCGAAACGCTATTGAGTTGTGGATCCCGACCATAACTCGGGAACCGCACAGTGGACGCAAATACGCAAATCTTGAATTGTGGGTTAAGTCCTCGGCCTATTAGTACCGGTCAGCTCCGTGGGTTACCCCATTTCCACTTCCGGCCTATCAACCCAGTGTTCTTCTGGGGGCCTTACCAGGTCAACCCTGTGGGAGTCCTCATCTTGGAGCAGGCTTCCCGCTTAGATGCTTTCAGCGGTTATCCCTTCCGAACGTAGCCAACCAGCCGTGCCCTTGGCAGGACAACTGGCACACCAGAGGTTCGTCCATCCCGGTCCTCTCGTACTAGGGACAGCCCTCCTCAAGACTCCTGCGCGCGCGGCGGATAGGGACCGAACTGTCTCACGACGTTCTAAACCCAGCTCGCGTGCCGCTTTAATGGGCGAACAGCCCAACCCTTGGGACCTACT
>CAIKAW010000017.1 GCA_903825575.1 uncultured bacterium | reverse complement strand
TGTTTCGATCCCCGTTACTGGAGCTCCCACAGCCATCCGAATCCGGACTGTCGCAAAAGCCGTTGTGGTTGCCCATCGTCTGGCCGTACCAGCTGCCGTCCCGGCTGCGATGCCGCGGCTTTCGGCACATGCGCGTTTCGGTTCGATCAACTACAACTTTTGGTACGCCCGTTCGGTGATGGCAGTGAAGTTCCATTGGTACGCGGCCCAATTCGTCTGCCTGGTAAACCTCTGGCAGCGCGAGAGTGGATGGAATCAGTACGCGCATAACGGTTCCAGCGGCGCGCACGGGATTCCGCAAGCAGTACCGGGCGCCAAAATGGCGAGTGCGGGCAGCAATTGGCGCACCGACCCGCGTGTCCAGATCCGTTGGGGCTTGGGTTATATCCGCACGCAGTACGAGACCCCATGCACGGCGTGGAAGCACTGGCAGCACCACAACTGGTACTGAGCTAGACCTAGGAGTTGCGCACCGGGATCGTCGTAGCGATCGGACGCAATGTGTCGGCGAAGAAGTCGTTTCCCTTGTCGTCGACGACAATGAATGCCGGGAAGTCCTCAACTTCGATGCGCCACACGGCTTCCATTCCCAGATCCGGGAAGTCAAGCACTTCCACGTGCCGAATACAGTCCTGCGCTAGGCGGGCCGCAGGCCCACCGATAGATCCCAAATAGAAACCACCGTGCTTCTGGCACGCGTCGGTTACGGCCTTGCTTCGGTTTCCCTTGGCCAGCATCACCAGCGACCCACCAGCTTCCTGGAACGCATCGACATATGAATCCATGCGGCCTGCGGTTGTTGGACCGAATGATCCGGATGCATAACCGGCTGGTGTCTTCGCAGGCCCGGCGTAATAGACCGCGTGATCGCGGAGGTAACTGGGGATCGGTTTACCGCGATCAAGTGACTCCTTGATTCGTGCGTGGGCGATGTCACGGGCCACAACTAGCGGGCCGTTAAGTGACAAGCGAGTCTTGACCGGGAGTCGAGACAGCTGGGCAAGAACCTCGGCCATCGGACGGTTCAGATCGATCGACACGACGTCGTCGGCAAGTTGTTCGCTAGCGGGATCGGGCAGATAGCTACTCGGTTCGGTTTCAAGTTGCTCTAGGAAGACACCCTTGGCGGTGATCTTTGCAACGGCCTGGCGGTCGGCGCTGCACGAGACCGCAATTGCGACCGGGCATGACGCACCGTGCCGTGGAAGCCGAATCACTCGCACGTCGTGGCAGAAGTACTTGCCGCCAAATTGTGCGCCTATCCCAAACGAACGAGTCAATTCCAGAACTTCCGCCTCGAGTTCGTGATCGCGAAACGCCGAACCCAAGGGATTCCCGGCTGGCGGTAGGTCGTCGATGTAGTGGGCGCTTGCGTATTTCGCGACCTTGAGCGCGTACTCCGCGGATGTCCCCCCGATCACGATTGCCAGATGGTAGGGCGGGCAGGCGGCAGTCCCAAGTAGTCGAAGTTTCTCGTCCAAGAAGCGGGTCATTGACGCCGGATTCAGCAAGGCCTTGGTCTCCTGGAACAAGAATGACTTGTTCGCCGAACCGCCACCCTTAGCCATGAAAAGGAACTTGTATTCCTGTCCGGCAGTGGCGTAGATCTCCAACTGGGCCGGAAGGTTCGTGCCCGTATTGCGTTCCTCCCACATCGTCAGCGGCGCCAACTGGGAGTAACGCAGATTCAATTGTTGGAACGCGTCGTAGATGCCCTCCGATAGCCACTTCTCGTCGGCGCCGTCGGTCAACACGTTTTGGCCGCGTTTTCCGACCACGATTGAGGTGCCCGTGTCCTGACACATGGGCAGCACACCGCCGGCTGCAATGTTGGCGTTCTTCAGCAAATCCAGCGCAACGAATTTGTCGTTCGGGCTTGCCTCGACGTCGTCCAGGATCGATCGCAGTTGTGCTAGGTGTGCCGGGCGTAGCAAGTGCTGGATGTCGTGGGTCGCCGTGTATGCCAACAGGCGCAGTGCTTCGGGGTCGACCTCTAGAAACTCGCGTCCAGCAGCCGTGACGGTTCTAACTCCGTCCGAGGTCAACAGCCGGTAAGGCGTTGTGTCCGGTCCGGCTGGCAGCATTTCAGAGTAACTAAATTCAGGCATACCAGCAGCCTACGGCCGAATTGGCTGACCGCCGATGTGTGCTACGCCACTTCGAGCTGTGTCACAGGAACGAACGGTCCGGCCGTTGCTCGCTTCGTACCTCGCGAATCGTTCCGCTGCGCGAGCGCATCACGATCGAGTGGGTCTTGACCCGGTGGCCGCGCTCGTACGTAACGCCACCAAGGAGTTCGCCATTGGTAATGCCGGTCGCGGCAAAGAAGATGTCGTCCCCAGTCACTAGGTCACCAGTGGTCAGAATTCGGTCGAGATCGTGTCCTGCAGCCAGCGCCCGGTCGCGTTCTGCGTCGTCGGTGGGGGCAAGCCGGGCTTGGATTACGCCACCCATGCAGGCAATCGCGGCTGCCGTGATGATGCCTTCCGGCGTTCCGCCGATGCCCATCAGCGCATCGACACCGGTGCCCGGTCGGGCTGCCAAGATGGCTCCAGCCACATCGCCGTCAGTGATGAACTTGATTCTCGCGCCAGCTTCGCGGATCTCGTCCACGAGCTTGAGGTGCCGGGGCCGATCTAGGACGCAGACCACCAGATCGCCGATACGTTCACTCTTAGCTTTCGCGATCCGCTGCAGCGTCACAGCCACCGGCTCGCGGATGTCCACCACATCGGCCGCGTCAGGGCCGACCACGAGTTTGTCCATGTAGTACACGGCGCTTGGGTCGTACATGGTTCCGCGGCCCGACACAGCAATCACTGAAAGTGCGTTGCTCATTCCCTTAGCGGTGAGCGTAGTTCCGTCGATTGGGTCTACGGCGACGTCGCAAGTTGGCCCCGTGCCATCACCCACACGTTCGCCGTTGAACAGCATCGGGGCGTTGTCCTTCTCGCCTTCGCCGATGACGACGACTCCGTCCATGGCGACATTAGAGATCAGCGCCCGCATCGCTTCTACCGCCGCATGGTCGGCGTCGTTCTTGTCGCCGCGTCCAACCCATGCAGCGGCGGCGATGGCTGCCGCCTCAGTAACCCGAACAAGTTCAAGGGCTAGGTTCCGGTCGGTACTGATGAATGGCGCGGATGCGTCGGGCATGATCAACTCCTGCAACTGGCTGGTGGCCTGAGGCTAGCGGCTCCCCGCCGCGGATCAACCTTCGCTAGGGGAGTCCTGAGCTGGTTCAGTGCTCGGGCGTAGTTCGGCCATCCGAGTCCTGGCCCCGTCGAGCCACCGCTGCGCAATGTCTGCCAAAACCTCGGCCCGCTCCCATAGCGCAAGTGACTCAGCCAGCGGGAGGCCGCCAGACTCAAGCTGGGCAACAATTCGTTGGAGTTCATCGCGGGCGGCCTCGAAGGATGGCTCTTCAACTTTGGTCATACCTGCACCTTAAGTGGGATTCGGACTGGCGCTGAAGCTCCCGCCAGCAACTCGGATCGTGATGTCTTCATTCGCAATCAGATCAGTGGGCGTTGAAACAATGAGCAAATCACGCCGTTGCACAATGGCGTACCCGCGTTCGAGTGTGGCCGCCGGCGATAGGGCTCGGATCTGCGCTCGTAACCCGGTGATTCCCACTTCGTCCCGGTCAAGTCGATGTCTGAATCGCAATGTGGCCTGATCGCGCAACAGGGCCAGTTCCGCGGTTGGGCGTTCCAGTAGCGAGAGCGGATCTGCCAAGGGTCGACGTTGGCGCAAGGCCGCCAAGTGTTGCTCTGCTGTCTGTAGCGCCCGGCCGACGGCCTG
>CAIKAW010000016.1 GCA_903825575.1 uncultured bacterium | reverse complement strand
GCTGCTGATCTACACGAACCATGAGAACTGGGAGTCTCTGACTGAGGCAGAGGGTGCCGAAATGTCGGCCGCATACGGAACGTTCACGGAGGGGATTATCGGAACCGGCGAGTTCGTCTCAGGTGCTCCGCTAGATGGACCCGAGACCGCGACCACCGTACGCGTCCGCAACGGTGCTCGGTCGACGACCGATGGACCGTTCGTCGAAACTAAGGAACACCTGGCTGGGTATTACATCGTCGACTGTGCCTCCCTCGATCGGGCCTTGGATCTCGCAGCTGAACTGCCGGATGCGAAGTTCGCTGGCGTCGAAGTGAGACCAGTCGGGGACATGTAGCGGGAAAGTCGCCCGATGCAGGGAATAGCCGAAGACCTATTTAGAGCCGAATCAGCTCGGGTCCTCGGAACCCTAATGCGCCGTTTCGGAAACCTCGACGTGGCCGAAGACGCATTTCAAGATGCGTGCCTATCGGCAGTAGAAACTTGGCCCCGGGACGGGGTGCCACGAAATCCCGGTGCGTGGCTGACCACCGTGGCCGGCAATGCGGCACTCGATCGGATCCGGCGCGAAGCCCGGCGACTACCCAAAGAAGTCGAATCCAGCGGGTTGCGTGATCCCTCGCGCGAACCGGCTTCCCTAGGCGCCGACTCGGAATATGACCTTGCACTGCTCGACGATCGGCCGCTCACAGACGACCAGTTGCGACTCGTGTTCCTGTGCTGCCACCCGGCGCTAAGTAGCGATGCACAGGTCGCACTTACATTGCGGACGGTCGGCGGACTCACGACGACCGAGATCGCACGGGCGTATCTCGTCCCTGAAGCAACGATGGCGCAGCGTCTGGTGCGTGCCAAGCGCAAAGTCATCGCGGCCAGGATTCCCTTCCGACTGCCAGAGGGTGACGAACTCGACGAGCGCACGGCCGCAGTCCTGCACGTGGTTTACCTAATCTTCAACGAGGGATACACCGCGACCGGAACCGAAAGTGTTGTCAGGCCCGACCTTTGCGTCGAAGCCGTCCGACTATCGACTCTGCTCCAACAACTACTGCCCAACGTCGCCGAAGTATTGGGGCTGCGCGCGCTCCTGCTGCTGCAGGACGCGCGGCGCCCGGCACGCGTGGACACGGCCGGCCGACTCGTCCCGCTCGACGAACAGGATCGGAGCCAATGGAACTCCGATCAGATCGCCGCGGGCATCGCATTAGTGGAGCGGGCTCTGACGCTTGGGCCTGTCGGGCCGTATCAAGTCCAAGCAGCCATCGCCGCTTTGCATGCTGAGGCCCCTGCGGCGGCCGACACCGATTGGGCGCAAATCGTGGCGTTGTACTCGTTACTGGAACGCATCGCGCCCGGTCCTATGGTGACGCTAAATGCTGCAGTGGCAACCGCGATGGTCGACGGCCCGGGCGCCGGCCTGGCAATGCTCGACGGCCTCGCGGACTCGGGGGAACTCACCGCACACCACCGGCTAGCGGCAACTCGAGCGCAACTTCTTGAACTGCAGGGAGAATTGGCCCGCGCGCTCACCGCGTACGACGAGGCCTTGACCCTGGTTGACAACAGTGCGGAACGCGAATATCTGACTAGCCGACGGAATCGGCTGGTAGCCGAATGAGTAGCGCCCGCCTAGTGCGGCTCAGGCCCTAGCGGCCAGTTCCCCTTGGCTCACGTCAGCATGAGGTGGCACCAGGGCTTCCTAGCAGCCAGGGAAATGGAACATCCCGCACATTCATGCTGTGCGGGATGTTCCACCTATGCGTACGTACGGCACTTTCTTCAGGAGTCGAGGTTGGCCATTACGTGCTTAATGCGGGTGTAGTCCTCGAATCCGTACATCGACAGGTCCTTGCCGTAGCCGGAGTGCTTGAAGCCACCGTGCGGCATTTCTGCGACCAACGGGATGTGGGTGTTGATCCAGACGCAACCAAAGTCCAGTCGCTTAGCTGCACGCATCGCCCGACCGAAGTCCTTGGTCCATACGCTTGAGGCCAGGCCGTAGTCGACTCCGTTGGCCCAACGCAGCGCCTCGGTCTCGTCCGAGAACTTCTGCACCGTCATGACAGGACCGAAGATCTCGTTCTGGATCATCTCGTCGTCCTGCTTCAGGCCGGCTACAACCGTCGGATTGATGTAGAAGCCGTGGTCGCCTTGGCGGCCGCCGCCCGCTGCAACGTTGGCGTGATCTGGTGTGCGAGAAAGGAATCCGAGCACCCGTTCCATCTGGTTCACATTGTTCACCGGCGGCACCATTGCATCTTCGTCGCTCGGACCATTGTCGTACGTGGTCTTCAGACTCGCTGCCTGCTCGGCCAAGGCCGCGACGAAATCATCGTAAATTCGCCCGTGAGCAAGCACTCGAGTTGCTGCGGTGCAGTCCTGACCAGCGTTGAAGAATCCGGCAACGGCCAACCATTCGGCAGCCGCTGCGATATCGGCATCGTCATAGATGATGACCGGCGCCTTGCCACCTAGCTCAAGGTGCACGCGCTTCAAGTCGCGGGCTGCGGATCCGGCAACTTCCATACCTGCGCGAACTGACCCGGTGATAGAAACCATCGCGGGGGTCTTGTGCTCGACAACCGCTCGACCAGTGTCGCGATCACCACAGACCACATTGAAGACGCCCGGCGGAAGTGCTTCTGCGATGAGTTCAGCCATCCGCACGGTCGAAACTGGCGTTGTGTCCGAAGGCTTGAGCACCACTGTGTTGCCTGCGGCGATCGCGGGTGCGTACTTCCAGACAGCCATCATCATCGGATAGTTCCAAGGGGTTACCTGACCAACGACGCCGACCGGTTCGCGGCGGATCATCGAAGTGAAACCCTTCATGTACTCGCCTGCAGCGCGACCTTCCAGGACGCGGGCAGCGCCGGCAAAGAACCGGATCTGGTCGATCATCGGCGGAATCTCTTCGCTGGCGGTTACAGCTAGTGGCTTGCCGGTGTTCTCACTTTCAAGTGCGACGAGTTCGTCAGCGTGTGCCTCAAGCGTGTCTGCGATCTTCAATAGCGCTGTCTGACGCTCCGACGGCGTCGAATCACGCCAGGAGTCGAAAGCTTCGGCGGCAGCCGAATACGCCCGGTCCACGTCGGCGGCCGTCGAGATCGGCGCCGTAGCAAAGACGTCCCCGGTTGTGGGGTTGACGAGATCGCTGGTGCGACCATCGCTAGAACCCACTGATTGGCCATTAATGAAGTTCTGCAGTGCGCGCACGCCCATCACGCTTCCCAAGTTGTCGGGTCCACCCGGCACCCCACGGTGCCGAAGCCACCTTAGGGCCTACCACCGGTATCAGCACAAGAGGTCGCTTCTACCAACGTAATTCGTATCTTCATGGCACCAAGACAACGAAATCCCTTGCTTTCGGCCTCGACTTCGACCACCATGGTCAGTCATGGCCCTCACAGAGCGTTCCGGCGGGCTCGTCCTAGATCAGCTCTCGAAGGCCATCATCGAGCAGTTGCAGCAGGACGGGCGGCGCCCCTACGCCACCATCGGCAAGGCCGTCGGACTGTCCGAAGCAGCGGTCCGCCAGCGGGTCCAGCGAATGATCGATGCCGGGCTGATGCAGATCGTGGCGGTCACGGACCCAATGCAGGTCGGGTTCCCGCGCGCGGCCTTTGTTGGAATTAACTGTGAGGGAGATATCGAAGCGGTCGCCGATGCTCTCGCCGAATTGACCGAAGTCGACTACGTCGTTATTTGTGCAGGTGGTTTCGACTTAATGATCGAAGTCGTCTGCGAAGACGACGCGCACTTGCTCGAAGTTGTGAATCGCAAGATCCGCGCCATCCCAAACGTCCGCACCACGCAGACGTTTGTCCATCTCAAGCTCCGTAAACAGATCTACACCTGGGGAACCCGATGACAAGCACACCGCAGTACGTTTCCGAACCCGGCGCCGACCGTTTGGCCGAGGTCGCACGCCGGAATCTGTGGATGCACTTCACCCGCCACTCGAGCTACGAAAATGGTGGACACGTTCCCATCATCACGCGAGGCGAGGGCGCCTACATCTGGGACGACCAAGGTAAGCGTTACCTCGATGGCTTGGCTGGACTATTCGTCGTGCAAGTTGGCCACGGCCGCAAGGAATTGGCCGAAGCCGCTGCCAAGCAGGCCAGCGAACTGGCGTTCTTCCCACTGTGGTCCTACGCGCACCCCAAGGCGATCGAATTGGCCGAGCGCCTGGCGCACGAAGCACCCGGTGACCTCAATCGCGTCTTCTTCACCACCGGCGGCGGTGAAGCCGTCGAAAGCGCGTGGAAGTTGGCTAAGCAGTTCTTCAAGCTCACCGGCAAGCCCATGAAGCACAAGGTCATCAGCCGGTCCATCGCGTACCACGGCACCCCGCAGGGCGCCCTTGCGATCACCGGAATCCCTGATGCCAAGAAGTACTTCGAGCCGTTGACGCCTGGTGGCCACAAGGTTCCGAACACCAACTTCTACCGCGCCCCCTACCACGCCGATGACGAAAAGGCGTTCGGCATCTGGGCCGCCGACCGGATCGAGGAAGCTATTGAGTTCGAAGGTGCCGACACTGTCGCAGCCGTCTTCCTTGAACCCGTCCAGAACTCCGGTGGCTGCTTCCCGCCGCCGCCTGGATACCTCGAGCGGGTGCGTGAAATCTGCGACCGACACGACGTGCTGTTCGTCGCGGACGAAACCATCTGCGCCTTCGGCCGCATCGGTGACACTTTTGCCATGAGCCGATACGGGGTGACCCCAGACATCATCACTTGCGCAAAGGGCATGACGTCGGGGTACTCCCCCATTGGCGCCATGATTGCCAGCGACCGACTGTTTGAGCCATTCGCCCACGGCACCAACTACTTCGCGCACGGCTACACCTTCGGTGGCCACCCAGTTAGTTCCGCTGTCGCCTTGGCGAACCTAGAAATCTTCGATCGCGAGGACATCAACGCTCACGTCCGCGCCAACGAGGGTTACTTCAAGGCAACGCTTGACAAATTGCGTGACCTGCCGATCGTCGGCGACGTTCGCGGAGCTGGCTACTTCTACGGCATCGAACTGGTCAAGGACAAGGTCACCAAGGAGACCTTCAACGACGACGAGTGCGAGCGACTCTTGCGCGGCTTCTTGTCCAAGGCGTTGTTCGACGCGGGTCTGTACTGCCGCGCCGACGACCGTGGCGACCCCGTTGTGCAGTTGGCTCCGCCACTGATCATCGGCCAGCCTGAGTTCGACGAGATCGAGCAGATTCTTCGTAGCGTGCTGACGGAGGCGTGGACGATCCTGTGACCGATCCGACTCCCGGATCCACTCCCCGTACGCGGATTCGGCGCCTGCCAGAGCGCACCGTTACCGAACTAGCCAAAGCGCACGGGGTGCTAGATGCGGGACTGGTTGCGCACGTGGCGGTGCTTGATTCGGAAGGCCAGCCTTACGTAGTTCCGGTTGGATACGCCCGGGACGGGAACCGAATCCTGTTTCATGGGTCGTCAGGAAGCCGGCTGTTTCGGTCGTTGGGCGCAGGTGCGCCGACGTGCCTGACTGTGACGTTGCTCGATGGCCTAGTGCTGGCTCGATCAGCGTTCGAGTCGTCGATGAACTACCGAAGCGTCATGGTCCTTGGCACCTGCACGATTCTCACGGACGAAGAAGCTGACCATGCGCTGCGGGTAATTAGCGATCATTTACTGCCGGATCGTTGGGCTGACATTCGCGGTCCATCTCGCAAGGAATTGGCCGCAACATTGGTGTTGGCCTTGGACTTGAACGAGTGCTCGGTGAAGATCCGCGACGGTGGACCAGAAGACGCACCGGAGGATCTCGACCGGCCGGTGTGGGCTGGCTACATACCGATAGTCGAATCCTTCGGCGCGCCGGTGGCAGCCGATGCCAATGCTGCGGCCCTGCCCGTGCCGAACTACATGTTGGGATGGACCCGATGAGTCAGACCGATGCGGGACTTCGAAATCTGAGTCTGTGGTGGGACTCGCTGCCAGATCCCATCGAACGACGCGCACCCCTCGGCGGCGATACAACCGCTGATGTCGCAATCGTCGGTGCCGGGTACACCGGACTGTGGACGGCCTACTACCTAGCAAAACAAGACCCGACCCTTCGCATTGTTGTGCTCGAACGCGACGTCGCAGGGTTCGGCGCGAGCGGACGAAACGGCGGTTGGTGCTCGGCTCTGTTTCCCGCCAGCGTTGGAAAGGTGGCCCGCACCTCCGACCGCGAGTCCGCGGTCGCTTTGCAGCGCGCGATGAACGACACGGTCGATGAGGTAGGTCGGGTGTGCGCCGCCGAAGGCATCGACGCTGACTTTGTTAAGGGCGGCACCCTCCGACTTGCTCGCACACCGTTGCAGTTGCAGCGCGCGAAGGATGAGGTCGAATACGAGCGCTCGTGGGGTTTTGGCCCTGACGACATCAGTCTCGTTGACGCCGCCGAGGCACGTACCGCACTTGGCGCCACAGACATCCTGGGCGGGGTGTATTCCCCGCACTGTGCTCGGATCCACCCGGCCAAACTTGTTCGCGGTCTGGCGGTCGCTGTCGCCAAGCTTGGTGTCACGATCTATGAAGACACGACAGTTACCGGGATCGAATCCGGCGTAGTGCGCACAGATCACGGTGATGTGCGAGCTCCCAACATCATTCGCGCGACTGAGGGCTACACCCCAGGCTTGCCCGGCTACGAACGCGCGGTCGTGCCTGTCTACTCGCTAATGATCGCTACCGAACCGCTACCTGAAGCGTTTTGGGACGAAGTTGGCCTACGCCGTCGCGAAACATTCGCAGACTTCCGGCACCTGATCATCTACGGCCAGCGCACCGCAGATAATCGTTTCGCGTTCGGTGGACGCGGCGCTCCGTACCACTACGGATCTGCGGTCCGCCCAGAGTATGACCGCGATGCAAAAGTGCACTCTGGACTGTGGCGGGTGCTGTGCGACCTGTTCCCTGCCGTGCGGCAATACTCGGTCACGCACACCTGGGGCGGCCCGCTTGGCATCTCACGGGATTGGTACGCCTCGGCCGTGTTTGATCGCAGCACTGGAATCGGTGCGGCCGGGGGCTACGTCGGCGATGGCGTTGGCACTGCGAACCTGGCCGGACGCACCTTGGCCGATCTGATTCTGCGCAACGACACCGACCTGACCAAACTGCCTTGGGTTGGCCACAAGTCGCCGGAATGGGAACCCGAACCATTGCGGTGGAGTGCAGTTAACGCCGGTCTACAAGTCATGAGCAGGGCGGATGCGGCCGAAGCACGAAGCGGCAAACCGTCACGACAGGCCAAATTGTTCAAACGATTCTTGGGGGAATGAACATGCCCGATTTTGAGCACTACTCTGCCGCCGACCTCATGTCCCGCGAGTTGGAGGATTGGGGTGCACGCACCGGCGCAGACGTCGGGGCGCCGCACACCTCCGGCCTCGTCTTGCACGTCGACGAAGATTTGGGCCTTGAGATCGGCATCTGGGCCTGCACACCAGGCGGATGGTCAATAACTGATCGCCCTGACAGCGAGACCGTGCACGTGATGGCCGGCCGCTGCCGCCTCACGAATGCTGATGGAACCAGTCGCGAACTGGGCCCCGGCGACTCCGCGCTCTTGCCACGAGGCTGGTCCGGGCGCTGGGACATCCTCGAGCCTTTGCGGAAGTTCTACCTGACCGTCAAGTAGTTCAACTCACGGCGGGCGGCTACCCCGCCGTGACAGCAAGGTGGATATTGGATACGATTTGTCGAATCTTGCGTCCCTGCGACCCGGAGCCACGATGACCCGCCAACTTCCGTTCGAGCTATTCGATATCGACACCCTGCTAACCGAAGAGCAGCGCGCAATCCGCGACGTCGTTCGCGACTTCGTCGAGACGCGCATCAAGCCGGACATCGGCCAGTGGTTCGAGACCGGCGAGTTCCCGGTTCGCGAGATAGCTCGTGAATGTGGCGCCCTCGGTCTTCTGGGCATGCACCTGGAAGGCTACGGCTGCGCGGGCACTGACGCGGTTTCATACGGGTTGGCTGCGCTGGAACTCGAGGCGGGCGACTCGGGCATCCGCTCGCTGGTTTCGGTTCAGGGATCCCTTGCCATGTTTGCCATCCACGCCTATGGCTCCGAGGAACAAAAGCTCGAATGGCTGCCGCGGATGGCATCAGGCGAGGCGATCGGTTGCTTCGGACTGACCGAACCCGACCACGGGTCAAATCCTTCGGGCATGCGAACGGTCGGACGTCGTGACGGTTCGGACTGGGTACTCGACGGCACGAAGATGTGGATCACCAACGGCAGTGTTGCCGAAGTCGCCGTCGTCTGGGCACGCACGGACGACGGAATCCGCGGCTTCGTCGTTCCAACTAACACACCCGGATTCAGCACCCGCGTCATCCACCACAAACTCTCGCTACGGGCATCAGTTACCAGCGAATTGATCCTCGAAGGCGTGCGCCTGCCCGAATCTGCGATGTTGCCCAATGTCCGCGGCCTGCGCGGCCCGCTCGGCTGCCTCGACGAAGCCCGCTTCGGCATCATGTTCGGAACCCTCGGGGCCGCTCGTGACTGTTTGGAGACTGCGATCGACTATTCGATCACCCGTGAACAGTTCGACCGCCCGCTCGCAGGTTTCCAGTTGACGCAGAAGAAACTGGCGGACATGGCCCTAGAACTTGGCAAGGGCATGCTGTTGGCAGTGCACTTTGGCAAGCTCAAGGACACCCAAGGGCTGCGCTCCGAGCAGGTCAGCGTCGGCAAGCTAAACAATGCAAGCATTGCCTTGGAGATCGCCCGCGAATCGCGTTCAATTCTTGGTGCTAACGGCGTGACGTTGGAATACCCAATCATCCGCCACATGAACAACCTCGAAAGCGTCTACACGTACGAAGGCACCAACGAGATCCACACCCTCGTTGTGGGTCAGGCGCTAACTGGGATTCAGGCCTACCGCTAGGAAAGTGCAAGCCGCGAAACAGCATTCCGGCGGTGTTCGTCCATGATGCGGATCGCCGCCTTGGCATCACGTGCCACCAGTGCCTTCTCGAGCGCGTCGTGTTCGTGCAGAACGAGTTTACGGTTGGCAACGCTCTGGAAGTACACAGCGCGATAAACCTCGGTGGCATCCCACAACTGACGAATCAGGCGCACCAGCCGCGGCTGACCACAAGCCTCGAACAGCGCGAAGTGAAACTCGCGGTTCGCGTCCGTGATGCCCTCCATGTCCGCTGCCTTGGTGGCCGCATGCAGCGCCTTGCCAGCGGCCCGAATCCGCACCAAGTCTTCAGGTGTCAAGCGTCGAACGGCTTGGCGAATAGCTTCGGCTTCTAGCAACTCCCGCAGTCGATAGACCTCGTCGAGGTCGGCCGCCGACAATTCAGTCACGGTGTAGCCGCGATGCGGCTCGTAGTGCACCTGGCCTTCGCCTTCGAGGATCTTCAGCGCTTCTCGAACCGGGACGCGACTAACACCCAGTTGTTCTGCAAGCGCATCCTGGCGAATCGGTGCGCCAGGTGCAATCGCTCCGGTCGCTATGACCCGTCGCAATTCGGCCAGCACGGCCTCCTGCGCTGTTGGCGGTCGGCTATAGGCCATCAGTTGCCAGCCATATCAGTTGCCAGCCATACCAGTTGCCAGCCAATCAAGGAACTCCTGCTGATCGGCACCAAGCGCTGGAGGTGCAGTTCGATAGGTCGCAGGCGAGGCCGAGAGTTTGATCGGATTCGCCACCTGCCGGCTTGCTGCGCTGCCTGGCTGTTCGATCTCGACGATCGCATCTAGCCCTAACCGCTGAGCTAAAGCGAAGGCTCCTGCTAGGTCGTTGATCGGCCCGCAAGGCACGCCCACGGCAGAGAACAAGTCGAACCACTCCGCTGCCCCACGGGCTGCCATCGCCAACTCGAGCAACTCTTTGAGTTCGGCCCGGTGCTTTACGCGCAAAGGGTTTGTGGCGAACCTTGGGTCGGCAGCAAATTCGGGACGACCCAATTGCTCAACGAATATCCGGAATTGGCCGTCGTTGCCGACCGCAATCGCCATCGGACGATCCGCTGTGGCATACACCTCGTATGGCGAGATCGATGGATGCGCGTTGCCCATTGCTTTCGGCAGCACACCTGCCTCAACATATCCCGATGCCTGGTTGACCAATCCCGACAACAACGACGTGAGCAGCGACACTTCAACCCGCTGTCCTTCACCGGTCTCGTCGCGGTGTCTAAGCGCAGCAAGAATCCCAACACTGGCGTGCAATCCAGTGACGACGTCCACCAGTGCCACGCCAACCTTCGTCGGATGCTCCGGATCCGGCCCGGTGACGCTCATCAAGCCGCCCACAGCTTGCACCATTAGGTCGTAGCCGGGCAGGTCCCGACCAACGCCCGTACCAAATCCGGTGATGCTTGCGTAGACCAGTCGTGGATTGATCGCGCACAGTTCGTCGTAGCCAAGTCCGAGTCGCTCCATGGTGCCCGGCTTGAAATTCTCAACCAGCACATCGGCCCGGCGGGACAACTCAACGGCGCGGGCACGATCTGCGGCGTCCGACAGGTCTAACGTCACCGACCGCTTATTGCGATTAACCCCGGCGAAGTAGGTGGCCATCCCATCGGCCGCGTAGGGCGGACCCCAAGCACGAGTGTCATCTCCGGCACCGGGACGTTCCACCTTGATCACTTCCGCACCAAGATCGGCCAGCAGCATCGTCGCGTAAGGACCAGCAAGGACGCGCGAGAAATCGGCAATGAGAATTCCGCTCAGCGGACCTGT
>CAIKAW010000015.1 GCA_903825575.1 uncultured bacterium | reverse complement strand
GCCACGATCACGAAACGGGCCAGCGAGCTTGGCTGGACGGTCGTCAGACTCTGCGATGAGGCCCTGAGTTATGGGGCGCTGGATCTGGCGACCTGCCCACGGGCGCGCCTAGAGGCACCCCCCAAGCCCTTCAAGTTCTGACGCAGACTCGAACTTGGCCAATCCGCAACGCTCAGGCCTGCGCATTCTCCTAGCGGACAGACGGATCTCGCTGATCCTGGTCGCAATTCTGGTTGCAATTCTGGTTGCCAATTTGGGCACCGGAATGATCATTCCGGTGCTTCCGATCTACGCCAAGTCATTTGGTGTCAGCTACGGAGCGATCGGGCTGCTCATCTCAAGTTTCGTGATTGCCCGGCTGATCACCGACCTTGCCTGCAGCCCGTTGGTCGAACGACTCGGCCAACTGCGATCCGTGACACTTGGAGTAGCAGTCGTCAGTGTGTCGTCAGTGTGCCGTCCCTGGGTAATGCGTTAGCCCCAACTTTCAACCTTGCGGTGCTTTCGCGGTTCTGCACGGGGATCGGTTCTGCAGTCCTGTTCACAGCCCGGTACGGATACCTGCTGTCGATCGCGAGACCCGAACTCCTTGGACGCACGATAGGACTGTTCGGGGGGGCCTTTGGCATCGGAAGCATCGCGGGCGCCCCGGTCGGAGGTGTTCTCTCGCACTCGTTTGGCCTGCGGGCTTCGCGCAGATTCATCGCGGCGACCTCGCCGAGCCGCCCGCCCACCGAGCCGCGCACTCGGATTCGGCAACGTGGCGATCAACGCTGGGTAACCCCGTCGTGCCAACAGCATTGGTGGCTAACTTCGCGGCATTCTGGACGTGGAGTGCAGCCACGATCACGTTGCTACCGCTCTACGCACATCGAACGCTCGGGATGAGCCCGATCGCGATCGGCGGATCGATCGCATTGCTCGGCGGCGCCGAACTGCTGCTGCTTTACCCGGCCGGCTCATGGTCGGATCGAGTCGGGCGACGTCGCGTATTGGTCCCTGGCCTGGTTAGGGTGGCTGTTCTGACGGCAGTTACCCCCACTCACTCACAATCGCGCAGTGTTCTATGTTCTTCTCATCGGCATTGGCTTGGGTTCGGGACTCTTCGGGGCAACCGTCCCCAGCTTGCTTGGAGCCGGCGGGCCAGCCCAGTCGCAAGCAATCTCCGGCTACCGATTCGTCGGGGACTTGGGCTTCGTGCTCGCTCCGCTTTCCTGCGCCTGGCTAGTGGGACGCAGCGGATTCGGCTTGGCCTATCTCCTAGCCGCCGCGCCCCTGCTGGTTGCCGCCGTGTTCGTTATCCGAATGCCAACCACAAGAACTAGATGAAGAGCAGTTGAGCGCCGTTGGTCATCTCGATGAAGGTACTGGCATTGATGATCGCTTCAACGTCGTCGTAAAGATCCGACTCATCGACGTGCATCATGTCGGCGCTCATCCGACAAGCCCACAGATGCCCGCCTGCGGCAACGATCTGCTCCAGGAACTCGGGCACCTCGGGAACACCTAAGCCCGCGATCTGGTGCTTCATCATCTTGGTCGCCATGGCTTGCATTCCGGGCACCGGAGCTAGCGATGCTGGTACCCGCATGTCACCAACTGGCATATGCATTGCTGTGTTTCCAACCGGCGAGAACTTCAGGTCGTTCATCCGAGACTTCAGAATCATGTCGAAGCCCCAGAAGGTGAAGAACAGATGCGTCTCAACACCTTCGCCAAGGGCTGCATTCGCCAGAATCAGGCCTGGGTAAGCCATATCGAGGTTGCCTTTGGAGCAAATGATTGCCAGCTTACGACCGGCATTGGCTTCGTCGTCGAAGTTGGGTACGACTGCGGGAACTGTTTGGGTGCTCATGTCAATCTCCTTCTCACACACAACCGTGGGGCTTGGGAAGTCCCGCGATATAGGCCATCTTCTTGGCCGGCTTCTTGGGGAACAGTTCGAACTGCTCCTTGGTGGGGAATCCGCCCACCGTCTGGGTCCGTCGGGTTGTCGCGGTCTCGCCTTGCTCTTT
The DNA here is from genome assembly GCA_903825575.1 of uncultured bacterium. GTDB lineage: Bacteria > Actinomycetota > Actinomycetes > S36-B12 > CAIKAW01 > CAIKAW01. The sequence goes on along the minus strand of CAIKAW010000015.1, from coordinate 6,569 downwards.
GAAATCAGCCCGCAGCCAACGCACGATCTCCCAGTGACGATCAGTCATTTCGACGCCGATGTTCTCGGCCAACTTCAGTGCGAGGGTTTCATTCCACTCGTCATATTCGGTGAGGAAGCCCTCTTCGTTCACGTGGACTTCGTAACCTTCGATGGTTGCAACAGACATGGTGCTCATTCCTTCGGGGAGTCGACTTGTTCCTCTGCACCGATGGTGCGAAGAAGCGAAAGGGCCCGGGCCAAACCGAGCCGTACGTCTGGGTCACGCAACTGGCGGGCCAGGCCAAACATTGACGGCGGATTTACGACATCGCTGTCGACGCGTTGGGCCGAAACAGCCGTTCGACGAAGTAGCGCCATGATCTCGGGCTGGGTCATCTGCTTTACGGCTTCGAGGATCAGCACCACGTTGTCGCCCAAAGCATGCACGTCTTCTGGGCTGAACGAGGTGACGACTCGATCCATAACGTCCATCAGTTGCGTGAGGAACTCTAGATAGCCCTTGTCGTCGATAACCGTGAACTTGCTGGTTGCAAGATCCATCGCAGCTCCGGCCACGGGTGACAGGTCATGGATTAGTTCAGTGGCTTGGAGCCGCAACTGTCGTTGCACAGCCAACTCATCAGCGATGAACGCCACCTGGGCAGAAAGTAGGTCGAGTCGCGCTTCGACCTGGTCGCGTTCGAGCAAAGTGGTCATGACGTCAGCCCTCCGTTCGCTTGCCGGCCATGGACATCAGCGCCGGCAGTGGTAGATCTTTACCAGGGAGCAGCAGGTTCCAATACATCCAACGGAACATGAGCTTGCCCCAGTGATTCGTCTGGGTTTCAGCCAGCAAAGTGAATGGCCCAACCCCCGGAAGCGGGTATTTTCCTGGCATCGGTTCGGTTGTGTAGTTAAAGTCGATCAACAGGCCCTTGCCATCGCCAGACTCAATAAAGCAGTTCGCGTGACCATCGAACATTGCGGTCATAGGCCGACCCGCCACATGGTTTAGGAAGTTCTCGGGGAACAGATCCATCGAGAAGTGAGCAACACTGCCTGCCTTGGACGCGGGAATGTCTGACGCGTCACCGATAGCGAAGATGTTGTCGTATGCCTTGCTCAGGAGTGTGTGCTTGTCGACCGGAACGTAGTTCAGTTCGTTCCCGAGGCCAGACCGTGCGACGAAATCTGCCCCCATGTTCAGCGGCACAGTAACAAGCAGATCAAACGGGATCTCACGCTCATCCATCGACACGATCATCCGAGCTGCTGCATCGACTCGTTCAATCATGAAGTCGGGTTCGAGGGTGATCTGGCGAACATCGAGCATGCCACCGAGTTTCGTCGAACACACTGGCTTGGTGAACGCACCCTCGAGCGGCGTGACATAGATCAGTTCGACCTGGTCACGGATACCGCGCTCCTTGAAGTATGCATCGGCAAGGAAGGTGAACTCCAACGGAGCCACCGGGCACTTGATTGGCATCTCGGTGATGTGAACTACCAGGCGGCCGCCGGTGAACGCTTCCAGCGCTTCGTGGAGGGCTGTGGCCCCTTCCAACGTGTAGAACTCGTGGACACTCTTACGCCACACCTCTGGGTCGTCCATCCCTGGTGTTTGATCCGGCCGCGGCGTGGTGCCCGAAGCGATAATCAGGTAGTCATAAGCCAATTCGCGTCCAGCCACGAGTCGAACCACATTGGCTTCAGCGTCTACCCGATCTACCTCGGCCAGCACCAGTTCAACACCGGCTGGGATGAACTGTTCCTTTGGCTTGACTACCTCGGCAGGCTGATAGGTGCCAAACGGGATGAAAAGGAAACCAGGCTGATAGATGTGATCAGGTGACTGGTCAACCATCGTGATCTTCCACTCCCCCGGCGCTAGGCGTGGTAGGAGTTTGTTCACTGCGATGGTTCCGGCGGTTCCAGCGCCGAGCACCACTAGTTGCTTCATTGCGATCCCTCGATTCCGTGCTGCGGGCGAACATGCGCCCGGGATAAGGCCGCGGCCACCCTGGGCAGGGTTTCGAGCACGCGAGCGCGCTCGTCTTCGGTAAGTGAGTAAAGGTCGGGCCGTACGCTGTTAAGCGGTGCTACGCCCCCAGCTAGCACCATGCCGATGAGTTGATGACCAGAGCGAATGAAACTGCGCGCACATTCGAATCCCAACGCGCCCGAGTGGAACTCTGGTTGTAGTTGCAGGTCGTCGGCCATGCCCCGCCACTCGGTTGTGCAGACATCGAGAGTGCGCGGATCTTGGGCTCGTTGGGCATACCAGCGGCTGGGATTAGCGACCTCAGTAATGGCTTGGCCATCCATGTCCGTAACCACCATCATCACTCCAAGCAGTTCGGCGGTCACCGTGATTAGGGCGAAGGCTGACTCGCGGGAGACACCAAAACCAACCGCGGCCGGCTGGGGCAGGAGGTCTTCGATAGCCGAAGCTGGGAAGCGCCATTGGCGACCGACCTTGACCGCAACCAAACGGCCATCGAGGGCCATCCGGTAGACAGTGGATCGATCTACGCCGAGCCGGTGCTGGACCGCGGTAGCGGTCAACAGTCGCCCGCCGCTGCTGTGCGGTGCCTGCTGGTTCTGCATATCCTGCATGTTCTGCACGCTATGCCTGTTCAAATAGCATTTTCAGCGGCAAAAGTCCCACTCCCCAAGGTCCTTGCGCCCCACTTTCGGCACCCAAGCGACCCCGCCACTACCCTGCGTTGCGTGTACCTACCTGCCGAATTCACGGTGACCGATCCCACGGCCATAACCAACTTTGTGTCCGAAGTTGGGGCCGCTGACCTGATCAGCATGAACCAACAAGGTCGACCCGATGCCACTCGACTCCCAATCCGATGGGACGTCGATGCGGCTGCGGTAACCGAGCGCGGCTGGGGCCAAGTTCGGGCCCATTTCGCGCGCGCCAATCCGCAGTGGCGTGCAATCGGCGGCGGCGCCGAGGTCCTTCTGGTAGTCAGCGGGCCCCAGGTATACGTGAGCCCCTCGGCCTACCCGAGCAAACTCGAACACGGCCGGGTGGTCCCGACCTGGAACTATGCAGTGGCGCATCTGCGAGGGACGGCAACAATCCACGATGACGCGCCTTGGTTGCACGCGTTCGTAACGGACCTAACCAATCAGCATGAATCTAAGCGAGCAGAACCTTGGGCCGTCTCGGACGCACCAGCGTCCTACGTCGAACAACTTCTAACGGAAATCGTCGGAATCGAAATCGCCATCACTGAAGTCACCGTCAAGTTCAAGTTGAGCCAAAACAAAGACACCGCCGACTACGAAGGTGTCCGCTCCCAACTTGCATCCTCGCCCCATGGTGAAAGCCAACTCGTTGCCAAACTCATGGCACCCGACAACTACGCCAAGGGCAGCGGGGTCTGATCGCCTTCTGGACGCGGCCCGAAAATACGACGGTCGCTTTCTTGGATCGCGACGTCATTGATCGAGGCCTCGCGCCGCCGCATCAAACCAGCTGAGGCAAATTCCCAGTTCTCATTGCCGTAACTACGCCACCACTGTCCGGCGGCATCGTGCCACTCGTACTGGAATCGCACGGCAATGTGGTCGTCCGTAAAGGCCCACAACTCTTTGCGCAGCACGTAATCCAGCTCGCGCTCCCACTTACGAACCAGGAATTCCTGAATCGCAGCTCGGCCGGTGACGAACTCCCCACGATTACGCCATACCGAATCCTCGGTGTACGCCCCAGCCACGCGCTCTGGCTCACGCGTGTTCCAAGCATTCTCGGCCGCCCGAACCTTGGCCTTGGCGGTCTCGCTGTCGAACGGTGGGAACGGTGGGCGCACTTGATTCCTGCTTTCGCTACTTCTTGGCTACGACATGCTCGCGGATCGCTGGCATGATTTCGTTGGCATAGCGTTTCAGGGTGTCCTCGTTAGCGTCGTGCTGCAAGTAGAGGGCGACCTGATCGACACCTAGCGCCTTGAGGGCCTTGATCTTTTCAATGTGGGCCTCAACCGGGCCGAGGATGCAGAACCGGTCGATGATCTCGTCTGGGACGAACGAGGTGTGCGTGTTGCCGGCCCGACCGTGGTCGTTGTAGTCGTAGTCCTTGCGGCCCTTGATGTAGTCGGTTAGCTCCTTAGGCACTGCCATGCCGCCCTCGCCGTAGCGCGCAACGATGTCGGCCACATGGTTGCCGACCATGCCGCCAAACCATCGGCACTGGTCCCGCTGATGTGCGATGTCATCGCCAACGTAAGCCGGTGCGGCTACACAGATCTTTACCGATGCTGGGTCACGCCCGGCGGCAGCAGCGGCCGCGCGCACGGCGTTGATGCTCCACTCGGCAATGGAAAGGTCGGCCAATTGCAGGATGAATCCATCGCCTACTTCACCAGTCAGCGCCAATGCTTTGGGCCCATAGGCGGCCACGTAGACATCTAGGCGACTGTCCGGACTCCATGGGAAGCGCAGGGTGCTGCCCTTGTAGTCGGTTTCGCGGCCGTTCGCCAAGTCCTGAATCGTTCGAACCGCCGAACGCAATTCCGCCAAGGTGACCGGCGCTCCGTTGGTGACGCGCACCGCCGAGTCACCACGTCCGATGCCGCACACTGTGCGGTTGCCGAACATTTCGTTTAGCGTTGCGTACACGGACGCGGTGACCGTGTGGTCGCGCGTGGCAGGGTTGGTCACCATGGGGCCAACCTTGATTCTGTGTGTGTTGCTCAGAATCTGGCTGTAGATGACGTACGGCTCCTGCCAGAGCAGGTGCGAGTCAAAGGTCCAAACATGGGTGAAGCCGCCCAGTTCAGCCTGCTTGGCCAACTCGACAACTTTCCACGCCGGTGGGTTGCATTGCAGTACGACGCCGAACTCCATGAAATCCTCCGTGGTTCAGATGAGGTACTGCGACAAGCCCCGGCGCAGATATTGCCCGTGGCCCTTGCGCCCGAGGTACTGATTGCCGGAGATGATCACACTGCCCCTGGATAGAACGGTGTCGACGCCGCCGGCGATCTCGATGCCTTCGTAGGCCGAGTAGTCCAAGTTCATGTGGTGAGTTTCGACCGAGATCCGATTGCGCTTGTTTGGGTCGTAGATAACTACGTCAGCGTCTGCCCCTGGGAACAGCGCACCCTTGCGCGGGTAAAGGCCGAACATCCGCGCTGGCGTGGTCGAACACAACTCCACCCACCGAGCTAACGAGATGTGCCCGTCAACAACACCTTGGTACAGCAGGTCGACGCGGTGCTCCACCGTGCCTATGCCATTAGGAATCTTGGCGAAGTTACCTAGGCCCAGTTCCTTCTGCTCTTTCATACAGAAAGGGCAATGGTCTGTTGACACTACGGACAGGTCGTTCGTACGTAGGTACTTCCACAACTCCTGCTGGTGACCCTCCTCGCGGGAACGCAACGGGGTCGAGCAGACGTACTTGGCACCATCGAAACCGGGTGCCGACAAGTGCTCTTCGAGCGAGAGGTACAGGTACTGCGGGCAAGTTTCGCCAAATACGTTGTGCCCCTCATTGCGAGCGGCCGCGAGGGTGTCAACCGCTTGCTTGGCCGACATATGCACGATGTACAGCGGTGCGCCGGTGAGTCGAGCCAACATGATCGCCCGGTGCGTTGCTTCTTGCTCTGTTTCCCACGGCCGAGTCAGGCCGTGGTATCGCGGATCGGTATCGCCACGCGCAATCGCCTGGGCGACTAGAACGTCAATAGCGATGCCATTCTCGGCATGCATCATGATCGTCGAACCGTTGCCAGCAGCAGTTTGCATCGCCCGCAGGATCTGGCCGTCGTCCGAGTAGAACACCCCGGGGTAGGCCATGAAGAGTTTGAAGCTCGTAATGCCTTCGGCGACTAGCTCGTCCATCGCCTTCAGGGATTCGTCGTCTACCCCACCAATGATCTGGTGGAAGCCGTAATCGATTGCACATTCGCCGGCCGCCTTGGCATGCCAAGCCGCAAGCGCGTCCTGAACTCGCTCCCCCGTGCGCTGCACGGCAAAGTCGACGATCGTGGTGGTGCCACCCCAAGCTGCGGCGCGGCTGCCAGTCTCGAACGTGTCCGAAGCGTTGGTCCCGCCGAATGGCAGTTCCATATGGGTGTGAACGTCGACGCCACCGGGAATGACGTACTTACCGGTGGCGTCAATCACGTTCTCAACACTGGCCGTTAGATCGACGCCAAAGCGGTTGTCCCCCGGAGCCAGCAGAGCGACGATTTGCTCACCGTCGATCAGCACATCAGCAACCGTGGCACCGGTCGGATTCACCACCGTGCCGTTCTTAATCAGCGTGGCCATGCCAGTTCCTCTATTCGCGGAGGGTGATTACGGACGGACTAGGTCGCCGTAGGCATCCGGTCGACGGTCGCGATAGAACGCCCAGCGATTACGCACCTCAGCGAGCAAGTCCATGTCAAGGTCGCGCACGATTAGTTCTGGGTTGTGCGGGTCGCCCTTATCGCCGACATAGTTGCCTTCTGGGTCGACGAAGTACGACTGGCCGTAGAAGTCGTCAGTACCGAGGTCTTCGATCCCAACCCGGTTGATGGCTCCGACGTAGTACTCGTTTGCGACGGCCGCGGCTGGCTGTTC
>CAIKAW010000014.1 GCA_903825575.1 uncultured bacterium | reverse complement strand
TATTCACTCGGGTGATTCTTCCTCCGCTCACCGAAGCATCAGGTGAACGGCGTCAACTGCGCCACGAAATCCTGGAAGGACTGCGGTGGACACGCACAAGCTTGGCGATGCGGGCTCTGATCATCCAGATCTTGACGTTCAACATCACGTATGGGGCGTCGTGGTCGGTCCTGGTGCTGTATTCCCAGCAGCGCCTAGGAATGGGCTCGGTCGGGTTCGGCCTGCTCACGGCCGCGTCTGCGCTCGGAAGTCTGCTAGGAACCATGACCTACGGGTGGCTGGAGCAACACGTCAGCATCGCGAACATCATGCGCTACGGATTGATCGTCGAGACATTCACCCACTTGGTGCTGGCGGCGACGAGAAGGCCGGCAGTGGCGTTAGCGATCCTATTCTTGTTTGGGATTCACGTGGCTTACTGGGCAGCAACGGCGATCAGTGTCCGGCAACGTGCTGTCCCCATCGAGCTGCAGGGTCGAGTAGGGAGCGTCTACTCAATTGCCATGATGGGGGGCCTGGTTATTGGTAGTGCGCTGGGTGGGCTGATGGCCAGTCGTTGGGGAATCATCGCCCCATATTGGTTCGGATTCTTCGGCTGCGCTGTCATCCTCATCGCCATCTGGCGACAGATCGGTCGCATCGCTCACGAGGATGCCGATAGCTGAAGCCGCAGAATGATCCGACTATCCGTTGATGTGGGTCGCAATTCGGGTTGCTTCAATGCCGATCTCACGAAGCATCCCGGCTGGCGAAACGTACATACCGCAGAAGTACAGGCCCGGGAGATCTGTTGGTACGCCAGATACTTTCGGCGTTCCGAATGAGTCGCAGACAACTTCCCAGCCGACGAGGAAATCGCCAACCGAAGCTCGGTATCCGGTAGCTAAGACCACAGCGTCAAATGCCACCTGTGATCGATCCGAGAAGACGACACCATCGGCGGTAAATCGCTCCAAATCGCCGTGCACGGCGATGCGGCCTTTCTTGATCTGATCCATCGTGCCGATGTCAAGCAGCGGAATGTGCTGATCCCGGGCCATCTGCGTATTGGGCCCATAAGGCAGTTTCTTAAGCCCTTGCTTGGTTATATCGCCGACGGTGCTGCGGATGAGGGGCCAAGCCAACGCGTCCGCAAAGCGGGGCGGCAACCGGCGCAGCACGATTCCCAACGGCAAGACGGGTACCAAGCCGAAGATGTCACGCGGTAGCACGTTGACCGGTGATCGCACGGCCAGATGAACCTCGGCTCCATGTTCGACCAGATCCAATGCTTGTTCGCAAGCCGAATTACCAAACCCGACGACCAGAACAGGTCGACCTTTCCAGGGGTCGCCATTGATGTACTGGCATGAATGCAGGAGTTCGCCTTGGTATTGGTCTATCCCGGGCCACGTCGGGCGCACGGGCGCTCTCGCCCGCCCAGTGGCGATTACTACGTTCGCAGAACGCCAGGTCCCTTTGTTAGTGGTGGTCTCCCAGGTTCCGTCAACGAGTTCGACGCGCTGAGCCGACTGTCCGAAGTGCGGACGGATGCCGAAGTGTTGCTGGTAAAGCTCCAAGTACTCAACAACCTGATCACGTGACGGGTAGCGCGGCCAACTCTTGGACATGGGCAGACCGGGCAATCCCGAGAAACCCTTTGGAGTGTGCAGGTGTAGGCGGTCGTAGTGGCGTCGCCACGATGACGCAACAACATCTTCGGATTCAACGATTTCGAAGGTATGGCCATGCCGTAACAACTCGGCCGCCGTCGCTAGGCCAGCGGCCGAAGCCCCGATGACAAGTGTGTCGGTGACCGTTTCCATTCGCAGACATTAGCAACTGCACGGTAGGTGCGAAGGGGGTTTTACAACAGAGGCTTGCGCATGCTGACGGAGTAGGTCTCATAGCCCAATGCTCCATAAAATCTGTGGGCGCCGTCATTGAATGCCCGATGCTGCAAACGCACTTCGCTCGCACCGAGGGCTGAGCACTCGTTCTCGACCGCGCACATTAGGGCGCGCCCCGCACCCACCCGTCGGGCGTCGGTCGCTACCGCCAGTTGCTGAACCTCAACAATGATCAGCGGAGACGTGAACGGATTATTGGCGCGAGTACGCAATTCCGCTTCGATGAAACCGACGGGACGAGTCTGGATTTCGGCAAGCCAGACCATGTGGCTCTTATTGGCAATTGCGTCCGCGAAGTAGGCGGCTGCCGCCGCCTGGTCGTACGGCCGGTAGTCATCCGGCATGGCCTGAAGATGCGGCTCATGAACAAAGAGATTCAGTGCCGCGATGACCGCCGCATCCGATGGCGCAGCCCTTCGAATGTGGACGACTTCTTCTAGCACTCAACACCCCACACTGCCGTGGCCGTCAGAGAGTCTCTCTGAGTTCGGGTAGATCGCTGCTTGTCTCCAAGAAATCCTAATCCGATGCCGAGGGTAGACTCTCAGCAACCCCGTACATCGGGGTCCTTGTGGCGCTAGTTGGCACGGAGTAAGAAGGACGAATGGGAAAGAATGCAGTTAGCGCCATCTACGTGCTCGTCATGGTCGTCGTAATAGTCGGCGTGGACATTCTGATCTTCAGACATCACCTCTGGCCGCGACTGGCAGCGAACGTCGGCATTGTCTTGGTATTCGGCGCGCTTTATTTTCGCTTCGTGAAGCGCGCCTAAGTTCGTCTAACCCGCAGACTTGACCCCGGCAAAAGCTTCTTCGAGAACGCCAAGTCCTTCGAGCAGTAACTCGTCGCCGATGACGAGTGGTGGCAGGAAGCGCAACACGTTTCCGTAAGTACCAGCCGTCAGCACGACAACGCCCTGTGCGTGACAGGCCTTAGCGATTGCCGAGGTCGTGTCAGAGTCAGGATCCTTGGTGCCTGGCTTCACGATTTCAACCGCGAGCATCGCGCCGCGACCACGAATGTCGCCGATGATTCCCGTCTTGGCGGCAATCCGCTCGAGCACGGGGACCATTACCTCGGCGATGTGGCGTGCTCGCGCGGGTAGATCAAGTTCGGTCATCGTCTCGATCGAACCGAGTGCGGCCGCACATGCGATGGGGTTTCCGCCGTAGGTGCCACCGAGTCCGCCAGAGTGGACCGAGTCCATGATTTCCGCGCGACCCGTCACGGCCGCTAGCGGCAAGCCGCCCGCGATGCCCTTTGCTGTTGTGATCAGGTCCGGGACGATGCCCTCGTGGTTGCTGGCAAACCAGTCGCCGGTGCGGGCGAAGCCAGTCTGGATTTCGTCTGCGACAAAGACGATTCCGTTGGCCTTTGCGAAGTCGACCAACGCAGGTAGGAATCCAGCGGCCGGAACGATAAACCCGCCTTCACCTTGAATCGGTTCGATCACGATCGCTGCGACGTTAGCGGCGCCTACCTCTTTGTCGATGCGCGAGATTGCGGCAGCCGCGGCTTCGGGTCCGGAGAGTCCATCGTGGTACGGGTAAGACATCGGTACGCGGTACACCTCGGGAGCGAACGGGCCAAACGAATGCTTGTAGGGCATGTTCTTCGCAGTCAGAGCCATGGTCAGGTTGGTTCGACCG
>CAIKAW010000013.1 GCA_903825575.1 uncultured bacterium | reverse complement strand
GTCGCAGAGAAGGTAGGGACTGCTCGCTCGCCATTGGGGAGCCGAAGCAGTTGAGGTCGATCCAGTTGCGCCGTCACGGTGGGGCCTCCACGCCTTTGCACGACCCTGAGATGGGGTCGATTTAGCCGTGAGTGTGGCCCTCTCCCGGTCAGCCCGTAAGTGGATTTACCGACAGTACCTGACAGTAGAAATGGAGCAATCTCTAGTTTGATTCGCGCCGGAAACGCTCTTGGCGAAGGTCCCGAGCTCGGAGAGCCAACCAGAAGTCCACCCGATCATCCATCCGGGCCAAATCTCGACCCGTCAATTCCTCGATCCGGGTCAACCGCAGTCGCAAGGTATTCACATGAATGTGCAAATCATCGGCGGTCGTTTTGTATTGGGCGGCCGTGGCCAGAAACCTGTCGAGGGTCGCAAGCAATCCGGAATTCCGCCGTTGGTCATGCTCAACCAGGGGGAGCAGCAACGCCTGCTCAAAACGCAAGAGTTCGCGGTCAGGCTGGGTTGCAAGGAGCACCACGTGCGAGGCCAACTCGTCGTGGGTGGCATACCCCACGTCCCGTCTTCGAGCCGCAAATCGAGCTGCGTAACGAGCCTCCACGAGGCTGTCACGGATCGAGTGAGCATCTTTGGCGGGCGACCCGAACCCAACTAAGGCGACCCCGCCAAGCGCTCCGTGTAACTCGATAGCAAATTGTGAAACGTCCGCGTCGCCCGGCGCGGGCAACAGAACCAAGACTTGGCCGGTCTTGATACCGGCCACGCTGACACCGTCACGGTTGTCCAGCCACCGCTCAACGAGGCGCAAGACTCGCTGCTGGTCCGAACCCTCAACACAGGCAACAACCATCGGCTCGTGCGGAGAGAGCCCCAGAGATCGCATGCGCGCGACAGTCGCTGCATGTTCGTGAACACCTTCATCAATGAGCTCAAACAGTTCGGTGGCGTAGCGGCGGGCATTTTCGCGGATCGACCTGAGCCGCTGAAGTTCGATCGCCAAGAATGCGAGCACCTGATCGACGGCGGCGCTCTGGTCGATCGAGGGGGTTTCGCCGTGTGTCTGAACCACCAGGGCAGCCGCAGCAGGATCGGCAGGAATCGGATATACCCGAAAGCCTGCGTCGACGACGGCGCCGTCAACGCCCCGGGCCATAGCATCCAAGACTTCCGGCGGAATCGTCTGCGGTCCCACGCGCGCGAGTATTCGATGGTCTGCGACGACTGCTGCGCTGCCCGGGATCGCTCGGGTAAGCACCCGTAGCAGCGCCTCCAGCCCCTGGCCACCCTGGAGACCGCGAACCAGTTCGGCATTCCGGCTGGCACTCTCCCGCAAGGGCCGCTCGCGACTTGCCATCGACGCCTCGATAAAGGCCTCGGTAACCACAATGAACGGCACATCCTCGGGCACCTCGAACAATGTCATGCCATGACGTTGAGCGGCGTCGACTACATCGGGCGGGATCGTGGGCAGTTGCTCGTAGGGGCTGAAACCGAGTGCAGCCACATTCGACCTGGCCAAGCCGCCCACGAAGCGCTCCACTGATTCGGGACCGGTGTACCAAACTCCGACACTGAGAACTACTTCGCCGCCGCGCAGGTAGGGGGCAGGGTCGGGAAGCTCGCTCGCGTGAACCCACCTGATCGTGCGAGACAGGTCGCCTTCAACAAGCAATTCCAGTCGTAGGTCGCGGCGGGCGAGCAGGTCGCTGACGATCATCGACACCCACCGCCTCCCATCGCCAGGTTGGCTCAAGCCCCAAGCAGATGCGGCCGAATATAGCGATAGGCGAATTTACGCTGGGTCTTCAGCGACCACATAGGAAGGCAAGACGTGGGCTACCGGCAGACGGCGATCATCGCCAGTGGCACCTTCGGCCTGCTCGCGCTGGGCCTGGCTGCTCCGGCGGGTGCCTCGGCGAACTCGACGGTTCTTGCGAAGTCCCGCCCACACATCACGCAACTGGGCTCGCGTGCAACGTCGGCATCCACTCCCGCGCCTCCGGCGACCGATCCGAACCACCTCAAGGTCACCCTCCAGTTGGCCGATGCGAATCCCGCGGCCATGGCGGCGCTGACAACGTCCAGGGGGCTGACTACTTCACAACGCCAAACGCGACTCACCGCTGCTGGGCCAGCTAGCGGAGCCCGAACACGAGTTGTTGCCACTGCTCGGGCGATGGGCCTGACCGTCACCGACCAAAACCGATTCGCGGTTACGGTGTCCGGTGCGACGGCGACGGTGAACTCGCTGTTCGGCACGTCGCCCTCCATGCCGCCCGGTGGCCAACGCCGAATGTCGACAGCAGGTGGAGCAGTTGTTCCAGCAACACTGCGTGGACTTGTGAAGTTTGCTGTCAGCAGTGCTCAGACCGTGCCACTGCAGCGGCCGATGCTGGTAACCGCCGCCGGCCCTCAGCAACCAGCTACCCTGTCTGCGCTGCCTGGTGAGGTAACCGGGCCAATCGCCCGCACGCTCTACGGTGCTCCCGCCAGTTCCGGCGTCATCGGTCCCCGGCAGTTGACCATTGCAACCCTGCAGTTTTCGGGTTGGGATCCCAGCGCCCTCACCACGTTCGTAGCCACACAAGTCCCCGGGCTGAGTGATCCGGTCGGCTCTGGTCAGTACACCGGTATCGGGGTGGCCGGTGCGAATCCAACGTCACCTGACGGCACGGGCGGTGATATCGAAGTGGCGCTCGACCAGGAATCCCTAATCGCAACTGCGCCCAATGCCAATCAGCGGGCCTATGTGGCTCCAAACGATGGATTGCTCTCCACCTACCTCGACGCCCTAAATACCGTAGCCAGCGATGCCGGAACTGTTTCGCCGCCCATTACCGCGCTGTCCATCTCGTGGGGCCAATGTGAAACGAACTATGCTCCAAGCGACCTCACCGCGATTGATTCCGCATTTGCGAGTCTGACCGCCGCCGGAGTAACTGTCTTCGCCGCGTCCGGCGACTCTGGCGCCTTTGATTGCGGAGGATCGCTCGGTGTCGACTACCCGGCGTCGAGTCCCTACGTCGTCGGAGTCGGCGGACTAACCACTGACCCAACGAACCCAACGGCTCCAATCGAAAGTGTTTGGTGGCACAACAGTTCGGGCGGCGGTGGCGGCGTATCCGTCATGGAGGCGCAGCCGGCTTGGCAGATAAGCGCGACTCCATCGGCGCACAGGCTCGTGCCAGACATCTCACTGGCGGCAGATCCCAACCAAGGATTCTTTACGATCTACACCACCGACACCGCGCAATGCGCGTTACCCAGTTGGTGCCGCGTTGGCGGGACATCCCTGGCATCACCGTTGGCCGCAGCGACTCTTGCGGACTTGCAGATGTCGCTAGGTGCTGCGACCAGTGGGCAGCTAGGCGTCATCCAGCCCTACCTCTACGACGCCCAAAGCACCGACCTTCGACTCGGCGTCGCCAGTGGTTCGCGTAGTTTCCGTGACATCCAGAACGGCACGAATGGCTCGTACTCGGCCGGCATTGGCTATGACAAAGCAAGCGGGCTCGGTGCTCCAAACTGGACGAACTTGGCGAACTGGCTCTACCTCGGAATCGATGTCGTGGCACCGCAGTATTCGACTAGCCACGACGTGCCGATCACTGCTACCGCCACCAGGTCGGTGTCAGTCTCAGGTGCCTACTCTGTCGGATTCAGCGCGGGTGGCGGGAGCACCCCCGCGGCTTGTCCGGTACCAACAAGCGCCAGCGCACCTGTGGCCTCCACCGTCGCCCAGGACGGCTTACAACCGATCTGGGTGCGTTATCGCGAAGCCAATGGAGCTTGTATCGGCGGCTATGCAATGACTTTCGTTGACACGGTGAGGCCTGCCTCGCTCACAACCGCAGTTGTGACGGCCCCCACCAGCAACACGGTCAATTTCCGATGGAGCGCAAGCGATGGAGCAGGCTCGGGAGTTGCGTCATACAACGTAGCGATCACCCGCTTGGGGACTGGCTTGGTAAAGACGCTGACCTCCACAACCTCGACATCTGCGGCCCTTAACTTGGTTCGAGGTGCCACGTACATTTCGACGGTTACGGCTGTTGACCGAGCAGGCAACAGATCTACGCCCGCATCGGCTCGCGTCAGCGTGCCTCTCAGCGTTGCATGGTTCAGGTTCGGCGCCGGCTGGGGGACGAGCACCAATCTGGGTTCCGTGGCGCTTGAAAGTGTCAGCTCGGCGATATGGAATGCCACGGCAGCAATCAGCTTCACCGCCAAGCAATACCGACTGTTGATCACCACGTGCAACTACTGCGGTCGGGCCGCGATCTATCTCGACGGCAATTACAAGACGATGATCAATACCTACTCCGCGACGACGAAGAATCTGGTGGTCGGTTACGGGGTGAACTTCGCCACGGCTGGACGTCACACCCTCGTGGTGAAGGTGCTGCGCACCAAGGTCGCCGCTAGCCACGGCTACTCAGTCATTCTTGATGGGCTGACGGCTCTCAACTGATTGGCACCTACTGCGGGCCGGATTCAGTAATCTAGGCGCATGGACACTGCACCACGCCGTTCTCCGTTGTTGGCACTCGGTGCCGTGCTGATGGCCTTTTCACTAGTCGTTGGACTGGTTTTGGTCGGCTCACTCGTATCGCGGTTCTCACACGTGATCACAAATACCTTTCTGGCCACTCCCCTGACAGCTCCCGTCGACACTTCGGTCTACCTGACACAAGGCGAGTGGGCCATCTACGTGGCCGACGGCGGAGTCCCCGTGGGCGCAAACGTTCAGGCCGCCTTGGTCACCCGCAGTAATGCAGCGGCGGCAGCCGCTTTGCTGACAGGATTGACCACCTTCGACGTCGCAGTTACTGGACCGGACGGCCGTCAAGTGGTGCTGCATGACGCAACGTCTGGCAGCAATCAACAAATAACACGTGGCAGCAACAGTTTTACGGCGCAACTGAAGTTCATGGCCCCTAGCGCCGGTAGTTACCGCGTTGTTATAGCCGGCAACGACGGCACAGCTTTCATCTTTGCGCCAACGTTCGCCGGAATCGTCAGCATGTTCCCGGGCGGACGCATTGCTGGGGTGCTGGGGTGCGGCCTGTTGTTCGTCTTCGGACTACTTCTACTAATCATCGGTGCTGTCCGAGGCCGACGCCCCGCCGTTGCGACTGCTGCACCTCAAGCGTTGCAGTGGCCAGTCGATCCGATCGCACCTGCCAGTCAGGGTCCGGTCCAACTTCCGCCAGCGGGCTGGTATCCGGACCCGACGCGCAGTGCCACCTGGCGCTACTGGGACGGGCAGGTTTGGACCGCGCACACCGGCTGACCAAGTGGCTACGAGTGGCGGCAGTCCTGCTGGTGCTCGGCTTCACGGCAGCGGCAGGAACTCAAGCTTGGCGAGATTCGGCAACGTTCGACGAGCCGGTCTACCTTTCGGCTGGCACTGCCGCACTGCTGCAGCATGACGTCACTCTCAATCCTGAGCATCCCCCTTTGTTCAAGGCGATCGCAGCGCTGTCAGTTCTCTTCACGCACCCAGCTTCACCAGCTGTTGCTAGAACGGCCGACGAATGGACGTACTCCGCTTCGTTCTTGCGGGCTCAGGTGGCTGCCGGAACCTGGCACCGGGTGGTCTTCGCAGGTCGACTCGTGCCGATTGGCGAAGCTTTGTTGTGTGCATGGTTGATCTTCTTGCTCGGACGGCGTTTCGTTGGCGCATCGGCAGGCTTGCTAGCGGCGACGCTGTGGCTGTCGGCACCACTGGTGATCGGACTAGGACACCTTGATGGGGTTGACCTGCCGTTCGCCGTAACAACGTTGGCCACCGCGCTAGCACTCGTGCACTGGCTCGGCAATCGCACCAGGCGACACTTGATCGTTGTCGGCTTGGCAGTCGGTACCGCGGTTGCCAGCCAACTAACTGGACTGCTGCTCGTCGCGTTCGTGTCTGTTTGGGTGCTCCGCTCCGAACGCACCTGGCGACGCGGAATTGGTAGCGCCACACTCGTCATCGTGCTCGCTTGGCTGACGCTTTGGTGCAGTTACCTAGTGCTAAATCCAGCCCAGTCGCTTCATGCGGAATGGGCGCTACCCACACCTTTCGTAACGGGTATTCGATTCCTTTCGACGAACGATTCGCTGTCCGGCGTCGGCTACTTGTTGGGTCACTTCTGGACCGGTGGACGTTGGTGGTACTGGCCTATCAGCTTGTTGATCAAGACTGCAATACCAACATTCATCGCCATCGTCGCGGGTGCAGTTCTATGGCGACGGGTTCCAAAAGATCGGCGTGCGGGGGCGCTAGGAGTGGTGCTGCTGCCGATCGTCGTGCTCACCCTGCCGCTTTTGGCAGATCCAAGGGATATCGGAGTCCGGTACTTACTGCCGCAATTCGCTCTGCTCACGGTCGCGGCCGCGCCGGTGGTGCTGGTGTGCCGAGCCAGGATTGGTCGCGCCTTCCTCGCCACTGGAGTAGCCGGAGCATTAGGTGCTGGAGCGCTTAGCATCCCGCACTCACTGTCGTATAGCAGCGCGCCGTTTAGCCCTGCTTACCGAAATCTCAGCGACTCGAGTGTCGACTGGGGACAAGATCTTGGGTTGCTGCAGTCGTGGGCGGTCGGCAAGACCTCGTACGTTTCGTACTTTGGGCCGCGGGGGACGTCGGCCGCTGACGTGCCCGGCGCTAGCGAATTGGTCGGTGTACCCCCAGCGCAAGTGACTGGGTGGGTGGCTGTTTCGGCGACCAACCTAAACAGCAATGCGCGCGCCTCACTGGGTTGGCTGCGCAAGTACTGCCCAATACAAACGCTGGGCGGAACGATCTTGATCTACCACTTCAGCGCACCGCCAACGAACGATCCCGGACCGGCGTTACCACCAGGAGTTTGCGCACAATAGTGGGTGCGTGCGGCCAAGGCTCGTGTGAGAATCTCACCGTGCCGACCCGCGAGCAATACCACCAGTGGCTAACCGACGACGTGTTGACCATTGCGGCGTTGATCGAAACTGGCGACCTAGACGCACCCGTGCCCGCTTGTCCAGGCTGGACGTTTCGCGATCTGATCTGGCACCTAGGCGCAGTCCATCGCTGGGCGCGTGAGGTTCTCATTACTGGAACTCCCGGGGATCGAGATGAGAGCGGGCCTAACGAAGCCGCGGAGTTGCGTGACTGGTTTCAAACTGGTGCCGCTGAATTGCTTGCTCGACTTACGTCGTTGGACGCCGCAACGCCAACCTGGACCTTTGGGCCACCACCGCGCACCGTCGGGTTTTGGGACCGCCGGCAGGCGCAGGAAACCGCTGTGCACCGTTGGGATGCACAGGCGTCGCAAGGTATCGCCGGATGGATCGACCCCGAGTTGGCAGGTGATGGAATCGACGAGGTCGCCACGGTCTTCTTCGCGCGTGAAGTCAAACGTGGCCGAGCCGAACCGCTAGCGGCGGGCGTGGCATTTGAACCGAGCGACTTGATTGGCGCCCGATACGTGATTGCCGGCGACGGCGCTGACCCAGCGACTGCTGTCACGACGAGGGTCAGGGGACCGGCAGAAGCGCTGCTACTGGCACTGTGGAAGCGTCGCGATTACTCCGACCTGCAAATCGAAGGCAATTCGGTGGCGGTTGCTGCGTTGTTCGATTCGGTCATCACGTCTTGACCACCAGTCGAACGCGCGTTGCTAGGACCCAGAGCCCCGTCTCGGAATCGAACCGAGGACATCTCGCTTACAAGGCGAGCTCTCTGCCAACTGAGATAACGGGGCGATGACTGCGAAAGCCTACCGAGGCCGGTTTCGCTTAGGCTCGGCAAGTGCCGCCAACGCCTGAGACTGAGCCAGAACTGATTTCGACCGAACGCCTCGACCTTGTGTTGCTCGACGTGCCCGAAGTCCTCGCATACGAATTCGTCACCCCTGGCGTTGACTTGCTTGCCGGCAAGCCGTTCGAGAATCCATACCTAATGCTCGTGAATGACCTAGGTCCGCTGCAATTTCGGATCGCACAAGTCAAGGCAGACCCGAGCGTAAATCGTTGGCTGCTGCGCGTCATCGTCCATCGTTCAGCAAATCGCGCTATCGGCATCATCAATTTCCATGATTCACCGAATGAGGTCGGCATGGTCGAAATCGGTTACCGCATTGCCGAACCGGAGCGACGTCAAGGATTCGCGCGCGAGGCGGTCCTAGGCATGTCGCATTGGGCCATTGCTGATCAGCGAGTGCACACGCTTCGCGCGTCGATTAGCCCAGCCAACATTGCTTCACGCAACTTGGTAGCAGGCCTCGGATTCGTCGAAGTCGGAATGCAAGAGGACGACATCGACGGTCCCGAGATCATCTACGAACTCAGCGCCGAACACCTACGCAACAACCAGGTGTGACCTAACGTCACGACTGTGAAGTTCGCCGGAGCCGATCGATCTCATAGAGGGCAATGCTGGCAGCAACACCGGCATTGAGCGACTCAGTTGACGACATGATCGGGATCGAAACCAGCAGATCACAAGTCTTGGCAACCAAACGACCCAAGCCTTCGCCTTCGCTGCCCACCACAACTACGACAGCACCGCTCATGGTCGACGAATCAAGTTGATCAATCGACGTCGGTCCTTCGGCTGCCAAGCCAATAACTGTTGCGCCAACATCACGGAATGCGAGCAGCGTTCGCGTCATGTTGGTAATCCGCGAGACAGGGACGCGGGCTGCCGCACCGGCCGAAGTCTTCCAAGCTGACGCACCCATCCCGGCAGCCCGGCGCTCCGGGATCAAGATCCCCTTGGCACCGAAGGCGGCAGCAGATCTGACCACGGCGCCCAGATTCCGCGGATCAGTGATGCCATCCAGCGCCACAAAGAGCGACGCCGCCCTCGTGTTGGAAGCAATCTCGAGCAGGACGGACGGGTCCAGATACTGGTAAGGAGGAACGGTTAATGACAAACCTTGATGCACGCCGTGGGAAGTCATGCGGTCCATTTCGAACCGCGTCATTTCCATCACAGGCAGTCGGCGCTCGGCAGCCAATTCCAGCGCTTCGCGGATGCGATCATCGAGGGCCAGATCGGCTTGAACGTGCAACACATTCGACGGGACACCGGCGCGCAGCGCTTCGACAACCGAGTTACGCCCATACACCTGCTCATTGGTTTCCGGTCGACCGCTCGCACGCACACTTGGTCGCTGGCCGCCCGCGGCGGGACGTGAACCACCGGATGTTGAACGAGAGCCACCACTGGTAGGACGCGAGCCACCTGCGCTCGAACGCGAGCCACCTGCGCTCGAACGTGAACCACCGGTCGTAGGACGAGAACCACCCGTGGTCGAACGTGAACCACCGGTGGTCGAACGAGAGCCACCCGTCGTCGAACGTGAACCACCCGTGGTCGAGCGTGAACCAGCGGTCGTCGGACGCGATCCGCCCGTGGCCGGACGTGAACCACCGGTCGTCGAACGTGAACCACCATCGGCCGTGGAACGTGGTGGCTTACTCGCTGACCAAGTCGACTCGCTCGACCTGGAATTTGCCGACGGCTTACTCGCCCGAGAGGTTGCCCCATCTGGACGCGACGTCGGTCGCGGCGTTGCGGCGCGCTTCTCGGCTGCCTTTGCTCGCTTTGCCGCTGGATGCTTCTCGCGATCTACGGCCTTGGGGGTCGGCTTCTTCGGCTCAAGGCCACGACGTCGCTGCCCGCCCGAACCAGCAGTCGGACCCTTCTTGCTGCCGGGGGCGCGCATCGCACCGCGACGTTGACTGTTGCCGGCCATCAGTTCTCCTGTGGTTCTAGCAACGACCACTGGACGCCATCGGGTGTGTCCTCGATAGCAATACCTGCGCCGCGCAATCGGTCGCGCACCGCGTCGGCGGCAGCGAAGTCTTTCCTGGCCCGGGCCGCAGCCCGTTCGTCCAACGCACCAATCACAAGCTTGTCTACGACATCGCGCAACTTGGCATCGTCGCCGGCACCTTGCTGCCAGTCGCTGGGCGCAAGGCCAAGGACGTCTAGCATCGCCAGCACGGACGCCAACGCTTGAGCAGCGCCAGCCTCGTCATTTGCGGCTAAGGCCGAGTTACCTGCGCGCACGGTGTCGTGAATTACAGCCAAGGCTTGCGGAACGCCAAGGTCGTCGTCTAACGCGGCAGCGAATTCGCCCGGCCACTGCGCCGGCGCCGCAGGCTGCGTCGAACGTCGCGCTGCGCGTTCGATGAAGCCTTCGATTCGACGGTAGGCCGCACCAGCGTCTTCCAGTGCAGCTTCGGAGTACTCGATCATCGAACGGTAGTGCGCCGAGGCAAGGTAGTAACGCAACTCGACCGGACGCACTCGCTTAACTACCTCAGTCACGAGCAGCGAATTTCCCAGTGACTTACTCATTTTTTCGCCCGAGGTCGTCACCCACGCGTTGTGCAACCAGAAGTTGGCGAAGTCATCGCCAACTGCCCGGGACTGCGCTATCTCGTTCTCGTGATGGGGGAAGACCAGATCCAATCCACCGCCATGAATGTCGAAAGCCTCGCCGCAGTACCGCTCCGCCATCGCGCTGCACTCGAGGTGCCAACCAGGTCGGCCCGGACCCCACGGGGTATCCCACGACGGTTCGCCCGGCTTCGCGCCTTTCCACAATGCGAAGTCGCGGGCGTCCCGCTTGCGGGTGCTTTCACCGTCGAGGGCTGACTGCATCTCGGTTACGCGCTGGCGCGACAAAGCGCCGTACTCGGGGAACGACTGAACGTCGAAATAGACGTCGCCATCGGCGGCGTAGGCATGCCCTGAGTCGATCAGCCGATGCATCAACGTGATCATCTCGGGGATATGGCCCGTCGCGCGGGGCTCGATCGTGGGTGGCAGGCATCCCAAGACGTCGTAGGCCCACGCAAATGCCCGCTCGTTACGAGCGGCGACAACCCAAAACGGGACCTGCTCGCTGGCCCCGGTCGCCAGGATCTTGTCGTCGATATCGGTCACGTTTCGGACGAACGTTACGTCCAGTCCTGAGGCCGTCAGCCAGCGACGCAGTACGTCAAAACTGACTCCGGAGCGGATGTGACCAATGTGCGGCGGGGACTGAACTGTGGCGCCGCAGAGGTAGATCGTGGCAACACCCGGGCGCAGCGGAACGAAGTCGCGAACGGTGCGCGAAAGCGTGTCGTAGAGCCGGAGAGTCACCCGGTGAGCCTACCCGTGCCCAACCCCTCCCGAAGAAAGTGCCGTGGGTGCGCATAGGCGGGACAAAACGCACACCTACATTGGCGGATTTGTTCCTCTAGCTCGGCAGCGATCTGCTGCGGAACAAAACGTCCACTGCCGTTGTGCCGTGTGTGCCGCCTAGGCGCACGCACGGCACTTTCATCACAGAGGGAACAGGAGGGCGGTGGCTTGGGCTGCTAGGCCCTCGCCACGGCCCGTAAAGCCCAGTCCATCGGTCGTCGTCGCTGAAACTCGGACCGGAGCACCAATCGCGTCGCTGAGAACCGCCTCGGCCTCGGACCGGCGCGACCCGACCTTGGGTCGCACGCCCACGACCTGAACCGCGGCATTTCCGATGCGGTAGCCGGCTGTGCCTACTCGAACGGCGGTCTCGGCCAGAAGTTCAACTCCGCTGGCTCCAGCCCAATGCGGATCCGAGGTTCCAAATACAGCGCCTAGATCCCCGAGCCCGGCTGCCGAGAGCAATGCGTCACAAACCGCATGTGCCGCGACGTCACCATCGGAATGGCCGGCCAACCCTGGCTCACCGGGCCATAAAAGTCCCGCCAACCAAAGCGGGCGGTCGGCTGCAAAAGCGTGAACATCAACGCCTAGGCCGATCACCGGATCCCCACCCGACCTGCGCGGCTCAGCACCCAATTCAGACGGCACGGTCAGCCCTTCGTCGAGCAAGGAGGCTCTCGGCCAGCAGCAGGTCACCTGGACGCGTGACCTTCAACGCCTCCTCGTGCCCCGGAACCAGCAGCACCATCACACCAATCCGCTCCACAAGTCCCGCGTCGTCAGTCGCCGGGTCGTCCGGATCTGCAGCCGCGTGTGCCCGCTCGAGGACGTCGCGACGGAAACCCTGTGGAGTTTGGATCGCGCGCAAGGTCGATCGATCGAGCGTGGCGGTAACTCGTCCTGCCTCGTCGACCGACTTGATTGTGTCCGCAAGCGGGATAGCCGGCACCACAGCGTCGACTCCAGATCGCACCGCTGCTGTGACTGCGTCTACGAGGACCACCGGCACTAGTGGTCGGGCCGCATCGTGCACCAGCACCACATCGACGTCGGGCGGCAGCACCTGCAAGGCGAGGCGAACGGATTCCTGCCGCGTATCACCACCGGCAACCACACGAACCTCGCAGTCCCACTCCTGCGCCGCAAGTAACGAGCGCACCTCGGCTACGTCGGACGCCGGGGCCGCCACGACGACCAGGTCTACGGACCTCGCCGCGGCAAGTGCATTGACCGCATGAACCAGCATTGGGCGCCCACCAAGCATGCGCAACGCCTTGGGCGCGCCCGGGCCCAACCGTTCACCCCGTCCGGCCGCGGGAACGACCGCTGCAGTACGACCAGTCACCGTCAGTTCCGGTCCAATCCACTTGCCACGTGGCCGCGATCATTTGCGGGTGCGGTTGCTAGGCGTGCGAAAACCAATCGGCCATTGGCCGTAGTCAGCACGCTGGTCACCTGCACCTTTGCATCATTGCCCACATGGGCTCGCGCGTCTTCAACCACGACCATTGTGCCGTCGTCTAAATAGCCCACGCCCTGCCCAGGTTCCTTGCCAGCACGCGTCAAGAGCACGTTCACTTCGTCCCCAACGACGACCGGCGGACGCAGCGCCAGCGCCAACGCGTGCAGGTTCATTACGCGCACTCCCGCCAGGCCGGCCACCTTCGCCAGATTCGTGTCGAGGGTTAGCAGCGCCGCATTCCGGTCAAGGCAGATGCGAATTAGCTTGGCATCGACTTCTGCTACCCCTGGGGCTTCATCGGGAATGGTTACGAGTTCGACGCCGGGTTCGGTTTGCAGAGTCTCGAGTACCTCTAGGCCACGTCGGCCCTTGCTACGACGCAATAGGTCTCCAGCGTCGGCCAAACCTTGGAGTTCGTCGAGAACTGGGGTTGGTACCAGCAAGCGCCCGGGGATGAATCCGGCTCGGACAACATCTATCACTCGACCGTCAATGGCTACGGAGGTGTCGATCACGCGCGAAAGCGACGAGGCTGGTCGGGTTCGACCGCTTAGCCCCTGCCGCGGGGTGAACTGATCGAGTACCGCGTGCCGGCGCGTACGAGCTACCCGGAATCCGAAAAGGGCCGCCACCAGCACCACGAACAGCATCAGCGGTACGGCGATGATCGCCCGGAGCAGCAGGAAGATCGGCCACGTGAGGGCAGCGGCCGCAAGGAGTGCGGCAAATCCGCCAAATGCCCCAGCGACCACTTCGTCGGGGGAGAGCCGATCAAGACGGCGCTCGCCCTTGTCCAGTGAGCGCAAGACCTGCCGCGCGATGACGCCGCCGAAGGAGTAGAAGAGCCCGGCGCCAACTACGACTCCGACCGCATATCCGTCCAGAATCCCCAACATAGGTCGACCGGATTGGGCGCCAAGGTTGCCTGCAGACGTGTACCCGAGAGCGGCCCCGAAGAGCATCAAGAAAAGACGAAGCAACTCGGTCGCAACGCTCGGGACCCGGGAAAGGTGGGGACGCACGAGGGACTCCCTTCACGGACCGCAGGCGGACCGAGGCGGTTAGACACCGCCGGGAATCAGCCGCTAGCCGGCTGGCCCGAGGGCGTCAGGACGCGAGAACCTCGTCGAGAATGGCCTCGGCATTGTCCTCATTTGTCTTCTCGGCCAATGCGAGCTCCGACACAAGGATTTGGCGGGCTTTTGCCAACATTCGTTTTTCGCCGGCCGATAGACCACGCTCGCGCTCGCGGCGCCAAAGGTCGCGGACAACCTCGGCAACCTTGATTACGTCACCGGAAGCAAGCTTTTCAAGATTGGCCTTGTACCGACGCGACCAGTTGGTGGGCTCCTCGGTGTACGGCTGGCGCAGGACCTCAAAGACCCGGTCTAGGCCGGCCTGGTCCACCACGTCGCGAACGCCGACTAGGTCGACGTTTTCGGCTGGAACTCGAACCGTCAGATCTCCTTGGGCGACGCGTAAGACTAGGTACTCGCGCTCAACACCCTTGATGGTGCGGTTCTCGATCGCTTCGATGAGGGCGGCCCCGTGATGGGGGTAAACGACCGTTTCGCCAACCTGAAAAGCCATGTTTTCTAGCCCCTTTCGCGGTCTCCAAGGGTAACACGGCAGACCGGGGCCTCAGTCCGCCGCAATTACCGGCTAGGCTGCCGCCAAATCCGGCCCCATCCTCGAGGAGTGCACTGCCCGTGACGACCTTGTCCCGCCGTGCAGCGCTAACGGCCTGCGTTGCCGCACTTGTGCTAACCCTCGCCGGGTGCTGGACCGGTCAGAACGCCTACACCAGCCAGCAGCAGCCTTCGGGCGACGGAGGCTTTGCCACGGTTGGCAAGATCCAGGTGCGCCAGACGGTCTTAGTCCAGACCAACCCGGTCACAGGCGCCGACACCCTGTCGATCTCATTGGCAAATGACGGCGCTTCCGACGATGTGCTGCAGGCGCTCGTCGTCGGCGACGGAACAGCGACCACCTCGTTGCCAACAGCTGGCCTGAACCTGCCAGCAGGCGGCGCAACCAGCCTGAGTTGGAATGGCGCCCCAAGCGTTGGGGTATATGGCTTGAAAGCTGGCTTGAGCACCTTCGTCCGCGTGACACTGGTCTTTCGTGACGCTGGCACGACGGCAGTTCAGGCTTTGGTTGTACCGGCGACGGGGTACTACGCGGGGATCACCGCCGCTCCAGCCACGAAGCCGTAGGGCTGGTCTGGCTAATTAGCTCGGCGAACAGTCAGCCTTCGAACTTGTAGCCGAGTCCTCGTACGGTCAGCAGCAACACCGGATTTGCTGGCTCCGCCTCAATTTTCGCGCGCAGCCGCTTAACGTGAACGTCAAGTGTCTTGGTATCTCCGACGTAGTCAGACCCCCACACCCGGTCTATCAACTGGTGCCTGGTGAGGACTCGTCCGGCGTTGCGAAGGAACAACTCGAGCAGATCGAACTCCTTCAGCGGCAGACCGATGGATTGGCCGGCAATTGTTACAAGATGCCGTTCGACGTCCATCCGGACGCCACCGGCTTCAAGGGTGGCCGGCATGAGGTCTTCAACCTCGCTCCCGCGGCGCAGTACGGCGCGAATTCGGGCCACGAGCTCACGTGAGGAATATGGCTTCGTAACGTAATCGTCGGCTCCAAGTTCGAGCCCCACAACCTTGTCGATCTCGCCGTCCTTGGCCGTGACCATGATGATCGGCACCGCCGACTTGGCGCGCAGCGCTCGGCAAACCTCAGTCCCGGACAGCCCCGGAAGCATTAGGTCAAGCAGGACTAGGTCAGCCCCCAGTCGGTCAAACGAGTCCAAGGCATCGGGTCCGGTGGCGGCCACGCCAACCTCGAATCCCTCTTTGCGCAGCATGAACGAAAGCGCATCACTGAACGATTCCTCGTCCTCGACAACCAAGACTCGGGTCACGAACTTGATTCCTCCTGTCCAAGTTCACTGGGAACGACCAGCTCGCGTGCGTCTGCCAGCGTAGGCAGTCGCAGTGTGAACGTGCTGCCCTCCCCCTCCACCGACCAAACGGTTACGTCGCCGCCATGGTTGCGGCAAATATGTTTAACCAGCGAAAGCCCGAGGCCGGTGCCACCGGTCATCCGCGAACGCGCCGGATCTACGCGATAGAACCGCTCGAAGATCCGCTCCAAATCCTGAGCCGGAATTCCAATGCCTTGATCCGTAACACTGATCTCGACGGCATCCTCCGTCTGGCGTGTAGCCACACCAATCCGGGTGCGCGGAGGCGAATAGGAGATCGCGTTGGCTAACAGATTCCGCAAAGCCATAGCCAGTTGATCATCAACACCGAGCACTACTAGTCCGTTGCGCCCGCCGCTGAAGACTTCGATTTCCTTTGCCCCAGCCAATAATCGAGTGGCATCGATCGCCTCAGCCACTACATGATCGACATGCAATGTCTCTGCGTGACCGAGCGGCTCGTCGCCTTGGAGCCGCGAAAGGTCAATCAAGTCTTGGACGAGGTTTGTCAGCCGCGCGGCCTCCACCTGCATCCTGCCGGCAAAATGTTTGATCGCATCGGGGTCGTCATTGGCGGCCTGTACTGCTTCGGCCAACAGTGAGAGGGCACCAACCGGAGTCTTCAACTCGTGACTTACGTTGGCAACGAAGTCGCGTCGCACCGCATCGACTCGCCGCGATTCGGACAGGTCCTCGACCAGAATCAAAAGCGCTTGCTCGTTGAGTCGTCCGACCCGCGCTTTGAGTTCGAGTCGTCCCTTACCCGGGAGCGGCCGCCGGGTCTGGAATTCCAATTCGCGCACTTGGCCGTCGCGGCTGACGTCCGCCAGTAGTCGAATCAACTCCGCTGGATGGATAACGTCATTGCGGATGACCCCTAGACCAGTGGCAGCACCCGAGGTGCGTAGCACCCGCCCGCGAAGGTCGGCCACCAGGGCAGCACCCGGGAGTGCAGCCAGAACCGCGTCAATATCTACCGGTAGCTCTGGGGCCGATTCGGCCTTGCGCTCCGACGCCGGGAGGACAGCCGTCATCGCAGCCAGATCGCTCATCCCCAGCTGGACCGCTTGCTGCACAAGATGACAATAGGAGGAATTCAGCCCTCGGACCTACTCGCGTTACCTGCGCAAGGCGGACTGACGACAAGTGTTCACCCAAAGTCTCCACCCGTTCGCTCGGCGTTTACCGACAGGCAACGTGTCGGTACCGCTACTCGCTACCGTTCGCGTATCCTCGCCCCAGCAACGACGGTTTGGAGTTGATGTGCGTCAGGCCTACCACGAGCAGTTGGCAGCAGTGACCGATGAACTGGTCCTGTTGGCTGACGCCGTTGCCATCGCCATGGACAAGGCCACCTCCTCGCTGTTGGACGCCGATCTAGACCTGGCCGAAGCGGTCATCTCGGGCGATGCAGCCATTGACAGCATGGCTCAGGAGCTAGAGGAGCGAATGTTCGAGCTCACGGTGCGCCAGCAGCCGGTAGCCAGCGACCTTCGAAGTCTGGTCGCAGCTTTGCGGATTTCAGCCTCGCTAGAACGCATGGGCGACCTAGCGGTCCACGTGGCTAAGGCAGCTCGGTTGCGATACCCGAACCAGACTCTGCCCCCGGAATTACGCGCAACCATCGTTTCGATGGGCCAGATTGCCCAGGAGATCGTCACTCGGGCCGCCGAGGTGATTCGCACCCGCGACGTCGCTGCTGCGCGTGCCCTGCAAGCCGTGGACGAGCGGATGGACCGCCACCATCGCGATCTATTCGGCGTTGTGCTGGCCAGCGACTGGGCTCACGGCGTTGAGGCGGCAATCGACATCACCCTCATCGCTCGCTACTACGAGCGGTTCGCCGACCACGCCACGACGATCGCCCGCCGAGTGATCCAAGTGGTCACTGGCGACGCATATATCGACATCCCCAAGCCCTGAACTCGCAGGTCACCCGGGAATGGGAGACGATCTGTCGTGGTTACTGGTCTTGGGAGGTGCGGCATGTCGGTGTTCACGGCGGTTCGACCGCGCCCGCGTCGAGTAGCCCTGCTCTCTGTCCACACCTCACCACTTGACCAGCCGGGCACCGGCGATGCTGGTGGAATGAACGTCTACGTCGTCGAAGTGAGTCGGCGCTTGGCGGCGGCGGGCGTGGAAGTCGACATTTTCACAAGGGCTACCAGAAGCGGATTGCCGTCCGTGGTTGACCTAGCCCCCGGGGTGAAGGTGCGCCACGTGACTGCTGGACCTTTCGAGGGGCTCCCGAAAGAAGATCTGCCGGCGCAATTGTGTGCCGTGACGAGCGGGGTACTGCGCGCCGAAGCCCAGCGGGAACCAGGCTGGTACGACATCGTGCACTCGCACTACTGGCTTTCTGGGCAGGTCGGCTGGCTGGCGGCCGAACGCTGGGGAACCCCACTGGTCCACACAATGCACACGATGGCGCGGGTGAAGAACCTCGAACTTGCCGCAGGCGATACCCCAGAGCCGCAGGCCCGAGTTATCGGGGAACAGCAAGTGGTCGACTTCGCATCCCGGCTGATTGCCAACACCGTGGTCGAAGCTGACCAGTTGCGACTGCTGTACGACGCTGACCCGAACCGAATTGCAGTGGTGCATCCCGGTGTGGACCTTGAGATGTTTCAACCGGGCGACCAGCAGGTTGCGCGAACAAAACTCGGTGTGCCGCCAAACGCGACGCTGCTGCTATTCGTCGGACGGCTGCAGCCGCTCAAAGCGCCGGACGTGCTTCTCCATGCCGCCGCTGAACTCCTACTTAATCAACCAGAACGGCGCCAAGACCTCGTCGTTGCGATTTGTGGCGGCCCATCGGGAAGCGGCCTAGAGCGCCCGGAAGCTCTGCTGGAATTGGCCCAGCAGCTGGGTATTAGCGACGTGGTCCGGTTCATACCGCCGGCCGATCGCAGCACCCTGGCTGATTGGTACCGGGCGGCCGATGTGACTGTCGTGCCATCTCACTCGGAATCATTCGGACTTGTGGCCGTTGAGTCGCAGGCCTGCGGTACTCCAGTCGTGGCTGCCGCAGTCGGCGGCCTGCCGACAGCTGTTGCTGACCGATATTCGGGTCTGCTGGTTGTCGGCCACGATCCCGTGGACTGGGCGCGAACTATCGAAAGCGCAATCCAGCCGCAACGCCGAGCCGAGCTCGCCCGCGGTGCGGTCGAACACGCAAATGCTTTCTCTTGGTCGGCCACAGCTGCGGCCACCCTTAACGTCTACTCAGCGGCATTAGAAGAGGCGGCAGCAACGCGGCAGCTGGCTCTACGGGCGAGCGGTAGCTAGCGATGGTCTCCGGTCCGAACAAGCAGGACGAAGCGATCGAACTGGTTCGGGCCCATCTCCAATCCGCCGAAGTGGAGTTTGAAGAGGCCGTTCACGGAACCTTTGCGGTGTCACTGCCAGGGACCCGTCGACTCAAGACCGTAGCCTCGCTCGTCGTTGGTCAGCACACCCTGACGACCAACGCGTTCGTCCTTAGGCATCCGGATGAGAATCTCGAAGGCGTCTACAAGTGGCTGCTCGAGCGAAATCGTCGGCTAAATGCCGTCGCCTATGCGATCGACGCTTTCGGCGATGTGTACCTCGTGGGGCATCTGCCGATAGCGGCGGTTACGCCCGAATCGATCGACGCCATTCTGGGTGCAGTTCTCGAATATGCCGACGGCGACTTCAACTCGTTGCTCGAACTCGGTTTCGCTTCTGCCATAACAAAGGAGTGGCGCTGGCGGCGTTCGCGCGGAGAGTCCACCGCGAATTTGGCCGCGTTCGCTCATCTAGGTGGCCCGGACGAGCCCAGCGATCAGGTTCGGGCAGACTAGTTCCGTGACCGACGCGCCTTACACCCTGGTGCTGCTCCGCCACGGCGAGAGTGAATGGAATGCCAAGGGTCTTTTCACCGGCTGGGTCGATGTCGAATTGACCCAACGCGGCCGGGCAGAAGCCATTCGCGGCGGGCAACTGCTGGCCGATGCTGGCGTGCTGCCCGACTCCTTGCATACCTCGCTTCTTAAGCGAGCAATAACCACTGCGAATCTGGCATTGGATGAGTGCGGGCGTTCGTGGATCCCCGTGATCCGAAACTGGCGGCTGAACGAGCGGCACTATGGCGCGCTGCAGGGTAAGGACAAGAGCGCCACCTTAAAAGCTTTCGGTGAAGAACAGTTCATGCTTTGGCGCCGTTCCTACGATGTGCCGCCACCGCCGATTGATGACAATGACGAGTTCGCACAATCCAACGATGTCCGATACGCGTGGCTGCCACCCGAGGCGAGACCAGCAAGCGAATGTCTAGCAGATGTAGTGCAACGACTAATGCCGTACTGGGAAGACGTCATCGTTCCCGACCTGAGAACCGGTCGCACCATTCTCGTTGCGGCGCACGGAAACTCGCTGCGCGCAATGGTCAAACACCTCGACCGGATTTCTGATCACGACATTGCGGCGCTGAATATTCCTACTGGGATTCCGCTTGTCTACCGGCTCGACCATGACCTTCATCCACTTGTCCGCGGTGGGGAGTACCTAGACCCCGCTGCTGCCGAAGTCGCCAGTGCTGCTGTAGCGAATCAGGGCCGAGCCAAAGCCTAAGGAAATGTAACTTGGCCGCTTCGGTCAGAAGTGGATAGACCCCATACTCCGGTCGGAGGTTGGTGAAACTGGAGTAGAGAGCAGGGTCAGGAAATAATGACGAACTGGAAATCTAAGAAACTATTGTCAACCATAAGTTTGGCTGTATTACTAGTGATCGGATTGGTTGTCGCAGGTAGCGCGGCGATGACATCCAAGGATGAGCTCACGCAAGTAGTCACAGTCACGCATGGCAAAGTCGATTCAACGAATAGCCATAGAATTGACTTAGGTGTTCCAGGCCCCAGCATGGGCGACGTACTAGTTTTCTATATCCCGCTGACATCGTCTGAATCTGGTTACCTAACCGGAACTTTGACCGTAACTGGAAGCAACCAGCCTTCCGAAGGTATGGAAGTTCGCATTGCGAACTTAACGGTAAGCGTTGGAAGTCAATCAGATCAATTGGTTATTGGCGGCAGCGCTTTGTACAACATCGTGTCGCCAACACTTGCCATCGGGGCGACAACAGTTAGGCCTGTAGTCGGTGGATCGGGCAGATTTGCCGGGGCTCGAGGTTGGGTTGAGTCCGTTCAGCATCCGGATGGCACTTGGACACATACTTTCCACATCACCAAGTCGAGTCATTGATAACAGCGGTGGATATTAAACCAAGCTGAGCCGCAACTACCAGCGTCCGCCTGTGATGGCTTTGATCTTTGGCCGAACATCGAGCAGGTATACGCCGGCGGCGACGTCTCCAGCGAGCGAAAAGATCGACAAGGGGCTCGAGACAAAACCAAACGCGGCAGACAATCCAAGAATCACCAGCCAGGCGACCTTCGTAAGTCGATCTACTGCCGGGAACGCGTCTTGGCGCCGCCTGGTCACGTCGACGAGTGCCCACGCTTTAACGGCGAAGGTAAACAGCCAAATCCCGAACACCACGATCGAGGTAAGAGCGCCAAGGCCGAAGTTAAACATGGCTGCAGCCTACGGCTGGACGGGCGAGGATTCGGATTCGCCCGTCCCTTCGGCGCGATTCTCGTCCTGGAAGGTGGCATAGATGCCGAGCAACACCCGTCGCTGATGATCGGTGATCGTCTGGTCTGTCGCCAACGCCGACGTGACCTCGGGGTCGCCTTCCGGAGCATCGAATCGAGCCACACGCGTCTGCATCGCCGTCGCCGAGGTCCGTAGCCCGCCTGCCACCTGCGTCAGGAGTTCGACCGCCGGACCGCGCAAGGCCGGTGCGTCGCGCAGGACCGCTTGGGTCAGCGTGCCAGCAGATTCGAGCAGCACCTCAGCCGAGTTCTTCAAAAGCGAGGCGGGGATCCGGAGAGCTTCGGGAAGGTCCATACCGCCATCTTCGCCCAGAAACTCCCCTGACGGGAACCTGCTGGTTCCACAGCGCCGTTCAGGCGCCGTCGGTCGACTCCAGCAGGGCATCGACCGAAGCCAGTCCGTCTCGATAGCGCCGCGTAAGTTCGCTCGTGAAGACCAAAATCACGTCCTGCACCTGCCGGCGGATGTCCGAAACTTCGCGTTCAAAAGAAAGCAACTTGGCCAAAGCCGAGCTCAACTCTTCGTCGGTCCGCGCGGTTACATCAGACAGATACGAATCGGAGATCACTTGCTCAACGGCCCGCCGCGTCTCGGCGACCCGGGTGGGTTCGAGGTTCAAGTGCCGACTCGTGCCACGTGTTGATCGCTTCTCGGCACCCAGCACACTGATCAGCCGCTCGACGATGTCCTCATCGTTTCCGTCGCCACGACCGGAGATCTCGGCGCGAACGATGTCAACCCGGCCTTGGAGCATCCGGCGGACATAGGAAAGGTCAACCTCTTCTTGCTCGGCATCGCGGCGTCGCTCACGCAAGTCAGGAAGGTCCAAGCCCTCGACGTCCTTGACGAATTCGGGGTCGAGGACGCGATCAACTCGGCGTTTGCCACCGGCTAGTCGCTGGATCACGGCCTTCCTTCCACAGTTCGAGTCTTCACGTTAAGCAGGCTCCGCGCCGCTGCGGTCGTCATCGGCGGCCGCTGAGCCAATGTGGCGAGCGTAGCGGCTCGCGTCACCAATTCCTCGTTGTCCCTGACCGGTTGACCTGGCGCCATTGTCAGGGTGTCCTCCATCCCTACGCGGAGATGCCCACCGGCAGCTAACGCAGCCAGCGCCACGGGCAGCGCCGTACGGCCAATTCCAGTGGCCGACCAACTCGCCCCAGCTGGCAGTTGCGCGACCGCGGCAAGCAGCGCCACGGCCGTTCCTGGCATCCCCCCGGGGACGCCAAGGACGAGATCACAATGGACGTGCCCGCCAAATGGCGACCCTTCCTTGTCGAGCAGCCGGTTCAAGGCAGTTACGTGTCCGTAGTCGAACAATTCAAACTCTGGCACGATCTGGCGAGCCTGGGTTTCGCGGTAGAGCTCAACCATGAATGGCCAAGGGTTCATAAACACTTCGGTGCCGAAATTGACCGTTCCACAGGTCAATGAACAGGAATCGGGGTCGGCTTCCAATACCGCAATCCGAGCGGCGTAAGGATCAGTAACCGCTCCGCCAGTGGAAAGCTGGACGATCAGATCGGTCTCGGTCCGCAAAGCCGCGACGGTTTCGCGCAATTGCCCTAAATCCAGTGTCGGCTCGCCGGCGCCGTCGCGAATGTGGACGTGAATCAGGGCCGCACCGGCGGCTTCGCAGGCCTTGGCCGTGGCCACCAATTCAGCCAGCGTTACCGGTAACCCGGGTGCGGCCGACTTTGGCGTTTCGGCACCGGTTGCAGCAACTGTGATCAAGGTGGGGGTATTCACCGGACAATCGTGACACGTTCTCGCCCTGAGCACCGACGGTCACCGGACCTGGGCCGGCCGGGCGGGTTACGGTACGTGCAGGAGGCTTCATGGATACGGCAGGCCGACAGGCCGGCATTGAGAGCCCGCTGCTCGAGTTGGCGGCTCAACAGGCGACCGGCTGCTTGGTGATCACCGATGCCGCAGGGGAAGACGCTTTGGTCTGGCTGCGCGATGGCGACATCTACGCGGTTTCGGTGCCGGGTCGGCGACCGCTCTTGGGTGTGCGTCTGGTCTCCTCTGGCGTGATCACGCCAGAAGCGCTAACCGAGGCACTGACCGTGCAGCGCAACGAACTCCGGGGCTGGCGGCTAGGTGAGTTGCTGGTGCACTTGGGCTACGTCCAACGACCGGTGGTGGATGACTTCGTCGCCGAACAGATGAACGATCAAATGGCCGACCTGCTTGGCTGGACTGTGCGAATGTCACGCTTCCGTAATGGCGAAAGCACCCGCCAAGACATGACGCAGGCTCACGAAGTTTCAGTTCTGCTCGCCGAAGGTGCTGCCAGACGCTCCCGTTGGGCGGCCATCCTGGAACGCGTTGGGGGTCCGGAGACGGTCGTCGACTTGGACTCTGGGGCAGGACCGGCGACCCAAGACGAACTGGGCCCCCACGAATGGGCCGTTCTCTGCAAGGTCGACGGCAACCGAACTCTCATCGAATTAGCTGACGAATGTGGCTTTACGTTGTTCGAAACTGCCCGCTTGATTGCTGACCTGACCGAGGCCGGACTAGTGACCCTGCCACTCTTCAGCCGACCTCCCACCCGGGATCCGGCCAAGGTTGAGCCGGCTGCAGAGCCCTTGGCAAAGGTGCTGCAGTTGCACCCGCCCGTCGAGCCAATTTTCGACACACCTGAACCGGAATCGCCCAGCTGGACCTTGATGGCCGAAGCCGCCAGTTTGCTCACAGAGTTTGCCAGCGACGTCCACAGCCGCGATTTCCTTGACGCTGACCCGGAAACCATTGCCGACCCGGGCCCAGAGCTGCCGATTCAGGCGACCGTAGCTGAAGCCAAGGACCAGTTCGATTCCGAATTAGAGCAAGCAGAACCAGAAGCCGAAGAAGAACCGGACGCTGACGAGCCGGAATCTGATGAGCCGGAAGCTGATGAAGAAGATGAAGCGCTTGATCCAACTGAAGCCCAGCAGTTCACTGACACCGCTTCGCTGCTGCGCGAGCTATCGAGCTTGGGCACCGTCGCAAACGATGAATCCGGGCCACGCCTGAGTTCCACCACTCGCCCCCCCGGAGCAAGCGACCCACACAGCCGAAAGAAGCGCGGCTTCCTAGGCCGCTGACCACCCAACTTCCCATGCGCGCTGTCATCCAACGAGTTTCTGAGGCCAGCGTTGAAGTTGACACGCTTCGGATCGCCGATCTTGCTGGCCCGGGACTGCTGGTGCTGCTGGGCATCACCCATACCGACACCGTCGCCGACGCCGCCAAAATGGCTACAAAGATCCATGGACTACGGATCTTTGACGCACCATTGGACGCTGACGGACCCCGCGAATGTTCAGTCGGAGAACTTGGTCTTCCAGTTCTCGTCGTCAGTCAGTTCACGCTGTACGGATCGACAAACAAGGGCCGCCGGCCAACCTGGGATGCCGCCGCGCCAGGGGGGATCGCAGAGCCGCTCATAGCCGAGGTGGCCACCCAACTGCGCCTACTAGGTGTTGAGGTCCAGACCGGCCAATTCGGTGCGGATATGGCCGTGCGTTCAATCAATGCCGGACCTATGACGCTGATCCTCGACGTTCCCTAGCAAGTCAGCCCGGAACAACGACCGTTTCCTGATTGGCTGCAACGCCACCGGCCCAGAGCGGCGCAGTAACCGCCGTGTTTCGCTTGACCATGGCAAGTGCGATCGGGCCGAACTCGAAGTGGCGGGCCACACTTCCGACTTGACCTATTACCGCGCCCGGAACCTCTGGGTTTTCTAGGTCGGCAAGGCAGACCTCGTCGCCTGAGTCCGGCAGTCGATCCGCGGCACCGTCCAGATGCAGCAGGACCAACCTGCGCGGCGGGCGACCAAGGTTATAAACCCGGGCCACGGTTTCCTGACCGCGGTAACAACCTTTTGCCAGATGAACAGCTGCAGGCACCCAGCCAACCTCATTGGGAATCGTCCTGTGATCTGTGTCTAGTCCAAGGCGTGGCACCCCGGCCGCAACCCGCAACGCTTCCAACGCCCACGTTCCCGCCGGCGCCGCAGATTCGGCCATGCGGTTGGCCACTTGGTCACGCGGCAGGAAGATTTCGCGGCCAGCAAAGCGCGCTGGCCGGATGGGGACGTAACGATCCGTGGGGTCGGGAAACGCATAACTGTTAGGCAGCAAATAAGTGGGAACCCCGGCCAAGGGCTCGGCCAGTGGCTCGTACACGACCCCGAAGTATGAC
>CAIKAW010000012.1 GCA_903825575.1 uncultured bacterium | reverse complement strand
TCGCTCATTGGAAGCAGTCGCAGCCCTAGGTTCCAGCGCTGGCACAACGCTGCGGTTACCGCAGACAGCGCGAAACCGGCCCCCAGCATTTGGCTGCGCACGATGTGAGTGGCCAGATCTCGATCGCCGAGGCCGAACCACGTCGGCTCGACACCGTAGGCGGCCAATTCCTCCTTGACAGTGAAGGTCTCGTCCTCCCGGCCCCACCCGCGTTCTTCGGAGGCTCCGCCCCCGAGGGTGTACATCACGGAGTCCAGATCCGGGCAGATCTTTAGGCCAAACAGCCAGATGTCATCCCCGGTGTTTCCGATCACGGTGACCTCACCCGGTTGGGCCAACTCAGCCTGCTGGGCCAAGAGGCCGCGCAAGAGCCGAGCACCTCCGATTCCGCCCGCAAGTGCCGTGATTCGCATCCGGCAATGGTCGCAGGCACGGTCGGAGCCCCTCGCCGCGGGCGGTAAGTCGGGGCTTTCGGCAGGCCGAAATCGGGACCTTTGGCGGCGACTGACAGTCACGGTGCGTTGCGGTTGGGTTGGAAGTTGTTGCTCAGGGGGGTTCCCCGCTTGACGTGAGAGGGACTACGGTCGTGTAATTCCATCGTTGTCCTTCGTCTTGTGCGAGGGAGCGGGGGCAGATCGGGCGGGCCAACCGTCCGGTGTCTGGGTCGAGGAGGTGGATTGTGGGTGACTTCGTCCGGCTGCCACTAGCCGACGGGCAAGAAGAACTCGGTTGGCAGGAGCGCGCACTATGCGCTCAGACTGATCCCGAGGCGTTCTTCCCCGAGAAGGGCGGATCTACCCGCGAGGCCAAGCGCGTCTGTCTAACCTGCGAAGTCCGCTCCGATTGTCTGGAGTTCGCACTCGACAACGACGAACGGTTCGGCATCTGGGGTGGCCTAAGTGAACGTGAGCGGCGCCGGCTAAAGAAGCAGGCCGGCTAGATCTGTAGCCCTGTCGCGTAAGGTGACAGTTGCCATGAGCTCGGACCCCGCCGGATCGGCTGCCACGCTCAGCGCTTTGCCCTATCCCGGCGAGCCCGGGTCAACCACTGAAATCGTCTCCCGCGATCACTTAGTCACGGCCGTATTGGTGGCCCACGATGGGGTCCGCTGGTTACCTGCTGCGCTGTCAACTCTTGCCGCGTTGGAGCGCCTACCGGATGTTTTAGTCGCCGTTGACACCGGCAGCACCGACGGCTCATTCGATCTGCTTCGAGATGCCCTGGGCGAGGAGTACGTAGTCTCAGCCGGCCGGGATGAAGGCTTTGGTGCCGCGGTTGAACGAGGACTAGAACGAGCCGTTGCGCTGGCCCCGGCTACCGCTCTCCGGGATGACGGACTCGTGCGCTGGGTCTGGCTCCTTCACGATGATTGCGCACCGCTGCCTGAAGCGCTGGCGGCCTTGCTGGACTCTTCCGATGAAGTTCCAACTGCCGGTGTGCTTGGCCCGAAGTTGCGCGGCTGGCATGACCGACGCTTACTCCTGGAAGCTGGCATTACGGTGACCGGCTCGGGGCGGCGAGAAACCGGGCTAGAAAAGCACGAATCCGATCAAGGCCAGCACGACGGACTGCGCGAGGTGCTGGCCGTTAGCAGCGCCGGAATGCTGGTACGGCGCGAACTATGGGAACTACTCGACGGGTTTGACCCGGCGCTGCCAATCTTCCGGGACGACATCGATTTCTGCTGGCGGGCTCGGGAGTATGGGGCGCGAGTCTTCATTGCCACAGATGCGGTCCTGCATCACGCCGAGGCCGCGGCCCGGGGCAGGCGAACGCTCGATGCGGTCGTCAACCGGCCGCATCTGGTCGATCGGGCGCATGGGCTCTACAGCGCCTTCTGTCACACGCCAGGTTGGCGACTGCCGTTGACCACAATTCGCCACATCGTCGGCACGGTCTTGCGTGCAATCGGATTCCTTTTGGCCAAAAGCCCGCGCGATGCCCGTGACGATTTGGTGGCGCTTGGTCTGGTGTTGCTGCGCCCTGATCGAGTGCTGACTGGTCGGTCTCGGGTGCGCCGAACCCGCAAGCTTCCGCCCGGCGAAGTCCGCGCGTTCCTTGCCCCTCCTGGTCACGCGCTACGCCATGGACTTGAAGCCCTCGGAGGAATTCTCACGACCGGCCGCGGCCAAGAGTCTGCGGTTGGTAGTGCCCTCGAGTCGGGGCCGACGGGTGAGGACGCGGAGTTTCTGCAATCCCGAGGGGTGCGCCGGGTTGTTACGCGCCCGGCGATTCTGCTGACGTTAGGACTGTTGGCGGTCACGATTGTGGCGTCTCGCGGATCCCTAGGGCTCGGAGTTCGTAGCGGTGGTGCCCTACTCCCGACGCCTGACAGCGCCGCTTCGCTTTGGCAGTCTTACTTAGCGTCTTGGCACGACGTTGGCCCAGGATCGAACGTCCCGGCGCCTCCGTACCTTGCCATTTTGGCTTTGTTGGCTGCGTTGTTCCTCGGTCACGCGGCCTGGTTGGTGACCGCACTTTTGACCGCCGGGCCCGCAATCGCAGGACTTAGCGCCTACCTGTCGTTGCGGGGAATCTCCAAATCGCGTTGGGTCCGGGTCTGGGCGGGTGCCGCCTATGCGTTGCTACCGGCGACCCTAGGGGCGGTCGTAACCGGCCGGCTCGGCACCTTGATGCTTGCGATCTTCTTGCCTTTGATCGCGCGAACTGTGTCGCGGGCTGTGCGGGGCCCGAAGGGCACCGGGTCTTGGCGCGCGACTTGGTCCGCAGCGCTTCTACTGAGCGTCGTCGCTGCCTTCGTGCCGGGATTGCTTGTGGCGGCTCCCGCCTTGGCGCTGGCGGTAGGGGCAGCAATAGCTCGAACTCGATTGACTTGGTCCCGGCTGCTCGCCTTGAGTCTGATGCCGATCTTGCTGCTCCTGCCCTGGTCGGCCTGGGTTTTGACTCACCCTGCCAACCTGGCGTTCGAGGCTGGATTGCGCAGCGGGCCCGGTATGTCGGATCCAAGACTTCAAGGGTTCCACGTGTTGTTAGTGCACCCAGGTGGGGCCGGAATGACGCCGAGTTGGACGGTACTCGGACTTCTAGCAGCGGCGCTGTTGGCTGGCTTCCGACGTGACACACGTGCGGTGGTCCTGGGTTGCTGGGTGGTGATCGCGGTCTCCTTGACCTTGGCTCTGCTGCAGTCTCGCCTGCGGGTTGTCCCGTTCTCCGCGCAGTCGGTTGTCGTTGCCTGGCCTGGGCCAGCCACGTTGGTGATTGGCGCCGCACTAATCCTGGCTGCGGTCGTTGTGGTGCAGGGGCTGCGCACCCAGATGAATCGCGCCAGTTTCGGCCTGTCTCAGCCTGCGACAGTGGTGGTCTTGGCGATGTGTCTTGCGGCCCCGGTCTCGGCCGCAACCTGGTGGGGGGTTAATGCCCCTGTCGTGACGGTGTCTGGGGCTCACGACCCGGTGCCGGCTTTTGTCTCGGTTCAGAGCGGGCCTCCGGACCGCCCGCGCTCCTTGGTGCTTGGTCGAGTCTTGGGTGGGCGAATTGGCTACGCCTTGGTTGCCGGGTCGGGCCCGACCATTGGGGCCGGCGAACTGCTTCCGGCCGCGTCGACCACAACCGCACTTGACGATGCTGTCTCCGGGATCGTGTCGGGCCGATCCGGTTCCGATGCTGCCACCTTGATTAGTTATGGCATCCGGTACGTAATGATCTCTGATCCATCCGACACCCTCCTAGTGGGCGAACTTGATTCGGCTCCTGGCATCCGGCGAATCGCGGCTAATGACGGGTCGGCCATTTGGGTGCTAAACCCTTCCCCATCTCGGTTCTATATTCAGAATCCGGATGGGTCGCGGGTGTCGATTGCGTCGTCGCAAACTGGATCCAGCGCAACAATTCCGGCTGCCACACCGACACCAAGAGGCTCCACGACGTCGACCGGAACTCGGCTGCTGGTCCTGTCTTCACCGCTTGACGCAGCTTGGTGGGCGAGCGTGAATTCCTTGCCTCTGACTCCGACGGTGGTTGCCGGCTGGGGCCAAGCCTTCGTGCTTCCTGCGACCGGTGGCGAACTGGCCGTGGGGTACAACGACGATGCGCGGCGAGGAACCTTGCTGCTCCAAGCCTTCCTGCTGCTCGTGGTAGTGGTTTTGGCATTGCCGCGCCGGCGCAAGGAAAGTGTGGATCCGGACACGGACGTTCTTGGTGGCGAAGAACCGCGTCACTTGCTGGCCGCCGCCCGGCACCATCACAGCGGCAGCGCGGCCGACGACGATTCGGCTCTGCGCGACCCGGAGGCCATGGCATGAGCGCTCGAATGATCGCCGGCTTGGCGACCGTATGTGTCGTAGGAGTTGGGTTGCTTAGTGCTGTTGGTCTGGCGTCTGTACCGACCGGCGCTGGGCAGCAACTTCTGCCGGTTAGCGCAGCCGAGGCCGTTTGTCCCGCGACCTCGGTCGGGAAAGGACAGACTTCCTACTTAGCCGCGGCTATCTCCGCAAACAGTCCCGGTTCGCTCACCTTGAATGTGCATGGCTCGGCGCGTGGGTCGGTCGGGGCGGGGGTTGCCGACCTTTTTAGCTCGGCTGTGATGGGTGCGGTGGCCGCGGACGTTCGGGTAACCGGGGCGGCGGCCATAGGTTTTGGTGCAGCCAATTCGTTGGTCGTCCCCAAGGGGCCAGCGCGACGTTGGCTACTTCGCCCGTGCGCCGCTACTACTCCAGCTACCTGGTTCATGGGGGCCGCATCGGTTCTAGGGCGGGTAGCGACTATCGAATTGGTCAACCCTGACGCCACGGCGTCGCAGGTCGATCTGAACATGTTCGGTCCAGACGGGCGGATCGACGCCCCCAACGGACATGGGATCGTTGTCCCTGGGTACGCGAGCGTCCGAGTAGCCCTTACTGCACTGGCACCGGACGTCCCGTTGCTAGCTGCCGAAGTCGTGGCGGTTTCCGGGCGCGTATCCGCTAGCGCATATGACCTAGCCTCGAACGGCTTAAACTCCCTCGGCGCCACCACACTTCCGTCGACCCAGGCCGGACTTCGGCTGTTGATCCCGGCAGTCCCAGCCGGGGTATCCAAGGCCACTCTGCAGGTGATTACTCCGGCCAACGGCGGGGCTACGGTCCAGGTTCGACTGATCACTTCCGACGGCCGATTCACCCCGGCCGGCGGCGGACTGCTGAATCTGGTAGCAAACCAAGTGGTGTCCCTCGACCTAACCCAAGGCCTAGCTGGTCAGGCGGCGGCGATTCTCGTAACTTCAAGTTCTCCAGTCGTCGCAGGTGTGCGGTTCCAGACAGCTACCGGCAAGAAGTCCGCCGTGGCCGTTGAATTGGCACCTGCCACTGGCTTGGCGAGCCAAGGGATTCTGCCGGGGCTGGTGGGCAAGGCCAGTGTGGATGTCTTCCTAGCAGCCGCCGGTTCCGGCGGTCAGGTCTCGCTGAGCGTCTGGATAGCCGGATCGGCTCCGGCGGCCGCACGTCAGGTCTACGTTCCGGCCGACCGTCAGTTGGTAGTTCGGCTGCCCGCGCAGGTTTCGTGGTGGTCATTGGTAGTAACGCCGGTGTCTGGGGGAGCTCTGAGCATCACGGCGATCGCAAGTTACCCGGTTACACCCGGGCCGCTGGTGGCTGCCGTTCCTCTCGTCGGGCTACCGACAACCTTGAGTCTGCCGGCCGCCCACCTCGACCTAGGAGTAGCAACGCCGTGAGTGTGAGCGCGTCGCAGCGGCCCAGAGTCGGTGCCGGCAGGTAGCGTGCCGAACGTGAGCGTCCGCCGGTGCAGCAAACCCTCGTGCAGCCGAACGGCTGTCGCGACCCTTACTTACGTATATGCCGACTCCACTGCCGTGCTGGGGCCGCTGGCGGTGTACGCCGAACCGCACTGTTACGACATGTGCGAAAAGCACAGCGAACGACTGACCGCACCTCGGGGTTGGGAAGTCGTCCGGCTGGCTCCTGATCCCGATGCGCTTCGGCCGAGCAATGACGATTTGGAGGCGCTGGCCAATGCCGTTAGAGAGGCAGCCAGGCCCAGAGTCGACGCTCGAGTCGAGGAGACCGGCTCCGTTGAGGTAAGTCGACGCGGGCACCTTCGGGTGTTGCGAAGTGTGACCGACGCGGAAGTGTGAACTAACTGCAATGACGGCCAGGGGGGCTGGGGTGGGCAGAGTGAGTGAGTCCGAGAATTGGGCGCCGCCAGCGCCCGCGGTTTGTCGATCCTGTGCAAGTTCGCGAATTGTTCACATCGCGATGGACCTCACCGACGGTTCGCCGGTTGATCTAGTTTCGTGCCTAGAGTGTGAGGCTCGGACGTGGTCAACGCCGGACGGCGAGGTTCTGGCCATCTCCGAGGTTCTGAGCCGGGTGAAGAAGCCCACCTGAGTCCGGCAGTGGCCCGCGCTCGGTATCACTACGCTGTCGCTATGACCGATTTGTCTCGCATCATCAAGGCCTACGACATCAGAGGCATAGTCCCCGATGAGATTGATGCCGAGTTGGCCAGTTCGGTCGGGTCTGCTTTTGTTGAGGTCCTCGGAATTCGTGCAGTCGATGGCGGGCCGGGCGCGATTGTTATCGGCCACGACATGCGCCCGTCGAGCCCCGAACTCGTAGCGGCATTCGCAGCCGGGGCAGCCGCTTACGGGGTCGACGTCGTCCTAATCGGGCTGGCTAGCACGGACGAGTTGTACTTCGCTTCGGGCTCGCTGCAGCTACCCGGGGCCATGTTCACCGCTAGCCACAATCCGGCCCAGTACAACGGCATCAAGCTTTGCAGAGCCGGCGCCGCCCCGGTTGGGCAAGATTCTGGACTAAGCGAAATTCGCCAAATGCTGACCGATGGAATCCCGCCTTATGCCGGGCCCGTCGGTTTGATCAGCGAACGTGAACTGCTTGCGGCCTATGTGGGTCACCTGCGGGGGTTGGTTGACCTGCGCGAGAACCGTCGGCTCAAGGTTGTTGTAGATGCTGGAAACGGCATGGGTGGGCATACGGTGCCGGCGGCATTTGATGGCTTGCCGTTGGACGTCGTTCCTATGTACTTCGAACTTGATGGGACGTTCCCGAATCACGAAGCCAACCCAATCGAGCCTGAGAACCTGCGCGATCTGCAGGCTGCCGTTGTGCTGGAAGCGGCCGATCTGGGATTGGCGTTCGATGGCGATGCCGACCGCTGTTTCGTAGTCGATGAGACCGGACGCATCGTCAGTCCTTCGACACTAACTTCGTTGATCGCAGTGCGTGAGCTGGCCCGTCACCCCGGCTCCAAGGTGATACACAATCTAATTACTTCGCGTGCCGTGGCAGAGGTTGTGACTGAGCACGGGGGCGTACCTGTGCGTACGCGCGTTGGGCATTCCTTCATCAAGGCCACGATGGCGGAGACCAACGCGGTTTTTGGCGGAGAGCATTCTGGCCATTTCTATTTTCGCGACTTTTGGCGCGCTGACTCGGGGTTGCTGGCTGCGCTGCATACGTTGGCTGCCCTCGGCGAAGCTCCAATCGGAACAACGCTTTCCAGTCTGCTGGCTCCATACGAGCGTTACTTTGCTTCTGGCGAAATCAACTCGACGGTCAAAGATCAGCAGGCGGCTATGCAATTGGCTCGAACCCGCAGTGCCGAGATTCCGGATGTCACAATTGACGACCTCGATGGTTTGACTGTCTCAGCACCGCGCTGGTGGTTCAACCTGCGGCCAAGTAACACCGAGCCGCTGCTGCGTCTGAATATTGAAGC
This sequence comes from uncultured bacterium, assembly GCA_903825575.1. Taxonomy (GTDB): domain Bacteria; phylum Actinomycetota; class Actinomycetes; order S36-B12; family CAIKAW01; genus CAIKAW01. The sequence continues at coordinate 5,516 of CAIKAW010000012.1, read as the reverse complement.
CGACACCGAAGAGTTAATGTCGCATATTCGCGACACAGCGCTGGCCGCTATCAGAGAAGGGCAGTGACGAAAGTGCAGATCGATGCCAAGTTGTTGGCGATCCTTGCGTGCCCCGCATGTCATGCAAGTCTGGAGCAGGCGGAGCGTGAACTAATTTGCTCCGGGTGCGGGCTGCGTTACCCAATCCGTGATGGCATTCCTGTACTACTCGTGGACGAAGCACTGCCCCCAGCGGCCGGCGCCTGAAGTGTCCGAATCGATCTTGTCGGATCCGGACGCGCTTGAGCGCGCCGACCCCGGGTCAATGCTGCGGGCTACGGCGAGCGCCGGAGCGCAAGTGCGGATTGCCGCTGAGCAGGTTGGCCATGACGCATTGGCTCGAGTGGCGGCCGACGGGCGTCCGCGGTCCATAGTCGTGACGGGCATGGGCGGTTCGGGCATTAGCGGTGATGTTCTGGCTGCCGTGGTTGGGAACATGTGCCCGATCCAGATCACCACCGTTCGCGGCTATTCCCTTCCCGGTTGGGTGGGACCGCTGGACCTGGTGATCCCCGTATCCTGTTCCGGACGAACCGAAGAGACTCTCAGCGTTGCCGGCCAAGCGATTCGTCGCGGAGCAAGAGTGCTGGGTGTTGGTGCCGATGGATCACCGCTACAGGAACTAGTTCGTGGCGCTCGCGCACCGTTCCTCGAGGTGGACGCTGCTGGGCGCATGCCACGCGCGTCGCTTTGGACGCTGGCCATCCCGCTGCTACTAGTTGCCTCGGCGCTGGAATTGCTCGACCTGCCGCCTGCCGTTCTTGCCGCGACAGCCGATCGCCTCGACGAATTAGCCGCGGCTTATGGTCCCGGTGTCGACCTCGGTGAGAACGTGGCCAAGGATCTCGGACTTGACTTGGCACTTTCCGCGCCGCTTATTTGGGGCACCGGCGAGATAGGCGCGGTCGCCGCGAACAGGCTGGCCTGCCAGCTCAACGAGAACGCCAAGCAGGCAGTTACGTTTGGTTCGCTCCCTGAGGCAAATCACAATCAAGTCGTAGCGTTGGCCGGCCGCACTGGAACACAATCACGCGATCTGTTTGCCGATCCGGGTTCCGACGCCGAGCCAAGGCTGGTGTTGTTGCGCGATGTCGGCGAGCCAGAGCAGGTCGCCCGGCGGGCTGACATCTCCAGGGAGATCGCCGAGAACTACGGCATCCCCGTGACCGTGCTTCATGCCGAAGGTGGACACCCCCTGGAACGCCTTGCTTCCTTGATTGCTCCGATCGATTTTGCGTCCGTGTATGCAGCGTTCGTGCGAGGTGTAGATCCGACGCCGATCGAGCCGATCGACGAACTAAAGGCGCGGCTAGCGCAGTGACTACCGCTGGTTCGATGCCACCCATTCCCATTTCGGGGGCGGCAGATAAGTCGGCGGGGGGAGGGCGCATCGCGATTCTTGCGGCGCTCGTGGCCAACTTGGGAATCGCTGTGGCGAAGTTTGTTGCGTGGAGTGTCACGGGTTCCTCCGCGATGCTGTCTGAGGGGGTTCACTCGCTGGCTGACTCGGGCAACGAAGTGTTGCTGCTCGTTGGTGGCCACCGTGCCAATCGGGTTCCTGACGCCGGTCATGAATTTGGTTACGCGTCCAGCCGCTACCTGTACGCGTTCATCGTGTCCGTCGTTCTATTCACCTTCGGAGGCGCGTTTGCTGCCTATGAAGGTTGGCATCGACTAACGCATCCGACTGCCGTCACCGACGTCGGTTGGGGTGTGGGCGTCCTGCTTGTGGCCATCCTGCTGGAGTCGGGGTCGCTTCGAACTGCGCTGCATGAAAGCCGTGCGGATCGGGCCGGGCTTGGCTTTGTTGCCTACCTACGCCAGGCGCGGCATCCAGAGTTGCCAGTCGTCCTGCTTGAGGATCTGGCGGCGCTGACCGGACTCGGGATCGCCCTGCTTGGGCTAACGCTTGCGTCAGCCACCAAAGATGCCAGGTGGGACGGAGCCAGTTCGTTGGCGATCGGGGCATTGCTGGTGCTCGTCGCTGGTTGGCTAGCCGTTCGGATGGGGAGTTTGTTAGTTGGGGAGTCGGTCCTGCCCGCCCAGCGGATAACGATAATCGCTGCGTTGCGAGAAGAACCCTCGGTTCTGGATGTGATCCACTTGCGCTCGCTGCACCTTGGGCCGGACGAAGTCCTGGTGGCTGTCAAGATCGCTGTCGATCCGGCGCTTCCAGCCGGGGAACTGGCTGCCGCGATCGATCGGGCAGAGGTTCGAGTTCGTGCGGTCCTTCCGACCGCCCGATACGTGTTCATCGAGCCCGATCTGACACGCTGACGTGAGTTTCAAGTTGGCCCTTTTGGCAAGCGGTGAAAGAATCATCCCCTTGTCCAGAACCAAGGAGATGCCCGAATGTCCGTGAGCCCCGACTTCAAGGTCGCCGACCTTTCCTTAGCCGCATTTGGTCGCAAGGAAATCTCACTCGCCGAGCATGAGATGCCAGGCCTGATGGCGATGCGTCGCGAGTACGGCGAAAGCAAGCCGTTGACCGGAGCCCGGATCACTGGTTCATTGCACATGACCGTGCAGACCGCAGTTCTGATCGAAACTTTGCTTGATCTTGGTGCGCAGGTTCGCTGGGCATCGTGCAATATCTTCTCGACCCAAGATCACGCTGCCGCAGCCGTTGTCGTTGGACGCACCGGCACCGTCGAGGCGCCATCAGGGCCTCCGGTGTTTGCTTGGAAGGGCGAGAATCTCGACGAGTACTGGTGGTGCACCGAGCAGATTCTTGCTTGGCCAGATGGGGCCGGGCCGAACATGATTCTCGACGACGGCGGCGATGTCACGTTGCTGGTTCACAAGGGTGTCGAGTACGAGCGCGTCGGCTGGGTTCCGGACCCGAGCACTGCCGAGTCAGAAGAATTCGCGGTGGTACTCAGCGTGCTGACTGCCAGTTTGGCCGCGGACCCGCAACGCTGGACGAACATTGCAGCAGGAATCACCGGGGTTACCGAAGAGACCACGACTGGCGTTCATCGGCTCTACGAGATGCAGAAGGCCGGAGCCTTGCTGTTCCCGGCCATCAACGTCAACGACTCCGTGACCAAGTCCAAGTTCGACAACAAATACGGCTGTCGCCACTCGCTTATCGACGGGATCAACCGAGCCACTGATGTTCTGATCGGCGGCAAGGTTGCATTGGTTGCCGGATATGGCGACGTCGGTAAGGGGTGCGCCGAATCGTTGCGTGGCCAAGGCGCGCGAGTCGTCATCGCGGAGATCGACCCCATCTGCGCCTTACAGGCTGCGATGGACGGATATCAGGTTGCCCGACTTGAAGACTTCGTCGGCCTGGCCGACATCTTCGTCACGGCGACTGGGTGCCTGACCGTCATCACGGCCGAACACATGGCTGCAATGAAGCATCAGGCCATCGTCGGCAACATCGGCCACTTCGATAATGAGATCGACATGGCGGGTCTGGCCAAGTTGCCTGGCATCCAGAAGATCTATGTCAAGCCACAGGTTGACGAGTGGGTGTTCGCGGATGGCCACAGCATCATCGTGTTGTCCGAAGGTCGCCTGCTCAACCTAGGCAACGCCACCGGCCACCCGTCCTTCGTGATGTCGAACTCGTTCACCAATCAGGTCCTTGCGCAGATCGAGCTTTACACCAAGCTCGATGACTACGAGCTCGGCGTGCACGTGCTGCCGAAGTACCTTGACGAGAAAGTTGCGCGTCTTCACCTTGAAGCACTCGGCGTGGTGCTGACCGAATTGCGCAAGGACCAAGCCGACTACCTCGGGGTCGCCGTTGAAGGCCCGTACAAGTCCGACCTTTACCGATACTGAACGTGGCCTCGACGCCCGCCCGGGCGACCATCGGGAGCACCTGGGGTCTAGGCGATGTTGCGATTGCGTTTGCGGCTTGGTTCGCGGCGTCGGTCATGGTTGCCGCGATTGATAGTGCGCTTCCGGCGACGGCCACTGGGCGTGGCATTAGCGTCGTGCTTGGGATTGCCCTGCCTTGGGTGCCGCTGATCGGCTGGCCTTGGTGGGCTGCCCGCAGTCGAGGTGCCGGACCAGGGGCTGATCTTGGTTGGCAGATCAAGCGCAGCGACATCCCGATTGGTTTGCTGGGCGGATTCGTCTCGCTCGGTCTCGGCGCAGCAGTTGGAGCGTTGACTACGAGACTGTTTGGCGGTTTCAATTCGGCGGCGGGCACGCTGGCACAGACGCTACATGGGCAGCGGTTTTGGCTGGTGCTCTTTGCCGCGCTCGTGGCCTTTGGGGCGCCGCTGGTTGAGGAATGCGCCTTCCGAGGGCTCCTGTTCGCGGCGCTACTTAAGCGAGGTTTGAGTCCGAGGGTCACCGTGGTGCTAGTTGCACTTGCATTTTCTTGTTCGCACTTTGAGCCGATCCGGATCCCCTTGCTGTTCGCAGTCGGGCTCGTATTGGGGTATTTGCGAGAGCGGACGGGCCGAGTTGGTGCCAGCGTGATCGCCCACTCGGTCAATAACGCCTTGGGCGCCTGGTCGTTGCTATGGCTGTGATCGGCCCGGGATCCTGCCGTCGACGCAGATTGGTGCGACCATGGTGCCCGTGAAGGGAAGAGTGCTGGTCGTCGATGACGACTTGGCGTTGGCCGAGATGCTTGGCATCGTGCTGCGCGGCGAAGGTTTCGATCCGGTCTTCTGCGCCGATGGAGCGCGGGCCATGGAAGCCTTCCGGTCCAGCAAGCCCGATCTTGTGCTGCTCGACCTGATGCTTCCAGGCCGCGACGGGATCGAGGTATGCCGGGCAATCAGGGCCGAAAGCGGAGTCCCCATCGTGATGCTCACAGCTAAGACCGACACCGTGGATATCGTCGTCGGACTTGAAAGCGGCGCCGATGACTACATCGTCAAGCCCTTCAAGCCCAAAGAACTCGTTGCCCGAATTCGTACTCGGCTGCGCCGTAACGACGAGCCTGGACCCTTGGCCTTGACTGTTGGCGATTTGGCGATCGACATTGCTGGCCACAGCGTTCGCCGAGGTGACGAAGTCCTAAGTCTGACGCCGCTGGAGTTTGATCTTCTCGTTTGTCTTGCCCGCAAGCCGTGGCAGGTCTTCACTCGCGAGGCGCTGCTCCAAGAAGTCTGGGGCTATCGCCATGCAGCCGACACCAGACTTGTCAACGTGCACGTCCAACGACTGCGTTCGAAGATCGAAATCGACCCAGAACATCCAGACATCGTGCTGACCGTACGCGGTGTCGGATACAAAGCCGGCGGCGCCACTGGGGACCGGGCAACCGTGGTTGGGCTTGGCGGCACGGAGTGAAGCCAGCCGCGGAGCGATCCGCGGGGAAGGCCGGAGTCGAAGTGCCTCGGGCCGGGACGTCGGGACTACTAGGTCCGTGGCGGCGATCACTGCAGTTACGAGTCGTCGCCACCACTCTGTTGGTGTCACTGGTAATCCTGACCAGCCTTGGATTCATGCTGCTCAACCGAGTCAGCGATGGTTTGGTTACCGCAAAGGTGCGCGTGAGTCTG
>CAIKAW010000011.1 GCA_903825575.1 uncultured bacterium | reverse complement strand
GAACTGCTACAGCGGCTCAGCGCCGATCGGCAGGTAATCTTGTTCGCGCAGGAGTCATTTGTTGCCGACTGGGCGCGGGCACATCTTGACCTGCAACGCGACAAGTTGATCGAACTCACTGCGGTGCGAGTCGGCTAGTGCGCTGCATCCCGGAGCAACCAGAGTTCGAGCCTGCCAGCAAGTTTCGGGCCGAGCAGGTGGTCTAGGAAAGACTCCGCCGACAACTTGGTGCCGACGACGTGTTAATGCACGGGCTGCGTTTTGTTGGCGATGACGGCGACTGGGAAGCTGATCTGGTCCTACTGACAGTCGACGGCTTCGCCGTGATCGAGGTTAAGGGCGGCTACGTCTGGTACGCAGCTGGCGAATACCACCAGCGAACTCCAGCCGGCGATAAGACGAGCGACTTAGCTGAGCAAGCGCTCAGCGAGAAGTATCTGGTGCAGCGGTATCTAAGTAGGCACCCTCGATGGCGCCACGGTGCCGTGCGGATGGCACATTTCGTGGCCCTGCCGGACATGGATCTTGCTGCTGACGCCGACCTTGGTCCAGGTCTGCCGCGGAGTCGGGTGATAGCTAAGCAGGACTTGGGTCGGGCTCGAGACCAGATACGTCGCGTTCTGCAGGGACCGCTCTCGCGACAACCTCATCGTCCACCTGGGCCTGACGCGGTTGATGATGCAGCGCGACTGCTTGGGGGTGTGGGGGATCCGCAAGCCGAACTTGCCGCACTTCGCTCGGTTCGGTCCGAACACCTGCTAAGACTGGCAACGGACCAGGCCGATGTCATCGACATGGTCTCTTACCTTTCCAAGTACCAAGTGATTGGCGGTCCCGGGTCAGGTAAGACATTCCTTGCAATCGAACAGGCGCGAAGATGGACCAAGTCGGGCCTTCGCGTTGGGTTTATTGCGTACTCGCGCGGTCTGACTACCTGGGTAGATCGTCAGACTTCGGATTGGCCTGCTGACATGCGTCGTAGGTTGCATGTCTCAACCTTCCATGGTCTCGGCAGCGAGTGGGGTGTCTCCGCGTCAGAAAGCGCGGGCCAAGAGGAATGGGAACTGGAAATACCGCGGCGAATGTATGAACTTGCCATGGCTTTGCCAGCTCTTCGACAGTTCGACGCGTTGATAGTCGATGAATCCCAAGACTTCGGCAAACTCTGGTGGCCCGCCTTGCTCGCGAGCCTGGCTGACCCCGAACACGGCAAGCTTGCGATCTTCGGAGATGGCGCCCAGCAGATCTTTGGTCGGGAGGGAGCCCCTGATCTCGGAGTACCACCACTGCAGTTACGAAGCAATCTGCGTAATACAGCCGAGATCGGATCGTTGGTCAACGCCATGCTCCCGGATTCCAGTATGAAACTGCTCGGTGGTCGGGGCCCAGCCGTTCGATTCGTTCAATGTGCGCAGGACGAGTCAATCGGAGCGGCCGATGATGTTGCTGTCGCCCTGCTCGAAGAAGGATGGTCGGCCAGCGATGTTGTTCTCCTCACGACAGGGCACCGACACGATATGCACCGGGACACTATTGCTCGTTATGGCCGGGATGAGTACTGGGCACTCTTTTGGGATGCCGGCGACATCTTCTATTCGACGGTTGCCGGCTTTAAGGGACTGGAACGCCCGGCTGTTGTTATTGCCGTGAATGGTTTTCTTGACCTCACGGCAGCTCACGACACTTTGCTTGTTGGGGTATCGCGGGCCCGGGATCAATTGGTGATCTGCGGGGATGCAGCCGAGATTCGACGGTTCGGTGGTCACGAACTTGCTAAACGCTTAAGTCTTCCGCCGGGCTAGGCGCGGCCGCGGTTACGTGGGTCGTGCAACCAACCCCAAGCCGGCATCACGCCACCGGAGTTCAGCGATTGCACTTTCCAACGTCGAACCGCAACGTAGTGCCAACCATTTGCGCTGTCGTCCTGCGAGAGCAGCTTCAACACTCCGTTGCCGTACCTGTTCACTGTAGTTGCGGCGACGACGGCAGCATGTCCCCCGTAGATCCGACCGTAGGGGCCGCTGCCTGTGAACGAAATGACGTCGCCGGGCTGCGGAGACTTGCCTCGGGTGCCATTGCGGATAACGACAAGGCCACCGCCTTTGGATCGCCGATAAAGCGATGCCACGGTTCCACCGGCCGCGCCGTAGGGGTTTACTCCGTAGACCTGCTTCATAAAACGGAACGCCAGCTCAGTGCATTGCCATTCCGGGTAGCCCCAGCCGGAGAAACTCCACATCACTTCAGGTGCGCCGTGGTAACCGGGGCGGGGACCACACACTGGGATGCCGAGGTAACTGGCACCTAACGGATACGAATGGCCATGCCAGCCGTAGTGCAGTGCCACCGCATCCCAATGCGCAACGTCGCACGTGCCGCGCCACCAACTTGGCCGGCTAAGCACTCTGGCTTTAACGACGGTTCGAGCTCCGACCGCGACACCCGGCTGAAGTCCAACCAGCACCGCGGAGTGCGTGATTGTTGCCACCGTGTGGAGATTCAAACTTGTCGTTGGTTTGGCGACCGAGTTGTCCTGCGCCGCACCAACTGCAACAAGCGAGCCCATTAGAGCGACAGTGGCGGTTGCTGTAAGCCAGCGCATACCACGGAGTCGGTCAGTCGCTAAGCGCACGGCTGATCCCCCTAGGGCGGTGGCGGTAATTACGACAACCCGACAGACACTAGAACGCGATCGCCGGTCCTGGCAATCCCAGATTAGGTTCGCGAGAGCGCGAAGCCATCAATTTGCACAAGCTTGCCGGTGGCACTTGTCGCAACAATCGTCACGACGCCGCTCACCATCGGAAAGCGCGGCAAGGTTAGGAGCACTGACGTGTGTGCCGCAGGCGAAGTCAGATCAAGGGTGCCAATCTTTGTCTTATTCACATATACGGCGACACTTCCGCACGTGGCACAAGTGGTGGCATACACACCAAATCGGTCAAGTTGGACGTTCGCCAGACGCACCCATGCACCATGGGTGCTCGTGCGCGACAAGGTCGTGTTGTAGGCAGTCGCGACTGTGGAGTAGCGCCAGTTGGCTGAACGCGACGAAATTGCCCGGTCGTCGAGTGCATTCGCTGTGCACGCTGCCTGCGACCACGGTCCAGTTTGTCCGGCTCGGTTGTGAGCGCGAACTTGGAAACAGAAGTTGGCGCCGCCCAAAGCTCGCTGCCAAAGGTGGGTGGCAGTGAAGTTCTGCCATACAGCTGGGTAGTACCAAGCTCCGAATCCCGTGGAGGGAGTGGCCGCCTTAACGCGTACGTCGAAACTGGTGATTGCACTCGACGCAACCGGTTTTGCCCAAGCAACCAGGGCGTACTTCGCTGCCACGAACGAGACGCTCGGCGCAGTTAGTTTTGCTGTTGCCGGAACGCTAGTTAGGTGACTCCACTGCCCCTTCATCCCGGCGTTATCGATGGCGGCCTGGTCAACGACCACTGGATTATTGGTCGTCGCAGTAGCTGCTGGTGACTGCAGTAGCGATGTGCTGTGGGTCGGAGCCGTGGCCACCCCAGAGTTGACTTGGAACGTGAGGTGTGACTGAGCACCTTCGAGAAGCGTGCCGTCTACGGGAAGCCGGCGTAGGTGCGAGTAACTTGCGAACTCAGCGCCAGATGTCGTTGTGACGGTCGACGCATTCCAACCGGGCAGCTTCGCTTTGGCCGCGGGGGTCACGTAGAGCGGAGCGCCTCCGGCAGTCACGTAACAATTCGTGTCAGTGACGTTGCAGAGGTAGGTGCCGTCAACTGGGTGCGCTGCGAGGTGCGCGTAATTTGCGAACTCCCAATGTGAAGAAGTGACAGGAGCGGCCGCTGTCCAGTGTGCGAGCTTCGCCGCATCGGCTGGCGCCACCTGTAGTGGAGCGCCGCCGGCCGTCTGGTAGCAGGCCTTCGTCGTCGCATCACACAAGAATGTTCCGTCGACCGGAGTGGCGCGCAGGTGTGTGTAGTTGGTGAACTCGAGGCCCGAGATCTTTGTTATAGCTTTGGCATTCCAGCCGGGGATCTTGGCGGTGTCGGTGGGCGGTAGGTAAAGCGGTGCGCCGCCGGCGATCTGATAGCACTTGGAGTCGCTGACATTGCACACCAGAGTCCGGTCAGCCGGGTACACACGAAGGTGCTGGTTCGTCAGGAGGGCGTTGTGGTCAACAGGGATCACTGGTTGTGTGCCCCAACCGGGAAGTTTCGCCGCGTCGGCAGGGTCGATTGCCTCAGGCGCACCGCCTGCCATTCGGTAGGTCACCTTGGTAGTTGCGTCACTGATGTAGGTGCCATTAGTTGGATAGGTCGGCAGTCGATTGAATTGCGCTGCTGCGATAACGGTCGCCGGCTTCACTCCGCCGAACTGCGTCCAGTCCGTGACCGGAATTGGTGCGCCGCCCGCGAGCCGATAGACCGGTGCCAGTCCGCTTACTTTGACGAACGCGCCATCAGCCAAGGGATTGGCTCGCCCAGCCGGGTCGTGCAACCAAGCGGCGGGTGCCACAAAAGTGTTGAACCCTTGTAGCTTCCAGTTCACGACCGACAGAGTGCGCCAGCCATTTGAAGTGTCGTTCTGCGTCAGCATGGTCACCGTGCCATTGCCATTGCCGTCGACCGTGCTTGCACTAACAACTGTTACGTGACCCCAGGGATTTAGCGGCGTCATGAACGAGACGATGTCCCCGGGCGCTGGAGCAATGCCGACTGTGCCGTTCTTGATGGTGACTAGCCCACCGCCATAAGAAGTGCGGTAGTGCGCTACTACGTAACCCCCGTCGGCGCCGTATGCGGACACTCCATAGAACTGAGCCATGAAACGTTGCGCGAGTTCAACGCACTCCCATTCAGATTCGCCCCAACCAGATCGGGCCCAGAGAATGTCGGGGCTTCCGTCGATACCCGGCCGTGGACCGCATACCGAGACTCCCAGGTAGGAAGCTCCAAGTGGATGCGAACCGAGGTGGGTGGCGTCGATCTTCCAGCCGTAGCTGGGAGCCAGCTTGTTCCAACGAGCGGCATCGCAGTTGCTGCCGCCCCACCAGCTAGGAAGTGCGACGCTCACATTTGCAGTGACAAGGGGTACGACGGCCGCGGAAGCGGTTCCTGCCTCGGGCCCAACTGCGGCGACGCTGGTCACCAGCAGCCCCAAGATCGCGGCTGCCGCGACGCCCAGGAGCCGCGCGCGACTATTCGCGACGACAGTTCTGGACACGACGGTGCTCCTCGGGGTGGGCCGGATGACGGCAGGTGCTTTTAGGTCTTCGGCCGGCTTTGGCGAGCCCTTAAGGGAATTGCTGGCATTGCCGGGCGAAATGCCCGATAACTAGCGAAATACGGCATTTGTCATGGAGAACTCGCCTGAGGCGGTCACCGCGAGCCGGGCCATGTCTAGGCTGGTAGGACAGGATCGGACGTCGGACGAGTCGGAAGTTGGTGGCAAGCCCCGTATGGAGAACTGGAGCATTCGCCCGGTGGCGATGCTTGTGGCAGGGACGCTCTTCATGGAGATCCTGGACGGGACGATCATCGCGACGGCTGCCCCGAGCATGGCGAGGTCATTTCACGTCGCCTCCCCACAGGTGGGCGTATGTATCACTGCGTACTTAGTAACGGTGGCAACGCTGATTCCTATCAGCGGTTGGCTAGCCGAGAGGTGGGGCGCGCGCCGCATCTATTTGATCTCCATTGCGACGTTTGTGCTCGCTTCGGTGCTCTGCGCCGCCAGCACCAGCCTGACGGAAATCACGGTCATGCGGGTGCTGCAAGGCATCGGCGGAGCGATGATGGTGCCGGTTGGACGGTTGGTCGTCCTAAGTTCGACGAGCAAGCAGAACGTGATTCGGGCGGTTGCCTACCTGACTTGGCCGGCTTTGCTCGCCCCCGTGCTCGCGCCGGCTGTCGGTGGATTACTTACGACCTATGCAACGTGGCCGTGGATCTTCCTGATCAATGTGCCGCTAGGAGTGGTAGCTGCGCTGTTTGCGATTCGCATCATGCCGCGAGTTGTCGCTGACCTGCCGGGCGCGTTGGACTGGCGTGGTTTTACAACGTCAGCAACCTCACTTGCCTGCCTAGTTACTGGGGCAGCGTTGCTTGGTCAGTCTCGAGTGCCGTGGATTCCGACCCTGATCTTGATTGCAGTCGGGATTCTGGTTGGGGCATTTTCAGTGCGTCACATGCTCCGGTTTGATCATCCGCTGGTCGGACTCGACGTTCTGCGCATCCAAACCTTTCGCGCATCACAGGCCGGTGGCTCACTTTTCAGGCTTGGCATAAACACGGCACCTTTCGTACTCCCGCTGCTCTTTCAGGATCGGTTTGGCTGGTCCCCGGCCCGAGCCGGAGGAATGGTCCTCGTACTTTTCGTTGGCAACCTCGCTATCAAACCCTTGACCACTCCGCTGCTGCGTGCCGTTCGATTCCGGACCCTGCTACTGGTCGCGATCGCCGCCGCGAGTCTTTGCGTGGCTGGCTGCGCGTTGCTTAGCTCGACTACGCCAACGATCGTGATTGCCCTGCTACTTGGCGCGGGCGGCGTGTTTCGATCTATTGGCCACACGTGCTACAACACCATTGCTTTCGCTGACATTGAGCAGCCAATGATGAGCCAAGCAAATACCTTCTTGAACACCACTCAGCAGTTAACGACTGCCTTGGGCGTTGCAGCTGCAGTTGTTTCGCTCAAGCTTGGCGCAGAGTTGTTCGGCACGGGCGCGATGTACTCATTTACGTTCCTGGTACTCGCCTTCATAGTCCTGCTGTCGGTCGTGGATGCGGTCAAGTTGCCGCGCACGGCAGGGGACGGGATCAGACTCGCTGCGTCGATCAGTGACTAGGGCGCGGCCGGGGCTTGCCTTGGATCTCGTCAAATTCAGGTAGGTAAATAGCCAGCTAACTGGCGGGCGTAATATCGCCGTATTGAAACCCCATACCGAGAAGGCGAAATCACTGTGACCCAGGACACATTGCACCCGCACCGTTCCGCCGAGGCATTAGCGCTAGTTGCTGGTGTTCCGACCGGCCTCTATATCGGAGGTGCTTGGGTTGCCTCTGCTGACGGCCGGGTAATCGATGTGACGGATCCTGCTACTGGTGACTTGTTGGCTTCGGTCGCAGATGGCACGGTCGAGGATGGCCTGGCCGCGGTTGCCGCAGCTTATGATGCCGGTCCCGCATGGGCGGCAACCCCGCCGCGCAAGCGCAGCGAGATCCTGCGTCGCGCCTTCGAACTGATGATCGAACATTCTGAGGATCTTGCCCGGTTGATCACCTTGGAAAATGGCAAGGCCCTTCCGGACGCGCGTGGTGAAGTCGCATACGCCGCTGAGTTCTTCCGCTGGTTCTCTGAAGAAGCAGTGCGCGCAACCGGTGATGTCCAGACCGCCCCCGGTGGCGCCAACCACATTCTTGTCATTCGCCAGCCAATCGGTGTGTCGATTCTGGTCACACCTTGGAACTTCCCGGCGGCAATGGCGACCCGCAAGATCGGACCTGCACTGGCCGCTGGATGCACCGTCATTCTTAAGCCAGCTAGCGAAACCCCTCTGACGGCGCTAGCGATCACCGCTTTGCTGATCGAGGCCGGGGTTCCTGCTGGTGTTGTGAATGTTCTTCCTTCGCGTCGATCCGGACCAGTAGTTTCGGCGATGCTGCACGATGACCGGGTCCGCAAGATCTCATTCACCGGATCGACCGAAGTCGGTCAGCGGCTCCTGCGCGAAGCTGCCGATTTGGTGATCAGTTGTTCGATGGAACTTGGTGGGAACGCACCATTTGTGGTCTTCGACGATGCCGATCTCGACGCCGCTGTGGCTGGAGCGATGCTGGCAAAGATGCGAAATGGTGGCGAGGCCTGCACGGCGGCCAACCGCTTCTTCGTTCAGCGCGGGATCGCACCCGAGTTCACCAAGCGCTTCGCTGCGGCGATGGCTGCACTAACGATGGGTCCGGGCCTCGGCGACGGGATTCAGGTGGGCCCGTTGGTCAACGAGCCTGGCCGGGACAAGGTCGAAGAACTCATTGCTGACGCAGTTCAGCGTGGTGCAGAGCTTGTCACCGGCGGTGCCCGCGGCCGCGAGGACGGTTGGTACTACCAGCCCACCGTCCTAGCCAATGTGCCCGCCGGATCGTCAATCTTGCGCGAGGAGATCTTCGGCCCGGTTGCGCCGATCGTCACCTTTGACACCGAAGACGAAGGTGTGCGCTTGGCAAACGACACCGAGTACGGGCTGGTTGCCTACATCTACACCGCCGACCTCGCGCGCGGACTAAGGGTTAGCGAAGCGCTGGAATCCGGAATGATCGGCCTTAACCGGGCTCTGGTATCCGATCCGGCTGCGCCGTTCGGTGGAGTAAAGCAAAGCGGTCTTGGTCGCGAAGGCGGCCACGACGGGCTGCTGGAATTCATGGAGAGCAAGTACATCGCCGTTCAGTGGTGAAGTAGTCGTTCTTCCCATTCTGAGTTGAGGATGCGGAACCAGGCGGTATCGCGGTAACGGTCCTTGATGATCATGTGCCGCTGCTGCACGCCTTCGGCAGTGAAACCGAGCCCTATTGCGGCGCGTTTGGAGCGCTCGTTGAGGTCGTCGCACTTCCACTCGACGCGCTCATAGCCCAAGCCAAAGCAATATTCCAACGCCAGCTGGGTGCACTCCGCCAGGACGCCAGCTCCCTGCACGACCGGGCTAATGCAAATCCCGCCGAATTCGATCCGCAAGTTTGCCGGCGAATTCGTTGCAAGGTTGAAGACGCCGACGGGCAATCCGGTTTCGTGATGCTGCACGACCAGACAACGTCGATCCGCACCGTCGGCCTGGGATCGCAGGTACTCGCGCAGTTCGTCAACCGACTGGAACGGTCCACCGAAAAGAAATCGCCAGACCAGTGAGTCAGAGTCGTACGCCGGTACGTGTCGGCCAGCGAATTCGACCGCTTCCCCGTTGGTGAGCCGATGCAAGTCCGCAGCATGTGCGTCGAGGTCTATCGGTTCTAGCGTGACGGTAGGGCCAACAAGCGTCACTGCGGCTGGCTTCAAAGGCAGTTCTCGGGTGTGTGCTCGGGCCGCAGCCGATAGCAGGGGCCCCGGCTGACCAATCTCCACCTACGCCTCCAACTCCGGGTGTTCGTCGACCATGACGCCCGCACTGTTAATCGCGTTGGAGGGTCGTCCGATCCAGCCACAAAACTTCAGCCCGTAGCCGACGGATGCTCCGATGAAGAGCGCAAACAGCAAGGTGCCCAAGCCGATCGTGCCGCCGAGCACCCAACCAATCGCGAGAACGCAAACTTCAATCGCTAGCCGGACGCGGGCCACCGAAATCCCGGTTCGGGTGTGTAGCCCGGTCATCATGCCGTCGCGTGGTCCAGGACCGAGGTTGGTCGTTAGGTACAAGCCGCTGGCTAGACCGATCGCCGCGATCCCGGCCACCGACTCGATCAGTTGCAGCACAAACAGATGTGGGTGCGGCAGGACGCCGAGCATCACTTGCAGCGCAATGGCTAAGAAGATCGCATTGCTTACGGTCCCCAGCCCAAGCTTCTCGTGCAACGGTATCCAGGCCAGGAGCACGACTAGGCTGATTACGAACGTGGCCCACCCGATGGACATGCCGGTGCGTTCGTAGATCCCCTGTGCAAGCACCGTCCATGGGCTGACACCAAGTCCGGCGTCGACCAATAGGGACTCGCCCGTGCCGAAAAGCCATAGGCCAACTAGCAACACGAAGAAGGTTTGCGGGTTGGTCCTCCAGCGTGACCCTTCATTACGCCACCGAGTGACCACGACGGTTCGGGACGGAGCGAGCCAAGTCAGTTGCACCGCGTAAGGCTAGTCGCCGCCTTGTTGGTCTCTGGGATAGCGTCCGCCCGTGGCATCCAATCAGTGGCTCGCGGTTCGCGCCCGGATCGCCCGCAATGCCCTTAGCATCGGCGGGGCCGTCGCCGTATACGGAGTCTCCTTTGGTGCGCTAGGTGCCACCAGCGGGTTGTCTGTAGGTCAGACCTGCGCGCTGTCGGTGATCATGTTCACAGGAGCCTCGCAATTTGCGTTCGTCGGCGTTGTCGGAGCTGGCGGATCTGCCATCGCGGCGATCGCGGCTGCCTGGCTGCTCGGGCTTCGAAATGCAATGTATGCGTTGCGAATGAGCACCCTGCTCGACGTTGGTGGCGTGCGGAAGTTATTGGCCGCCCAACTAACAATCGACGAGTCGACTGCCTTGGCATTGGCGCAGGACGAGGAGATTGAAAGCGGTCGGGCCACCCGACTGGGCTTTTGGTCTGGTGGTCTGAGTGTCTATGTGCTCTGGAACGCTGCGACCTTGTTAGGCGCAGTTGGTGCCGGTGCGCTCGGTGACCCTCGGGTGTACGGATTAGACGCAGCGATCCCGGCCGGGTTGTTTGCCTTGCTTTGGCCCCGCCTGCGGGACCGGGAGGCCTGGGCAGTAGCCGGTGCAGCAATGTGCGTTGCGGCGCTGCTGACTCCGATGACGCGGCCTGGAATTCCGGTGATCGCTACCGGACTGGTAGCCGTGGTGGCGGCACTGCGCGCACTACGCCGGGGAGCCGCCTGATGTGGTTGACCATATTGGTCGCGGCCGGCGGAAGCTGGGCAATCAAATACGCCGGATATGCAGTGCCAGCAAGGATTTTGGACCGCCCACTGGTCAGGCATGCCGCCGTTCTGCTGCCCGTTGCCCTACTCGCGGCAATCGTTACGGTGCAGACATTCGGCCACAATCAGTCACTGGTGCTCGACGGTCGCGTCGTCGGGCTGGGCGCGGCGGTAGTTGCGCTGCGCTTTCGGGCGCCATTCATCGTTGTTGTTGTAGTAGCCGCGGTTGTGACGGCCAGCCTGCGTGCGTTGGGTTGGGTGAGCTGACGCTAGTTGTTCAGGCCGCCTGGGTTGGGGTCAATCGAAACATCCTTGGTGTCAGGCCTTGACGTCGTTCGATGTAATTCGCATAGCCCGGGTAGAGGGTGACAAATCTAGGGAACTGCTCGCGCCACTCTTCTTCACCAAGCAGGCTGGCCGAAACCTCAATGGTGACTCCGCCAATTGTGACGACGGCCTTCGGATGCGCGAGAAGATTCGCCGTCCATCCGGGGTGACTTGGCTGCCCGAAGTTCGTTCCGACCACAACGATGTCGAGTCCGGTTCGAAGGTAAAGCAGCGGTGAAGTGCGCGGTTGTCCTGACTTGGCTCCGGTGGACACCATGATCAACGTTGGGAACCCGTAGAGCTTGGCCAGCACGGCCCCATCGCGGATCCGGGCGACCTTTGGATCAAGGACGGGCCCAATCCCGCGGTAGGCCGCGGCAAACCAAGCGGTGGTCCCGATCCGACGCAGGACCCGGGTAACGGGGCTGGGCCGAATAGTGGATTCGTACGCCGCGATCCGGTCAAGGCTGGCTTTGAGGTGGTCGCTCATCGCCGCAGGTTACTCCCGGCAAGCTTCAAGGCTTCGCTCATCTGAACGTCAGGCAATGGGCAGCAACCACTTACGAGACTGCGATTTGCTCCGGTAGTCAGCAACTAGGAGGTCGAAATGGAACCGAACAAGTCCGCGATCAAGGCTCGCGACAAAGCCCGAACTCGGGTAGCGAATCTCACCACTGGGACTGCCATCGTCGGAATCCTTGGTTCAGTTGGTTTGGTCGCTGGGTTCGGCATGGGAGCTTCCACCGCCGCGACAGCGGCAAGCTCCTCAACAACTTCGGGCACAAACACCGCTGCGCTGGGCCAGACCACTACTAATGCGAACAATTTGCAGGGTCCAGCCACGGCGCCGACTGCGGCCAAGACCGCCAATACCGGGGTACCGTCCGGCGGTTCGTGACGCAACTCGTGGGAGGCTGGTCGGGTGAGCGAACCGATCATCCTGGCCATCGATCAGGGAACTTCTGGGACCAAAGCGATCGTTTTCCAGGCTGGTCGGGGTGTCCTAGCGGTCGCCGAGGAAGTCTTACGTCCAACCTATGGTGAGGGCGGCTCGGTCGAGCAAGATCCCGAAGCCCTTTATAACTCGGTCATTGCTGCTGGTCGAACCGCGTTGGCTCAAGCTGGCGTAGTAGCCGACGTAGTCGGGTTAGCAAATCAAGGCGAGACGGTCCTTGCCTACGAATTGGGCAGCGCCAAGGCGCTAACTGCCTGCATCGTTTGGCAGGATCGACGTTCAGCCGCAATTTGTGCTTCGCGCTCGGATTCGGCCGACCGAATCGCCGAACTAACCGGACTGACTTTGGATCCGTACTTCGCGGCACCCAAGGCTCGGTGGATCCGCGAGAACCTGACGACGCAGGGTGTCGTGACGACTTCCGACGCCTGGCTGGTGCACCGTCTTACGGGCGAATTCGTCACAGATGCATCCACCGCTTCGCGCACTCTGCTGCTTGATCTGGATACGACCGAATGGTCCGACGAACTCCATGCACTGCTCGGTCTCGGTGACGAACAGCGCCCGAACATCGTCGACTGCGCTCAGGTTGTGGGGGAGACCACAGCATTCGGGAACCGGGCGATCCCGCTTGCGGGTCTGATAGTCGATCAGCAAGCGGCGTTGTTTGCCGAAGGGTGTCTGACCGCGGGTACGGCCAAGTGCACATATGGCACGGGCGCCTTCTTGCTCGCCAATACCGGCACCGCGGCGACCAGATCTGCGCATGGGTTGGCTACTTCGATTGCTTGGCGTCTGGGAGGCACCACAACGTATTGCGTTGACGGACAAGCGTTCACTGTCGCGTCGGCAGTTCGTTGGCTGCAGGACCTTGGGATCATCAAATCGCCCGACCAGCTCGACATCGTTGGGTCAACGGTCGCGAATGCAGGAGGCGTCAGTTTCGTACCTGCCCTTGCAGGGTTGGGTGCACCGTGGTGGCGCAGCGATGTTTCCGGTGCAATCATCGGATTGCGACTTGACACCGGCCCCGGACACTTGGTGCGGGCACTCGTTGACGGCATCGCGGCTCAAGTGGTGGAACTTGCAACTGCGGCGGCCGGCGACGTAGGCGCGCCCTTATTGCGACTGCGGGTCGACGGCGGTTTGACTCGTTCGAGACTGCTGATGCAGACCCAGGCGGACTTGCTGCAATTACCGGTTGAGGTCTACCCGTCGGCGCATGCCACCGCGCTTGGGGCTGCTTCAATGGCGCGGCTCGCGATGACTCCGGCACTGGCACCCGATGCTGCATTGGACGAATCAGTCCCTGCCGTCCAGTACTTGCCGCAGATCAGTGCCGACGAGGCCGCCGAACGAATGGGGATCTTCAGGGCCACGGTTACGGGGCTGGTGACCGGGTGAGGCGAGGGTTACTTCCGTACGCCACGGCAGCAACGATCGCGCGATCAGCAACTGAAGCGATCCCGCCAGCGGTGTTACTGGTTGCGGTCGCCACCGGCTCGTCAGCCGCGAATGGCGCACTGCTCTTGTCTTGTTATGTGGCCGCTGGCGCCTTAGCCGGACCGTTTGTCGGTGCTGCTCTAGACCGAACTAGTCGACCAAAGCGGGCCCTAGGCGCGGCAATGGGACTGCTTGCTGCTTCCTTGGTCGGTGTTGCACTCGGACTCGGGCACTTTCCCTTCTGGCTGCTGGCAATCTTGGCCGGGCTGGCTGGGTTGGGACAGCCAGCACCGACTAGCGGATGGACCGCGCAACTGCCGCGGATCGTGTCCGAACGTTCAATAAGTGGTGCCTACGCACTGGACTCCGCCACCTACAACATCGGCATGATCGCCGGACCGGGACTGGCCGGTGTTGCAATCCTGCTGGGTAAACGTGAGCCGCTGCTAGTGCCGGTAGCGCTGATCTGCATCGCGATAGTTGTGCTGGCCTTCGTTCCGATCGCGCCGCTCGACACGAGTCAGAAGCGCGAGAACGCAAGCATTCGTCGAGGTTTCACGGTCATGATGCGCCAGCCACTCCTGCTGCGATCGAGCATCACCAGCACGCTTGGTCTGGCCGGGCAAGCGGCGCTAGTTGTTGCAGCTCCCGATATCTCGCGCAGATTCTCTGGCGACCTAAACGCCGTAGGGCCGCTGTTCGTAGCCCTTGCTATTGGTGGCCTGCTGTCGTCGCTCTACTTGGCGCGCCGGCCAATGGCAGAGCCTGACCGTTGGGTGGCTATCGGTACGGCCATCATCGGATTGGGGTTTGTGCTGTTGGCCTTTGCAAACTCACTAGCACTAACGTTCGCGGCCGCATTCGTTGTGGGTCTAGGAGACGGCCCGATGTTTACGGCGACGTTGCGCATTCGGGCGCGAGAGGCGCCTATCGAAGTGCGGAGCCAAGTGTTTGCAACGGCGGCGAGTTTCCGCGTTGGGTCTTATGCGCTTGCGCTTGCGGGTCTCGGTGCGTTGCTGCATGACGGGATAAGGACGGTGCTGCTAGCGGGGGCTGCAGTGGCGGCTGCCGCTGTATTCCTAGGATGGCTGTCGACGGCGTGGCGGGTAGGGAAACGTAAGGCAGGATGAGGACATGGCCGGTTCACTGAACGAGCTACTTGAATTGCTGGACCTAGACGAACTCAGTCCCGATCGTTTCCGTGGCCAATCTCCCAAGACTCGACTGCAGCGCACCTTCGGCGGGCAGGTTGCTGGTCAGGCGCTGATGGCCGCTGGGCGCACGGTGGCACCCGATCGTGGAGTCCATTCGCTGCACGCCTACTTTCTGCGCCCTGGGTTGCCTGCTACGCCAATCGACTACGAAGTAGAGCGAGTGAGAGAGGGGCGGTCGTTTAATACCCGACGCGTTCTAGCCAGCCAGGGCGACCGAGTGATCTTTGTTATGTCGGCGAATTTTCAGATTGCCGAAACTGGTTTTGAACATCAGGACCCAATGCCAGTAGCACCACAGCCGGAATCGATTCCGACCATGGCCGATCGCGCAGTTGCAGATCCGACGGGTTGGGGAGCGCTCTGGAAAGAGTGGGCCGCTATCGACGTGCGGCCAGTGGGCGACGTGGGGTTCGGAGTTGTTCCAGGAGTGGCTCACCCAGCACATTCGCAAGTGTGGCTGCGCGCCGCCGGGTCGCTTCCAGACAATGCGTTGCTGCACGCCTGCGTGTTCACCTACGCAAGCGACATGACGCTGCTCGGCGCTGCGGTTTCACCGCATGCGCGTGATTTTTCCAAGGTGCAAATGGCGTCGCTAGATCACGCGATGTGGTTCCATCGTCCGTTTCGAGCCGACGAGTGGATGTTGCACGACCAGGTATCGCCATCGGCTTCTGGGGGCCGTGGGCTGGCCGCCGGGCGGTTGTTCACGCGTGACGGCGTGCTAGTAGCAAGCGTTATGCAGGAAGGCGTTGTACGGCCGCTGTCGACTCAGACGACGCCGTAGAGCCGATCGCCGGCGTCGCCGAGCCCTGGAACGATGTAGCCCTTTTCGTTCAGGTGCGAATCCAGCCCAGCCGTCACGACGGTGACGTCTAAGTCGAGTCCGCCGTAGTGCGCCTCAAGTCGCGCCAGTCCTTCGGGGGCCGCGAGTAAGGCCAGGGCCGTTACATCGGTGGCACCGCGCGCAAATAGCAGGTCAATCGCGGCGATGAGCGTGCCCCCGGTCGCCAGCATCGGGTCGAGTACGTACACCTGACGCCCAGTCAGGTTCTCGGGCAAGCGATCCGCGTACGTGGTCGCCTCCAGGGTCTCCTCGTTGCGCACCATGCCTAGGAATCCAACTTCGGCCGATGGCAGCAGGCGCACCATTCCCTCAAGCATTCCGAGTCCGGCGCGCAGGATCGGGACAACAAGGGGCTTGGGATCTGCCAAGGCTGTGCCTGTGGTGGCTGCAACGGGGGTCCGGATCTGCACGGTCGTGGTCCGAATGCCGCGGGTGGCTTCGTACGCCAGTAGCGAGACGAGTTCGTCGGCCAACCGCCGGAACGTGGCCGAGTCTGTTCTTTCGTCGCGTAACGCTGTGAGTTTGTGGGCTACCAGGGGGTGATCGATGACTAGTGTCCGCATGCACGGAGGTTAGCGCTTCAGGTTGGGTTGCGACGAGGTGACCAATGACCTGATGCTGCAGACTTAGGCGTGAAACGATGCTAGCCAGTTGCTAGGGAGGTGGGACATGGACGAGGACGCTCTGGATTTTGTACTGGCAGCATGGCGCGAAGAGGGGCGCTGGGCGGTCGAAATGCTCCCCCCGCACGCTGCTGACTCCCTTGAGGCGCTCATCCACGCCTTGCGTCAACTCCCCGGCGACGGTGGAGCTTTGGGATTCGTCTCGGTGGCCGAAGAGTTCTTCATAGCCCTTCGAGTCCACGGTGCAGACGTGCGCCTGATGCTCTCGGACGTGACGGCTGCTCACGATTGGCCACTGGCGCATGAGGTCGCAAACCACCTCGGCGCGGGCATTCCGGGTGACGATGATCTCGACGAGGTAGTGCCCGCTGGCGACCTGCGGATCTTCAATGATCTTGGTTTCGGAGCCGACGAACTAGACATGCTGTGTTCCAACCTCGACCTTTATCCCGATCAAGTTATCGGGTCCGTTGCAACCCGAGTTGGCTTTGGGGAAGCCTTCGATGCGGCTATGAGTGAACTCACCTGAGCATGCAGGTTCGTGACACCGACGTTGCACTGATGCGGCTTGCACTAGCTGAAGCGCAAGCTGCCCTGGCAACAGCTGACGTTCCAGTTGGTGCTGTGGTTGTAGCAACGGACGGAACGTTGCTGGGAGCCGGCCGCAACCGACGCGAGGCAGATAGCGATCCCACTGCGCACGCAGAAATCGTGGCGCTTCGGGCCGCCGCTAGCGCGCTCGGGTCTTGGCGACTCGAGGGCGCAACCCTGGTTGTCACCTTGGAACCTTGCGCGATGTGTGCCGGCGCAATCGTGAACTCTCGCATTGCGCGCTTGGTCTTCGGCGCTGAGGACCCGAAAGCGGGTGCAGTCGGTTCGCTTTGGGACCTCGTGCGTGACCGTCGGCTCAATCATCGTCCGGAAGTTGTCGGTGGGGTTCTTGCGCAGGAATGCGCTGAGCCGCTGCGTACCTTCTTTGCATCCCAGCGCAGCGATCCACGCTGATAAGCCCAGCGCTGACCTGATCCAGTCCTGAATTCGGCCAGCGCGTGACCCTCCGGTAGCCTCTGCGGCGGTGGCGTGTCCGAGCGGCCTAAGGAGCACGCCTCGAAAGCGTGTGAGGGCGTAAGTCCTCCGAGGGTTCAAATCCCTCCGCCACCGCCAGCCGGTCGTTAGTAGCCAAGCCCGACTGCCGCGGACCTTAGGGGTCGCAGCAGTCGGGCTTTGTTGCGCGGTGAATCGCCTTTGGTGGGCTTGGCAGAGAATGGGGCAATGCCCACCGTCGCAATCGCTATTGCCACTTGGATCGCGGCCGTAATCGGTACCGGTGTTGCCATCCCGCAACTTGTCGCACTTGTTCGAAATGGCGGCACCGCAGGCCTGAGCGTCTCCGGGTGGGTGAACGGTTCCATCGACTACCTGGGCTGGGTCATCCTTTTGGCAGGAACTGGCGCTTGGGGGCTGCTGGCAGCCACTGTTCCCGCTGGACTTTTGTGGACGGCGACGACGGTGCTGCTGCTCTCACGCCGGGATGCGCCAACCGCGCAACTGGATCGGGTTTTGATCGTCGGCTATGCAACTGCGCTGGTCGCACTGAGCGTGGTCGGGGTGACCTACAGCTGGTGGCCTTTGGGTGCGGTGCTTGCCGTGTCGATCATTTGGATCGACGGGCCCGCCGTTGTTGAACTTTGGCGCGCCAGCGACCTGCGAGCTGTTGCAGCAGCTGGCTGGGTGCTTGCTGTAATTGAAGGGGCCGCGTATGCGATTGCCGGCTGGGGACGAATCCCTGCTGTTGTGTACGGCTTGGGTGCCGTGGGGATCACTGCGGTGGGCTTGAGTCGCCTTGTTTACGTTCGGCGCCGGGCGTAGCAACAAAACAAGTTCGGCCCAACCGCCACAAAGGCGATCGGGCCGAACTTGTTAGCCGGTCTAAACCGGTTTGATGTCTAGAACAGGGTGAGGTACCTGTCGACTTCCCAGTCGCTCACACGGGAGTGCCAAGCGCCAAACTCGTTGCGCTTGACCGAAATGTAGTAGTCGAGGTAATCGCGACCACTTGCGTCCTTGCCGAACGCCTTGCGAAGAACTGCATCACCCTCGAGGGCCTCAGTCGCGTGGAGCAACGTGGGAGGCATGCTGACGAAACCGCGAGCAGCGGCGGCTTCGGGAGCGAGCTTGTGCAGATTCTCAGTGTTTGGCTCGCCCGGGTCTAGGTCGCGGTCGATGCCGTCTAGACCAGACGCCAAGATCGCCGTCAGTGCCAAGTACGGGTTCGCCGAGCCGTCGACCATGCGGTGCTCAATGCGGTTGCCCTCTGGGATCCGTAGCATCTGCGTGCGGTTGTTGCCGCCGTAGCTTGCGTACGAAGGTGCCCACGTCGCGCCCGAGGTCGGTGCGCCGACGCCGATGCGCTTGTACGAGTTCACCGTTGGGCACGTGATTGCACTTGCTGCCTTAGCGTGGGTCAAGATTCCGGCTGCGAATTGGTAGGCCATCTTCGAGATACCAAGACCGCGTGGGTCGTTGTCGTCTGTGAAGAGTGCCTCGTCGCCGCGCCACATGCTTGAGTGAACGTGCAGGCCGTTGCCGGTCAGCGTGTGGAATGGCTTGGGCATGAACGTCGCAAGCATTCCATCGCGTTGGGCGATCGCGTGGACCATGTACCGGAAGAAGATCAACCGGTCGCATGACGTGAGTGCATCGGCGTACTTGAAGTTCTGCTCGAACTGACCGTTTGCATCTTCGTGGTCGTTCGCGTAGTTGGTGTAGCCCAATTCGTTGCAGTACCTAGAAACTTCGGTCAGGTGCGGCAACATACGAGTGAGTGCTTTGACGTCGTAGCAAGGCGCCTCGGCGGTGTCTAGCGGGTCAGCAATTCTGATGCTGCCGTTTTCGTTACGGCGAACAAGGAAGTACTCGGGCTCGAAACCAACGTTGTACGTAAGGCCGCGCGCTTCGACATCTTTTAGCAAGTTGCGCAAAATCACACGCGGCGCAAAGGGCCACAGTTCGTCTTCGACGGCGATGTCGCACTGAATCACGGCCATGCCTGGCAGCCAAGGAACCTTGGTGTACGAGTTGGGGTCCGGAACTGCGATCAGGTCGGGGTCCATAGGCGTCTGGCCCATCGGCCCTGCAGCGAATCCGGCGAAACCGGCACCACCGTCCATCATCAAGTCGAAGCTGGCGGCTGGGATTAACTTGGCGCACGGCTTGCCGTGCATGTCGACAAACATCGCGAAGAAGAACTCAATCCCGTCCGCTTCTGCCTGCCGCTTCAACTGCTCTCGAGATACCGCCATTACGACTCCTGTTCGCTGAATCGATCCGGATACCTGCAGGCGTCCGGCGATTGCCCCCGGGCGCGAAGTACGTGATGGCAGGGAAGCGCATTTTCGCCAGATAATCAAGGGTTGCCTACAAGGAAACTTTGTGTAATCATCCGGAGCATTGGTGGTGTTACCGACGGGTGGCCAACTGCTACCTCCAAGTAGCCAGTTCTGCGTCGAACGGAGAGCTTTATGTGTGGGATCGCCGGTCTACACCTCAAGAATCCCGCCCTCTACCCGGAGCTTGGGCACCTGCTGACTCCGATCGTCGAGGCCCTAACCTCTCGCGGTCCGGATTCTGCCGGTGTTGCCCTGTATGACGATTCGGCGCCCACTGGGCAACTTCGTTTCTCGCTACGAGCCGATTCGCCCAGTTACGACTGGTCAGCGTTTGCGGCCGCGGTAGCTGGCCACACCGGGTCGGTTACCACCGCCGTAGCCAATTTCAACGTCGGTTTGGTGTCCTCGGCTGCCAGCGAGACCGCGATGATCGATGCGATCGATGCGGTGGACCCTTCGATCGTGGTCGTGGGTGTCGGCGAGTCGATGACCATCTTCAAGGATGTCGGGTTCCCGAAGGACATTTGCGATCGCTACGGCATCCCCCGTGCCGGTGGCTACCAGGCAGTCGGGCACACCCGCATGGCCACTGAGTCGGCCGTCACGATGGAGCATTCCCACCCGTTCAACCCGGTACCCGACCTGACGCTCGTGCACAACGGGTCCTTCTCGAACCACGCGACCATCCGCCGCGCGCTAATGGACTCGGGCATCAAGTTCGACACCGACAACGACACCGAGGTTGGCGCCCGCTACATCGGCCAACGCCTCGGCAAGGGTGACGACCTGGCTGAGGCCATGCGCCGGGTTGTCAAGGACTTCGATGGCTTCTTCACGCTGCTCGTAGCAACTAAGACCGAGTTTGCAGTGGTCCGAGACTCCTTCGCCTGCAAGCCACTCGTAGTTGCCGAGACTGACGACTACGTAGCCGTCGCTAGCGAGTACCAGGCGCTGGCTGACTTGCCCGGGATAAACGCAGCCCGGGTATTCGAGCCGATGCCAGAGGATGTGCACTCATGGACGCGCTGACCCAGACCGTTCTTAACTGTCGCGAACTTGGGGTCACCGGGGTCAATCGGGCCCTGCGACAGCTGCCCGATGGATCGTCCGTGCTGATCGCGGAACCCCGAGGGGCTCACAACATCGGCGTCGGCATGATGGGCAAGTGGGATATCACCGTTGATGGCAACGCTGGTTACTACCTCGGCGGCCTCTGCGACGGACCAAATTTCACGGTTAATGGTTCGGTCGGCTGGGGAGTCGGCGAAAACTTGATGTCCGGGCTCATCCGGGTTATCGGCAACGCATCCGAGTCGGCAGGTGCTTCCGCACACGGCGGCCTACTCGTGATCACCGGGGACGCATCGCTGCGTTGCGGCATCTCGCTGAAGGGCGGCGATATCGCCGTGGCCGGCGGGGTCGGGCATATGACGGCATTCATGGCGCAGGCCGGCAACATTTTGGTCGGCGGCGATGCTGGTGACTCCCTCGGCGATTCGCTCTACGAAGCCGTCATCTATGTCGGAGGCAAGGTCAAGTCGCTCGGTTCCGACGCGAAGATAAGCGAAATGACTGCGACGGATGTCGCCAAGGTTAAGGAATTGGCCGCTGCGGCAGGTTTCGACCACATTGATGCTGAGAACGTCACCAAGGTGTCCTCGGCCAAGACCCTTTACAACTTCGACGCCCTCAAGAACCAGAGGTACTGAATGGACACCCAAGCAGGAGTTCCTGAGCGCCTCGAACCAGAGCGTCAGAGCGCCACGTTCCCACTCGAAGTCATCCACCGGATCCAGACCATGTCCCAAACGGGCCGTTATGAGATCCGCGGCTGGGGGGCCAAGCGACGCGTCCCAAACTTCGACGACCTGACTTTCGTCACCGCGTCGGTGTCCCGCTACCCGCTTGAGGGTTACCGCGAACGCTGCGACACCAAGACCGTGCTGGGCTCGCGTTTCGCCAGCAAACCGCTTGAGTTGGACATTCCCATCACGATCGCGGGCATGAGTTTCGGCTCGCTTTCGGCCCACGCCAAGGACGCCTTAGGCCGCGCGGCGACGATTGTTGGTACGTCGACGACGACTGGCGACGGCGGCATGACTAAGGAGGAGCGGGCGGCTTCCAAGCACCTCGTGTACCAGTGCCTGCCTTCCCGCTATGGCTTCAACCCGCATGACGTCCAGCAGGCCGATGCGATTGAGGTTGTTGTGGGTCAGGGCGCCAAGCCCGGCGGCGGCGGCATGTTGTTGGGCCAGAAGGTCAGCGAGCGCGTGGCGGGTATGCGCACACTGCCGGTCGGCGTCGACCAGCGCTCAGCTTCGCGCCACCCGGACTGGACGGGTCCAGATGACCTCACCATCAAGATCGCCGAATTGCGCGAGGCGACCAACTGGGAGAAGCCGATCTACGTCAAGTTCGGCGCCACGCGGGTTGCCAATGACGTGAAATTGGCTATTGCAGCCGGCGCTGACGTGGTCGTCATCGACGGTATGCAGGGCGGCACCGGCGCTACTCAAGAGGTATTCATCGAGCACGCCGGAATCCCTACGCTTCCGGCAGTTCGACTGGCAGCTGAGGCGATTCGCGAGGTCGGCAAGACCGGCGAAGTGCAACTCATCGTCTCCGGCGGGATTCGCTCTGGGTCAGACGTCGCCAAGGCGCTTGCGCTCGGTGCCGATGCGGTTTCCATCGGGGTCGCATCGCTGATCGCGCTTGGCTGCAACGCTTCGCACTACTTCAAGGACGGCGAAGAGCACGACGCGACAGCCGACTACCTTGCGCTCGGTACTTCGCCAGGTCACTGCAACCGTTGCGAAACCGGGCGCTGCCCGGTGGGTGTAACGACTCAAGACCCGATCCTGACTGAGCGGCTCGATCCTGAGATCTCAAAGCAGTGGGTCGTCAACTACCTCAAGGCACTCACGATGGAGTTGACCACGTTGGCCCGCGCTTGCGGCAAGTCCAGCGTGCACAACCTGGAGCCTGAGGACTTGGTGGCGCTCACGATCGAGGCCGCCGCGATGGCCAAGGTCCCGCTGGCTGGAACGAGTTGGATCCCAGGCCACAGTTTCTAGGCTGAAGAGCAACAACAAACGAACCGAGAGGAAGACCCGTGGCGGCCCGAACAAGTGGATCCCCCAGATCCGCTGATTCGGCCAACGGCGCACCTCGTTCTTCGTCGGCGCCAGCAAAGGTCGAGGCGGTTGAACTTGAATCAGCCTTGATTCAAGTCATCTCGCAACGCTTGCGCGAATACCGCATCCAATTGGGTCTAACTGTGACTCAGCTTGCTACGGAAAGCGGTTTGTCCAAAGGCATGTTGTCCAAGATCGAGAATGGGCAGGCGTCAACGAGTCTGCTGACTTTGTCTCGACTGGCCGCGGCCTTGAATATCCCGCTAACCGCTTTCTTCCGAGGTTTGGACGAAGAGCGCGATGTCTTTCTCGTTAAGGCTGGCCAAGGTATGGACATCGCTCATCGCAACGCAAAGGTCGGCCATCGATACCAACTCCTTGGGTCGATGCGCGGACCGCAGAAGCGCATGGAGCCAACCTTGGTCACTTTGATGGAGCGCACTGAGGTATTCCCGCTTTATCAGCACCCAGGCACCGAGTTCTTGTTGATGCTCACCGGCCAAATGGAATACGGCGTCGGTGCTGGAGTCCACTTGCTAGAGCCTGGTGACAGTTTGCAGTTCGAAGGTGAAGTTCCTCACGGTCCGAAGTCACTGCTGCAGTTGCCGGTGCAATTCCTTGCGGTGAAGGCTTTCGGAGGCGTAGTTACGTGATGCGAGTCACCCGGATTGGCCCTACGATTTTCCTTGTGAATACTAGAGAATTCAATGTCAGTGCGTTCAGCGACGGAGGTGCCTGAGATCGTGGATACGTCAGGTCAGGCTTCGACTCAGCGTCGAGGTAGTCCCGGTCCAGCTAAGTACTCGGCCATAAATCTGGTCAAGAAGGGATTGAGCCACGGCGAGTGGCCGCGCACCTTCCATGACCACGAGCTAGCCAAGAGCTACGACGTTGTCATCATCGGTGCGGGCATCCATGGCTTGGCCGCCGCCTACTACCTAGCGTCGAATCACGGCATCACGAATGTCGCGGTGCTCGACAAGAGCTACATCGGTGGTGGTGGGTCGGGTCGTAACACTGCCATCGTGCGCTCTAACTACCTCACGCCTGAGGGCGTGAGTTTCTATGAGCGATCGATGGAGCTCTACCGCGATCTAGCCCTGACATTGAACTTCAACGTCATGTTCTCCGAGCGCGGTCACCTTACGCTCGCGCACACCGACGCTTCGGTGCGCACGATGCGCTGGCGCGCTGAGGTTAACAAGCTGCTCGGCGTGAACTCCGAACTCATCGACGCACAAGAGGTTGGCAGGATCGAACCTCGGCTAGATGTTTCGACCAACACCCGTTATCCGATTCTGGGCGCGCTGTACCACCCACCGGGCGGCACAATTCGTCACGACGCGGTCAACTGGGGTTACGCGCGCGCCGCCGACAAACTCGGCGTTCAGATCCACCAGAACACCGAAGTGCTCGGCATCAACACTGTCGGCGGCAAGGTCACCGGCGTTCGCACTTCGCGGGGCGAGGTGTCGGCGCCAATCGTGCTCAACTGCACCGCCGGTTGGGCCAGCTTGATCTGTGACATGGTCGGCTTGAAGTTGCCGCTGATCACGCACCCGTTGGAAGCTGCGGTTACCGAGCCGGTGAAGGTGTTCCTGAAGTCGGTAGTCGTGTCCGGTTCCTTGCACGTCTATGTCAGCCAGACCGACCGCGGCGAGTTGGTATTCGGTGCGAGTACTGCGCCGTACCCGTCGTACAGCATGCGAGGCTCGCTGGAGTTCACTCAAGAGTTGGCATCGCACGTTATTGAACTCATGCCATCAGTTGCTGGCTTGCGCTTGATGCGTCAGTGGGCCGGCCTTTGCGACATGACGCCCGACTTCAGCCCGATCATGGGCTTCACGCCGGTTGAAGGCTTCTTTGTCGACGTCGGCTGGGGCACCTACGGCTTCAAAGCTGGCCCGGTTTCCGGTGAGGCGATGGCCAAGACCATCGCAGATCAGATGCAAGCGCCGATCATCTCGGCGTTCACTTATGAGCGCTTCCCGGCCGGCACCCTGGTCGGCGAAAAGGGCGCCGCGAGCGTGGGGCACTGAGGAGCTGACATGATCCGAATTCCTTGTCCGAACTGTGGACCACGCAATTCAAATGAGTTCCGATATTCCGGTGAGCCGCGTAAGCGTCCAGTAGGCGATGACGTTACGCCAGCGGAATTTCGGGCCTACCTCTACGAGCACACCAATGCTCTTGGGTGGGTGAAGGAGAACTGGTATCACTCCGCGGGATGCCGCCGGTTCTTCCAGATTGAGCGTCACACCCTGAGCAATGATTGTCGTCCCGTTGGATCCGCACCCCAGGAGAGCGCGTCATGAGCGGCACCAGCGGACCCTACCGACTCCCGGTCCAGCCGACCGAAGAGATCGATCGCAGCAAGACGATTAAGTTCACTTGGAACGGCGCTTCGGTAACAGGCTACGAAGGCGACACAATCGTCTCGGCGTTGTTGGCTAATGGCCACGAGGTCATCGCTCGTGGCCTTAAGTACCACCGACCGCGTGGTGTTCTTTCGGGCACCTTCCACGACCCGAACTGCACCGTTCAAGTTGACGTCGAGCCGAATGTTCGCGCGGCGCACCGCCTTGCCAAGTCCGGCATGTCCGTTACAGCGCAGAACGTCTTCCCGTCGCTGAAGTTCGATGTCGGCACCGTGAACCAAGCGGCCGGTCGATTCCTGACAGCGGGGTTCTACTACAAGACGTTCATGTGGCCGGGCCCGCTATGGCCGGCATACGAGAAGGTGCTTTCGCGCTTTGCACCGGGTGGACGCGTCGCTCCTATGGGCACACCTCATGGCCACTACGACCACAAGTACGTCCACCCAGACGTCCTAGTTGCCGGTTCGGGACCCGCTGGCATTGCTGCAGCGTTGGCCGCGGCAGCAGCAGGTGCCGAGGTGATGCTGGTCGAAGAGGACCACAACATTGGTGGCCACCTGCGCTTTGGCAATGACGCCGAGTTGGCGCGTCTGGCCGAACTGCGTGCGGCGGTTGCAGCTGAGCCACGCATCACGGTGCTTACTAACAGCGTCGTTGCCGCCCGTTATGACGACAACTGGGTCAGCGTTGTACAGCGGACGCTCCCAAGCGCCGTAGAGCGGCTCTACAAGGCTCGGGTCGGCACGCTCGTCGTTGCACCGGGCCTGTTCGAGCGGCCCTACGTGTTCGAGGGCAACGACCTTCCCGG
>CAIKAW010000010.1 GCA_903825575.1 uncultured bacterium | reverse complement strand
GCAGCGCTCGGGCCGCATCATTACAGCGGCAGCTTTGCTGATTGCAGTGTCGTTTGCAGCGTTCGTGTCGGCTGGCGTTACCAATATTAAGCAGCTTGGTGTTGGGGTGGCATTTGCTGTGCTTATCGACGCCACCGTTGTCCGTGCGCTCCTAGTTCCCGCCTTTATGCGGATTGCGGGCAAATGGAACTGGTGGGCGCCGAGGCCGCTGCGTCGTTTCCACGAGCGTTTCGGAATAGCCGACTGATGTTGTAAGCGTCTATCGGAGGGTGGCGGCTAGGTGTTCGATAGCGGCCGGGCCCAAACCGCAGCAACCGCCTACGAGTTCGGCGCCGATGTCGCACCAATCGCTGACTACCGCCACCGGAAGGTGGTCCCAGCCCTCACCGTGCCACTGTTCGGTTGCGCCATCCCAGACGCGCCCGCTGTTCGGGTAGGCAAGCAGAGCGATGTCAGGGCGATCGGCGGCGACCTTGGCCACTCGCAGCGACGTCAGTAAGTCACTTACGTATTCCGGCGCCGTGCAGTTGACACCCACTGCAACCAGATTCGGGACTTTGCCGATCACTTCGAGCGCTCCAGTTACGCGATCGCCGGCATTGGTGTGGAACCCGTCGCGGCATGACAGCGACAGCCATATGGGCAGGTGTGGATAGTCGCCTAACACGTCCGCCAGTGCGGCAACTTCGACCAGATCTGGAATGGTCTCGATTGCGAGCAAGTCCGGTTCGGCACTGACGAGGACTTCAATTCGCTCGGCGTGAAATTCAATGAGTTCGTCTTTGTTGATGTTGTAGTGGCCGACGTACTCCTCGCCGCCTCCGAGGACGGCTCCGTAAGGTCCGATGCTGGCGGCCACCCAGAGGGGCCCGCTCGCGCCGGCGGCCATGGTTTGGTCCCGGGCTTCACGGGCTAGGTGGACGCTGGTGCGCAGTAATTCATCAGCAAGGTTTGGGTCCAACCCGGCTTGGGCGAATCCTGTGCGGCTGGCCTGATAGCTAGCGGATGTCGCGATCTTCGCCCCGGCCGCAAAGTATGCGAGGTGAACCCGTCGAATGGCATCAGGATCGTCGCGCAACAGTCGGGCCGACCAAAGGATGCCGTTGAGGTTGTGGCCCGCCCGTTCGAGCTCAGTTGCCAAGCCGCCATCAATTGCATGCGGGCCGGTGGCTAGCCACGCGCGAAACGTGGCAACGTTCGAGTTGATCGGCTCAACGTGCGCAGTGTCAGGCACGACTGAAACGATATGCCGCGGCAAGTCAGGTAAACCAGTTGGGTGCGGACCAACTAAAGCGGTGCTTGCCCGATTCCAAGTCGGGCCGCAAAGACTGCTGCCGTCTCGGGCTCGGTAATTCCTTGGTAGCCGTCGCAGCCGGCCGCTCTAACGGCTACCAGTTGGGCCTCGGTGTCGATTCCATCGGCGATGAGTTGGAAACCCATCGCTTTGGCCAGCCCAGAAATACCGGACACCATCGCGGAAGCGCGGGGGCTTTCGCCAAGGACTACTACGAAACTACGATCAACCTTCAATTCGTCAATTGGGAATGCCTGCAGGTATGACAGCGACGAGTAGCCGGTACCGAAGTTGTCGATCGCTAGTCGAATACCCAGTTCGTGTAGTCGCCCAAGAGTGCTCGCCATGCGAAGTGGGTCATCGCCCAGGGCACTTTCCGGGATCTCAAGGGTTAGGCGTCTAGCTTCGATGCCTGATTCCTTGATTGCGGTCGTGACAACGTCGATGAGGTCCGGGTGAGACAACTGTCTGGGCGTGAGATTCACGCCAATCGAAAAGTTCTCGCCTAAGTGCGCCGCCCATTCGCGTACTTGATCGCAAGCGGCAGCCAGCTCCCAAGCGCCAAGATCAATGATGGCCCCAGACTCTTCCGCCTCGATCAAGAACTCATCGGCAGGAAGACGCCCCAAATCTGGGTGCTGCCAACGGAGTTGGGCCTCGGCACCAGTTAGCAGACCGGTCGCGCAGTCAAATTTAGGCTGGAACTCCAATTGCAGTTGATTCTGAGCCATTGCAGCGCGCAAAGATGTGCTGACTCGAAGCGCACGTTCGACAGCCTCATGTAGTTCAGTGCGGAAGACAACCACGCGATTACGACCGGCGCGTTTGGCTTCATACATTGCGGTGTCTGCTTCACGCAGGAGGACTGCGGCCGCGTCGTGTTGAATGTCGGCCGTGCCAGCAGTTACGGCTACTCCGATACTCACGCCGAAGTACAGTTCGTGACCGTCGATCTCGAACGGGTTGCGCAGGCTGTCGAGCAACATTGCCGCGACGGCGTGTGCTCCAGAAATGTCCGTTAGATCCTCTGCAACCACGACGAACTCATCGCCGCCGAAACGAGTGATTCCATCCGTTGCACGGCAGGCTCCGCGCAGTCGATCTGCGACGGCGATGAGGACCTTGTCGCCCACATCGTGTCCGAGCGTGTCGTTAACAAACTTGAATTGGTCAAGATCGCAGAAGAGCACCGCAACGAGTGATGCCGAACGGGCCGCCCTAAGCACTGCGTGCGAGAGCCGCTCCTGGAGGAGCAACCGGTTTGGCAGCCCTGTGAGCGCATCGTGAGTTGCGCGTTGAGCCAGTTGGCGCTCAAGGGACTTGCGAAGCGTTATGTCGGTTCTGGTGATCAACGCTCCGTCGACCGGGTTTCCTAGTGGCATCACCGTAAGGGAGTAGTTGCGGCTGGTGGAGCCGCCGGCCGGTTCGTAGTCGGTGCTGAAAGTCGACTGGTCTCCGTTGAGCACATCGCTAAGCCCAACCAGAATCTGTCCGGCTCCTCGATGGCTAGCGGCGGCGGCGGCCAGGACCTCTAGGTACTGAGTTCCGGTGCGTGTTGTGGCACCGTCGAATTCGGCTGAAGTCGAGTACTCGTCCCATTTTCGGTTAGTTGCTCGTAACTGGCCGCTGGCGGAAACAATCGCCGCCTCCATTGGCAAGGCATCGAGCACATCAGCGATGTGAACGTCCTGCGCGTTGGTCCGGCGAGTTTCATGATGTCTGGCGGCGGTCGCCGACGAGAATCTTTCAGAGACCGCACGGGCTAGATCGCCGGCGATCACCAGATCAACCTCGTCAAAGCCGGGTTGATCGCCAACCCGGAACAGTGAAAGAACTCCGATGCCGGCGCTACTGGTGTCAGGTGAAGGCGTTCCAAACAGGCCCAGCGGCACGAGCACAATCGAGGTGGCTCCAAATTCGAGCAGCATCTCTGCGACTGCGGGCGGCTCGGAGTTCAAATCGCCCGGCGTTAGTTCCGCGACGAGGAAGGGCTCGCCCGTCGCGAGTACGCGACCGAGCGTTCCGCTACCGCGACCTGGCAACGTAAGACGACGAGTGCTTTCTAGGAACGCGGCGGCGGTTGGGCGGCGGCTTGCGGCAGCCAAAGGCTCAACCGTTGAGCCAGTAGCGGCAAGGACCAGGGCGGAGGCGTCGAAGAACTCGGCTGCCGCATCGGCGATGGCTTGGGGGACATCGGCCCCATCGATTCCTGCTAGCGCCTGGCCCAACTGGGCCAACCGGGCCGTCATCGGTGAGTCGTTTGGCATCTAACCTCCTAGGCGCTGACGTATCTTCGGGCGCTGCGGGCCGAATGTTGAGCAGGTGGGCTAGTCGTCTTCTGGCGCGTCGGGCGGAGCAGCTGAGGTGTGGCTTGGCTCGACTCCGGCGTAGCGGGCCTGCGAGTTGAGGATTTCGGCCTCGGCCTCGGCACGACCGACCCACATTGCCCCTTCAACCGACTTGCCTGGTTCGAGTTCCTTGTAGACCTCGAAGAAGTGTTGGATCTCCATCCGGTCGAACTCGGACACGTGCCTGATATCGCGTAGGTGCTCAAGTCGCACGTCGTGCGCCGGGACGCAGAGCAACTTGTCGTCGCCACCTGCTTCATCGGTCATTCGGAACATTCCGATGGTGCGGCAGCGAACCAGACAGCCGGGGAAAGTCGGCTCCTGGAGCATCACCAGAGCATCCAAAGGATCGCCATCTAGGCCAAGGGTCTCTTCTACGAAGCCGTAGTCGTGCGGGTACCGGGTAGATGTGAAGAGCATCCGGTCGAGCCGGATCCGTCCGGTCGCGTGGTCGATCTCGTATTTATTGCGACTGCCGGCGGGGATCTCGATCGTTACGTCGAACTCCACGGGTTGCCCTCCAAGGCTGGGGTGGTGCTGCCTAGTGTTCCCTAATAACCGGCCAATCAATAACGAGAGAAGCAGTGAGCGCCACATGAGAACTGCGCTTGCCGAGTTGAAAGCGGCGATCTCGACCGAACTGGCGGAAATTGAAGCCGGGGAAGTCGTGCTCGTGGCATGTTCCGGCGGTCGGGACTCCCTCGCGTTGGCGGTGGCCGCTCAGCAGTTGTCGGAGCGGACTCATTGGCGGGTGGGGGCCGTCGTCGTAGATCACGGTCTACAGGTTGGCTCCGCAGAGGTGTCGGCGGCTGTGACGCAGCGGCTAGTCGAGCAAGGGCTGGATCCGGTGGAACTGGAGCGCGTGCAACCGGATGGCAGGGGCGGGCCAGAAGCCAGCGCTCGAGCGGCCCGCTACGCCGCCTTAGATCGCGCTGCCGAACGAGTTGGGGCCCGAGTAGTGCTGCTGGGGCATACCCGCGACGATCAGGCAGAAACCGTGCTGCTCGGTCTGGCGCGCGGATCAGGTCTGCGTTCGCTGGCTGGGATGGCACCGCGCAGTGGGCCGAGTTTGCGGTATCGACGTCCGTTGCTGGGGTTGACCCGCGCCACCACTGCCGCGGCGTGCGCGGAACTTGGAGTCGAAGTCTGGGACGACCCCCACAATCAAGATCCGGTCTTCGCCAGAGTCCGAGTGCGCAACCGAGTTCTGCCAATGCTTGAGGCTGAACTTGGTCCCGGGGTGCGCGATGCGTTAGCCCGCACGGCCCAACTGGCTGCGGCCGACGCCGATGCCCTCGACGAGTGGGCCGATCGATGCTGGGTGGATGCCGTGGATTCGGCCGATGGCTCCCTTGGGATTGCAGCGCTCGAAGAAGTCCCGCAGGCGATTCGGGCGCGACTGCTACGCAGAGCGGCCGCGGCAGCGGGGGTCCCGAGCGGCGAACTGTCCATGCAACAGCTATTGGCGCTCGACGCCCTCGTGGTGTCCTGGCGTGGACAGGGGGCGGTGGCACTGCCGGGCGGTGTGAGCGGCGAACGTCGATATGGCAGGCTCGGGTTCGTCGGGCCAGTTGCGTCCGGCTCCGGGTCCGAACCGAGCACGGGAGATCAGTGGACGCGAGCGACCTAGGCGCTGACCTCGAACGAGTACTAATCGACGAGGGCAAGATCAACTCTCGGATTGCAGAGTTGGCGAGCCAGATCGATAGCGACTACGCCGGTCGGGATCTGCTTCTTGTGGGGATCCTCAAGGGAGCGGTCATGGTCATGGCCGACCTCGCTCGGGCGCTGCACACGACGTTGGAAATGGACTGGATGGCCGTGTCCTCATACGGTTCCGGAGCCAAGTCCAGTGGTGTGGTGCGGATCCTGAAGGACTTGGACAAGGACATTGGTGGCCGGGACGTCCTCCTGGTTGAGGACATCCTCGACTCAGGGCTCACGTTGTCGTGGCTGCTGCGCAACTTGGCCTCCCGCCGGCCCGCGAGCCTGGAAGTCTTCACGTTGCTTCGAAAGCCTGACGCGGCCCAGGTCGAGGTCACGCCTAAGTACGTCGGCTTCGATATCCCCAATGAGTTCGTCGTCGGGTATGGCCTCGACTACGCCCAGCGGTACCGCAATCTGCGGGCCGTGGGGACCTTGGCTCCCCACGTTTACGGCGGCTAGGTCCGAGGCAGGGAACAGGGGCCGGGCGCCCGACGTTGTGCTGTCAGACCGAAGGGTTTTCGGACGCGGTGTAGCGTTCCATTCCCAGCACTGAAGCACGAATGAGAGGGGTCGGGGCGCAAACCCTGTAAGCAATGGACTTCAGACGGATTTTGCGCGGCCCAATCATCTGGATCTTCGCTGCCCTTGCCTTGCTCGTCATCGGCTCAAACATCGTCAGTGGCCTAAACGGGCCCAAGAACGTGGACACCTACAAGGTCGTCGACAGCATCAATCAAGGCAAGGCCAAGTCGGCTGTCGTTGATGGAACGAATCTTCGGATTGATCTGGTCTTGACGGACGGAACGAAGATCCGGGCGAGCTTCATTGCGGGCGAAGGCCCATCGCTGCTCACCTTGCTGGAAGAGCGACGAGTCGCCGGGCAGTTGACCGGCGGCTACAACGCGATCACTCCCAAGGGCAACGTCTTCTTGACGCTGCTGTTCTCGCTGCTGCCCATCGGCATCGTCGTGCTGCTGCTGTTCTTCTTCATGAGCCAGATGCAAGGTGGTGGCCGTGGCGTCATGAACTTCGGCAAGTCCAAGGCGAAGATGGTTTCCAAGGACATGCCCAAGACGACCTTCGCTGACGTTGCAGGCGCCGATGAAGCGGTCGAGGAACTCCAGGAGATCAAAGAGTTCTTGCAGGAGCCGGCCAAGTTCCAGGCTGTTGGAGCCAAGATTCCGAAAGGTGTGCTGCTTTATGGGCCCCCCGGAACTGGAAAGACCCTGCTGGCCCGCGCCGTTGCCGGTGAAGCAGGCGTTCCGTTCTATTCAATCTCGGGTTCGGACTTCGTCGAAATGTTTGTTGGGGTTGGGGCCAGTCGCGTGCGTGACCTATTTGAACAGGCCAAGGCAAACGCTCCGGCAATCGTCTTCGTCGACGAGATAGATGCGGTCGGTCGTCACCGTGGCGCCGGTCTGGGCGGCGGGCACGACGAACGCGAGCAAACGTTGAACCAGTTGCTCGTCGAGATGGACGGCTTCGACGTTAGCGGTGGGGTCATCCTGATTGCCGCCACGAACCGTCCGGACATCTTGGACCCAGCACTGCTGCGTCCGGGTCGCTTTGATCGGCAGATTGCCGTAGACCGTCCTGACCTTGAAGGTCGCCTTGCGATCTTGAACGTGCACGCCAAGGGCAAGCCGATCGAACCGACTATTGATCTACGTACGGTGGCGCGTCGCACGCCCGGCTTCACTGGCGCGGACTTAGCAAATGTGCTCAATGAGGCTGCGTTGCTGACTGCTCGGCTGGGCAAGAGCCTGCTGGATAATGAAGCTTTGGACGAGGCGATCGATCGAGTCATCGCCGGCCCGCAGAAGCGCACTCGCGTGATGGGTGATCACGAAAAGACGATCACCGCCTACCACGAAGGCGGCCACGCTTTGGTCGCTGCGGCGTTGCCAAATACTGACCCAGTTCACAAGATCACGATCTTGCCGCGCGGTCGAGCGCTTGGTTACACCATGGTCTTGCCGGACCAGGAGAAGTACTCGACCACGCGCAACGAAATGCTCGACCAGTTGGCGTACATGCTCGGGGGCCGGGCTGCCGAGGAACTGGTGTTCCACGATCCCACGACCGGGGCCTCCAATGACATTGAGAAGGCCACCGCGGTAGCCCGCGCGATGGTCACTCAGTACGGCATGACCGAACGCCTCGGCGCCATTCGTTACGGCCAAGAGAACAGTGAAGTCTTCCTCGGCCGCGATATGGGACACATGCGTGACTACTCCGAAGAAGTGGCAGCAGCAATCGACGAAGAGGTTCGTGCCTTTATCGAGCAGGCGCACCAAGAGGCTTTCGAGATCCTTGTCGACAACCGCGATGTCCTGGATTCACTCGTCGTCGAGCTACTCGAACGCGAGACCCTCGACAAGGAACAGGTCGCGCGAATCTTCGAGCCTTTGCGCCGCCGACCTGGTCGTCCACCTTGGACCGGCTCTGCTCGGCGGCAGCCATCTGACCGTGGCCCGGTCAAGGTAGCCGCCAACGGCAGTGCGAATGAGGTTGCTTCCGAACTTGAAGCACCTGCGCCAACCCCCGATGGGGCGGATCCGGTGTGATGGGGATCGACCCGGTAACTCTCCCCGACGGCATATCAGCGGGCAAATTTGACGCTGCCCGAGTGGCGGCGGCGGTTCGCGAATTGCTACTGGGTATCGGTGAGGATCCGGAGCGAGATGGGTTGCGCGATACCCCGGATCGCGTGGCTCGATCGCTCGCTGAGATCTTTGTTGGGTTGCGACAGGAACCGGAAGACGTACTGACGACGACATTCGACTTGGGCCACGACGAGTTGGTTCTCGTGAAGGACATCGCCGTCTACAGCACCTGTGAGCACCACCTAGTGCCATTCCACGGGGTCGCCCATGTCGGCTACATCCCTAACGAATCTGGGCGCATAACCGGACTGTCGAAGCTAGCCCGGCTTGTTGATGTCTACGCTAAGCGTCCGCAAGTTCAGGAGCGGCTGACCACGCAGATTGCAGATGCGATGGTGAATATTCTCGAACCCCGCGGGGCGATCGTCGTCATCGAATGCGAACACCTATGCATGTCAATGCGCGGTATTCGCAAACCTGGCGCACGTACGACGACTAGTGCGGTGCGCGGTCAATTGCGCGATGCGGCCACCCGGGCCGAAGCAATGGCGTTGATCCTCGGGCGCTGACGTGGAGCCATTTGCTGGCCCAGCCGGCCTGCCAACGCAACTAACCGGCCTTGGTCGGGCGTTGGTCATGGGCGTCATCAACGTGACCCCCGACTCGTTCTCCGATGGCGGACGCTGGCTCGATCCAGGAATCGCCGTTGCCCACGGCATCGAGATGCTGCGCAATGGGGCGGACCTAGTCGACGTGGGTGGCGAGTCCACTCGGCCTGGTGCCACTCGAATCGAAGTGGCCGAAGAACTGCGTCGGGTTTTGCCGGTAATTCGCGGGCTTTCGAATGCTGGCGTGCCCGTCAGTGTCGACACGATGCGGGCTGAGGTTGCCGCCGCCGCGATCGATGCCGGTGCCATCATGATTAACGACGTCAGCGGCGGGCTTGCTGACCCTGGCATGTTTGCCTGTGTTGCCAGCGCTCAACTCCCATATGTAGTGATGCACTGGCGTGGGCATTCGACTCAGATGGCCGATCGCGCCAAGTACGTCGATGTAGTTGACGAAGTGTGCGCAGAGTTAAGCGAGCGGTTTGAGGCGGCGCAGTCAGCCGGCGTCGAAATGCAGCGCATGGCGCTGGATCCTGGACTTGGTTTTGCTAAGGAAGGGGACCACAACTGGTCGCTGTTGGCCGGGTTGGATCGACTCTTCGAGCTCGGCCGACCACTCCTAATCGGCGCTTCACGTAAGAGATTCCTCGGCGAATTGTTGAGCGTCGACGGTCGAGCACCTGCACCCGAAGAGCGGGATCGAGCCACCGACGCGATCAGCGCACTAGCCGCCTGGCGGGGAGTCTGGTGCGTGCGAGTGCATGACGTTGCGGGAAGCGCGCAGGCAGTACGTGTTGCCAGTGCTTGGAGGGCCGGTGGTACGCGTGGGTGACCAAATCGAACTGCTCGGCCTACGCGGTTTCGGCCGCCATGGCGTCTTTCCAGAAGAGCGCGCTAATGGTCAGGTATTCATAGTGGACTTGGCGTTGTCGGTTGACACCTCGCGGGCCGCGATCTCGGATGATTTGGCCGATACCGTCGACTACGGGGCACTGGCTCTGGCCGTTGTTGCTGTGATCGAAGGTGAACCAGTCGACCTGCTTGAGACGCTGGCCCAGCGCATTGTCGAGGTTGCACTAGACGCGCCTTTGGCAACCGCCGTCACAGTTCGAGTACACAAGCCGCAGGCGCCTTTGACCGTGAGTTTTGCCGACGTAGTTGTGACCGTGACGAGAACGAAGTGAGTGTCCGGCGGGTGGCATTCGGACTCGGAGCCAATCTTGGAGATCGACAGGCCGCGCTGCAGCAGGCGATTGATCAGATCTGCGCCGGCTCGGGTATTACGCCGGTCGCGGTATCGGCCATCGTAGAAACAGATCCTGTTGGAGGGCCGGAGCAACCGGACTATCTCAATGCGGTACTTGTGGTTGACAGTGATCTTGCTCCGAGCGAATTGCTGCGATTGGCCCAAGCTGCGGAGGTCTCGGCCGGGCGCATCCGCGAAATTAGGTGGGGGCCACGAACTCTGGACGTCGATTTGTTGGCGGTTGGCGAGTTGATCAGTGCTGACCCGAATCTAACCTTGCCGCATCCGCGGGCTCACGAACGTGGGTTTGTGCTTCTTCCTTGGGCTGAGGTTGATCCGAGCGCTTCGCTGCCAGGGCATGGACTGGTCGAGGCGTTGGCGCGGGTTGTTGACATTCGTGGCGTGCGCGGCCGTCCGGACTTATCGCTGCGCCTTCCGGCCGTACCTGCTGGCACCTGAGTGGACTTGGTATGAAACCAACTCGCATCCGTGACCTGTTGTTGCTGGCGCTGTTTGCTGCCGGACTCGGGTGGTCGTTTATTCGCCTCTCAGATTCATTGTTGGGAAACTTTCCGCCGGTGCCTTGGTTGGCGCCGGCGACACTGGCGTTATTGGCGGTGGGGTTACTCGCGTGGACGCTTGGAGTGCGCGGTCGAATCCAGCGCAAGGAAGGGTCGAAAGAAATTTCACCTTTGCTCGCGGCCCGAACTGCAGCTCTCTCACTTGCGGCATCACGCACGGGTGCTTTGGTATGTGGTGGCTACCTAGGCGCCGCGCTGGCTTTCAGTGCGCACTTGGACACGATTGGTGGCCGCAATCACACGTTGCTGTCCTTGTGCGCCGCGCTGGCCGCCCTTGCTGTCGTGTTGGCTGCCTTGTGGCTCGAGTCCGTGTGCCGATTGCCTCCGGATCAGCGGGGACGTGGCTCAGACACGGATGCAGGGGACTAGAGTCCAACCGTGGCCAGCCTCGAGGATCTGCCGTATCTGGAATTGCGCGACCGAGCATTCCACCTAGCTGAGCAGCGCCATGACATTGGGTTCTTCGTTGGACTCTTCACGCACACGTCCGCGATGCGGGCGATGGCTGATGAGGGAGGCTCCTTGGGTGAGATCAGCGGAAGCATCATCGAGACAATCCGGGCTGCCCGCGAGGCCTTCGGCTCGGATTCAGTTGGGGACTTGGAACCGCTCTTCAGAGCCCGATTCGCCTCATACCTTCGCGAACACGAGGCCTGAGAAGTCAGTCAGGTCAGTCGGGCGCATTGTTCGTTTTCGGTACCAGCGCTACCCTATTTCTTATGGCTGCAAATGCTGAGCGTCCGGCTCGGGGGAGAAAAGCCCTGCGGGCTGAGAACGAACGCCTTCGCAACAACCTAACCGCGCTGACCGCGGAGGTTGACTCACTTCGCTCGGATGTTGAGTATCTGCGCTTGACCGGTGATCGCCTAGCTGATCGGCTGGCATTTGCCGACGGCCTCGCTGCCGTTGGCGCCGCACAAGTCGCAGAGTGGACCCAGTACGCGACCGCACTTGGCCAGACGACCGCCGGTCTGCAGGCGTGGGTCGATTGGTACGCCGCTGCGGTGGCTGAAGGTCAAGAACAGTTGAACGAGGCGCTGTCCACAGTTACCGATTTGCGATTCGAATTGGCCGACCGCGAGATGCGCCTAGCAGCAGCCGAGGCGGCCCTCGCCGTACCGGCGCAGGCTCCGGCCGCGGAACTCGAGCCCGCCCGCGCATCCAGTGATGGTGTCGAAGCCGTACTGCGCGAACAGGTATCCGACCTTCGCCGGCGACTCGATCATGCGGGCGAACTTGTCGACGAGGTTGTGCGCCGACTCGTTGCGCCTACGGCTCAGGCCACTGCGGCTGCTGGCATTCGATTGCAGTTGCCGCTGATTGATTCTGATTTCGAGGAACCGCAGTTGATGAGTCCGATTGATCTGGTCGAGGATTATCCGTGGCTGCAGGACCGCCCTACTGCCTGACCTGCGCCTGCGTTATCGGTCGGCGTCGCCGACTACGAAGAAGCACGAAGAAAGCGCCAATGGCAGGTCAGAGACGTCCACTCCGACTAGAAGTGCCGACATTGCAGCCATGATCGCGAACGATGGAGCTTTTAGTTTCAATCGCCAAGGCACCTTGTCGCCGTGAGAGTCCAAAAGCCAAGTAGCCGCGCCGAGCGGGGTCTCAGTCCACGAAACAGTTCGACCTTCGGGGACGCGCAACACTTTTGGCAGCCGGATGCCGATCGGCCCCGGCGTACTTGCAACTCGGTCCGCGCAGTAATGCACGAGATCTAGCGTCATGCTCGTTTCTTCCAGCAGTAACTCAAATCGAGCCGCCGCATCGCCTTGGGCCCTGCTCGGTATTCGGAGTAACCCAGCGTCCGCTACCTCACCGTAAGCCAAGTAGGGCTCGGCGCTTCGCACATCGAATGTCGATCCGCCGGCGCGCGCCATCGGCCCGGTAACGCCGAACTCAAGGGCCGGAGCCAAACCAAGGGGCGCAACCCCACGCAGCGAGGTTAGGTCGGCTGCCTCTGCCAGGTGCGCGACATCGTTGCGAAGTTGCGGCAATTCGGTTTGCACCGAGGCAAGCCATTGCGCCGTGACGTCGTGTCGGACTCCGCCAATCGCAACGGCCATCGAATGTAGATGGGCACCAGTCGCTGCTGCCAACAGTTGCTGAACCCGTTCCCGCGACGCCCAGGCAAACGCGGGCAAGGTCTTCGAATCCGGGTGAGTTGGCAAGGCCGAGAGGAATGCTAGGTGAGAGGACACCCTGGATAGTTCGGCTAGAAGCATCCGAATCCACACCGCACGTGGCGGGACGCTGATTCCCAACAACGACTCAACTGCCAGCGCGACGCCAAGTTCGCCAGCGAACGGCGCCAGCCAATCGTGGCGGTTAGCCAGCGCCAGCACAGCCGGGTAGTCCCTGACTTCGAACAGT
Organism: uncultured bacterium; assembly: GCA_903825575.1. Taxonomy (GTDB): domain Bacteria; phylum Actinomycetota; class Actinomycetes; order S36-B12; family CAIKAW01; genus CAIKAW01. The sequence goes on along the minus strand of CAIKAW010000010.1, from coordinate 50,797 downwards.
TTCTCGGCTCCGCGATGCATCAGCCCAGGCCTAGCCTCGGCTGCCGTGACGCGACCGGACTCAACGGTCAGGGCCAACTCCAAGGCGGCATGAGTAGCCGGATGGAACGGACCAAGGTCGATCGGCAACTGCGAGCCAGCGGCTGCGATGCCAATCCCGGCAATGAGAATCGCCGGGGTTGCTGACCGGTCAGGCTCAACTCTCACGCGGGCATCGTGTCACTAGCCGGCTCCCTCTCGTAGGGTGGTGCGCCATGAGCATGACCTCGGACGATTCGATGCGGTTGGACTTGGACAACCCCGCGTGGGTAGCCGACCCATATCCGAGCTTTGCTCGGTTGCGCAGCGCCGGTCATGCCGTGCGCGATGAGCGCCTCGGGATCTGGTTGGCGGCTAGGCACGCTGACGTTGAGGCGGTGCTCAAGAGCCGCAAACTCGGTCGAATTTTTCATGAGCGCGAGCCACTGGATGTCTGGGAGACGTTCAACTGGCTGCACGCCGAATCGATTCTCGACAGCGAACCGCCGAAGCACACCAGATTGCGACGCCTTGTCTCGGCAGTTTTTACCCGACCATACGTCGAGAGCCTGCGGCCCCGAGTTACGCAGTTGACCCAAGAGTTGCTCGACGCTGCAACTATCAAGCACGCTGATACCGGGCACTTTGACGTACTTGCGGACTATGCCGAGCCATTGCCAGTGCTAGTGATTGCCGAACTCCTTGGGGTGCCCGAAGGTGATCGTGATTTGCTGCGCCCGTGGTCGCAGGCAATCGTGCGGATGTACGAGTACGACCGAACGGCCGAACTTGAGGCGGCGGCCCGGGTGGCATGTGCGGAGTTCGCAATGTATGTCCGAGACTTGGCGCGTGAGCGTCGCGGCGGTGATGGCGGCGATCTCGTTACTGCGCTGGCGAACGTTGAGGATGGTGGCGAGCGGCTCAGCGAACACGAACTGGTCGCGACCTGCGTGTTGCTGCTAAATGCAGGGCACGAAGCCAGCGTGAACGCGTTCGGAAACGGGATAGTTGCCGCACTCGAGCATCCAGACCAATTGGCTCGCCTGTTCGCCGACCCGTGGGGAATGGCTGCGACTGCCGTAGAGGAGTTTTTGCGCTACGACTCGCCATTGCACCTATTCGAGCGCACGGCGTATGAGGACGTGTCCGTGGCTGGCGTGACCGTTGCAGCTGGCACGAAGATCGCGGTACTGCTGGGTGCTGCAAACCGTGATCCTGAAGTGTTTGCAGATCCTGACAAATTCGATGTGGGACGCGACCCAAACCCGCATCTTGGTTTCGGGGTCGGAATTCATTTTTGTCTTGGCGGTCCTTTGGCCCGAATGGAGATGGGAATCTCGCTGCCGCTGTTACTCGAGCGCTTCCCAACTCTGAACTTGGTGGCCGAACCAGTGCGACGACCGACCTTCGTGCTGCGCGGCTATGAGTCGATCCTGGTCGGAGAACCACGGCGATGACCGCGTTGCCAGAAGGCGGAGCGCCGCGGCTGACCGTGGGCGTCGTCGGGTTTGGACGCGTCGGTGGCGTGCTTGCGGCGGCGCTGGCTCGGGTTGGCCACCAGGTGGTGGCTGTTTCTGCAATCTCGGACGTATCGCGTCGGCGGGCAACCGAGGTGCTGCCAGGCGTTGCCGTCCTCCCGCCCGAAGCGGTGTGCTCTCTTGCAGACCTCGTGTTCCTGACAGTTCCGGATGATTCATTGCCTGATCTGGTCTCCGGACTTGCCGCGACCGGTGCAGTTCGCGCCGGGCAGTTCATCGCCCATACCGCTGGGCGCTACGGGATTGGGGTACTTGAACCTGCTACCCGCGCCGGGGCCCTGCCGTTGGCACTGCATCCGGCGATGAGCTTTCCGGGCGTGCCTGGCGGACCGCTACCGCGGTTAGACGGTGTGCCGTTCGGTGTGACGGCGCCACAACAGTTGCGAGCGGTGGCCGAAGCCTTGGTAGTCGAAATGGGCGGCGATCCGATCTGGGTGCCCGAAGAGTCACGAGTGCTCTACCACGCGGCGCTGGTAGCCGGGGCGAATCATTTGATCACTCTGGTCGTTCAGGCCACCGCGATTGCGCAGTCGGCAGGAATTCAGGATCCGGCCGGTCTGCTTGGACCACTTCTGCATGCGTCGCTGGACAACGTTTTGCGCAGTGGCGCAAACGCGCTGACGGGTCCGGTCGTGCGCGGAGATTCAGGAACGGTGGCTGCTCATGTTGCCGCGATCGCGGCGGCTGACCCGCAGGCGCTGCCGGTCTACCTAGCACTTGCCCGGGCATCGGCCGATCTGGCGTTGGAACTGGGTCGGTTGGCTCCCGGTCGGGCCGCAGAATTGCTCGGGATTCTTGGACAAGGTCGCCCATTCGACGGCGGTCCATTGGGACCTGTCGACCAAGGGCCGCGTCCGTGACCACTGTTGTTCATTCAGCCCAGGAACTGCGACACGCACTTGTTGATTCGCAGCGACCGCGTGCGCTGGTTCCGACGATGGGGGCTCTTCACGCCGGCCACGCAGAGTTGATTAGCCGTGCCCGGGATCAGGTCGGTGCTGCTGGACAGGTGGTCGTTTCAGTATTCGTCAACCCGCTTCAGTTCACCGACGCCGCCGATTTGGAAAAGTATCCGGTGACCTCCGAATCTGATCTTGAACTGATGTACAGATCAGGCGTCGACGTTGCGTGGTTGCCGGCCGTTTCCGACATCTATCCGGCAGCGATTCCGGCGCAGCAGTTTGAGCCGGGCCCATTGGGTCAGATTCTCGAAGGTGCCAGCCGACCAGGGCATTTCGCTGGAATGCTGACGGTAGTGCACCGGCTGTTGTCATGGGTGGAGCCAGACTTCGCCGTGTTCGGCGAAAAGGACTATCAGCAACTTGTCTTGGTTCGCGAACTTGTTGCTCACTCGGGTTTGCCGGTCGAATTGCTCGCAGTGCCTATCGTGCGCGACGCGGACGGGCTGGCGCTGAGCAGCCGTAACTCAAGGCTGAATGCAGCCGCGCGATCGGTTGCGCTGGCTATCCCGCGTGCCATTGCAGCAGGAGTTGCTGCAGCAGGATCCGCCTCGGATGTCGAAGCTGCTGCCAGCGCCGAACTGCGCGGACTCGACGTTGACTACGTGCGCTGCCTTTCGTCCGATCTGGCCCCGCCTCCAGCGTCTGGAATTGGGCGGCTGCTGGTGGCCGCTGTAGTTGGCGGAGTGCGACTGATCGACAATGCTTCTGTGCTGCTGACGGAGAAGTCGTGACCGCACCCGTCCCGATGTGGGTGGGATCGGCTCCATCCGTTCCGATGCGGGTGGAATCGGCAGCACCCGGGTGGTGGCTGACCGCCGATGTTTGCGTTGTCGGCTCTGGAGTTGCTGGCCTGACAACCGCAATCCGCGCCCGCCGGGCTGGACACCGCGTCCTGCTTGTGACCAAGGCCAAAGTCGATGAAGGATCTACCCGCTGGGCGCAGGGGGGGATCGCGGCGGCTTTAGCTGAGGACGACTCCCCCGAAGATCACTTGGCCGACACCCTCGAGGCAGGCGCGGGCTTGTGTGACGAGGCAGCGGTGCGCTTTCTCGTGACGGCTGGCCCGGCCGCGGTGCGCCGTTTGATTGGACTCGGGGCGCAGTTTGATCGGGAGCCGGGCGGCGAAATTTCCCTTGGTCGTGAAGGTGGGCATCACCACGATCGCATCGCTCATGCCGGCGGTGATGCCACGGGCGCGGAAATTTCGCGCGCGCTTGTTGCAGCGGTCGCGCGCGACGAGGGCATTGAAACCATCGAGAACGCACTAGTTCTCGATCTCTTGCGTGATGTCTTCGGTGCCGTACAAGGACTGACCCTGCACGTCATGGGTGCTGGCCAACGTGATGGCGTTGGTGGGGTTCTGACGCCCGCAGTTGTGTTGGCCACCGGTGGGATCGGTCAAGTCTTCTCAGCGACTACCAACCCAGCAGTGGCGACGGGCGACGGCGTTGCGATGGGCTTGCGGGCCGGAGCTGCGGTGGCGGATCTGGAATTCGTGCAGTTCCATCCGACGGTGTTGTGGCTCGGCCGGTCGGCGCGCGGGCAACAACCATTGGTCTCGGAGGCAGTGCGGGGCGAAGGCGCAGTCCTCGTTGACGACGACGGCAAGGCTTTCATGCAGGGCATTCACCCGCTGGCTGATCTGGCACCCCGCGATGTGGTGGCCAAGGCAATCATGCGTCGGATGCGTGAAAGCGGCGCGGAACATGTCTGGCTTGACGGCCGCAGGCTAGGCGCTGCCGAGTGGAACACTCGTTTCCCGACCATTCTGGAGTCCTGTCGCGTTCACGGCGTAGACCCAATCGTTGACTTGATTCCGGTTGCGCCAGCCCAGCACTACGCAAGTGGTGGGCTTCGTACTGATTCCTTCGGCCGAACGACCGTGCCTGGGCTCTTCGCGTGTGGCGAGTGCGCTTGCTCTGGTGTACACGGCGCCAATCGACTTGCTTCGAACTCGCTGTTGGAGGGACTGGTGTTGGCCGAGCGGATTGGTGACTTCCTCGCGACCGGTATCGGTCCGCGTCGCGATCCAATCGCACCAGATACGCAAGGCACGGGTTTGATTGCCGCAGATCAGCGTGGGGTTTTGCAACGTTCGATGACCGAAGGCGCCGGTGTGCTGCGCTCAGAGTCGTCGCTGCTTTCGACGCGCGCGGTGTTGTCAGGACTAGTTCCCGGGGTCGAACCGTCGACCGAGTCGTGGGAGACAACGAATCTTGCAACCTTGGCGACAGTCTTGGTGCAACATGCTCTGCTTCGCGAAGAGACCCGCGGCAGCCACTGGCGCGAGGATTTCCCGGACCGTGACGATCAGGCGTGGCGAGTTCGGCTGGTAAGTCAACTAGACGAAGCCGGAGAAGTGCAGACTTCAACTCAGGATTTAGCCGCGCCGGCTGATTGGGATGGTGCGCGATGACGATCTCGGTTGCGACCCATGGAGCTCTCGTTGCGGCCGGACTGGATCCGACCTTCGTCGCGGAGTTGGCCCGCGCGGCCGTTGCAGAAGACCTTGCGGGCGGGGTCGATGTCACAACGTCGGCGACCGTTCCAGCCGGACAGCGGGCCAGACTTGAACTCACAGCCCGGCGGGCGGGCATTGCCGCAGGTGTGCCAGTGGCTGCGGCGGTTTACGACGTTGTTGGTGCTGGCAGTTGCCAGGCCGAGATGTTGGTAGCCGACGGCACCGCAGTTACTGCCGGGACTGTGTTGCTTTCGATCACTGGACCGGTGGCTGACCTGTTGGTCGCCGAACGCACGTCACTGAATCTCTTAGGTCATCTTTCGGGGATCGCCACGCTGACAAGCTTCTGGGTTCGAGCAGTGGCAGGAACGCAGGCGGCAATCCGTGATACCCGTAAGACAACGCCAGGGATGCGGTCACTTGAGAAGTACGCGGTGCGTTGCGGCGGTGGGGTGAACCATCGGATGTCGTTGTCGGACGCCGCACTCGTCAAGGACAACCATGTCGTGGCCGCTGGTGGGGTAGCAGCTGCTTTCGAAGCCGTGCGAACGAAGTGGCCGGATTTGGCGGTGGAAGTTGAGGTGGACTCGCTCGACCAACTTGATGAGGTGCTTGCGGCCGGCGCCGACCTTGTGTTGCTCGACAACTTCACCACGGACGAGATGACCGAAGCTGTTGCCCGCACAGCCGGGCGGGCCCGGCTGGAGGCCAGCGGTGGCCTCACGTTGGATACGGCGGCTGAGGTGGCGGCCACGGGTGTTGACTACTTGGCAGTGGGGGCGTTGACCCATTCGGCGCCGGTCTTGGACATTGGCGCCGACCTGGTTCCGCTCTAGTCCACCAGTAGGGAACACTGATCGGTCAAGGGGAACACTGATCGGTCAAGGCTCGCACGCGTCGAAGGGTTGCATTCATGCTTCTGGCGATTGACGTCGGCAACACCAATACTGTGCTGGGCCTATTCGATGGTGAAGTGCTGAGCCACTCATGGCGGGTGAAGACCGATGCTCACTCCACTGCCGACGAACTAGCGCTGACTTTCCGTGGCTTGCTTGCCGGAGCCGGCGAGGTCACTGGTATTGCCCTGTGTTCGACGGTTCCCTCGGTCCTTCGGGAATTGCGCACGATGCTGGCGGGCTACTACGCCGATCTGCACACGGTGATCGTTGAACCTGGAACCAAGACCGGCGTGCCGGTGCTCACAGACAACCCGAAAGAGGTTGGTGCTGACCGCATCGTCAATACGCTGGCGGCGCACCACCTGGTCGGCGGTTCGGCCATCGTCGTCGACTTTGGCACTTCGACAAATTTCGACGTCGTGTCAGCGGCCGGGGAGTTTCTCGGCGGTGCGCTTGCACCTGGTATTGAGATCTCGTTGGAGGCTCTGGCTTCGCGGGCCGCGCAGTTGCGCAAGGTCGAGCTTGTGGCGCCGCGCTCGGTGATTGGGAAGAACACGGTTGAGTCACTGCAGTCGGGAGTTCTGTTTGGTTTCGCCGGTCAGGTGGATGGCCTGGTGCGGCGCATTCTGGTCGAACTGGGAACCTCAGATGTAGCTGTGATCGCTACTGGGGGATTGGCTCCGATCGTGTTAGGGCTGAGCGAAACGATTACCCGACACGAGCCCGACCTGACCCTAATCGGCCTGCGCCTAGTCTTCGACCGCAATCCCTGAAGAAAGTGCCGTGCGCGCGCATAGGTGAAACATTCCATGCCACCTAGAAAGTACGGTTTGTTCCGTTCGCACCCGTGTTCGGCCTCAGTGGCCGCGGGTCCTCGGCGCCGGTCGACCGGGGACGACTAACCTGAACCACCATGACTGACCAAGCCGCGCCCAAGAAAGACGCAGCCCCTGCCGCCGACCAGGAGGTTGACGACGTCCCGGAGCAGATGCGGGTGCGGTTGGGAAAGCGAGCTGAATTGCTCGCGGCGGGCTCCGAGGCCTACCCCGTTCAGGTCCCGATAACCCATCAGTTCGACGCGATTCGTGCTCAGTACGCCACCCTCGAGATCGATGTCGCAACTGGCGACTTGGTGTCCATCGCCGGCCGGGTCATCTTCCAACGCAATACCGGCAAGTTGTGCTTTGCGACCCTGCGGGCGGGAGATGGCACTGAGTTGCAGGTGATGCTCTCCGCCGATCGGGTTGGGACCGCTGTGCTAGATGACTGGAAGCACCTCGTGGACATTGGGGACATCGTCGCCGTTCAGGGTGAGGTCGGCACGAGTCGTCGGGGTGAATTATCGATCTTCACCGATTCGTGGCTGATGGCGACGAAAGCGCTTCGTCCGCTTCCTGTTGCACATAAGCCGCTGTCGGAGCAGATCCGAGTGCGTCAGCGTTACGTAGACCTGATTGTCAGGCCCGAAGCTCGCATCATGGCTCGCCAGCGGATGGCAGCAGTGGCCGCCTTGCGGACGTCGCTAGCAACACGCGACTACGTCGAGGTCGAGACGCCCATGCTTCAGACGTTGCACGGCGGCGCGACCGCTCGTCCATTTGTGACGCACATGAATGCGTATGACATGGACCTGTACTTGCGGATTGCGCCTGAGTTGTTCTTGAAGCGATGTGTGGTTGGCGGCATTGAGCGAGTGTTCGAAATCAATCGCAATTTCCGCAACGAGGGTGCCGATTCAACACATAGCCCCGAGTTCGCCATGCTCGAGTTCTACGAGGCCTACGCCGACTACAACGACATGGCCCGCGTGACCCGCGAGTTGATTCAGGAAGCTGCTGTCGCGGTTCACGGCTCGCTGCAGTTCGACCATCACGACGGAACGACGCGCGATCTGTCTGGCGAATGGACAACGGTGTCGATGTACCCAGCTGTTTCAGACGCTGTCGGTATCGATGTGATGCCGGCAACGCCGATAGCAACGTTGCAGCAACTCGTATCAGCGGTCGGCATCGTGCCGCTACCCACATGGGGACCGGGCCACTACGTGGAACAACTGTTTGAGCATCATGTCGCCCCAACTTTCACCGGACCGACGTTCGTTCGCGATTTCCCGGTTGACACCTCACCGTTGGTTCGCGCCCACCGCTCGCAACCTGGTGTGGTCGAGAAGTGGGACCTGTACATCGACGGGTACGAGCAGGCGACGGGCTACAGCGAGCTGGTGGACCCGGTCGTGCAGCGTGAACGTCTCGAGGAGCAGGCCAAGGCTGCGGCACGCGGGGACGCCGAAGCGATGCGACTGGACGAGGATTTTCTTCGCGCACTTGAACATGGCATGCCGCCAAGTGGTGGCGTCGGCCTTGGGATTGATCGAATGCTGATGACGCTAACTGGTCTCGGGATCCGCGAAACAGTTTTGTTTCCGTTGGTGAAGCCCGAATGAGCGCGATTATCAGGCAGGCCAGAACGACCGACGTTCGTGCCATCAAGTCGCTGGTTGACCTCTATACGGCCGATCGCAGGTTGCTCACCAAAGCCACAGTGACGCTTTACGAAGATGTTCAGGAATTCTTGGTTGCAGACGACGGTGGAGTGATCGTTGGCTTTGGAGCGCTGCACGTGCTTTGGGAGGACTTGGCCGAAATCCGTACCTTGGCCGTGACTCCTGAGCAGCGCGGAACTGGGCTTGGCGGGCGCATCCTGACGGCGCTCGTCGACCGAGCAACAGATCTCGGGGTTAGACGTTTGTTCTGCCTGACCTTCGAGACCGGTTTCTTCGCTCGCCATGGTTTCGTCGAGATCGAAGGTTCGCCAGTTGACCCAGCGGTGTTTGCCGAACTGCTTGAGTCCTATGACGAAGGTGTCGCCGAGTTCCTGGATCTGGAACGGGTCAAGCCAAATACCCTCGGCAACCACCGCATGTTGCGCGTGCTCTAGGGAGATGACGATGCGTCGCTCGCCATACGTGGTCGGGATTGCTTTGGCAGGTGCGCTCAGCCTGACAATGCTTGCGGCGCCTGCGACTGCTGGGTCTGCAGCCAGAGCGACGATCAACGCTACCGCCGCTGCGGTGACCCTCCCACTGGCCGGCGTCATCATCGCAATCGACCCAGGCCATCAACTCGGTAATTCCAATCCCAGGTTCTTCAGTCTCCTGAACAAGAAGACGTTCGTCGGTGGCACTGTTCCGTACAAGATCTGCAATACGACGGGAACAGCGACGAACTCTGGATACCCCGAAGCCACCTACAACTTTGCAGTGGCGCAAGACCTGCGGGCCGCATTGCGGGCCCTAGGCGCGACTGTCGTCATGACGCGTTACACAAATACCTGGAATTCTTACGGCCCATGCATCAAGATTCGGGGCCAATTTGGCTTGGCGCAACATGCCGTGCTGAAGGTGAGTATCCATGCGGACGGCGCTGCCTCCGGTGGACATGGATTCTTCGTGATGGAACCAGCGAACATTGCCCGGCCTTGCCTATCTCGCCCCAGTTCGATGGTCACGCGTTCACGCACGCTGGGTCGCTCAATAATCACGGGCATGGTGCGCGCTGGGCTAACAAAGTCGACCTATATCAACAATGCGACCATGATTTCCAGCGATCAGGGAACGCTGAACTGCAGCAGCATCCCGACGGTCATTGTCGAGACGCTGAACATGCGCAACACCTCGGATGCAAATCTGGCGAAGTCTCCAAACGGTCGTGCCAAGGTGGCCAAAGGGCTGTTGAACGGGATCCGGATTTATCTCGGGCGCTAGTTTCGGCCGCTAATTGATTTTCCTGAGGTGATTTAGCGCATTAGTTACCACTATCCTAAAAGCCACACGTCCGACGGAAATCGGGGTAATCCGGATGGCTCAGAAAGTGCAAATAATCTTGGTCGACGATTTGGACGGGGGTCCGGCAGACGAACTCGTCCACTTCGCCTTGGACGGTGCCGCCTACGAGATCGATCTCAGTTCTGCAAATGCGGCGCAATTACGTAACGCTTTGGCGCCATATCTCAGCCATGCACGTAGAGCCAGTGCTCTGAACCGGCCAAAGCCAGCCGGGGCGCGAAAGCAACGCAGCAAGGCAGACCCCAGAATCCACGCGATCCGGGTTTGGGCGCAGCAGCAAGGAATTCCCCTGGGTGACCGGGGGCGGGTTCCTCTAAACCTAAGGATGCGGTACGAAATGGAGCATCCAGGCGCCTGATCGGGGAGTTCACCGTGGGCGTATCCGGGCCGGGAAGGTCCAGGCGCTCTGGGTCGTTGGGGTGGTAGACAAGTCCGGCGGCAGCAGGCTGGCTCCAACGGGGCTAGCATTGCCGGACCATTGCACGGGGACGGAGCGGCATGTTCGAGAGGTTTACCGACCGGGCGCGGCGGGTTGTCGTCTTGGCGCAAGAAGAAGCCAGGATGCTCAACCACAACTACATCGGGACCGAGCACATCCTGCTCGGCCTGATCCATGAGGGCGAAGGCGTCGCAGCCAAGTCGCTGGAGAGCCTTGGCATCTCGCTAGAGGCCGTCCGCCAACAGGTCGAGGAGATCATCGGCCAGGGCCAGCAGGCACCTAGCGGGCATATCCCCTTCACCCCTCGGGCCAAGAAGGTCCTGGAACTTTCCTTGCGCGAAGCCCTCCAGTTGGGCCACAACTACATCGGCACTGAGCACATCTTGCTGGGGTTGATTCGCGAAGGTGAAGGGGTCGCCGCTCAGGTGCTGGTCAAACTTGGCGCCGACCTCAACCGGGTCCGCCAGCAGGTCATCCAGTTGCTGTCCGGCTACCAAGGCAAAGAGCCAGTGGCGGCCGGAGGACCGGCGGAGGCAACTCCGTCAACGTCGCTGGTTCTCGATCAGTTCGGTCGTAACCTGACCCAATCCGCGCGTGAAGCCAAACTCGACCCGGTCATCGGGCGCGAGAAGGAAATTGAACGTGTGATGCAGGTGCTGTCGCGGCGCACAAAGAACAATCCAGTTCTGATCGGCGAGCCAGGCGTCGGCAAGACGGCGATCGTCGAAGGTCTGGCCCAGATGATCGTGCGCGGCGAGGTACCCGAAACTCTCAAGGACAAGCAGCTATACACACTGGATCTCGGCGCGCTGGTGGCTGGCTCTCGCTATCGCGGTGACTTTGAGGAGCGGTTGAAGAAGGTCCTCAAGGAGATTCGGACCCGCGGGGACATCATCTTGTTCATCGACGAGATGCACACGCTCGTAGGTGCTGGTGCGGCCGAAGGTGCCATCGACGCTGCCAGCATTCTCAAGCCGATGCTGGCTCGTGGTGAGTTGCAGACGATTGGTGCTACCACTCTCGATGAGTACCGCAAGTACGTCGAGAAGGATGCCGCACTAGAGCGCCGCTTCCAGCCGATCCAGGTGAACGAACCGACGTTGGCGCACACCATCGAGATCCTCAAGGGTCTGCGCGACCGCTATGAGACGCACCACCGGGTTTCGATCACCGACGCGGCTCTTGTCTCGGCAGCGACCTTGGCCGATCGCTACATCTCTGATCGGTTCCTACCTGACAAGGCAATTGACCTGATTGACGAGGCAGGCGCTCGCTTGCGCATTCGTCGAATGACAGCACCACCGGACCTGCGCGAATTTGACGAGCGCATTGCGGCCACGCGGCGCGAGAAGGAGTCGGCAATTGACGGCCAACTCTTTGAGAAGGCCGCGGCGTTGCGCGACACCGAGAAGCAGTTGCTGGCCGAAAAGGCGCAGCGTGAAAAGGAATGGAAGTCCGGCGACATGGATGTAGTTGCCGAGGTGGACGAGGAGTTGATCGCCGAGGTCTTGGCGATTGCGACTGGCATCCCTGTGTTCAAGTTGACCGAGGAAGAGTCCGCCCGTTTGCTGCACATGGAAGATGAACTGCATAAGCGCGTTATCGGGCAGCAGCAGGCGATCAAGGCACTCTCCCAGGCAATTCGGCGCACGCGTGCCGGACTAAAGGATCCGAAGCGCCCGGGTGGCTCGTTTATCTTTGCCGGACCTTCGGGTGTCGGTAAGACCGAGTTGTCCAAGACGCTTGCAGAGTTCCTGTTTGGCGACGAGAGTGCGTTGATCCAACTCGACATGAGCGAGTACTCCGAGAAGCACACTGTCTCGCGCTTGTTCGGATCTCCTCCCGGCTACGTCGGGTACGAAGAGGGCGGCCAACTCACCGAGAAGGTGCGGCGCAAGCCGTTCTCGGTGGTGCTTTTCGACGAGGTCGAGAAGGCCCACCCAGACATCTTCAACTCGTTGTTGCAGATCCTGGAGGATGGCCGCCTGACTGATTCGCAAGGTCGCGTTGTTGACTTCAAGAACACGGTGATCATCATGACGACCAACCTAGGAACGCGCGACATCGCCAAGGGGCTTAACCTCGGCTTCGCTGCTAGCAACGCGGACGAGTCAAACTACGAGCGAATGAAGCAGAAGGTTCAGGAAGAGCTCAAGCAGCACTTCCGCCCAGAGTTCCTAAACCGCATCGACGACATGATCGTGTTCCACCAGTTGACGCGCTTGGAGATCATCGAGATCGTCGACCTTATGCTCGCGAAGCTCGACCTTCGGATGCGCGACAAGGACATGACGCTGGAAATGAGCCCGGCGGCCAAGGAACTTCTCTCGGAGCGTGGCTACGACCCAGTACTTGGCGCTCGGCCGTTGCGCCGCACGATTCAGCGCGAGATCGAGGATCCGCTATCGGAGAAGATCTTGTTCTCCGAGTTGCGCCCTGGTCAGATCGTCCATGTCGATGTTACGGGCGAGGGTGACAAGCGCGAGTTCACTTTTGCTGGGACCGACAAGCCGCTGATTCCGGACGAGCCACCCGCTGAGGCTGAGGCGGTCATAGCGCCGACGCCAGTTGAGGCTTCGCCTAGTTCCTAAAGTTATTCAGCATTCGCTTGTGGATTTCTCGGTGGCTTGAGCGGGTTCTTCGGCGTAAGTGGACAGCAATCGCACGAGGCAATCAAGGCATAGGTGCACTTCGTTGAGGCTGATGGCTGACTGGTTTCCGGTCGGTAATTCAGTCAGCCAACTCACGTCTAGCCACTGTTGCAACCTGCGGGCCGCCGCCGCCAGCGTCCAGACGTCAGGTGTTCCAAACGCCTCTTCAAACCCAGCTGTCCGCGCCTGTCGGAGGTCAGGGTGGGGTTTGGAAGTGATCAAGTCATTGAGCTTGGTAAACACCGCTCGGCTTCCCAATAGGTCGAGCTCAAAGTCATGGGGCAGACTCAGATTGCGCAGGATGCCGGCGAGTATGGCGCGCTGACCTGGCGTTAGTGAGTCGCTCAGGGCAATAAACCGGCGAAGGGCCGGGGCGCGATCTGAGTGGCTCAATTGTCTCCAGGGTGGGCAACCCTCAGGCTGTTTCATGATCAAACAACGTAAGGGTGGCACATGGGTGTGGAGGTAGCAACAGGAATAAGGCCTGTCTGGACCTGACCTGCTGCGATCTGATCACCCGATGGGGGTGCCCAACTGGGTGCCTTGGGCAATAGTTTTGGCGAGTGGGACTTAGCGGGATCTGGCGACCGGTCGGCCCGGACTCGGCGCTGACCTACTGGCTGCGGCGGGCGATCATCTTCGCGATGCTGCTTTTGCTGGTGGCGGCCGGATACTGGTCCGTTCGGCCTAGCGGTCACCCCATGGCGTCGCACCCCTTGCCGACCGTATCGGCGTTGCCCAGTGGTTCCGCGTCGCCGAGTGCTACTCCAATTCCGCTTTGCTCGGATAGTTCTTTGAAGATCGTTGCGACTACCGATGCCACGTCCTACCCGGCAGGTTCGTCGGTGCAATTGCAATTGCGGCTACAGAACGTTGGCAAGATCTCCTGCCGCCGAGATGTCGGAGCCGCTGCCAATACCTTCACGGTGACTTCGGGCGGCTACGCGACCTGGGCCAATCGCGACTGTCTCACGCCGTCCGGACATAGCGTCCGGGTTTTGAAGCCCAAGGCTGTCGTAGAAGTCAACTTGACCTGGCGATTGCAGCGTTCCTTACACGGATGCCCGCCGCTGGTTGGTAAGGCAAAACCCGGCTACTACGACTTGGTCGTCGGCAACGTTGGATTGCTATCGAACTCCGCACCCTTCGCAATCGGCTGATCAGGCGCGCAGGCGCGCTACCCAGAGGTCCTCAATGGGCCACTGTCTGGCCCAGTCTGAGCTAGCCACGTTGTGCCACGGATGGTCGACGGCGTCTTCGGGCGCATATACCTCGCGTAGAGCTTCGATGCTGAACCCGTGCAAATGCAAGAGGTCAATCCATGCACCATGCGACCGGTGATGTTCAATGCCATCGTCGAACGACCATTGGATTCGACCGAGCCCACGCTGCGGCCTTTGCAACGAAGTAGTAGCAAAGTCGTCGGTCTCGGGCACACACAAGGTAACGAGCACGCTGTTCGTCAGGAAGATTAGGCGTCCACCGGGACGCAGCAGCCGGGCGGCTTCTGGGATCCACTTCTCCGGATCGCACCACAGACTCGCGCCGTATTCAGACAGTGCTAAGTCGAACGAAGCGTCAGGGAGCGGAACAGCTTCGGCGCTGGCTTCGATCAGCGGAAACTGGATGCCGGTTTCAGCCTGCAGCCTGCGGGCCGTATCAAGTTGAGCAGGAGTTACGTCGACGCCGACTGGCCGCGCACCGCGTCGCGCCAGCCATGACGAGAAGTAGGCAGTGCCACACCCGAGTTCGACGACGTCGAGCCCGCCAACGTCTCCGATCACATTTACATCAGTTTCGGGCACACCAAAGATGCCCCAGGAGATCTCGGTGGCAGCCCAATTCGCGCTGGCGCTGGCGTCCATGTAGTCGGCGTTGTACTGGGTCCACATCTCGCGGTTCGCCAGCGCGTCGGGGTCAAGGGTCATACGTAACGCTCCAGGATGCTCGATTCTGCCAACCGTGAAAGGCCGTCGCGGACCGACCTTGCACGGGTATCGCCGACGCCTTCGACGGCCCGAAGGTCATCGATACCGGCAGCCAGCAACTTGTCCAAGGTGCCGAAGTGTTCGACGAGGCGCTCAACGACGACTTCGGGCAGTCGTGGCACGCGGGCCAGCAGGCGGAAGCCGTGAGGGCTCACCGACTGGTCGAGCACATCTGTAGAGCCGGAAAAGCCGAACGCACGGGCCATGCTGATGGGATCAAGCAAGTCAGCCGCGGTGAGGGCGTCGAGTTCGGCCATTGATGTTTCGATCCGGCGGGCCCGTTTGGTGGCTGGAGGCAAATAGTCGCGCAGGATCAGGGCTCGATCCGCCTCGACTCCGGCGACGAGCTCTTCCAGTTGCAGCGCGAGTAGTCGCCCGTCGGTGCCGAGTTCGACCAAGTAGCTTTCAACCTCGCGAGCGATCCGGCGCACCATCTCAAGTCGTTGGCCGACTGCAACGACGTCCCGCACAGTCACGAGGTCTTCAACCTCGAGCGCCGAAAGTGTTCCGCTCACCGCATCCAGTCGCGAGCGGTAACGCTCGAGGGTCGCGAGCGCCTGATCGGCGCGCGAAAGGATTGCTGCGGAGTTCTCCAGGACATACCGACGCCCATGGACATACAAAGCAATGATGTTCATCGACTTGCTCACGCTGATCACGGGGAATCCGGTCTGGCGCGCCACCCGATCTGCAGTGCGGTGCCGGGTTCCGGTTTCGTCGGTGGGAATGCTGGGATCAGGAACCAATTGGACCGCTGCTCGGACTATTCGAGTGGCATCCCGATCAAGGATCAAGGCGCCGTCCATCTTGGACAGTTCCCGCAGTCGGGTCGAGGTGAACTCGACGCCCACGTTGAACCCGCCGGTCGCCAGGGTGTCGACTAGGCGATCCTGCCCCAGAACGATCAACCCGCCGGTACGCCCGCGCAGGATCCGCTCGAGTCCGTCTCGCAGTGCGGTACCGGGGGCAACGGCGCGTAAGGCTTCGCGTAGCCGAGCTTCTACATCAATCTTTTCAGTTGCCACGTTCTAGATTCCCCTGATTCAGCCCCGCCACAGGAGGCCATTCTAGTCATGTTGACCTCCCGAGTGTGGTTGCGCAGAATCCGTCGCTGACTAGTTACCAACCTTTTGGGATCGCAGGTCGACGACTCGAGTACGGCCTTTGCCTCGGGCTTTGGCTTCGGTCAAGAACTTGTCGGCCAGCATGACGAGGTGGTCGGGATCCGCGAGATCGATCGAGCCAACCACCGTGCCGATAGTTGCCCGTTGGATCAGCTCGAGTTCACCGATGATCAAAGGCTGTTGAACTGCGCTCGCGATTCGTTCGGTTAGCCGAGTCGCCTCAGGCGGCTCTGAGGCCGACGTCGTGAGCACGACGAACTCGTCGCCTCCGACGCGGGCAACGGTGTCTCCGGCTCGCACGACCGATTGAAGACGGTGGGCAACCTGACGGAGGACTTCATCCCCGATCGTGTGGCCGTAGCGGTCGTTTACTGACTTGAAGTCGTCAAGGTCGAGATAACTGACGATCACTTCCGCACTGACTCCGCGTTGACGTCCTCGTTGTGCCATCCGGTCGGCAAGGAGTAGGCGATTGGGTAGTCCGGTGAGTGCGTCAGTCATGGACAGTCGAACTAGGCGTTCGTCCTTGCTGGTGATGTGGGCTGCCAACACGGCCGCAACGATGGACATCGCAACCATCGTCATGAACTGCACCTGGTAGTTACGGTCGTGAAAGTGGTTCCAGTGGCTACTGGCAATTGCAGAGAACAGGAGCGCCAGTGCGGAGAGCCACAACGTCTGGCGCCAAGTAATGAAGATTGCGGCGATGATGATGACCGTCCAGGAAAGCGGCATGAAGATTACCGATTTCTGGGTCAAGTCGATCACTGCAATAAGTGCCTCGACCACCAATGCCAACGTCAGCCACAGATATCGGGCAGCCGGCCGGCGATGGGTTAGGTGAAGTTTCACACCTTCAGCCTTGCTACAAAGGAGCACCGGCAGTAGAGGCGCGATGGTTTGATTTTGGTTGCTATTGCCCGATTCCGGTGCGAATTGCGGTGGCAAGGTCGGGTACCTCGAGCAGTTTTGCGCCGACGCCGCGGCCGTTGACTCGGGCTGTGGTGCCAGGTGGCACCAAGAGTCGGCGATAGCCGAGCCGAACGGCCTCAGCGACTCGTTCCGATAGTTGCGGCACCGGACGGATATCGCCGGTGAGAGTGACCTCCCCGATAGCCACGAGATCGAGGGGGACGCTACCTCCGTTGGCACCGGAAACCACGGCCAGACACACGGCAAGATCAGTGCCTGGATCGGTCAGGCGCATGCCACCGATCGTCGCGAGGAATACGTCCTTGTCGAACAGACGTAGTGACCCGGCACGCTCGGTGACCGCGATCAACATGGCACTGCGGGCAGCATCAAATCCGGAGACCCCGCGGCGCGGATTAGGGTTGGTGGTCGCCGCTACGAGAGCTTGAACTTCGGCGATTAGGGCCCGGTGCCCTTCGATGGTGACGGTAACGCACATGCCAGGCACCGGGGTATCGCGTTCGCCGCGAAACAGGACGCTCGGATCGATTACTTCGCGCAGCCCAGTGTCGGTCTGTTCGAACGCAGCGACCTCCAGCGATCCGAACCTGTTCTTAACCGCCCGAAGAAGCCGGAGCGCAGTGTGCTTGTCGCCGTCGAGACTGAGGGTCGCATCAACTATGTGTTCCAAAGCCCGCGGCCCGGCAACGTTGGAGTCCTTGGTTACCTGTCCGATCAGGATCATCGGAATCCGGCGTGATTTGGCCACGCGGGTTAGCACCTGAGCGACTTCCATGACCTGGGTTACGCCGCCCGCGCGGCCATCGACGTCAGCGGAAGCAATCGTTTGTACCGAGTCGATGACGACAAGTGCGACGTCGGGACCGTGCGCATCGAGGTGGCCAATCACCGCGGCCAAATCGGTGTCGTCGGCCAAGAGCAAGTTGGGGCTATCGGCGCCCAGGCGGCGAGCCCGAACCGCGATCTGCTCGACGGATTCCTCACCTGAGATGTACAGCACCGGGCGTCCGGTGCGCTTAGCCATTGAGTCGGCCACAGCCAGCAACAGCGTGCTTTTGCCCGATCCCGGAGGCCCGCTGCAGAGCACGACCTGTCCGGCGACCAGCCCGCCGCCAAGTACCCGGTCGAACTCCCCGATCCCGGTAGTAATGCGCGGGGTGGGGCCGGCACTCATGACCTCGGTGACGGGTTGAGCGGGTTGGCTCGGCTCGCGACCTCGAGCTGAGGCCACCCGGCCGGCGGTCGGTGCTGCTGCCACTACCTCGACGACCGTGCCGTATTCGCTGCACTTCACGCACCGCCCGGTCCACTTGACGGACGTGGCTGAGCAGGCCGTGCACCGGTAGGACGTGGATGACTTGGCCATGGGCACACGCTATGCGCTGGGTCCGACGAGCGTGACGGGCTGTCCCCTGGGCCCTATTCGGGGTCGGCCGGGTGCGGGGCGAAGGCTTTGACAGCGCTGCGGTCTCCGGTGCGCCGGGCCAGTGTTCTGGCCGCAGTCAGAGCCGTGACTCTGGCAGCGGCGTATTCGGCCAGCACGTCGTAGGCGCCCTGGCCCATGAGTTCTACGAGTTCAGCTCGATTCGAGACGTACACCGGTTCGGCACCAACGTGAGCCTCGGTGTTACCACTGCAGTACCACTTGAGCTCGTGGCCGCCCTCGCCCCAGCCGCGGCGGTCATATTCGGAGATGGACACCACCATCACTTGCGACTCGTCAGGACGAGTAATCCATTCAAAAGTCCGGCGGATCGGCAGTTGCCAGCAAACCTGCGGCTTGAGGCGGAAGAAGTCGACCTCTTCCCGGCCGGCCAGTTGGTGCAACGCACAGCCCTCGCCGGTGGCGAACCCCGGTCGATTTAGGAAGATGCAGGCACCCTCGACGACACGAGTCTTCCGGGCGCCTTCGTCGTCCTTCTCGACGAAACCCTTCTTGGTGCCGGTCTTGTGGAACTGCCAAGTGTCGGCCGTCAGTCGGGCAGCAGCTTTGGCGACGTTGCGTTCATCGTCCTTGTCCGAGAAGTGGGCACCGAGAGTGCAGCACCCGTCATTCGGGCGTCCCTCGTAGATTCCTTTGCATCCGTTCCCGAAGATGCAGGACCAACTCGACGTCAACCAGGTCAGGTCGCAGCGGAATATCTGCTTGGCGTCAGAGGGGTCTGGGAACTCCACCCACTGGCGCGGGAAATCGAGGGCTACTTCAGGCACCGGGCAAGACTAGACGTTCGCCAACTAGTAGCGTCACCCGTGTGCGCTTAGGGGTGTTAGACGTCGGGTCCAATACCGTCCACCTCCTTGTGGTGGACGCTCACTATGGCGCCCGCCCACTGCCAGCTTTCTCGCAGAAACTCGAATTGCGATTGGCCGAACACGAAGATGAATCTGGCCGACTGGGTAGCGCTGGAGTTGACCAACTCGTCGACTTCATCAGAGATGCGATTGTCGTTGCAGAGGACATGGGCGTAACAGAGGTAATGGCCTTTGCGACTTCCGCAATCCGAGAAGCGACCAATGGCGATGAGGTCCTCGCAGATGTGAAGGCGCGGACGGGGATCGAACTGCAGGTGCTAGCGGGCCACGACGAGGCTCGATTGACCTTCCTTGCAGTGCGACGTTGGTACGGCTGGTCAAGCGGACGGCTGCTTGTTCTTGACATCGGCGGTGGCTCATTGGAGATTGCCGCCGGCCATGATGAAGAGCCCGACTTGGCAATCTCATTACCATTAGGTGCCGGACGACTTACGAAGCTGCACCTGAAGAATGACCCGGCCACGGCCGAAGAGGTTCGGGCTCTGCGTCGAGAAGTTCGCGCCGAGGTGGCCAAAGTTGTTGGGCGCGTTGTGCGCCAAGGAGAGGCGCAGCACGTTGTCGCAACCTCCAAGACTTTTCGATCGTTGGCCCGTTTGGCTGGTGCGGCGCCGTCAAGCGACGGCCCGTACGTACGGCGAGTTTTAGCGCGATCGGATCTGCGGACTTGGGTCCCCAAGCTTGCGGCAATGACGGCCGAAGAGCGCGGAGAATTGCCGGGAGTCTCGGCCGGACGGGCAAGTCAGCTGTTGGCAGGGGCAATCGTCGCGGAGGCGGCCCTGGATCTGCTCGGAGTCAGCGAAGCTGAAATCTGCCCTTGGGCGCTACGTGAGGGAATTATCCTGCGCCGTCTTGACGGCCTGGAGACATGAGCGAAACCCCAAGCCCAGTCCCGAAAGTGCGGGTCGCACTTTCGACCGTATCTGTGTACCCGTCATCAGCGGCCACCGCATTTGAAGTTGCTGCCCGACTCGGTTATGACGGCGTTGAGATCATGGTCCTCGCCGATCCGGTGTCGCAGGATCCGGAAGCTCTACTTCGGCTGCGAGATCACTACGGTGTGCCGATCCTGGCGGTACATGCGCCATGCCTGTTGTTGACTCAGCGAGTGTGGGGCACGGATCCCTGGGGGAAGCTACAAAAGGCGCGTGCTGCTGCGGAGAAGTTGGGGGCTTCGACGGTTGTGGTTCATCCGCCATTTCGGTGGCAGCGCGAGTATGCGCGTGAGTTCGTTGCCGGCTTGACCCGCATGTCGCAGGACACACCGATTCGCTTCGCGGTTGAGAACATGTTCCCGTGGCGAGCTGGTGGCCGGGAGCTTGCAAGTTACGCGCCGGGCTGGGATCCGCGCGACGAGGATTACCCGCAGACGACATTGGATCTTTCACATACTTCGGTTTCTGGGACTGACGCCATGGAGCTCGCGCGGGACTTAGGCGATCGACTTTCGCACGTGCACCTGGCCGACGGTCTCGGCAGCGCTCGCGATGAACATCTAATTCCCGGTCGCGGAAATCAACCTTGCGTCCCTCTGCTGCGGCACCTAGCGGCCACGGGCTATTCCGGGGATGTCGTCGTCGAGGTTTCGACGCGGGATACGGCAGGGCGAGACGAGCGGGATGCCGACCTTCAAGCAGCGTTGGACTTTGCACGTGCCGGACTGCGCTCGGCTGCCCAGGAATAGGCTGCTCAACTGTGGCTGCTGGCGATGAAGTTCGCGCATCGGTCGTTGACGCCGCCCGAGCCCTGTTTCGTGCTCGCGGATACGTTGGAACGACCTTTAAGGGAGTCGCCGCGGCAGCCGGTGTTGCGCCGGAAGTTGTGCGTCGCTACTACGACAACAAAGAGACGCTGTTCGCCGCAGTGCTGCAACTGCCCGTCGATCCGGCCTCGGCCATCCCGAGGCTGCTGGCTCCCGGTCTCGATGGCATGGGTGAGCGACTCGTCAAGTTCGTTCTCGACACACTCGGCGATCCGAAGTCGCGGGATGAATTGATCGCGCTGTTCCAATCGGGTGCGGCAGCCGGCCGGGCAGCTGGTCCGCTGGCTGAGTTCCTGCAGGAGTCGGTCATCGATCGCATCGTCCGCGCCGTTGGCGTTCCAGACGCCAGACTGCGGGTGGCATTGATTTCTTCGTACTTGGTGGGCATCGCGGCGACCCGATTCATTCTCAAGATCGAACCGATCGCATCAATGCCGGAGGACGAACTAATCCAAATCCTTGCTCCGACTGTGCAGGATTGGCTGACGCCGACCAAACCGCTACCTGGTGTGAAGTTTGAGACCTCATGATGCACACGCTTGACGTGCAAGACCTCACCGTCGTTCGTGGAGGAAAGCTAATTCTGCCGGGGCTAACTTGCACAGTGCAGCCCGGTTTGGTGACCGGCCTGCTCGGGCCGTCGGGCGGCGGCAAGACCACCCTGATGCGCGCAATCGTTGGTGTGCAAAGGATTGCTAGCGGGTCGGTGTCGGTTCTCGGATTGCCGGCCGGAGCCCCCGAACTCCGGCACCGGATCGGCTACGTAACCCAGTCGCCTAGTGTTTACGAGGACTTGACCCTGCGCGAGAACCTCGCCTATTTCGCGGCGGTGCTCGACGCGCCAGCGGCAGATGTAGACCGAGTTGCTTCCGAAGTCGACCTGGCTCCCTTGCTCGATACGGTGATCCGCACCTTTTCCGGTGGCGAGCGCGCGCGGGCTTCACTGGCCACGGCTCTACTCGGATCACCTGAATTGCTGGTACTAGATGAACCGACTGTCGGGCTCGATCCGGTGCTGCGCAGGTCTTTGTGGGTGTTGTTCCGCGACCTTGCGAGTCGAGGCGTGACGGTCTTGGTCTCGAGTCACGTTATGGACGAAGCCGATCGTTGTGATCGGCTGCTCCTGTTGCGGAGTGGACGCATCCTTGCCGACGGAACTCGCGCTGAGATCTTGGCAGCAACCGGCACCTCCGACATCGAGTCGGCATTCCTAGCCCTAGTTCAGGAGGAGCCGTCATGACGCCCAGGCGGACTATGGCCACGGCTCGCCGGGTGCTCGCTCAGTTGCGACATGACAAGCGCACGATCGCCCTGATGCTCGTGGTTCCGGTTGTGCTGATCAGTTTGCTGAAGTGGGTATTGGACGCCACGCCTGGAGCTTTCAATTCGGTTGGGCTAAGCCTGCTTGGGATCTTCCCGTTCGTTTCGATGTTCCTGATTACCAGTGTTGCGACGCTCCGCGAGCGGAAGTCAGGCACGCTAGAGCGGTTGCTCGCCATGCCGTTGGGTAAGGCCGATCTGGTCTTCGGTTATCAAATCGCATTCGGCACGTTTGCAGTTCTTCAGGCGTTGATCGCTACGAGCGTCACGGTTTGGGGATTGGGACTAAAGGTCATAGGCCCAACCTGGGCCGTTGTGCTGGTCGCCGTTGTCGTAGCCGAGCTAGGCACGGCGATGGGACTGTTCATCAGCGCCTTTGCCGAAACTGAGTTCCAAGCAGTGCAATTTATGCCTGCCATGGTGCTGCCGCAGTTCCTTCTGTGCGGTCTGCTAGCCGATCGACAAGCTATGACCACGCCGCTGCGATGGCTGTCGGACGTGCTGCCGCTTTCCTATGCGGTTGATGCGATGCAGCGGATCTCCACACAGACATACGTTTCCCGTGCGACCTGGCTGGATCTAGGGGTAGTGCTCGCATTCGTGTTGAGTAGCCTGCTCTTAGGCGCGGTCACGCTCCGGAGGCGTACTGATTGAGCGGCGCTGAGGGTATCTGCAGTGCAGGTCTGCCCCCTTCTGGTACATGATGCGACTTACGGTTCGAGCGGCCGGAGCTTTGACTAGTCGGAGGTAGCAATGGAACGGGTTGCTGTACTCGGGGCTGGAGTAATGGGCGAGGCCCTGCTCTCTGGCCTACTCAGGTCCGGACGCACTCCGGCCGACCTGTTAGTCGCAGAGCGTCGTCCCGATCGGGCGACCGAATTGCGGGAGCGCTACGGAGTCGATGTCGTTTCGAATCTTGAAGCCGCGACCCGCGCCGACACCTTGCTGCTGGTGGTTAAGCCTCAGGACATGGACGCACTCTTGAGCGAGATTGCTGGCGTAGTTACACCTGCGACGCTTGTTATTTCGCTCGCGGCCGGAATCACTACTGCCTTCATTGAATCTAGGTTGGTGGCCGGCGTGGCAGTTGTTCGTGTAATGCCGAACACTCCCGCACTGGTGGATGAAGGTATGTCGGCGATTTCTGGGGGAACCAATTGCGACGAACTTCATCTGGCTGCTGCTGAGACTTTGCTTGGTTCTGTGGGTCATGTGCTCCGCGTCCCGGAGAAGCATCAGGACGCAGTAACTGCAATCTCCGGTTCCGGTCCGGCCTACATCTACTACGTCGTTGAAGCCATGATCGAAGCCGGAGTTCTCCTTGGCCTGCCTCGCGTTACGTCTTCCGAACTTGTCGTTCAGACGCTCTTCGGCGCGGCGACGATGTTGCGCGAAACCGGCGAACATCCCACGGTGTTGCGCGAGAACGTGACGTCGCCGGCTGGGACGACTGTGGCGGCTTTGCGTGAACTCGATGACCACAAAGTGCGGGCCGCGTTTCTTAGCGCCATGGAAGCTGCCCGCGATCGCTCCCGCGAATTGGCGGGCGGTGCTTGATCGGTGAGTGACCAAGTGGCAGTGATCTGGGACGATGAACTAGCGGCATACGACTTCGGTCCCGGACATCCACTTGCACCGATTCGTGTTCAACTGGCCCATCGGCTCGCCAGCGATCTTGGGGTGTTGACCCAGCCAAACGTCACGAAGATCGATCACATCGAACCGGTGAGCGACGAGGATCTTCTTCGCGTCCACGAAGCCGAATACGTTCATGCGGTTAAGCGGGCAGGCTCAGAACCCGGTTTCACCGACGTGGCTCGTGGCCTCGGCACGACCGACGATCCGGTCTTCCCAGGAATGCACGAGGCAGCGGCCCGAGTCGTTGGTGCATCAATCGCTGGCGCACGCGCAGTCCTGACCGGGGGATTTGAGCATGCGGTGAACTTGGCTGGTGGGTTGCACCATGCGATGCCAGGAGCCGCTGAAGGTTTCTGCGTGTACAACGACTGCGCAGCTGCGATTGCTTGGCTGCTTGACCAAGGCGTTGAACGGGTGGCTTACATCGACATTGATGTACATCACGGCGACGGCGTTCAGACGATCTTCTGGGACGATCCGCGGGTCCTGACCATCTCGTTGCATGAAAGTCCCCGCACGCTGTTCCCAGGTACCGGTTATCCCCACGAGACCGGCGGGCGCCAGGCCCCGGGTTCGGCGATCAACGTGGCAATTCCGGCCGGCAGTGGCGACGATGCTTGGCTGCGTGCTTTTCAGGCCGTGGTTCCCCCTGCGATCGAAGCCTTCTCGCCATCGTTCATCGTCAGCCAGCACGGGTGCGACACCCACTTCGCCGATCCCCTCGCTCACCTGACGCTGACGATTGATGGCCAGCGATTGGCGGGTGTCGCGATTCACCGACTTGCCCACCGCTTTGCCGATGGCAAATGGCTGGCGCTGGGCGGCGGAGGATATGAGTGGATCGACGTCGTACCCCGGACTTGGGCGCACTTGCTGGCCGAAGTTGCTGGAAGTCCGCTGGATCCGAATGCGGCGCTGCCCCCGGACTACCGCGAGCACGTGTTCAACTTGTTCGGACGAGCAGCGCCTTTGACCATGACGGATGGCGCCGACCCGTGGGCTCGCCCCTGGGAAAGCGGATATGACCCGGACGATCCGATCGACCGCGCGATCCTGCAGTCCCGCGAAGCCTGCTTTCCGTTTTTGGGACTGAATGTGGATCCTTTTCCCTCGTTCTAACGGCCAACCATTAGGGGCTGTGAGAAAGTCGCAGCCGGGCCCCCCTTCCCCAGCAGCCCCACTGGCCACTAGCCTTCCTCCACTTGAGCGTGTTATTTGGTCCGGTGGGGAAGCCGGGGTCCAGACCACGCGGAATGGTCGGTGGCTCATGTCCTCGTCGCACGAGCGACCCCTCGCGGAGGTCCGCTTCCTTACCGTGGCGGAAGTCGCGCAGGTAATGCGCGTATCCAAGATGACCGTTTACCGCCTGGTCCACGGGGGTGACTTGCCAGCCGTGCGAGTTGGGCGGTCCTTTCGGGTCCCAGAGCAGGCGGTCCACGGATACCTTCGCGATTCGTTCGTCGAAGCCGGCTGAGTCGTTCCAGGAGTTGTTGTGTCACCCGGCGTCCGCTGGTTAGGGCTGTTCGGGGGCGCGAGTAGGCTGCAAGAGGTCGCGCACGGCGATCGCGAGGCCGTGTCAGTAATCGACCTGAGGGTCGCCCGACCGATAGTGAGGTAGCCCGGTGGGCTCCGTAATCAAGAAGCGTCGCAAGCGAATGGCCAAGAAGAAGCACCGCAAGTTGTTGAAGAAGACGCGCGTTCAGCGCCGTAACAAGAAGTAGTTCCTAAGGAGGCTCGCATGCCTCGGGTTGTGCTAGTGACCGGTGCGGCCGGGCAGTTTGGCTCGCGGCTTGCTGCCGCGCTCTCGAATGACCCGAACGTAGAGCGAGTCATTGCGGTCGATTTGCGAGCCCCAGAGGCGGATCTCGGCGGGGCCGACTTCATTCGCATAGACATCCGTAGTGCCGTCTTGGGCAAAGTACTAGCGGACGCTGCGGTCGACACTGTCGTGCATGCCGGGGTGCTTTCCACTCGAGCGTCGGTGGGCAATCGGTCAGCAATGAAAGAGATCAACGTCATTGGGTCGTTGCAATTGCTGGCGGCGGTCCAAGCGACCCCAAGCGTGCAACGTCTGGTGGTTAAGTCAACCGGATCGGTATATGGATGCGGTCCGTCGGATCCGGCGCTCTTCACAGAGTCCGATCAGCCGGACAGTCCACCGCTCGGCGGTTGGGCGCGCGACTGCGTCGAAGTCGAAGGCTACGTGGCTGCGTTCGCACGACGTCGTCCTGATGTCGGTATCGCGACCTTGAGGTTTGCCCACGCCATCGGACCGACAGTGCAAACCGGGATGACTCATTACTTTCGGCTACCCGTGATTCCAATTGTCCTAGGTCGCGATCCTCGGTTGCAGTTTCTGCACGAAGACGACTTGCTATCGGCGTTACATCGCGCGGCAATTGCCGATTTCACCGGGACGTACAACATTGCTGGTGCAGGAGCGATCACCTTGCTTCAGGCCGCCGGGCTAATTGGGCGTCCGGTGTTACCAGTGCCAGCACCACTGTTCGGTCCAGTGCTCGGTGTGCTTCACCAGGCCGGTGTCGACTTCTCTGGGCAGGAGGTTGAATACCTTGCCTACGGCCGGATGCTTGACACTTCCGCGGCAGAACGTAGCTGGGGCTTCATTCCCAAGTATTCGACTAGAGCGGCCTTTGACGCCTACGTGCACGGCGCGGTTGAAGTTGCCGGCGCAACCTTAGATTCGACTGCCGCACGGGAGGCTGACCATGGCTGACGCCAAGATCATTCCTCTGCCAGTCCCGCCCATGCCTGCCTCAAATGACTTCGCATCATTCCTTCAACGGCGGCTTGCCGGCGATTACGAAGTAGACGATTTTGGTTTCGACGCCGAGTTAACTGAACGAGTGTTTCTCCCGGCATTTCGTACGTTGTATCGAGATTGGTTTCGGGTCGAAGTAAGCGGCGCCGAACACCTGCCGGTCGACGGTGGGGCGTTGATCGTGGCCAACCACTCGGGCACGATCGCGATCGATGCGTTGATGACTCAAGTGGCCGTACACGATTCCAGTGGGCGCTTCTTGCGCACCTTGGGCGCTGATTTTGTATTCCGGATGCCGTTCCTGTCCGAAGTTGCGCGTCGAGGTGGTACGACGCTCGCGTGCAATGCCGACGCGGAGCGCTTACTTAAGGCGGGGGAATTGGTGGGCGTGTGGCCCGAGGGCTACAAGGGTGTTGGCAAGCCCTACTCGCAGCGCTACCGACTGCAGCGATTCGGCCGAGGCGGATTTGTCTCAGCTGCGTTGCGCACCGGGGTGCCGCTGATTCCATGCAGCATCGTCGGTGCCGAGGAGGCGTATCCGATGTTGGGCAACTCCAAGCTGCTTGCTCGTTTGATCGGGGCGCCGTACTTCCCGCTGACTCCGACTTTCCCATGGCTCGGACCGTTGGGCTTGATTCCGCTTCGCAGCAAATGGCTGATTCGCTTTGGCGAGCCGATCTATCCGGCTGATCTTGCGGTGGACGCTGACGACACGATGGCGGTGCTAGATCTGACTGATTCGGTGCGCGAGCAGATCCAAGCCACGCTCTATGAACTACTTGCTCAGCGGGCCGCGTCACCTCGGTGACGCGTTGCGACGATGCCGATGCCGACCCCGGCTGCGATACCTGCGGTTGCGGCCCCCGGCACGGTAACCCGCCACACCCGCCGGCTCCGGCGGTAGTCGCGCACCGGCCATGAGTGGGTCCGCGCATACCTGAGTAGTTCTCTGTCTGGATTCACCGCCGTGGGGTGCCCGACCAATGACAACAGCGGGATGTCGTTTGCCGAATCCGAGTAGGCCGAGCAACGTTCGAGTTCGAGTCCCTCATGGATAGCCAATTCGCGCACTGCGCTGGCCTTGGCTGGGCCATGCATCGGATGGCCCAGCAGTCTTCCCGTGTAGTGGCCGTGGCGGATCTCGCTCGTTGTACCGAGCGCTCCGGTCAACCCCAGCCTGCGAGCGATTACCTCAGCCAATTCGATTGGGGTGGCGGTGACCAACCAGACTCGCTGACCCGCATCGAGGTGCGATTGAGCCAGGGCCAACGTTCCGGGCCAAAGTTTGTCGATTATGTACTCATCGAAGATTTCCTCGCCGATACCAACGAGTTCGGCAACGTCGCGCCCCGCTACGAATGTGAGAGCTGCCGCCGTCGCGGCTGCCATGTCGGCACGATCTTCTTTGCCACCTAGTGCGAATTTGGCTTGCTTCCAAGCGAAACCAGCAAGATCTGCACCAGAGAAGTAATTTCGCGCCGCCAATCCGCGAGCCAGGTGGAAAGCGCTGGCCCCTCTCAAGATGGTGTTATCTACATCGAAGAACGCTGCGGCCCGCGGATCTTTGGGGACGCTGAGCTCGGCTTCCACTTCCGGGATCGCTGCTGCCGCAGCATCGAACATGGGCTCGCGCTTTGCCCCAGCTGCCATCGGTCCAAGACTCACACTCCGAGACTAGGCCGTTGGACGTCGGCGGGCCCGCGGGGCGATGGGACACTTGTGGAATGACGCGAGTGACCCTTATCGGCAAACCTGGCTGCCACTTGTGCGACGTCGCCCGGGTCGTGGTTGCCGACGAGTGCGACGCGGCGGGCGTGGCCTGGGAGGAGCGTTCGATCCTGGACGATGCGGAATTGGCCGAAAAGTACTGGGAGTGGATCCCGGTGGTCTTGGTTGACGGGGTGAAGGTGGCCCACTGGCGGGTGGACCCGCAAGAGCTCCGGCGCATAATATTGGGCGGATTGTCCACATAGTGGACACCCTCCCGGCTGACTTTGTGACTTTGTGCCCGGGATACCTACCCTGACCAACAGGGGACGCCGGAACCTGATGCGGCCCTAGCCCTGCCCGTCGGAGGAACACTGTGACGCTCGCCCGCGGAGTCCGCGCTCGTGCCGGCGCTGCCATACCCGATGCGACCGTGGCGCGACTGCCGGTCTACCTGCGGGTGCTCGGGGTCTTCCTCGAGCGGGGAGTCATAACGGTAAGCAGCGAAGAATTGGCGCTTACGGCCGGTGTCACGAGCGCGAAACTGCGCAAGGATCTTTCACATCTGGGCACTTACGGCACTCGAGGTGTGGGTTATGACGTGGGTTACCTGCGCTTCCAGATCTCGCGCGAACTGGGATTAACCCACGAGTGGCCGGTCGTCGTCGTTGGGGTAGGGCACCTAGGGCACGCCCTAGTCCACTACGGCGGATTCGCTTCCCGAGGGTTCCAGATCGTGGGCATGTTCGACGTTGACCCCGACTTGATTGGTACGACTGTGACCGCGTTGCAGCCGCCTCGAACAGTTCAGCCGCTCTCGGAACTCGAATCCACCATCGCCGCCACCGGCGCAGCGATCGGAGTGATCGCGACCCCAGCCACAGCGGCCCAAGGCGTCTGCGATCGACTTGTTGCGGCCGGGATCACCGCAATCTTGAATTTCGCTCCCACGATTCTCACCGTGCCTGAAGGCACCGAATTGCGTCAGGTCGACCTCGGACTTGAGTTGCAAATCCTTGCCTTCCACGAACAGCGCAAGGTCGCGGCGGTGCAGGCATGACGCTCCTCGTTGTTGGTGCGAGTCACCGCAGTGCGCCGATGGATCTGCTTGATCGCACGGCACTTTCCGAAGCAGATGCGCAGGCATTGCTGCACGAAGTATTCGATTCCGAACACGTTGCCGAGGTGCTCCTCGTTACGACATGCAACCGGGTTGAGGTGTATGCAGACGTCGCGCGGTTCCATGGTGCGGTCGATTCCGTTACCGCGGCCTTGGCTAAGCATGCGGGTGTCTCGCGCGAGGAACTGACGCCGCACTTGTATGCGCTGTACGAAGACCGCGCGGTCGAGCATCTCTTCGATGTCGCGTCAGGTCTTGATTCGATGGTCGTAGGCGAGCAGCAGATCCTCGGGCAGGTGCGTTCTGGGTTGCGTCGATCGCAGGAGGCGGCCACGGTTGGTCGCACGCTCAATGGCCTCGGCCAGGCGGCACTTCGGGTCGGGAAGCGGGTGCATACCGATACCGGAATCGATCGTGCCGGCGCATCTATTGTTTCGGTAGCCCTTGGCTTGGCTGACGAAGCGCTTGGCGGCCTTTCCGGACGGCACGCGTTGGTTGTCGGCGCCGGTGCCATTTCGAGTTTGGCCGCAACGACTTTGCAGGCGGCCGGAATCGGGCACCTGGTGATTGCAAACCGGACCCATGCAAACGCCGAGCGCCTCGCCGCACTTACCGGCGGTCGTGCCTTGTCGTTGGAGCACATCGCTGAGGAATACGCGTCTGCCGACCTGATCATCAGCGGTACCGGTGCAATGGGCGTTGTCATCGGCACGGCTGAGATTGCAAAGGCGTTGCCGCAGCGTGGCTCGAGGCCTCTAGTCATCATCGATCTTGCCGTTCCTCACGACACTGATCCGGAGCTAGCTGACCTCCCAGGCGTAGTGCGGATCGACATGTCTGCGATCGCCGCTCGTCCAGATGCCGCGGTGTCAGAAGCCCAGATCGCTGCTGCTCGCGTGATCATTGTTGAAGAGGTCGCAGCGTACGTCGGAACACGCGAAGCGAGTCGGGTCGACCCCATCGTTGTCTCACTACGGGCGCGGGCGAACGAGGTCGTGTCCGCTGAGATGGACAAACTTCGTTCGCACCACGCGGATTCGGTTCCTACAGACGAAATTGAACGGGCGATGCGTCGCCTTGTGTCGACCTTGCTGCACACCCCCACAGTGCGCATGAAGGAATTTGCCACGCAATCTGGTGGGCACCGCTATGCCGAGGCGCTGCAGGCCCTGTTCGATCTTGACCCCAATGCCATTGCAGCCCTAACCCGCCCAGCGGTCGTAGCCGACGACCTTCCGCCGATGCTGTCATGACCGTATTCATCGCCACGCGCGGAAGTGCGCTAGCACTTGCTCAAGCGGGCGCACTAGCGACAGAGCTCAGCAGCATTATGGGGCGCCCGGTTGAGTTACTTCCGATCACAACCCATGGCGATGTGAACTCTGCCCCACTCGAAGTAATTGGTGGCACGGGTGTCTTCGTTGGAGCAGTCAGGGCTGCGTTGAACGCTGGCCAAGCGCAACTGGCCGTTCATTCGCTCAAGGATCTGCCAACTGCGCCAGATCCGAGCCTGCGGCTGGCCGCGATTCCGCGCCGGGCTGATCCGCGTGACGCATTGTGCGCTCGGGATCGGCTCAAGCTTGCAGATCTTCCGACTGGTGCCAGCGTGGGTACGGGCTCGCCGCGACGTCGGGCACTGTTGCTGAACGCGAGGGCGGATCTGAATGTCGTCGAATTGCGCGGCAACGTCGACACTCGCTTAGGCCGCGTTACATCTGGCGACCTGGATGCAGTTGTGCTTGCGCAGGCTGGACTTGCGCGTCTTGGACGGGCGGATTCAGCTACGCAGTTGCTTTCACCTACCGACTTTCTTCCAGCACCAGGCCAGGGCGCACTTGCCGTTGAATGCCGGTCGGACGAAACCGATCTCGAGTTGCTGGCCGCGTTGGCTCAACTTGATGACGCCGAGACTCGTGCCGCCGTCTTGGCGGAACGTTCGGTGCTTGCAACGCTGGAGGCCGGCTGCAGCGCGCCGGTTGGCGCGTACGCGAGCACACATGGATTTGGGTCTGAGCGACCCGAACTGAACCTGCATGCCGCCGTACTTGGCGTTGGTGCAGTTGTCCGCAAGTCCATCGTCGGTCCTGCCGACGAGCCGGAGGTTCTGGGCGCACGCCTAGCCGCCGAACTCGTCGCGTCCGGTGCCGCCGAATTATTGGGAGAGCGAGTGCCGTGAGCAGCACCCGTCCAGTTGCCGTGTCCGATGACCGAACCCCAGCCGAGCCCGGGGGTGGAGCCACTCGAGCCGTGCGTCGCAAAGCCCCGCTGGGGGCAGTCGCCCTAGTGGCGGCTGGTCCCGGCGACCCCGAACTCCTCACCATTCGAGCCGTAGCGCTGTTGGCTGCGGCAGAGCTGGTGGTGGCAGATGCTGAGGTCGTTGATCTGGCGCGCACCCGAGTCGCAGCTGACGTTGAGGTCGTGTCAGCGGTCGCCCTCGACGGTTCGCCGTTGTCGCGCGCTGAGCGCGCGAAGCTCGTTATCGAAGCTTCCAGAGCCGGTCGCAGTGTGGTTCGTTTTCTCGCCGGTGACCCCGTTTTGGACGGTGCCGTCGCCGCCGAAGCCGCCTTGTTGGCCAAGGCTCGGGTTCCGTTCGAACTTGCTCCCGGAGTTTCGACGGTTACCGGAATCGCTGCATACGCGGGGATCACCTTGACCGGGGGTGCGGGCCGCGAGGTTCGGGTCCTGGATGCCGATGACCCTGGAGTCGACTACGCGTTACATATTTCCCCGAGGGTTACCTTGGTGATACTGGGCGGCGCCGATCGCGCCCCTGAGATTGCCAAGGCGTTGCTTGCTGCCGGGCGATCTGCCCAAACTCCCGTAGCAATCACGCGCGGCGGGACCACAGTTGAGCAGGTCACCGTGACTGCCTCGCTTGCGGACGTGGCCACGGTTGTTAAGGCCTCGCGTCAACAGGGCGAAGGCATCATCGTTATCGGTGATCCAGTTGGTGCGCGCGATCGACTCTCGTGGTTTGAAACCAAGCCGTTGTTTGGCTGGCGAGTGCTTGTGCCGCGCACGAAGGAGCAGGCCGGAGCGCTATCCGAGCAGCTACGTCGCCACGGCGCTGTCCCGATTGAGGTTCCGACAATTTCGGTGGAGCCGCCACGCACCCCACAGCAGATGGAACGAGCGATCCACGGACTTGTTTCGGGCCGCTACGAATGGATTGCATTTACCTCGGCCAATGCCGTTAAGGCAGTGCGCGAGCGATTCGATGAATACGGCCTAGATGCCAGATCCTTTGCCGGACTTCGGGTAGCCGCTGTCGGCGAAGCCACCGCTGCGGCGTTGGTCGCCTTTGGCGTCAAACCCGACCTCGTACCGTCCGGCGACCAGTCGAGTGTTGGATTGCTAGAAGACTGGCCCGAGTTTGATTCGCTTGTCGACCCGATCAATCGAGTCTTCTTGCCACGGGCAGATATCGCGACAGAGACCTTGGTCGCTGGTCTGACCGAACTCGGCTGGGAAGTTGACGACGTCACGGCCTATCGCACCGTGCGTGCGGCACCGCCGCCCGCCGAGACTCGCGAAGCGATCAAGACTGGCGGATTTGATGCCGTGCTGTTCACGTCATCGTCGACCGTGCGCAATCTCGTTGGCATCGCTGGCAAGCCTCACCCGACTACCGTCGTTGCGTGCATCGGAAAGGCCACTGTCAAGACGGCCGAGGAACACGGGCTCCGGGTTGACGTCATGCCGGAGGATGCCAGCGTGGCTGCGCTTGCAGATGCTTTGGCGGCTCACGGCGAAGTCCTTCGACTAGCCGCCGCTGAAGCCGGCGAGGCGTCCTGGCGACCATCGCGCCGACGCCCGGCGGCGCGGCGGAAGGCGACCTGAAATGGGCTTCCCGATTGAGCGTCCGCGACGCTTGCGGGCAAGCGCACCAATTCGCCGATTAGTCGCGGAGACTCGATTGGCTTCGGCCGAATTGATTCTTCCGTTGTTCTATCGTGAAGGCTTGACCGAGCCGGCTGCGATCAAGTCAATGCCCGGCGTCGTGCAACACACTCGCGAAAGTTTGCGTCGCGCAGTCGCCGACGCTGCAGCCGTCGGAGTCGGCGGGGTCATGCTTTTTGCCGTTCCAGCGGTTCGGGACGCAGACGGCAGCGGCGCGACTGATCCGGATGGCGCCTTGAACGTTGCGATCCGGGACGTAGTCGCAGAGGTGGGCGACTCGACAGTGGTGATGGCCGACCTGTGCTTGGACGAGTTCACTGATCACGGTCACTGCGGGGTTTTGGCACCGGACGGCTCCGTCGACAACGACGCGACGCTGCTGCGGTACCGCGAAATGGGAATCGCGCAGGCAGCAGCCGGGGCGCACCTCGTTGGTACGAGCGGAATGATGGACGGTCAAGTCGCGGCGGTGCGTTCGGCGCTTGATGACGCCGGACGATCGGACGTCGGGATCGTCGCGTATGCCGCGAAGTACTCCAGCGCGTTCTATGGCCCATTCCGCGAAGCGGTCGACAGTGCGCTAGTCGGCGATCGTCGGACATATCAGCAGGATCCAGCCAATGGCCGCGAGGCCTTGCGCGAACTCCGCCTCGATGTCGCGGAGGGGGCCGACATGGTGATCGTGAAGCCCGCCGGAAGTTATCTCGACGTCGTTCGGGCTGCGGCCGAGACCGTCGATGTGCCGGTTTGGGCTTACCAAGTATCGGGCGAGTACGCCATGTTGGAGGCCGCTGCGGCCCAAGGTTGGATCGATCGTGATAGGGCGATTCTTGAATCCCTGCTTGGAATTCGGCGAGCCGGGGCTGGTGCGGTGCTGACTTACTGGGCTACTGAGGTTGCCGGTTGGCTTAAGGCTGGCCGATGAACGCGACTGCATCTGAAGCCTTGTTCGAAAGGGCATTGGCGGTTACCCCAGGCGGAGTGAACTCACCGGTTCGAGCATTCAAGGCAGTTGGTGGCACTCCGCGTTTCATGGTTTCGGGGCGCGGTCCTTACGTCACCGACGCCGACGGCCGTGAGTATGTCGACCTAGTCTGCTCATGGGGCCCGATGATCCTTGGCCACTCTCATCCCGAGGTGCTCGCCGCCGTCAACGCCGCTACTGCTAAGGGATTCTCGTTCGGGGCGCCAGGCCCAGGTGAAGTCTTGTTGGCCGAAGAGATCGTTGCCCGAGTCGAGCCAGTGGAGCAGGTTCGGTTCGTTTCCAGCGGCACCGAAGCCACGATGTCTGCGATTCGACTTGCGCGTGGCTTCACCGGCCGGCGCCGAGTAGTGAAGTTCGCCGGCTGCTACCACGGCCACGTCGATGCGTTGCTCGCCGCTGCGGGGTCGGGACTTGTCACGCTCGGCTTGCCGGATAGTCCTGGAGTTACCGGCGCATCTGCGGCCGACACTGTCGTGTTGCCGTACAACGACATTGCTGCCGTCGAGGCAGCATTCGCCGAGTTTGGTGACGAGATTGCGTGTGTGATCACAGAAGCCGCGGCCGCCAACATGGGCGTTGTTCCGCCGCTGCCTGGCTTCAACGCTGCATTGGCTCGGATCTGCCGGGCAAATGGTGCGCTATTCATCAGCGATGAAGTGATGACCGGTTTCCGGGTTTCGCCCAACGGTTGGTACGGCCTCGAAGCGGCCATTGATGCCACTTGGGCTCCCGACCTATTTACCTTTGGCAAGGTAATGGGCGGTGGGCTACCTGCGGCGGCGTTCGGCGGCCGGGCGGATGTAATGGCCTTTCTCGCCCCTGCGGGTCCGGTGTACCAAGCTGGGACGCTGTCTGGAAATCCAGTTGCCACGGCCTGCGGGCTGGCTACCTTGCGCCAATGCACTCCTGATGTTTACGCGCGCGTTGATGCGGCGGCCAAGACGGTTGGCGAACTGGTTTCGGCGGCACTGACGGCCGAGGGCGTTGCTCACAGATTACAGACGGCGGGCAATCTCTTCAGTGTCTTCTTCACCGCTGCCGAGGTCATCAACTATGACGTCGCGCGCACGCAGGAGTCGTTCAGGTACGGCCCGTTCTTCCATTCGCTTCTGGAAGCGGGCGTCTCCTTGCCGCCTTCGTCTTTTGAGGCCTGGTTCGTGTCGGCCGCCCATGACGCAACGGCACTAGACCGAGTTGCCCAGGCTCTTCCAGCAGCGGCGAAGGCCGCGGCTGCGGCTAAGGCGCCGACGGCATGAGCGACCAGACGATCGTGCACCTGCTGCGTCATGGCGAGGTGCACAACCCCGGCAAGGTGCTCTACGGAAGGTTGCCCGATTTCCATTTGTCCGAGCTTGGCCGGGCGATGGCTGACAAAGTCGCGACTGCAATTGGTGAGCGCGACATCGTCTTGGTTGTGGCCTCCCCGTTGGAACGGGCACAGGAAACGGCAGCCCCCTTGGCGGCCCGACGTTCGCTAGAGATTGCCACGGACCCGAACCTGATCGAAGCCGACAACGTGTTCGAGGGTAAGCAAGTTTCGGTTGGCGACGGCGTGCTGCGCCAGCCCAAGTACTGGCGCCATCTCGTCAATCCGTTCCGACCTTCTTGGGGCGAGCCCTACGTTGAGGTGGCAGCCAGAATGCGGGCGGCAATCACCGCTGCGCGCGAGCAGGCTCGCGGCCATGAGGCTGTACTTGTTAGTCACCAGTTGCCGGTT
The DNA here is from genome assembly GCA_903825575.1 of uncultured bacterium. Taxonomy (GTDB): domain Bacteria; phylum Actinomycetota; class Actinomycetes; order S36-B12; family CAIKAW01; genus CAIKAW01. The sequence goes on along the minus strand of CAIKAW010000010.1, from coordinate 14,700 downwards.
TGGATAGCCCGACTCGACGCCGAGCAGCGCCGGTTCTTCCATGACCCCCGCCACCGGCAGTGCACTCTTGCGTCGCTGACGTCGCTCACTTTTGATGGCAACGATTTGGTCGCGATCACCTACTCTGAGCCTGCCGCAGCGCTGCTCCCAGGCTCGAGCAAGATCGCCGGCGCCTGATGCGTGGTTCGGCGTTGCTGCTTGGCGCCGCAGTGGTCCTAACCGGTTGTGCGGCGACTTCTGGGACTGGCTCGAGCGATCTTCACTACGTCAGTGGTGATGGGGCTACAACGATTCTTTCGATAAAGGATCGGGCAGCCCTTCCATCAGTTTCGGGCCAAACACTAACTGGCACTTCGCTGGCGTTGTCGCAATTCTCGGGCAAGGTAGTTGTTCTAAACGTCTGGGCATCTTGGTGTCCTCCATGCCGAGCCGAGGCTCCAACCCTTGAACGTGTGGCTAAGGCGTTAGCAGCTAAGGGAGTGGTGTTCATCGGCATCGACACCCGAGACAATCTCGTTGCCGGCCAGGCGTACGCCGCAAACTTTGGACTGACGTTCCAAAGCTTGTTCGATCAGGACGGCGCATTGCTGCTTGCCTTCCGAGGAACGCTTCCTCCCGCGGCCATTCCTTCCACGCTTGTGATCGATCGGCATGGGCGGGTAGCCGCCAGGGCGCTCGGCGGTGTCGATGAGTCCCGGTTGTTAGGGTTGATTGATCCGGTGTTGCAGGAGACGTCGTGACGAACATTTGGGGGTTGTCATGAGTGCGGTGCAGACCGTCACTGACGGCTCCCTGATCCTTGCTGCTCCGATCGCACTTGCAGCCGGAGTGGTGAGTTTTCTTTCGCCTTGTGTGCTGCCGTTGGTTCCGGGCTACTTGTCTTTCGTCACAGGTATGACCGGATCAGAACTGGCCGACCCCGAAGGCACCAACGTCCGCGCCAAGGGCCGTGTGCTGCTCGGCAGTCTGCTCTTTGTCGCCGGATTCAGCATTGTCTTTGTGTCTTACGGCGCAATGTTCGGCGGGATCGGTTCTTTCTTGCTGCATTATCAAAACATCATCAGTCGCGGATTGGGCTTGCTAGTAATTGGGCTGGGACTGGCGTTTCTTGGCTTGATTCCTGGGCTGCAGGGCGATTACCGCATCCACACTTGGGCGCCGAAGTTCGGGCTCTGGGGCGCTCCGGTGCTCGGAGTTCTTTTCGGTCTGGGCTGGACTCCTTGTATTGGGCCGACACTTGGGGCGGTTGAAGGTCTTGCCTTCAGCCAAGGTTCGGCTGCGCGCGGCGCGCTTTTGTCGTTGTTCTATTGCATCGGGTTGGGTCTGCCTTTCGTGATTGTTGGGCTGGCCTTCCGTCGCGCGATGGGTGCGCTTGGAATAGTCAAGCGCCACTACGTCTGGGTTATGCGAATCGGTGGCGGTCTGCTGGTCATAATCGGATTGCTCCTCGTAACTGGATTGTGGGGCCACCTGACGATCGCTTTGCGAGGACTTGTCGGCGGCTTCACTCCGGCCCTATGAGCGACCCTGGAGCGGATCTCAGTACCGCGCCGGCGACTCCGGTTGTCCCGATCGGTTTTCGTGGCTGGCTGCGCTGGATGTGGCGTGCACTAACCAGTATGCGGGTGGCGTTGGTGCTGCTTTTCTTGCTGGCTCTAGCCAGTATTCCGGGCTCGCTGTTCCCGCAGCGCGGGTCCAAGCCAACTGAAGTAAACGCTTACCTTGCGGCGCATCCAAAGCTCGGTCCGCTGCTTGACCGGATCGGCTTCTTCAACGTGTTTGGCTCGGCCTGGTTCGCCGCGATCTACCTGCTGTTGTTCATATCGCTGGCGGGCTGTGTTATCCCGCGCACCAGATTGCATCTACGCGCGCTGCGCGCTCGCCCTCCCATTGCGCCGGCACATCCGGCTCGCCTGCCAGGTGGCATCGCTTGGGTGAGTTCGCTTCCTTTGGCGGAACTTGGTCCCCAGGTGTTAGTCGCGGCCGCCGACACACTTCGTGCAAAGCGTTGGCGTACGGACCATGTGGAACTGAATTCCGAAGTTGCCCCGAAGGCTTCGGGCTTTGTTAGTGCCGAGAAGGGCTACGCCCGCGAGACCGGGAACCTGCTGTTCCACGTCGCCCTCCTCGTGCTACTCGTCGGTATCGGAATCGGCAGTGCGTTCGGCTGGAAGGGGCAAGTGATTGTGAAAGAGGGTGGCGGGTTTGCGAACACCGTTACTCAATACGACACCTTCACCGCAGGGCGCCTGGTCAACCAGTCAAATCTGCCGCCCTTCACAGTGCACCTGGACGCGTTCGACATCACCTATCAAGCCGGTGGCCCGCAGAATGGCGAGCCGCTCTACTTCGCAGCTCACGTGACATCCAGTTCTGCACCCGGTGCATCAGCAACCTCGGCAGCGATCACGGCGAATCATCCGCTGGGGATCGGGACCGCTCGCGTGTACCTGATCGGACACGGCTACGCACCGCACGTGGTCGTGCACGACAGGCAGGGCAAGGTCGTGTTCGACGACCTTGTGGTGTTCCTGCCGCAGGACGGCAACTTCACGTCGCAAGGTGTCGCGAAGATCCCAGACATGACGCCGCAACTTGGGTTGCAGGGCATCTTCTTGCCGACAGCTGTGGTCGACCCGGTGCGCGGACCGATCTCGGTCTTCCCGGCGGCCCAGGACCCGGCGCTGTTCTTGTCGGCCTGGCGCGGCGACCTCGGGCTGAATTCCGGGGTCCCCCAGAGCGTCTACCGCCTAGATATGACGCACCTCTCGCGCATCTCGATCAAGGCACTTAGGCCAGGGGATACCTGGACGCTGCCCGACGGCTCTGGCACCGTCACATTTGCCGGTGTCGCCCAGTACGCGACGTTGTCGGTGGCCGACGACCCGGGCAAGGGGATTGCCCTCGCCTCAGCCCTCACGGCCGTAGTTGGCCTGATGCTTTCCCTGTCTGTCCGGCGTCGCCGGCTCTGGGTGCGGGTGAGCAATTCCGGATCCGGAGGTACCCTCATCGAGGTCGCCGGGCTTACCCGAGCCGACTCGACCGACATATCGGCCGAGCTGGCGTCCTTGGTCGAAGGCCTGCGGGGCGTAGCCCCGGAGACGAAGGAGTAGCCAGTGCCGTCCGATGCCACCTTGGCGCAGTTGAGCAACATCCTCGTCTACGCGTCGATGACCGCGTTCACCGTTGCCATGATTGCCTTCGCTGTCTCACTGGCCGCGGGACGTGGAAAGGTTGCGGAAGTTGTAGCCGAACCTGCGCTCGTGGGTGGCGGGCAGGCGCCCGCACCATTGCAAATGCCGGCACCGCTGCTAGCTAGCGGGCGTCGCTCCGGCAACGTCGGCATGTCGTTGTACTGGCTCGCCACAACGTTCCTCGCCCTTGGAATTGCAGCTCGAGGGCTTTCCGCGCACCGGTTGCCGTGGGGCAACATGTACGAGTTCTCCTGTGCCGCCGCCTTCGCAGTCTCACTTGTGTTCCTTGTCATCTCCCTACGTCGCGATGTTCGTTGGCTGGGCATCTTCGTCGTGCTGCCCGTCCTGTTGACTCTCGGTCTGGCGGTGACGGTGCTATACAGCACCAGCGGGCCGCTAGTACCCGAGTTGCACTCTTACTGGCTAGGGATTCACGTCACCGCAGCGATCTTGTCCGGTGGTTCCTTCTGCGTCAGCGGTGTTGTAACGATCCTCTACCTCGCGATCGAGCGAATCGATCGCCGCGTAGCCGCCGGGTTGACTCCGGGGCGTCTTGGCTTCCTTGTCCCGAAGGTGCCGACAGCCGATCGGTTGGACACGTTGGGCTATCGCATCATCGCTTTCATGTTCCCGCTGTGGACGTTCGCTGTGATCGCCGGTGCGATCTGGGCTGAGAGTGCGTGGGGTCGTTACTGGGGCTGGGATCCCAAGGAGACTTGGGCGTTCATCACTTGGGTGATTTACGCCGGCTATCTGCACGCGCGAGCCACCATCGGCTGGCGTGGCCGACGAGCCGCCTATATCTCCTTGCTCGGATTCGCGGCGTTCATCTTCAACTACTACGGCGTGAACCTTTTCGTCACCGGGCTGCACTCGTTCGCCGGTGTCGGATGAGCGAAGCGATGCCTGAGCCGGTTGAGTCTGAGGCTCCAGCAGTTCCTGTGGCTTCTTATAGGGCCGTAGTTCATGACCCTCGGCTCGCACCACTTTGGTACACCTTGGCTCGACTCGGGTTGCTGATCGTCGCTGCCGGGATTTGCTACGCACTTGGAGCCCGCGGTTGGCTCTTGCTCGCACTCGCGTTTGTGATTTCCGGGATTGCTGCCGTTCCGCTTTTGTCCAAACAGCGCGGTTCAATTTCGGCGGGTATTGTTTCTATTGCCGATCGTCTCAACAAGAAGATCGACGATGCCGCTGCGTCCGAGGACGACGAGTAGCTCAATCAGTCACGAAAGGGATTTACATGGGGGTTTTCACCGACGCCGAAGTTGCCTTCCTGAAGTCGCAGCGATTGGCTCGCTTGGCCACGGCCTCTGCTACCGGTGAGCCTGATGTGGCCGCCGTAACTTTCGGCTTAGACGCCGACACCATCGTCAGCGGTGGGTACGACATCACCAAGACGGTTCGCTACGGGAACCTTCGCAACAATCCTCGCGCCACAATTGTTATCGACGAACTCGTGACCACGAATCCGTGGAGCCCGCGTGGGGTAAAAGTTCGCGGTTCAGCATTGATTGAGGAACACGATGGCGGATTGCAGATCCGGATCACGCCAGAAGTGATCTGGAGTTGGTCTGTCAACCAAGATGCAGACAAGCGTTTTCTTGGGGTTGAACGTCGCACGGTTTAAACGCACTAACCCGCTCGGTACCTGACGGTCTCACCGAGCCGGGTTGCGGCCACATCTTGCGTGATTGGCACGCCAAGGATTGCGTAGATCTTTGAGCCCGCTGGGATTGTGCCATCACCGTTTTGTAATTGGTAGTTAGCGCCAAGTCCTGAAGTGCTGACTTCGCAGGTGATGGCTCCGATAACCGCGCCAAGTTTGTCCGGCGCGATGTTTGTTTCGGTGCCGATGTATTGACGGCCGTCCCAGTGCAGGACATCCGCCCACGAGGCACCCGATTCATTTGCCGACGGGTCGGTAATCTTGCAGTGGTGCAGTCCGTCGGAACCAAGTGCGGTGCTCTGGTGCTGTGAACACGCGGCCAGAGCCAAGACGCTTAGCAGGAAGGACGCCCCAAACTTGCCGCGGCGGTTCATCGCCAAGAACTACTTGCCTGTGCGACAACAACGGCACAACCTTCGACCTGACGGATTTGTTGGGCAGATCCGGTTGGATGCAAGGTGACGCCACCGACGTTGACTGTCCAAGTGGGCGTGCCGCCCGTACCAGTGGGGATCGGTTGAGTGCAGGCTGTTTGGTCGGGCCTGACGTAGTTCTGCTGGACGATGCCCTGTCCGGGTTGCAGCACATAGGTGGTCCACCCGGGGATGTCGCGTTCGGTCTTGGCCACTTTTAATCCCACAGCAGGACTCCCGCTGATCGAACACGCTGTCGCGGATGTGTTGACTACGCGAACAGTCAGGTCAGTGGCGACCATCGCGGTCACATCGGCAACTCCACAAGGTCTAGCCGAATTGACTGCGCTCACGCCATTGGTGGGTGTGGGCTCTTGGTGCGCGAGTTGAAATACCGCAGCAAAAGCAGCAGTCGCACTCGTTTGCGGCCCGCCGCAGCCATTCAACGGCATGGCTAGGCGGAACTGCCGCCCTTGGATAAGTGCCACAAATGGCCAGACGTTTGGGAGCATCGCCAAGCAGGCGCCTGCAGTTCGTGGTGCATCAGCAACCGCCAGAGCGGCGCTGAAACCGTCCAACAACTTGGTGGTTCTTGCGTTCCGACGAATCAGGATGTCGCTGGCGCCGGTCTCAAGGCCCGACGGGCAACTGATGATGGAATCAATGTGCAGCGGCCGGGTCAGCCGCGGAAGCCTCACCGGCATTGGGGTACCCCCGCACGTTCCGCCTTGTTCGCTCAAGGTGTTTACCCGCGCCACGATCGAGATACCAAGGATACCGGAACTGCTCGGTCGCGGTCGCGGCCCGGCAATCCAAGTGCCCCAACTGAGCCCCAGCCCTAAGAGCAGACCAAACACCAGCACGAATCGACCGGTTCCAGCCAGCACCGGAATCAGGTCCCGGCCGGTCGCCCCGGAGCGCAAGGTTCGTAGCGCGGGCACCAGTCCCACCAATGCAAGCAAAGCAACGACGGCCTTACGCGGACCGAGCCCGGCAATCAGAAGCGTTAGCAGGCACGTGAGGGCAATGAGAACTTCGTAAAGGATGCGAGTGCGGTGATCGCCCAGACGAACAGCCAGCGTCTTCTTGCCCGATTCGGTGTCGCCTGGAATGTCGCGCAAGTTGTTGGCGACAAGAATCGCAACGATTGGCAAACCCACCGCGGTCGCCGCCAGCCACGACATGCGAGGTGCGGTTCCGGTCTGCACGAACGTCGTGCCGGCACTCGCGACCAATCCGAAAAACACGAACACGAAGACTTCGCCGAATCCGGCATAGCCGTACGGGCGCGACCCTCCGGTGTATAACCAGGCGGCGGCGATGCAAGCAGCGCCAACCGCAAGGAGCCACCAAGCCCCAGTGAGAACTACAAGCGCCAATCCCGCCACTGCCGCGACAGCAAACGAGAGCAGCGCCGCCGACTTGACTGCGCGCGGGCTGGCCAACTGCTGGCCTACAAGTCGAATCGGTCCGACCCGCTCATTGTCGGTGCCGCGGATCCCGTCGCTGTAGTCGTTGGCGTAGTTGACGCCTACCTGCAATGAGAGAGCAACAACCAGCGCAAGTCCGGCACGACCGACAAGCATTGAGCTTTCGTATGCAGCAACGCCTGTGCCCACTGCTACCGGTGCGACGGCGGCAGGAAGCGTCCTTGGTCGAGCGCCGGCGAGCCAAAGGCCCAGTGCGGTCATCGTTCGACCAGAGCAGCCAAGGCGACTCGGTCTGGTTTTCCGTTAGGTAGCAACGGAATCTCTGGTACTACGCGCACTGCTACCGGTGCCGCTAGTCGGCCCAGTCGATCGCCTACAACGCGTTGCAATTGCGGTAACAAATCTTCGACTCCCTCAACGTCAGAGTTCGAAGTAACGACTACTGCTACGACGCGGACGCCCCATTCCGGATCAGGGCGAGCAACCGCAACGGCGTCGCTAATACCGACGTGGGCTCGCAGCACCGCGGCAACTGCGGGCAACGCAACCGAAACTCCGCCCACCTTCACCATTTCGTCGAGGCGGCCAACAATCGTCAAGCGTCCATCGACTAGCCGACCTAAGTCTTCGGTCCACAAGCCAGTTGATGTGAAGCGAGTTGCGGTCAGGTCCGGTTGGAGTCGGTAGCCCAAAGCCAAGGCGGAGCCGGAGACGACAACGCGCCCAACGCCGTGCGTATCTTCCTCCACAATTTCAAGGCCCATGTTGCCTAGTGGCCGCCCTTCGTAGCAAAAGCCACCACACGTTTCAGTCATGCCGTAGGTGCGCACCACATTGACGCCGGCGGCCACTGCCGGGTTCCGGGTCTGCGATGGCAAATCTGCGGCCCCCACCAGCACCGCACTAAACCGCGCCAAGGCCGCTAGCGCCGGACCTCCACTGCTGACGATGCGCTGCAACTGCGTTGGCACCAGCGAAACGTAGGCAGGTTCCGTGCCGGCTTGAGCGAGCGTCAATTCTGCTGAAGCTAGGAACGACTCGGGCGTAAAGGTTTCGGCGCCACCTACTCCCGGCCAAATCACCGGCCGTGTTTCAGACACGAGCGCACGGACGATCGTCATGAGTCCGCCTACCGAGGTCACCGGCAATGCCACTAGCCAATGCCCAGGCCCAGCTAAGCGATCGTGAGCCGAGTCGGCAGCTGCACGCAGGGCAGCAGCCGACAGCAGCACTCCGATTGGGGTGCCGGTAGATCCGCTGGTCGTGAGCACCACCGCCGCGGCATCGGATTCAAGCGGCGCCTTGCGGTCATCGGCACGGACCGCCGTATTCCATCCGGTCCTGACTTGTTCGGGGACTCCCACCTCAGCGGGTGCGATGGCGGCGCCCTCGCCTGAGAGGGCGCTAGGGAGGGCCGCAAGCAAGGCTTGGACCCCGGTCGGGCCGGGTGACACAAGCAACTGGCTCAGCGCACGAGTGTTCATAGCGTCGTTAGCCTAGGCGTGTTCCCCCGCTGCCACCGGTCGGCGGGCCAAGATTGGAGCGGCATGCTGCGCAGGACCACAAGTGTTTGACCTGCCTGGCCTAACGGACCTGCTCGAGACAGCGACGCCATTTGCGTTGCCGTTACGCCGGACGTTTCGGGGCCTGGACGTCCGCGACGGCGTTTTGCTGCGGGGTCCGGTGGGATGGGGGGAGTTTGCCCCCTTCGACGACTATGACGATGTAGCGGCCGGGCGCTGGCTGCGTTGCGCGATCGAGGCTGCCTACGGACAGTGGCCTGAGCCGGTGCGTGCGACGATTCGGGTTAACGCAATCCTGCCGAGCCTGGCCGTGGCCGAGGCGCGGGACTGGACGCTGCGAGCACGGGACGAGTTTGGGGTGCGCACAGTCAAGGTGAAGGTTGCCGAGTCCAGCCCGAGCGAGGACCTAGCCCGGCTCGTCGCTGTGCGAGAAGTGCTCGGGTCTGAAGGCCGGATCCGGATCGATGGCAATGGTCGTTGGACGCTTACCGAAGCCGAGGCCATTTTGCCGCAGTTGGTTCGGGCAGCCGGTGGCGTGGAGTACGTAGAGCAACCGTTGGATCAGCTGGGCGATATGCGCCGGCTTCGAGAGAGCATCGGCGTTCCGTTGGCTGTAGACGAAGGCCTGCGACGGGCACCGGACTTGTCCGACCCGGCGCTGCCCGAGCTGATTCGAGCTGCCGGAGATGTGTTGGTGCTGAAGGCCGGACCGCTCGGTGGGGTCGCTGTCGCGATCGAACTTGCCAAACGAATTGGACTCCCGGTGGTTGTTTCCGGTGCGCTGGATTCCAGTGTTGGGCTGGCCGCAGGACTTGCATTGGCCGCGGGAATTGCTGACCTGCCCCTGGACTGCGGCCTTGGAACCGGTGCGCTATTGGCTGCGGATCTGGTAGATCAGACGATCCTGCCCACGGCCGGCGCACTAGCTATTGGTCGGCGCGCGCCCGATGCTGACGCGTTAGCCGCCGCTGCCGCCGGCGTCGCACCTGTTCGCCAGCAGTGGTGGGTGCAGCGGCTCTCAGCGGCGTACGGGACGCTGGTCCCATGACGTCCTCGGCTACCGCACATGAACTTCTCACGGAGCTGGTTCGCGCTGGGGTCGCCGACTTCGTGCTTTCGCCGGGGTCGCGCAATGCGCCGTTGGCCCTGGCATTGGCGGCAGCGGAAGCTCGCAACGAGGTTCGGCTGCACGTTCGAATAGATGAACGAAGTGCCGGATTCTTGGCATTGGGAATCGCACGCGGTAGCGGACGTCCCGTAGCTGTGATCACGACGTCGGGCACTGCCGCGGTTGAGTTGCATCCGGCAATCGTTGAGGCATCACACTCGGGCATCCCTCTGATTGTCGTGACCGCAGATCGGCCACCGCTGCTACGGGGCACCGGCGCGAATCAGACGATCGATCAGGTCCAATTGTTTGGGACTGCGGTGCGAGCTTTCGTGGATATTCCGCCCGACCCCAGCGACCTCACGGCGTTAGTCGCCGTCCCGCTAGCGGCCGCCCTTGGCAAGGCCGCCGGCCCGATCCATCTCAATGTTTGTTTCGCGCCGCCGCTGGTCCCCGAGCCGGGAGCGAATGCTGCATTGCCTAAGTCGGCGCCGAAACCGAACCCTTCGGTTTCTTCCCCGCAATTGTTCGCCGCTGTGATGATCGAACTTGGGCATTCAACTGTTCCGGCGCACGGACTAATCCTGCTCGGCGACACGGGTGCAGACCCGTCGCTACACAGTGCCGCCATAACTCTAGGAACCGCCTTGGGCTGGCCAGTGCTAGCCGAAGCGGCCGGTGGTGGTCCGGCAGCGGGTGTCTTACCGCACGGCCCCTTGCTGCTCGAAGACGCCAGTTGGCTTGAGGACCACCTTCCCGAGGTGTTGCTAACAGTTGGCGCTTTTGGCGTGTCCAGATCAGTGTTGGAGTTGGCGGCCCGCGTCCAAACGCATATTGCCGTGCGGCGCCTTGAGCTTCCCGCTGACCCGGGCCTTAGTGCCCACGTGACCCTTGATGTTGTCCCGGACGCACCTTTGCGTCCTGCCGGCGGTTGGCTTGCAGAGTGGCGCGCCGCGGCTGCTCGCGTGGCCGGGGTAGTTGAAATGCAGGTGGCGGCGCGCTTCTCGGGACTGACAGTGGCGGCCGAAGTATGGGCGCAGGCCACAGTTCAGACCCCGTTCCTCGTTGGCGCTTCGTGGTCGATGCGTGCAATCGCAGCGGTCGCAAAGCAACGAGACGACGCACCGACGTTGCATTGCAATCGTGGAGCCAATGGGATCGACGGGCTGCTGGCGACAGCTTGGGGGATTGCATCGGGCACCGGTCTGCCGACCACCGCTTTGGTCGGCGATCTCGCGTTCCTCTACGACCACAACTCTTTACTGGCGCCAGATTCGGAAGCAAGGCCCGATCTGCTTGTAGTCGTTGTTGACAACAATGGAGGCGGCATCTTCCATCAACTTGAGCAGGGTCGCCCTGAGTACGCGGAACACTTTGAACGGGTCTTCGGAACTGCGCATGATCTTGATCTAACCGCGATCAGTTCTGCTCTGGATATTCCGACACAACGCGTTGGCGACCGGTTGGCTTTGCGAACTGCGCTCGCGGTCGCGCGCGCCGCAGGCGGAGTTCAGGTAGTGATTGCCGACGTCGGAAGTCGGGCTGGCGAATGGGCAACGCTGCAGCAGTTGCGTGCTGCACTCGATGGGTCAGTCTGACTCAAGCGCGTCGCGGACTGCGACGAGTTTGGCTTGGGACTCTGCAAGTTCGGACTCCGGGTCTGAGCCTGCGACAATGCCACAGCCAGCGAACAAACGGATCCGGTTTTCGTTAATTTCGGCGCACCTCAAGGCAATTCCGAACTCGCCGTCGCCGTGGGAATCGATCCAGCCGACCGGCCCGGCATAGCGGCCACGATCTAGACCTTCGATTTCGCGGATAAGGCCGAGGGCACGCTCCGTCGGTGTGCCGCAAACTGCCGCGGTTGGATGCAGCGAAGCTGCCAGTGCCAGAGCAGGTGCGCCGTCGGCAAGGCGGCCCGTGACATCGGTTGCCAGATGAACAACGTTGGCCAAGCGCAAGACGTGCGGCCGTTCGGGGACGTCAAGGTCGGTGCAGTGGTTGGCTAGAGCTGCAGCCACTGAGTTGACAGCGAAATCGTGTTCCTCTTGGTCCTTGCCCGATGCCAGAAGCGCCTCGGTCAGGCGGCCATCGGCGACAGCATCAGCTAAACGTCGAACGGTCCCAGCCAGCACCCGCGAAGTGACTAGGTCGTCTTCGCGGCGGACAAGCAATTCCGGCGTCGCGCCGACGAGGCCGTCAACGCTGAACGTCCAGCATTCGGGAAACCGCGCAGCTAATCGGTCCAGCAAGAACCTCGGATCAACCGGTTCATCGGTGGTAGCCACGACATCGCGGGCAAGCACCACCTTGTCCAGTTCGCCGGCGGCGATCCGCGAAATCGCTTGGGCAACGCAAGATTGCCAATCCGGGGCGCTACGGGTGCCTTGGGACCAACGGATTCCGGACGGACGTCGGGGAGTCGTCGTGGGGCGAATCGGGTGCGGATCCGTGCCGATCACGGTCAACCAGGTGCGCCCATTTCGCCGGCCGACGATTACTTGTGGGACGACAAGGACGCTGTCGCCGGGACGTGGGTCGAAAGCAAAGGAAGCAAACGCGACTGGACCGGACCCTGGGAGTCCGACCTGGTCATCGATATCTGCTTCGGCGCACCAGTTGGACCACCAGCGCTGGGCCCGACTGAACCGCTCCGGTCCAGACAACTCCACCCGCGCGGCCTCGCCCCAACCGACCAAGCCCTCGCCATTTCGAACCCATGCGTAGGCCGTTTCGTCGGGCAACAGCGACAACAGCGCCGAGTCATCCGAGATTGCCGTGGTGCGCACGCTGACCCCGGATCCAACAACCCGCAGCGGGTTGGGCAACGGCAGCGAAGTCACGGCGAAAGGCTACGCGCCCGGAACCCAACCTGCCCGAGCGGGCGCCGAGATCGGCAACTGGGAGGATGTCCCGGTGACCCGGGCCGAACTGGACAAGGCGCCCGCCGATGTGGCGGCGATGTTTGATGACGTGGCGGCCAAGTACGACCTAACCAACGATGTCTTGTCCTTGGGGCAGACCGCAGTTTGGCGCAAGGCTGTTCGGGCAGCTATTAAGCCCTTGGCTGGGGAACGGATCCTTGACTTGGCCGCGGGCACCGGCAGCAGCAGCGAGCCGCTCTGGGCGGCCGGGGCTTTCGTCGTCCCATGCGATTTCTCGCTGGGCATGCTGGCCGTCGGCAAGAACCGAGTTCCCTATCTACCATTCACGGCCGGGGATGCGTTGGCGTTGCCGTTCGCGGATGAGGTCTTTGACGCAGTAACGATCTCATTCGGACTGCGCAATGTGGCCGACGTTGACCAGGCACTGCGCGAACTGCGCCGGGTTACTCGGCCCGGCGGGAGACTGGTTGTTTGCGAGTTCTCGAGCCCAACCAACGCGGCGTTTCGCAAGGTTTATGTCGAGTACCTCATGCGGGCGTTGCCCGAAGTTGCCCGGCGAGTTGCGAGTAACCCTGAGGCATATGTCTACTTGGCCGAGTCGATCCGCGCCTGGCCCGACCAAGGCGCACTTGCTGACCGGGTGGGTGCCGCAGGTTGGGCTCAGGTCCAGTGGCGCAACCTAACCGGCGGGATCGTAGCCCTCCACCGAGCCGTTGCCGGGGACCGAGGCTAGGATTACTGGGCGCTCGTGAAGCCATTCACGAGCGTTGGTGCTGCCAGGAGCAAAGGACGTAATGGAAAGCCAAACCTCGCTGAGTGCCGATGTGGTCATCGTCGGCGCCGGGCCAGGCGGAGCTACGGCCGCCGCCCATCTGGCGAACGCCGGACTTGACGTTGTGCTATTGGAAAAGACCACGTTTCCGCGCGAAAAGGTCTGTGGCGACGGACTGACCCCTCGCGCTGTAAAACAGTTGCTCAACCTGGGGATCGACACCAGTGAATCGGCGGGCTGGCTGCATAATCGCGGCCTGCGCATTGTCGGCGGCGGGAATCGGTTGGAGATTCCCTGGCCCGACCTAGCCTCATTTCCAAACTACGGATTAGTCCGTCCGCGAGCGGATTTTGATGAACTTCTAGCCCGGACTGCGGAGGCAGCTGGCGCTCGACTTTTCGAGCAAACCCCAGTAACCGGAGCGATTCTCGACGATCGCACTGGGCGAGTAATTGGTGTAACTACTCGGGCACGCGACGGTGGACCGTCCGAAGTACGCGCACCGATCGTCATTGCGGCCGACGGCAACTCCAGTCGGCTCGCGCTCTCGGTAGGCCGCGAGAAACGTGACGACCGACCGATGGGCGTGGCCGTACGTACGTACTACAAATCACCTCGCGACAAGGACGACTGGCTCGAGTCGTGGCTCGAATTGTGGGACGGCACAGCGTTGCTGCCTGGCTACGGCTGGATCTTCGGCATGGGCGATGGCACCTGCAACGTCGGGCTGGGAATCCTTAACACCTCCGACGCCTTCGGCAAGGTCGACTACAAGGACCTGCTCAGCAAATGGCTGGACCAGACACCCGAGGAGTGGGGCTTCCGGGAGGAAAACCGAACCCAGGAAGTGCGCGGAGCGGCGCTGCCGATGGGCTTCAACCGCCAACCACACTATGAGCGCGGACTACTTCTCGTCGGCGATGCTGGCGGGATGGTCAATCCGTTTAATGGCGAGGGAATCTCCTACGCCATGGAGTCTGGCTCGCTGGCCGCGGAAATCATCGCGAATGCTCACGCGGCTGGCTCGGCCGAGGCCCTTGAGCGCGCCCTGCAGGGATATCCGGCGGCACTGAAGAGCACCTATGGCGGGTACTACACCTTGGGACGTTGGTTCGTCGACCTGATCGGGCACCCGGAGGTCATGCGGATGGCTACCCGTCACGGACTTAAGCGCGAACGCCTGATGCGTTTCACCCTAAAACTGTTGGCAAACCTCACAGATCCGAGCGATGGCGATGTCAACGATCGCGTCATAAATGCTCTGAGCAAGATCACCCCGGCCGCATGACCCACCTGAATCAAGTCCGGAATCGGACCGCCCTAGGATGTTCACGTCCGGCAACCTCGCCGGCCTCCCAAGGAGGAGACAGGCGGCGGTGAACGTCTACTGGCCGATCCTCGTACTCGGCATACTTGCCTTCGGATTCGCTGCAATGTCAGTCGGCATTGCGAGCATCACCGGTCCGAAGCGGTACAACCGGGCCAAACTCGAAGCCTACGAATGTGGAATTGAGCCGACGCCCCAACCTGTTGGTGGTGGCCGATTCCCGGTCAAGTACTACCTGACCGCAATGCTGTTCATCGTGTTCGACATTGAAATCGTCTTCCTCTACCCGTGGGCTATCGCGTTCGACCAACTCAAGTTGTTCGGCCTAGCGGAAATGTTCGTGTTCATTGCAACCGTGCTCGTGGTCTACGCGTTCGTT
>CAIKAW010000009.1 GCA_903825575.1 uncultured bacterium | reverse complement strand
TGGATGCCAGTGCTCGGGCAGTGGAGTTAGCGGGTCGGTTGCAGGCACGATTGCCCGGTGCTCGGATCCGAGTTATTGAAGTCGGTGCCGTCGTTGGCGCTCACGTTGGTCCTGGGATGGTTGCGGTCGTCATTGCGTGAGAAAGGCTCGCCCACAGCCGGGCCTTGTACACAGATCGATTGACTCTGCAGGAGTAGGCCGCCGGCCGACCTAGCGTCGCTGCGTGACCCGGGTGCGACCGCCAGCAGGCAGCCACTCTGCCGTCGACGTCGCTAGCTTCGTTGCCCGACTCAGAGCTACGGCTTTTGACTCCGACCGTGCGGCGACGCCGGCAGCTCCGATTTTGGTTGTCTCGCCTCAGGAATCTGAAGTCGAGGCCTCCAACGAGGCCTCCAACGAGGCTTCCGATCGCGGGCTGCACCTGCGGCCAAGCGTGCAGCAATTGACCCGCGCAATCCGGGAACTCGATCCGCTCCTTCGGTGGCAATTGGCGGGGCCGGCAGCACGCGGCCTAGTGCTCCTCTTTGTCGCGGTGCTGATCGGTGGTGGCTGGCTTGCTTGGCGCTCGGTTCCGCGCGCGGCCGAAGTGACAATTCCGGTGGTGCCCGTGTCGTCGTTGCCAGGGCCGTCAACATCGACTCAGCCGAACCCGCAATTGGTTGTGCAGGTGGTTGGTCCCGTCGTTCATCCAGGCATCGTGCGTCTGCCAGAGGGAGCCCGCGTAGTTGATGCCATTCGGGCTGCTGGTGGCATGCGCAAGGGAGTAAGCCCCGGAAGTGTGAACCTCGCGCGCAGGGTTGTCGATGGTGAGCAACTGATCGTTGGGCCACAAGCCGCCGCTGTGGTGGGAGGGACCAGTTCTAGTGCGTCCCCTAATGGGGCGCCGGCCGGCCCGATTGACCTGAACACTGCAACGCTTGCCGAACTAGACACCTTGCCCCGAGTTGGGCCGGTCATGGCTCAGCGCATCATCGACTGGCGCACCAGCCACGGACGATTCGCGTCGGTCGACGAACTGCGAGAAATTACCGGCATCGGCTCGTTAACTTTTGCGGCGCTTAGCCGGTTGGTGCGCGTGTGATTGCCGAACTCGATGTCCGCCTGCTGACTGCGGCCATTGCGGCTTGGCTGGGGGCCACGCTCGGACTACTTCTTGGTGCGGTTCAGTTGCGGGCGACGCTGATCGCGGCCGTTACAACGCTGCTGCTGGCCGCGATAGCGGTGTGGCGACGATCTTCGACGCGCGGGTCATGCGATCAGGATCGCTTCGTTGTAGTTGGCGTTGGCCTGGCAGCGCTAGCAGTTGGCCTCGGCTCGGCTGCGCTTCGGCTGCTTCCTTTGGTCGCGCCCCCAATACCGCAACTCGTCAGTGCCGGCGCCGCACTGCGTGGTGAAGTAGTGCTTACCGGTGATCCGGTGCAGCAACCGGCACGCGTTGTCGGTGACCGGCGAGGACTGGCCGTGACTTCCGTTCCCGCGAACTTAGTTCGGCTTACGGCGCGCGGACGGACGCTGACATTGCGCGTGCCAGTGGTTGTCACTGGCGGCGCAGACTTAGTGGGGCTGGCGCCGGGGACCACCTTGGCCGTGGCTGGAGTGTTCCGCCCCGTTGGCTACCGAATTGGGATTGCTGGCGTGGTGTCGCTGCGTGATCCGGTTCGGGTGGTGCGCCCGGCTCCTGTCATTTGGTCGGCTACAACCGGACTTCGGGGCCAATTGCGCACAGCGTGTGCTGGCCTCTCGCCCGATGTCCGCGGATTGCTGCCAGGACTTTCGATCGGAGACGTAAGTGCAGTTCCTTCAGACTTGATTGCGGACATGAAAGTCTCGGGGCTAACTCACTTGGTCGCTGTTTCGGGCACGAATACCGCGTTGGTCTTGACGGCGCTCTTGGCTCTTTGTGCTGCGCTTCGCCTAAAGCGGTGGCTGCGAGTGGGACTGGCTTTGGCCGGTCTCGGCGGATTCATCCTGCTAGTTCGGCCGCAACCGAGCGTGAGTCGAGCCGCCGTGATGGGCCTGATCGCTGTGCTTGCACTAGTGGTTGGTGGGCGCCGGCGAGCCCTACCAGCGCTTTGTGCCGCAGTGTTGTCACTCGTGCTGATCGATCCGTGGTTGGCCGTGTCATACGGCTTTGCTCTTTCCACTTGTGCGACGGCCGGTTTGGTATTGGTGGCGCCGTTCGTGCGCGACCGATTGGTACGGGGGCTGCCGTGGTGTCCGGAACCATTGCTCGTTGCGGTGTCAGTTTCGCTGGCGGCTCAACTTGCGGCGGCTCCCTTGCTCGCGTCGTTGTGCGGTTACGTGAGTGTCGTGTCATTGCCGGCGAATGTCCTGGCAGCTCCGGCTGTCGGTCCGGCAACGGTTCTTGGTGTGCTGGCCACGGTGGTTGCTCCGGCGTCGCACCCGGTCGCTGTCCTCCTCGTTCACCTCGCTGCGATTCCGACTGCATGGATCGCGATGGTCGCGCACTATTTCGCCGGTCGCAGTTGGGCGGTGCTGCCTTGGCCGTCGGGAATAGCTGGTGGCTTGGCGATCTTTGCTGCGCTTGGTTTCGTAGTTGCCCTGGCCAAATTCAAACGCCGACTGACGTGGCTGCCAATCCTGTTGCTGGTAGCGGGGCTGCTCGTCGGGCAAACTGTTGTACAGCGGATAGGAGCTTCCCCTTGGCCGCCCGCGAATTGGGTATTGGTGGCTTGCGATGTTGGACAAGGCGACGCCCTCGTAATCCGCGCTGGTCCAATTGAGGCTGTGGTAGTCGACGCTGGTCCGGATCCGAAACTGGTTGACGGTTGTCTCAAACATTTAGGAATCTCCAGGGTCAGAGCTGTTGTGCTGACTCACTTCCACGCTGATCACGTAGCCGGACTGGCTGGGGTGCTGCACGGGCGAAAAGTGGACGTGGCTTACGCATCGCCGTATCCAGATCCAGCTGGCGAAGCGGACATTGTGCGCCGAACTCTGGCTCAGGTCGGGTTGACTGCCACTTCGCTCCATCGCGGGACTTCGATGAGTTTCTCGAACGCGACGATTCACGTGATCTGGCCGCCGGCACCGACCGGACCGTCCGACATCGGCATGGGTCCGAATGACGACAGCGTTGTGCTTTTGGTCGAATTCGGTTCGGTCCGGCTACTCCTGATGGCCGATGCCGGGCTTGCGCCTCAAGTCGAGATCGAACGCGCAGCCTCGGCGCAAGGTGTCAGTGTGATCCAAGTTGCTCATCACGGTTCGGCCTATCAGGCACCCGGCTTTGCTCGCTGGCTGCACCCGCCGTTGGCGCTAATTTCAGTTGGCGCCGGCAATTCCTATGGCCATCCGGCCGCGGTAACTGTCGCTGCCTATCAAGGTGCCGGGGCGGTTGTCTTGCGAACCGACGAGTCGGGCGACCTTGTGGTGTGCGTGGATCAAGCCGGGAAGGTTTCGTACGCGACGCGTCACTGAGGTCCGGACTTTCGTGCTTGACTGGCAGAGGGATGACGACCCGTTGGGATGGCGGCCCACTCTCGGGGAGGTTCGCAAGATGACGTTGATGACCGGCTTTGGCGTCGGGTTCGTACTCTTCTTTGTGTTTTGTGGCTTGCTGATCTTGGGTGTAATGGGCTTCATGGTCTTTGTGGCCGTTCGCCGCTGGAAGGTCGCCAAGGCTCAGGGATTTGACCCGTTGGCAGGCGACATTCAGTTGATGGGGACTGTGAATCGTTCGGCGATGCTGGCACCGGCGAGCCCAGACGTGGCCGCAAGTAGCGCTCAAGCGGGGGCAGCTGTGGCTTCCCGATTGGCCGAACTCGATGCATTGCTTGCTGCTGGGACTTTGAGCGAGGCCGAGCATGCCGAGGCCCGGGCTCGGATCATCGCCGGGCTGTAGCCAACTTTGGGCCGCGGGTGGCCCAGCAAACTCGACGGGCTGGCATGCTGGCTCCATGCCAACACCCCCGCCGATCCTCACACTGGCGGTTGGTGCTGAAGATCTGCTCATTGAACGGGCCATAAAGGACCTGCTGGCTGCGGTGCGGCGGGTGGACCCCACCGCCGAGCGTCGGGATGTCGATGCCGCTTCTGCCGATGCAGCGGCCGCGCTGAACGAGGCCGCGTCACCTTCGCTCTTTGGCGAAGCAGCAGTCGTGGTCGTGGATTCCCTTGAAGCAGCCGAGGAGGCGGTCGTTGCCGAACTTGCTAAGGCTGCGGGCGGGTCGGATGGAGTTTGGTTCGTTGCCATTCACGCTGGGGGAGTCAAGGGGCGCAAATTCCTAGACCAGTTGCGCAAGGCGGGTGCCACGGAGGTCGCATGCGTCGCGCCAAAACGTGGGCGTGGCACCCAAGATTGGCTGACCGGCGAATTTCGCCGGGCCGGTCGGGTAGCCACGTCAGGGGCAATGGATGTGTTGCTCCAAGCGATTGGGGCGGATCTGCGCGCGTTGGCGGCGGCCGTGAGTCAGTTGGCCTCCGACATTGAGGCAGATCCGATTGATGAAACGGCCGTACGGGCCTACTTCGGCGGCATCGCTGAAGTCAGTGGGTTTGAGATCGCCGACGCCGTGCTTGGTCGCGCGGCGGTAGAGGCCCTGCTGGCGTTGCGCTGGGCGTCAGTCAGTGATGAGCGACGCGTCGGACCGGCGACGGTGGCTGCGGTTGCCAGTGGATTGCGCTCACTTGTGCGCTACTCAGGAGTTGGCCGAAATGCGTCGGAATTGGACGCGGCCAGGGAAGCTGGCGTCCCGCCGTGGAAGATTCGAGTCTTGCGAGACCAGCTCAAGCGCTGGCATCCGGAGCAGTTGGCCCGGGCTGTGACTGTGCTTGCACAGGCAGATGCAGCCGCTAAGGGCGGCTTGCGCGAGGGGGAACAGTTGGACGCCGCGCAGAAGCACCTTGCGCTAGAACGGGCTTTGCTTTCGATCGCACGCGGCGTGCCAATCGAGGAATAGCGGGTCGGTCAGGCCTTGGTGCTCGTGGCCTTCGCGAGCGCTGACTTGCGGTTGGCGGCCTGGTTCTTGTGGATGACGCCCTTGCTGGCTGCCTTGTCGAGCTTGCGAGCGGCGTCGCGAGCGGCTGCCTCAGCCTTGACACTGTCTCCGGAGGCAACTGCCTCTTGGACCCGGCGCACGGCAGTCTTCAGCGAGGACCTGACCGCCTTGTTGCGCTCGTGAGCGCGCTCGTTGGTCTTGTTCCGCTTGATCTGGCTCTTGATATTCGCCACTGCCTGGCCTTCGTCTCGTCGTCATGGCGCCCCGAACTTTAGGACGGCCCTGCAGAATACCTCGCCGGGGGTCTCTCGGGCCAATCTGGGCCCCCGCAGACGCCGGATGGACGAATCCGCCCCGGGCTCATGGGACGATATAGCCCCGTCGACCGACCCTGAGGACCTGAGTGACCGCGCCCGAGCCCGGCCGCACCGATCCGGCCCTAATCCGCAACTTCTGCATCATCGCCCACATCGACCATGGCAAGTCGACCTTGGCAGATCGCATGCTGCAGTTGACCGGAGTAGTGGACGCTCGGCATATGCGCGCGCAGTACCTCGACCGGATGGATATCGAGCGCGAGCGCGGAATCACAATCAAGTCTCAGGCCGTGCGACTGCCGTTCGAATCCGGTGACGGCACGACTTACATCCTGAACCTGATCGACACTCCAGGTCACGTGGACTTCACGTATGAAGTGAGCCGGTCACTGGCCGCCTGCGAAGGCGCGGTGCTTCTGGTTGACGCTGCCCAAGGGATCGAAGCTCAGACCTTGGCGAATCTTTACCTGGCACTTGAGAATGACATGACGATCATTCCGGTCCTCAACAAGATTGATCTTCCAGCCGCGCAACCCGAGAAGTTCGCAGCCGAGCTGGCTCACATCATCGGTTGCGATGCCGACGAAGTGCTGCGGGTGTCAGCAAAGACCGGACACGGAGTTCGTGAACTTCTCGAGCATGTGGTTGCGACCGTTCCTGCACCCGTTGGCGACGCATCAGCCCCAGCCCGCGCCTTGATCTTCGACTCGGTCTACGACACCTATCGAGGTGTAGTCACCTATATCCGGGTGATTGACGGACAACTGTCGACTCGTGAGCGAGTGCTGATGATGTCCACCAAAGCGCAGCACGAGTTGCTCGAGGTTGGGGTAATTTCTCCGGACCCACTACCCGCTGCGGCACTTGGGGTAGGCGAAGTTGGCTACTTGATCACCGGCGTCAAGGATGTGCGCCAGTCGCGGGTCGGGGACACCGTGACCACCTTGCACCAGCCCGCCGAGGACGCCCTCGCCGGTTACCTCGATCCCAAGCCCATGGTCTTCTCCGGGCTGTATCCGATGGATGGATCCGACTATCCGGATCTGCGTGATGCCCTAGACAAACTCAAACTTAACGATGCGTCGATGGTCTACGAACCGGAGACTTCGGTTGCGCTCGGTTTTGGTTTCCGTTGTGGCTTCCTTGGATTGCTTCACATGGAAATCGTGCGCGAGCGGCTGGAGCGTGAGTCTGGGCTTGACCTGATTTCGACAGCGCCGACCGTTGTCTACCGGGTGCGAATGGATGACGGCAAGGAGCAGGTCGTCACGAATCCCAGCGAGTTCCCCAACGGCAAGGTCGCCGCCGTGAGCGAACCGATTGTTCGGGCGACAGTTCTTTCGCCCAGCGAATATGTCGGCACCATCATGGAGTTGTGTCAGCAGCGACGCGGCGTGCTGCTGGGGATGGACTACTTGTCCTCAGACCGAGTCGAACTGCGTTACACATTGCCGCTGGCAGAAATCGTTTTCGATTTCTTCGACGCCCTCAAGTCTCGAACTCGCGGCTACGCGTCGCTGGACTATGAGCCCAAGGGCGAACAGGAAGCCGACCTCGTGAAGGTCGACATCCTGCTTCACGGCGAACCGGTGGATGCTTTCAGTTCGATTGTGCACCGTGACAAGTCTTACGCCTATGGCGTTCTGATGGCTGCGAAACTCAAGGCGCTCATTCCGCGGCAGCAGTTCGAGGTTCCGATTCAGGCCGCGATCGGCGCCCGCGTGATTGCCAGGGAAAACGTCCGGGCAATCCGCAAGGACGTGTTGGCTAAGTGCTACGGAGGGGACATCACCCGTAAGCGCAAGCTGCTTGAGAAGCAGAAGGAAGGCAAGAAGCGGATGAAGGTAGTGGGTCGGGTGGAGATTCCGCAGGAGGCCTTCATCGCTGCACTTTCGACCGACGACACGAAGGGGGCAAAGTGAGTTCTGCGGGGGATGCGTCGAGCGGTGGCCGGTTGGTTGCTGCCTGCGTTGTGAATGAACTAATCCCCGACCATTGGGGCGATCTGGACTTCACCGCCATCGACAAACGACCACAGCCGGGTGCCATCGTCGTCGACACTCTGGGTCTGGTTGGCGATCAGCAGGTCGACACCCGCTTCCACGGTGGAACTGACCAAGCCGTCTATGCCTATGCCACCGAAGACCTTTCGGTCTGGGCCCGCGAACTGGACCGAGACCTTTCCTACGGTTGCTTCGGAGAGAACCTGAGCACCGAAGGAATTGACGTGACCGGTGCTCTGATCGGGGAACGCTGGGCGATTGGAACTGTCGTGCTCAGCGTCACTGCGCCCCGGGTTCCTTGCCGAACTTTTCAGGGCTTCCTAGACGAGCCGCAGTGGGTTAAGCGCTTCACCGTCAAGGGCTGGCCAGGCGCCTATCTTTCGGTTGCGGTTCCTGGCGAAATTCAGGCCGGCGATCGAATTGAGGTAGTTCACCGTCCAGATCACGACGTGACGATCGCGGACCTGTTCGCTGTGCTCTCGGGTGACCGTGAGCGACTGGCCCGCGTGGCTGCGTGTCCGGATCTAACGGCCAAGTCGCGCGAGAAGATTGCCGCAATCGTTGCGGCTGTCGACGCTGGAAGTGCGCTGGACTAAGCGGTGGCTGCGCAACCGCCGGGCGGTGAGCCGGCTCCGAGTGACGGCCGATTGCCGGCCGCATCGCTGGGAGTTCGCGACTTCGGGATCTATGTCCATGTGCCGTTTTGCGCAACGCGCTGCGGGTACTGCGATTTCAATACGTACACGGCGGCGGAACTTGGCAGCGATGGCTCGACGGATTCGTATTTGACGGCAGTCCGACATGAATTGCAATTAGCCCGCAACGTTCTGGGTGACGCCGATCGCCCAATCTCGACGGTCTTCTTCGGTGGTGGCACACCAACCTTGCTTGCGGCCCACGAACTCTGCGGAATCCTTAACCAAATGTCGGACGAGTTTGGACTTGCGACGGACGTCGAAGTGACCTGCGAAGCAAACCCCGACAGCGTCAGCCCGGAGAGTCTGGCTGCTCTGCGCTCGGCCGGATTCACGCGCATGTCTTTCGGTCTGCAAAGCACGTCGCAGCGAGCACTTGCGGTGCTCGAGCGCACGCATACTCCGGGTCGCGCGGTGGCCGCGATCGAACAAGCCAGAGCCGCTGGATTCGATCACGTGAACGCGGACGTGATTTATGCCATTCCGGGTGAATCTGACGCAGAGCTTGTAGAAACGCTCGAAGCCGTTATCGATTCTGGCGTGGATCACGTGTCGGCATATTCGTTGATCGTCGAGGATGGAACGCGGCTAGCAAGCCAAGTTCGCCGCGGCGATGTAATTCCAACCGACGACGACGTGGCGGCCGATCGCTATCTGCTGGTGGACCAGGCTTTGGCTGGCGCGGGAATGGACTGGTACGAGGTTTCCAACTGGTCGCGGGACGGTGGTCAGTGCCGACATAACTTGAGTTACTGGCGGGGAGCGGACTGGTGGGGCATTGGGCCTGGGGCCCATTCCCATGTCGGTGGGGTGCGCTGGTGGAACGTTCGTCATCCCAGCGAATACTCGACCCTTTTGGCCGCTGGGAAATCCCCAGCGCAAGCGCGTGAGCTGCTAACGCCCGAAGACCAGCGGGTTGAGTCGATCCTGCTGCAATTGCGGTTGTCCGTGGGGCTGGATCTGAGCGTCCTTCGGGCAGCTGGGCGGGCGGCGGCCGCGGCAGCTGTCAATGACGGGCTGCTCGACCCGGGATCGCTCGCACGGGGCCGGGCAGTCTTGACCCTTTCGGGGCGACTGCTGGCCGACGCGCTGGTGCGAGACCTGATCGACTGATCGCAGGAAGCCGCCCGCCCGCCTACACTTGGCACTCGTTGGGGATGAGTGCCAAATGGCGGAGGTGGCGATGATCGACGACCGACGCCTGTCCGTGCTGCGTGCGATCGTCGAGGACTTCGTGGCAACCAGCGAACCGGTTGGCTCCAAGGCTCTAGTGGATCGCCACCACCTCGGGGTATCGCCCGCGACGATCCGCAACGACATGTCCGCCCTTGAGGACGAGGGCTACATCGCTCAACCACACACCAGCGCCGGTCGGGTGCCAACCGACAAGGGCTACCGACTCTTTGTCGACAAGTTGGCCGGAGTCAAGCCAATGTCGACCGCCGAACGACGTGCTATCCATTCGTTTCTTGATGGTGCTGTGGACTTGGACGAAGTGATGGGAGCGACCGTCAGGTTGCTTGCCCAGTTGACGCGGCAAGTTGCCTTGGTTCAATACCCGTCGATAAGCCGATCGAAAGTTCGACACGTCGAGCTAGTCGGGCTTTCGACGACGCGGATCTTGTTGGTAGTGATTGCTGAGACAGGGCGGGTAGAGCAGCGCAGCGTTGACCTGCCAGGACCAGTCACAGATGCGGCCATTGCCGAAATGCGGGCCAAGCTGAACGAGCGAGTCGTTGGTCTGCCATTCGTGGAAGTAGCTGAGCAAGTCACGACGCTGGCCGAGAGCATGCCTGTGGATGATCGACCTGCGGCGCGCGCCGTCGTCGCATCCCTACTCGAGACCGTGGTCGAACGGCACGACGAGCGCATCGTGCTTGGTGGCACAGCCAATCTCACGCGCTTCGGCGCGGACTTCCCCAACACCGTGCAGCCGGTACTAGAGGCGCTGGAAGAACAAGTCGTCCTGCTGCGGCTGCTTGGAGAGACCCAGGACCCCGACAGCATTTCGGTGCGAATTGGGGCTGAAAACACCGTCGATGGACTGCACTCCGCTTCGGTCGTCTCAGTGGGCTATGGGTCCAAGGACCGTTCCATCGCAACGCTGGGAATCCTGGGTCCAACCCGCATGGACTACCCCGGGACAATGGGGGCGGTACGTGCCGTTGCTCGCTACCTAGGCCGCATTCTCGTCGAACACGACGCCTGATCTGAGATGAGCTAGCCAGTGGCAACCGACTACTACGCCGTACTGGGCGTCGCACGTGACGCAAGCCCGGAGGAGATCAAGCGGTCTTACCGTCGGCTCGCCCGTGAACTGCATCCTGATGTGAATCCCGACCCTGAAACACAGGACCGATTCAAGTTGGTCACCGGCGCCTACGAGGTGTTGTCCGATCCTGAGAAGCGGCGCATGTTCGATCTTGGCGGCGATCCGCTAAGTGCGTCGGGTGGTCAGCCGGGCTTCGCTAATTTCGGTTTCGGCGACATCATGGACGCCTTCTTTGGTGGGCAGTCGCGTGGTCCAAGGTCGCGAGTTCGCCGGGGCCAGGATGCCATGATCCGAGTGCGGATCGACCTAGCCGACGCCGTACATGGAGTCTCGCGTGATATCACCGTGGACACCGCTGTTTCTTGTCCAACTTGTCACGGTGCTGGTACTGCCGGTGACTCTTCACCGTCCACGTGTCCGATGTGCCAGGGGCGCGGCGATATCCAGCAGGTACAGAAGTCATTCTTGGGCCAGGTAATGACGTCTCGGCCCTGTCCGCAGTGCCAAGGTTTCGGCACCGTGATTTCCCATCCGTGTACTGAATGTGGTGCCGATGGTCGAGTGCGCACTCGTCGCACCGTAACCGTCAACATCCCGGCCGGCGTCGATGACGGGAATCGAATGCAACTAACCGGCGAGGGCGAAATTGGACCTGGCGGCGGCCCGGCTGGCGACCTCTATGTGGAAATCGTTGTTGCGCCACATCCGATCTTCAGGCGCGAAGGCGACAATCTGCATTGCAGCCTCACGTTGCCGATGACGGCGGCCGCATTGGGTACGAGCGTCGAACTTGAAACCTTTGATGGCGCCGAAACTATCGAGGTCAGCCCGGGGGCTCAATCGGGTGATGTGATCAACCTGCGGGGTAAGGGCGTTCCCCGACTACGCGGTGGGGGCCGTGGCCACTTGCACGTCCACCTTGACGTTCAGACCCCGACGAAACTTGATGCGAGGCAAGAAGAACTCCTGCGTGAATTGTCACGACTGCGTTCAGAAGAGCACGCCGAGATCGCAAGCGGACACGAGGAGCCGGCCGGATTCTTCACGCGAGTACGCGAAGCGTTCAACGGCCGGTGACCGCGCCCCTTTTCTATGTGGCCGCCATCGACGCGGCCGCCAAAGAGATTGTCATCGAGGGTTCCGAAGCTCACCACGCAGTAGCCGTACGACGGCTGTCGGTCGGCGAAGTTGTGGCCATCTCCGACGGCCGCGGCGCGGTTGCCAAGGGCCTAGTGGCAGCGACGGCTCCGAACCGCCTCACTGTTCAGGTGCAACACATCAGCCATATGCCGCCGCCCCAGCCACGGCTGGTCGTGGTCCAAGCCCTGCCAAAAGGCGATCGGGCGGATCTAGCCGTCTCGGTATTAACCGAAGTTGGCGTTGACGTCATCGTCCCGTGGTCGGCCCAACGTTGCATCGTGCGCTGGGATGCGGCAAAGGCCGAGAGAGGGGTTACCAAGTGGCGTAGCACCGCGACGGAGGCTGGCAAACAATCCCGTCGCCCGCGGTTGCCGGTGGTTTCTGACCTAGCCGATACGGCGGCAGTAGTCGAACTGCTCGCGCAGGGCGCCCTGGGCGTGGTCCTGCACGAGAGTTCAGCCGAGCCGCTAGCCGGAATCCCCGTGCCAGAGTTCGGGGATGTCGTAGTCGTGGTTGGTCCCGAAGGAGGGCTGACCGACGAAGAGGTCATGGCGTTCGAAGCAGTGGGCGCCGTGGCGGTCCAGTTGGGGCCCTCTGTCCTGCGCACTTCGACCGCGGGTGTCGTGGCGGCCAGCGTGCTCCTAGCCGCTACGCCGCGTTGGTCCTGAACCGGCGTGGACCCCGTCTACGATCAACCCATGTCTGACTGCCTGTTCTGTGCGATTGTCGCCGGCGACATTCCGGCCGCCATCGTGGCCGAAACGCGAGACACCGTTGCCTTCCGCGATATATCCCCGCAAGCACCAGTACATGTCCTTGTCGTGCCCCGCGCGCACCACCAAGATGCGGCTGCGTTGGCCAGCGCCGACCCGGCGTTGGCAGGACGGTTCCTTGCCGATGTTGCCGCGGTTGCCGAGGCAGAAGGCGTAGCCGGATCCGGACACCGAATCGTGTTCAACACCGGAACCGACGGTGGTCAGACTGTCGGGCACGTCCACGCGCACCTCCTTGGAGGGCGCGGAATGTCTTGGCCGCCAGGCTGATTGCATATGACATCCCAGACTCAGGCAAAGATCGTGGTGCCGGTAGCCCATCAGATGGTCAGTCTGCTTGGCAGCGGAGACGAATTCCTTAGAGTTATCGAGCGCGCCTACCCCAGTGTCGACGTGCATTCGCGCGGCAACGAGATCAACCTCACCGGTCCTGGCGAGGACGTACACCAAATCGAGTTGCTGGTTGCCGAGTTGTTGGCAGTGCTACGAACCGGGCAGGGTCTCACGGCCGAGTCGGTCGAACGAGCCATCGCGATTATGCGTTCGTCGGTGGGGGTCCGTCCGGCGGACGTTCTAACGGCCAACATCTTGTCGAACCGTGGCCGCACGATCCGCGCGAAGACGATGAATCAGAAGCGATACGTCGATGCGATCGACGAGAACACGATTGTGTTCGGTATCGGACCGGCAGGAACTGGTAAGACCTATCTTGCGGTGGCCAAAGCAGTACAAGCCTTGCAGGCTCGTCAGGTCAGCCGCATCGTCTTGACTCGTCCGGCTGTGGAAGCAGGAGAGCGTCTGGGCTTCCTGCCTGGAACGTTGGCCGAGAAGATCGATCCGTATTTGCGTCCGCTCTACGACGCCCTCCACGACATGATCGATCCCGATTCGATTCCACGACTCATGACCAGTGGCACGATCGAAGTGGCGCCATTGGCATACATGCGAGGGCGGACGCTCAACGATGCTTTCATCATTCTTGACGAGGCCCAAAACACTTCTCCGGAGCAGATGAAGATGTTCCTGACGCGTCTTGGTTTTGGCTCTCGGATGGTGGTAACCGGTGATGTCACGCAGATTGACCTGCCGTCTGGAACAGCGTCGGGCCTGCGAGTAGTTCAGGACATTCTTGCTGGCGTGGGAGATGTCGGATTCTGTCGTCTAACTGCTGAGGACGTGGTCCGCCATAAGTTGGTCGGGGAGATTGTCGAGGCGTATGGCCGCTACGACGAGCGGTCGGCAATTGCGCTTCCGCCAGTGGCCGGACCTAAGTCATGAGCCTTGACTTAGTGAACGATAGTGCGACTGAAGTCGAGGAACCAAGACTCCTGATGTTGGCCGAGTTCCTTTGGCAGCGCCTCGAAATCGACCCGATTGCCGACTTGGCGATTCGACTCGTTGATGAAACCGAGATGACGCGCCTTCACGTCCAATTCATGGACCTAGCCGGTCCGACGGACGTGCTGTCTTTCCCGATGGACGATGGTCCTGACCCGGATGATCCGCAGGGCGGTTGGGTTCTCGGGGACATCGCGATTTGTCCGGCCATCGCCGCCGCACAGGGAGCCGCTGCAGGGCATAGCGCTCAGGCCGAACTTGAGTTGCTGCTGACCCACGGCCTGCTGCACCTGCTGGGTCACGACCACGCCGAACCCGAGGAGCACGCCGAAATGTTTGGGTTGCAAGCAGAACTTCTCGCGGCCTGGCAGACCGCATCGCAGCTAGGACAGTCATGACCGCGGTGGATGGCTTCGACATCACAGTGGTGGCGGTACTCGTCGCGATCTCGGCACTGCTAGTTGCGGGGGAAGTTGCCATTGGTCGGGTGTCTCGATCACGAGTCGACGAACTACGCCGCGATGGATCGCGCCGAGCAACCGCCTTGGTCAAGTTGCTCGATAATCGGGCCCGATACGTAAACGTCCTATTGCTCGCGCAACTTGCGACAACTGCTGTCGCATTGGTTATTGCAACGATCGTGGCGTTGGATGTGGTTCCCGCCTCGCGCCCTTGGGCCGTCGTGCTCGCCGCCGGCGTTATGACCTTTGTAAGTTTCGTTGTACTGGGAGTCGCCCCGCGCACACTTGGGCGGCAACATGCAGAACCGATCGCGTTAGCGTTTGCGGCTCCTGCGCGAGTACTTGGAGTCATCCTCGGTCCTGTTGCAAACGCGTTGATTCTGCTAGGGAATATGTTGACTCCGGGAAAGGGATATCGCGAGGGTCCGTTCGCCACGCAAGCCGAACTTCGCGAACTCGTCGACCTCGCCGAAGCTGACGACGTGATCGAAGACGATGAGCGCCAGATGATTCACTCGGTCTTCGAACTCGGCGACACCATCGCTCGTGAGGTGATGGTTCCGCGAATGGACATGATCGTGATTGAAGGGACCAAAACGCTGCGTCAGGCGATCTCCCTTGGACTGCGATCGGGGTACTCCCGGATCCCTGTTATTGGTGAGAATTTCGATGACATTGTTGGGATCGTCTACCTGAAGGACATCACTCGACGCACTTACGAGCACCACGAGGCTGAGTCTGCCGAGCGCGTCGAGTCCTTGATGCGTCCGCCGTATTTTGTTCCTGACAGCAAGAATGCGGATGAACTACTGCGCGAGATGCAGGCTGCCCGCGTGCACTTGGCGATCGTTGTCGACGAGTACGGTGGCACCGCTGGCCTTGTCACAATTGAGGACATTCTCGAAGAGATCGTCGGGGAAATCACTGATGAATATGACGTTGCCGCCCCGGAGGTCGAAGCGCTTGCCGATGGCAATTATCGAGTTCATGCACGGATGCATGTCGAAGATTTCGCTGAGCTTGTTGGGATTCATCTGGACTCCGACGAAGAGGGAGTAGATACCGTGGGCGGGCTCTTGGCCAAACGCCTTGGCCGGGTGCCGCTTCCAGGATCGACAGTCGCAGTCGGGGGATTCCAGTTAACTGCTGAGCGAGCAGAAGGTCGTCGCAATCGAATCGGGACCGTGCTTGTGAGTGCGGTCGAGCCAAGCGAGGCAGCCAGTGACGAGGCCGACTGACGGTCTGACTTCGCCGATTAGTCCGCTTTTGGACAGCGCGGCCGGGTGAGCACCACTGTTGTGTCACCACCGCGCACCAAATCGATTGTTGGTGTGGCTCAGGTGGTTGCCGCTGCCGCGCTATTTGGCACAGCTGGGACGGTTCAAGCGCTTGCGCCAACTTCAGCCGCTCCTGCATCTGTCGGGGCAGCAAGGTTAGTGCTCGGCGGCGTTGGGCTGCTTGTTGTAGCGCCAATTGCAGGTGGCGACCGGCGCCGAGCGCTTCGCCTCTGGCGAACTTGGCCGGGACTCCTGTGTGGTCTGCTGACCGCGTCATTCCAAATCCTGTTCTTCTTCGGGGTTGCGCATGCTGGCGTCGCCGTCGGAACGTTGGTCACGATCGGCAGTGGTCCGATCTTCGCCGGATGTTTCGCGCGAATTATGTTGCGCGAGCCGATCAGCCGACCTTGGTTGTTATCCACCCTCGTTGCTGTCGTGGGGCTCGGTCTGCTTGTGGGGCCGGTCGGCCACTTTGGCACCGATGGCCTTCTTGCGGCTTTGGGGGCGGGACTGTGTTACTCGCTCTACACGGTTTTGATTCGCCGGGCAGTGATCGGCGGCGAGTCGGCTACGACTCTGATTGCGAGTGCGTTTTCGCTTGGCGGCCTAGCGTTGCTCCCTGTACTAGTACTGAGCTCCAACGAGTGGTTGAACTCGGTGCATGGTCTGGCCGCTGCGCTTTGGCTGGGTTTTGCCACTACTACGGCTGCCTACCTGCTGTTCGGTCGCGGCCTTACAAAGATTCCGGCGGGTCCCGTTACCACCCTCGTCCTAACTGAGCCGATCGTTGCCACCATGCTCGGTGTTACGGTCCTCGGAGAGCGGCTGGCCTTTTGGCAAGTCTTTGGACTGCTCCTCGTCTGCGCCGGGGTCGGAGTGCAGGGCTGGTCGCAATCATTTCCCGATAGAGGAGAATCGCTCGCATGAGTGAACACCGATCGGGCTTTGCGTGCTTCGTTGGGCGGCCCAACACCGGCAAGAGCACGCTGACCAACGCCTTGGTCGGGGAGAAGATTGCAATTACTTCCAGTCGGCCACAGACCACCCGACATGCCATCCGCGGGATCGTGCATCGCGCAGATGCTCAGCTCGTGCTTGTGGATACCCCCGGGGTTCACCGACCCCGCACGCTCCTAGGTGAACGCCTAAATGCCGTGGTGCGCGAAACCTGGGCCGAGGTAGACGTGATTGCGATGTGCGTGCCAGCCGACGAGATTATCGGGCCGGGCGATCATTTCATCGCGAAGCAGATAGCTACCTCGCGGCGTAAACCAATGCTGGCGATACTGACGAAGGTCGACAAGGTGACCCGCGACGTGGTCGCTGAGCGATTGATGCAATTAGCCAAACTCGGTGAGGACGAAGGCATCGCTTGGACCGACATCGTGCCCGTTTCGGCCGTCGACGGAAGTCAGGTTGACCTACTGGCCGACCTGTTGGTTGCCCAACTTCCGCCGGGACCGGCGCTCTACCCGGACGGTGAACTCACCGATGAGCCGGAGCTAATCCTCGTCGCCGAACTCGTTCGGGAGGCAGCCCTTGAGGGCGTCTATGACGAACTCCCACATTCAATCGCGGTTGTCGTCGAGGAAATAACCCCCCGCGAAGACCGCCCAGCGGATCGACCCCTACTCGATGTCCGAGTCAACATCTACGTGGAGCGCGATAGCCAGAAGGCAATTGTCATTGGCCCGGGTGGCCAGCGGTTGCAGGCCGTGGGCACCCAAGCGCGCAAGCAAATCGAAGCCTTGCTCGGTACCCCGATCTATCTCGACGTACGAGTGAAGGTTGCCAAGGATTGGCAGCGTGACCCCAAACAGCTGCGGCGCTTGGGTTTTTGAGTCACCAAACCCCCTGGAATCCGCTCGGCTGTAGCGCTTCGAGCACCCAGCAGTCCCTACCCTCGAGACACGCGGGCAGAGGGGTCCCAAGCCACCGGCCAACCGAGAGACAATGCAGGGTGCCTCTTTACCGTGACGAAGCTGTGGTCCTTCGGACCCAAAAGCTCGGCGAGTCCGATCGCATCGTCACATTGCTGACCAAGTCTCAAGGTCGAATCCGTTGCGTCGGCAAGGGAGTTCGTCGCACGACCAGTCGGTTTGGTGCGCGATTGGAGCCCTTTACACATGTGGACATTCAGCTCTACACGGGTCGGTCGCTGGACGTCGTCAATCAGGTTGAATCGCTGCATTCGTACGGCGCTTCGATCGTGGGCGACTACCCGGCATATACCGCCGGGACGGCGATGCTTGAGACCGCCGAACAACTAACCTCCGAAGAACGCGAGCCCGAGGTGCAACAGTTTCTGCTTCTCGTGGCCGGGCTCCGCGCCCTTGAAGAACGCAAGTATTTGCCGCGGTTGATTCTTGACTCATACCTTCTGCGGGCTTTGAGTGTCGCTGGTTGGGCGCCAACGTTTTCCGACTGCGCCCGCTGCGGGGCACCCGGACCGCACAATGCGTTCCATGTCAGCAGCGGCGGATCTGTTTGTGGCGATTGCAGACCACCAGGATCTCTTAGTCCGGCGTCCGAAGTTGTCGAACTGTTGGCGTCGCTGCTTACCGGAGATTGGGCAACTGTCGGCAGCATCGATGCCAGCTTCCATGATCCCGCCTCAGGGATGGTCGCAGCTTTCCTGCACTGGCATTTGGAGCATGGATTGCGATCGCTGCGTCTAGTCGATCGAACGACGGGGGGCTGATCTAGTGGCTCGAACGCCCAATCGACCACCGGCCCATTCCTCCGGTGCCGTCCCCCCAGACTTGCCTCCTCAATTCGTGCCGCGCCACGTAGCGATCGTGATGGACGGCAATGGGCGCTGGGCGAAGGCGCAGGGGCTACCACGCACCAAGGGTCATGAAGCCGGCGAAGCGGCGCTGCTCGATTGCGTTCATGGCGCGATTGAACTTGGCATCACGCATCTTTCGGCCTATGCGTTCTCCACCGAGAACTGGCGCCGCTCACCCGACGAGGTGAGGTTTCTTATGGGATTCAATCGCGATGTCATTCGCCGTCGGCGTGATGAGATGCACGAACTTGGCGTAAGAATCCGTTGGGCAGGTAGGCGGCCACGACTTTGGAAGAGCGTAATTACCGAACTAGAAACAGCTGAGGAGCTGACTCGCCGAAACAAGACGTTGACGTTGACGATGTGTGTCAACTACGGCGGACGTGCCGAAATTGCTGATGCGGCGGCGGCGATGGCTCGCGAGGCTGTGGCTGGCCGGTTAGATCCGGCTCGCATCGACGAGCGAATATTGGCGCGCTACTTGGATGAACCTGAACTTCCAGACGTCGACCTATTCGTTCGCTCCAGCGGCGAACAACGAATCTCGAACTTCATGTTGTGGCAGTCGGCCTACGCCGAGTTGGTATTCGTAGACACTTTGTGGCCCGATTTTGACCGTCGTGACTTGTGGCGGGCGTGCGAGATCTACGCCGCCCGCGATCGCCGCTACGGCGGGGCTGAGCCGACCCCATGAGCGCCGGCGCGGCGGCGATACCCGGATCAGGAGTGGGCGCTCCGCACGAGCGCTACCGTCCCGGGTCAGTCGAGTTTCTTGCGGCAGTGCTGCTGCTGACTTTGCTGCTGCAGCGTTGGGCTTCCCACCAACTCGGTGGGGCGGCCATCCGCATGGCTGGCACTGTCTTCCTTGCCATCATCGTTCAGGCTGCGCCATTCCTTGCTTTGGGAGTCGTCCTTTCCGGTGCCATCGCAGCCTTTGTTCCTGCCACGTTTTGGCAGCGCGTACTTCCTAGTCGTCCTGCCCTTGCGGTACCGGTCGCAGGCTTAGCCGGCGCAATCCTGCCTGGTTGTGAATGCGCATCTGTGCCCGTTTCTGGTGGGCTAATGGCACGAGGAGTTCCGCCATCGGCAGCCTTGGCGTTCTTGCTTTCGGCCCCAGCGATCAACCCGGTTGTCTTGGCGGCTACTGCAGTGGCCTTTCCTCACCGACCAGAAATGGTGCTGGCAAGGTTCTTGGCATCGCTGGTCACCAGTGTCGGCATGGGCTGGCTTTGGCTGCGATTCGGTCGGCCACATTGGTTGCGAATCCCAAGTCGCGAGCACTTGCTCGGGGCGAACGTGTGGCAAACCTTCCGGCTCACGGCCACGCACGACTTCCTGCACGCTGGCGGATTCCTCGTCATCGGTGGAATTACTGCCGCAATCTTGAACGTTGCGATTCCGCGGTCATGGATTCACACCGTGGCGAGCGTGCCTGGTGTAGAGGTTCTCGCCTTGGCTCTGCTGGCAGTCGTGCTCGCGGTTTGTTCGGAAGCCGATGCGTTTGTGGCAGCCAGCCTGACAGGCTTTTCCTACACGGCTCGGTTGGCATTCCTTGTTGTTGGGCCGATGGTCGACGTCAAACTGGTTGCAATGCAATCTGGCACGTTCGGCCGCAGCTTTGCTGTGCGCTTTGCACCGACCACGTTTGTGGTAGCAACGATCGCAAGCGTCCTCGTCGGTTGGTGGTTGTTGTGAACCGCAGCGTCCAAGGTGTTGTGTTGCTCCTTCTTGGCGGCACGCTGGGTCGTTTGGGGTTGAGCGGAACCTATTTGCGATACGTCAAACCTTCGCTGCTTCCGTGGCTGTTGCTCACATCAGCGTTGCTCGTCGTGTTGGGCGCCTGGGCGCTCGTCGATGAGTTACGTTCACACGGTGATGGTTCGGCCGATGAGGACTCGCAGCCGCACACACACAATTCACCGCGAATCGCTTGGTTGTTATTGCTTCCGGTAATGGCAGTGTTCGTGATTGCACCACCCGCATTGGGGGCTTTCGCCGCCGAACGCACGCCGGCAGTCGTAACACCTCCCGCATCCGCCGCGCCTGCGCTGCCAGCAGGCGATCCAGTCGTGGTTGCTCTAAATGACTACGCGGCGCGAGCAGTTTGGGACGCTGGCCAGTCGTTGGTGAATCGGAACGTGGAAATGACTGGGTTTGTGACCCCAAGCGGCACCGGTTGGGATCTAACGCGGCTGACGCTTACCTGCTGCGCGGCCGATGCGATCCCCACTCGAATCAAGCCACTGGGAGTTACTGCACTACCGGCCGACACCTGGGTGACCGTCATCGGGCACTGGGTTCCGGGCGGTGGGCTAAACAGCGAGTCGGCAATCCCGTGGATTCAGGTGACGTCAATCGTGCGGATTGCGGCGCCCAAGAACCCGTACGAATAGAAGTCCTTTTGGTAGGAGCGCCAAGATCGATTTAGTGCTTCCGGACGACATTTAGCCCGGATAGTCGCACGAGTGCGGAAAAGAGCACTAGTCCGATCACGAGGATTCGAGCGAATCGTCCCTGCGCTGCCAGGGTTGGCCATGCCAACGCCAGCAACCACGCCAAGATCAGAGCTACCGCGGCCAGGAGCGCGGCCGATACCGAGCCAGGAGTGAACAGGCCGATCAGGAGCAACACCAGCATTACTGCCGTAGGTACCCAGCGGGGCGCTCGGTTCAGGCGTATCAAGACCGGCGCGCTAGCGCGTTCGAGTCGGCGGCGTGCCCGACTGGTACTTAATGCCGGCTGCTTTCCGTTGGTCAGACCGCGAGCAACTTTGGGTCGAGATCCGCGGCCGCCGGAGGGTCGCCGGGTCCCCGCCTTGGCGGCTTGGTTCTTGCCGGTCCCGGTCGGCGAGGTCCGCTTTGCGCCGGCCGCACGAGACCCGGCCGAACCCGCGGCGGGACGTCCAGCGTTCGCGCGCGTGCGTGCCGTTGGGGTATTCCGGTTTCGAGCCATCGGGTCTCCGCTTCGCTGAGGATCGATTCAGGCTAGCGTGTGCCCAACATCGCAAGGTAGCGGTGTCGGTCGGAGGGCAACTTGATCGTCGTAACGCGGCACCGTCCTGCCGACGTCGAGTTCTTCATCGGCCTTGCCCATGATGCGTTTGATGCTCTTGCCGGACGTCCAGGTTTTAGGTCTGCGCGCCTGGGCCGATCAGCTGAGGATCCAACCACCTTCCTGGTCAGCATTGAATGGGCCGATGCCGGGTCATATCGAAGGTCCTTGTCGCCCGTGGACATCCGGGTCCGAGTCCTGCCGCTTTACAACTCCGCGTCCGGAGAGGACTCGGTGTTTGAGGTGGTCTATGGAGTAAACGCGGACCACAGCATCATCGACCGGTTGCCTGACCGCGCCGAACTTGGCCGGGAAGAATTTGAAGCAACCGCCGACGTCAATGCCCAAGCGTGATTGGCAAGTTCGCTGATCTAACTGCGTTGGCCGAGAAGTTGGCAGCCGCGGTCCCCGATGAACTAGTTGGCTCGCACCTGATCGCTCCAATCGTCGTAGCGCTCTTGCCAGCGGGATCTGCGCCTGGAATAGCGGTCGCAAATCGTTTGAGGGCACCGCTTCGATGGGTCGCCGTCACCGAAGCCGCCGAAGGCGAGCTTGCCAGGAGTGGCTTGGCTGTCGTTCTAGATGACCTGCCGGCGGATCTTGCTGGAGCGGCTGTCTTCGTGGTGGTAGCTGCAGTCGAAACGGGTCAAGCGGCCCGCGTGATTGCAAACGAACTACGTGCGCGCGGAGCCGGAACTCTCACGTTGCTAGCAGGTGTCGTGCCACGTGATTCAGAAGTTAGCCTGCGTCCGCTGTTCGATCAGATAGTTGCTTTGGTGCGCCCGCTGGGACGTCGTTCGGCAATCTGGCACTTTGAGACGTACGCCCCTGAACCTCTTGCGACTGCGCAGGCCGCGGTCATTGCCAATCGTTCGCAAGAGGCCGGTTCGGAAGGAAAGGTGCAGCCGTAGCGCTCGTGGGTGCTCGCTTACCGATCCCTGACGGGCGCTGCATTCAGCCACGACGTTAGTGTTGGCGCTTCGCCGACAACCAGCCGGATGGAGCACCGTGGCAGCCGATCGTATTGATGCAATCGTCAACCTCAGCAAGCGCAGGGGATTTGTATACCCCTGTAGCGAGATTTATGGGGGAACCCGTTCGGCTTGGGACTACGGTCCGCTTGGCGTCGAACTTAAAGAGAACATTCGTCGCCAGTGGTGGATGGCGATGGTTCAAGGCCGCGACGACATCGTTGGCTTGGACTCTGCAGTCATTCTGGCGCCGCAAGTTTGGGAAGCGTCCGGACACATAACCGCGTTCGTCGATCCGCTCACCGAATGCCGCAACTGCCACAAGCGTTGGCGGGCAGATCAACTCCTTGACGCCTATCAAGAAAAGCACGGGAACCCGCCTGCCAATGGCCTGGCCGACATCGCCTGCTCAAGCTGTGGCGTTAAGGGTCAATTCACCGAGCCGCGTGACTTCAACGGGATGCTTCGCACGGCGATCGGACCAGTCGAGGACGCCGGATCTGTCCACTACTTGCGTCCAGAGACCGCCCAAGGCATCTTCGTCAACTTCATGAACGTGATGACAACCTCGCGCCGTAAGCCTCCGTTCGGGATCGCGCAGACCGGCAAGTCGTTCCGAAACGAGATCACCCCAGGAAACTTCATCTTCCGGACGCGCGAGTTCGAGCAGATGGAGATGGAGTTCTTCGTCGTGCCCGGTACCGACGAGGAGTGGCATGAGTACTGGTTGGACCAGCGCTGGAATTGGTACACCGACCTCGGTATCGATCCGGCTAACTTGCGTCGTTTCGAACATCCGAAAGAGAAGTTGTCGCACTACTCCAAGCGGACTGTCGACATTGAGTACCGCTTCAAGTTTGGTGGCAGCGAATGGGCTGAGCTAGAGGGAATCGCGAACCGAACCGACTTCGACCTCAAGACACATACCGAACATTCCGGGATCGATTTGTCGTACTTCGATCAGGATTCTGGAGAACGTTGGTTCCCGTACGTGATCGAACCGGCTGCCGGTCTGACTCGGGCGGTCCTTGCATTCCTGCTCGACGCCTACGACGAGGACGAGGCGCCGAACTCGAAAGGCGGCATCGACAAGCGCACAGTGCTGCGCTTGGACCCAAGGTTGGCGCCGGTGAAGGTCGCGGTGTTGCCTTTGTCGCGCAATACCGACTTGTCGCCCAAGGCTCGCGATCTAGCGGCCGAGTTGCGGCGCCGCTGGCACGTGGACTTTGATGATGCGGGGGCGATTGGTCGACGCTACCGACGTCAGGACGAGATTGGCACGCCCTTCTGCGTCACAGTGGACTTCGAAACGCTCGAGGACGACGCCGTAACGATCCGCGAGCGCGATTCCATGGCCCAAACCCGCGTTCCGTTGGCCGGAGTGGGCGCCTGGCTCGCCGCCCGCTTGTAGATGAAAGTGCCGTGCGTGCGCCTAGGCGGCACGCACGGCACTACTACGAATGTGCGCGTTGTTCCACGTCACCCTTCTTCAAGCTGACCCAAGAACCGGGGACGGCTGATTTCGTGCTGACCAGTGCGGGCAACGGACGTCCGATCAGGCGACCACGCGCCGAACGAATCTCGGTGATAATTGAGTCCATGTCGCGCCAGATTCGGGCCGGAGTGAAATGCATGACCACGACACCGTGGGCCGTCAACATCGCGGACCGATTCAACGTGTGTTCCCAGTCGTTCCCGATCGAATGGTGCTCGCGGGAGTCGACCTCTAGAGCAAGCGCGACGTCGTCGTAATAGCCGTCGACGATCGCCAATAGATCGCCGCAGGCCGTATGCAGGGCAACGTTCCACGTCGGTTCTGGAAGTGAACTGCGAAGCAGACCGCTACGAAGTTGTGCTTCGGAGCCCGACCACGCGCCTTGCCCGGCGTGTTCTATCGCTTCGCGCAGCATTCGAGTACCGCGCCGACTGCCGCACGCAAGCTCGTGGTCGAGCGCCGCGATATCGACGAGGCCGCGCGCTACCCCTTCCGTAACCAGCGCGAATACGTCCGATCGCTTCACGCATCGGTGGGCAGCGTCAACTATTGCCCGGGCGGGCGGGGCGAATGGCAGGCCAGCCAAAGTGATCACGCGGGGCATTCGGATTGTGCGTTCAACGACGACGAATCCACTACTGAGGCGACGACGTTCGACGGGGATCAGCACGTGGATGTCGTCGTGCTCGGAGGCTGATCTCATGGATTTGATTCCGAGGGGACGCAGCGCCGCCAACCCCGTGATCGCGCATTCGGGTCCGCAGTACAGGACGGCCGCGCGCCGGCGTTCCTGTTCGCCGAGCGACCCGGTCACTTGGTGGACACCGGGGAGAACGCGGTTCCACAGACCGCCGAGTTGGTTGCGTCGGTGGATCGTCGATCTCGAGACGCCGATCTCGGCAAGTTGAGCGGCCGTGATGAGGCCATCTTGAAGGGTTGCGACGTCGGACACTACTTGATCGAACTGAGCTCTGGTGGGCATGCGACGAGGGTGGCACTGAGGGCGGGTTCCCGACCGGTTACGTTGCGAATTCTGGATACTGCGAACTATGTGGACAATGTGGATGTGACTTCTGTCCCGCCTATGCGCACCCACGGCACTTTCCTCCCGGATGGGGGGCGGCCGGTCGTGGTGCTGGCGCCGATGGCGGGGGTCACGAATCGGGCGTTCCGCCGGCTGTGTCGGGAGTTCGCGGCTGCGGTTGACCCAGCCCACCCGGGTATCTATGTCACCGAGATGATCACCTCGCGGGCGCTGGTCGAACGAGACGCCGAAACGATGGGCATGATCGCGTGCGAACCAGACGAGCAGCCGCGCAGCATCCAGCTCTACGGCGTCGACGCCGGCATCATCGCAAAAGCAGTTCGCCTCCTCGTCGATGAGGACCGCGCTGACCACATCGACCTCAACTTCGGCTGCCCAGTCGCGAAGGTCACCCGCAAGGGCGGTGGCAGTGCCTTGCCGTGGAAGCGGCTGCTGTTTCGCGACATCGTGCGCGAAGCGGTGCGCGCTGCCGACGGTCGCGTCCCGGTGACCGTCAAACTTCGGCTTGGGATCGACGACGATCACCTCACGTATCTGGACGCAGGTCGCACAGCCGCGCAAGAAGGTGCTGCCTGGGTTGCACTGCATGCGCGCACAGGTGCGCAGATGTATGGCGGTGCCGCAGATTGGAGTTCCATCGCCCGGCTCAAAGAAGCATTGGGCGAATTTGGAACACCCGTTCTGGGTAATGGGGACATTTGGACAGCGGCCGACGCTCGTCGCATGGTCGATCAGACGGGTTGCGACGGGGTAGTCGTCGGTCGCGGTTGCCTCGGCCGACCTTGGCTTTTTGGCCAGTTGGCCGCCGAGTTTGGGGGGCTGCCTACACCGGCCGAGTTAGATCTTGCCGGAGTTGCCGACGTGTTGCGTCTACACGCACAGTTGCTTGCAGATGCATTCGGTGAGTACAAGGGCTCGCGCGAGATTCGTAAGCACATTGCTTGGTACCTAAAGGGATTTCGAGTTGGCGGGGACCTACGCCACCGGCTTGGTATGGTCGAGAGTCTTGGTCAACTCGACGATTTGTTGTCCGAACTCGAGTTGGATCAACGTCCCACGTTAGAGATCATTTCGATGCCACGCGGCCGGACGACCGCGGGGCGCCGCATGTCGTTGCCAGCGGGCTGGCTGGATTCGAGGGACGATGTCGGCTTATCGGCGGAGCTGCTGGCCTTGGCTGAAGTTGGAGTCAGCGGCGGTTAGGCCCCGGCCCACCATCGTTGCGCTACTAGTTCCGCGACGATCGTTTCGGTAAGCATCGCGACAATCGGGTCGTCGTCTCCCGGGTATCGAACGACAAATGCGCTACCGGCCACATCGGCACCGACGGCAACCCACGTTGATTCGCGTTGGCGCATCCATTCCAATGCTGGGCCGTCCCAGCGCGACCCGGTGTAAAGCAAAGCTCGGTAGTCCAAGGTCTTCGTCAGGTAGACGTCGACGTGGGACCAGTCACCGGTTTCGCAGGCGTCGGCCGGGCGTCGTGGACCTTCACGCAGCATCAACGCCGACTGTTCCGCCGATCCGAGTCGGTCGGCTGGCGCTAAGACCCAGGTGCCGTTTGGTCCGTGCAAGGCCGCTGCCACATCGGGCAACCATTCATCGGCAGTCGCCAGCAAGTGTTCACAAGCTGTCGCCGCGGTTTGAAGTGCAGCCGGGATGTTGATATCAGCAGCGCCCCACTGCGATGCAAGTTGCAGAAGTACGGCCAAGGTGTGGCTGTAACTTCGGCAGGCAACTCCGCCAATCTCAGGACCGGCCAACACATCGATCACCTGATCGCACGACGCTGCGAATTCGGTGCCCGTGTCGTTCGTTACAGCGACGACTCTGGAGATTCCGATGTGTGGCTGTATGGCCGCATTCGTCTCGGCGCTTCCTCCGCCAGCGGACACTGCAAGCACGCAGACATCACGCCCGGGTGCCGATCCGAGTTCGGCTGTTGAGTACTCGGCATATGCGCCGATTCCGGCTCCGCGCAAGTATCGAGCTGCTATGCCTGCCGCATATCGCGAACTTCCCATGCCCAGCAGAACGACGGGTCCATCGGGTCGGGTCAGATCGAATGACCCAGCACTCAACGAAGTGGCAAGCGCGCGATACGTCTCTGGTCGTTGCGCGATGTCGGCGCCAAAGCCGTTGGGATCCATGTGACTCCTCGTTCGAACTTCTGCCGACGTCGCGACGTTACTGGTTCAGTCGACGACGTACTGCTTCGGCCGACGCATACGCGAATCTGGGCAAGAAGTTGACCGCATACGAGTACTCGCGTGCGAGTTGGCTCAATTCTAAGAGTGCTAGTAGTTCCGGATAATGAAGGCGCCCTAGGCCAGCACTGTTTAGGGTCGCTCGGTACGACTCCAGCAGTGCGCTGCGCGCTTTACGCGTCCAGTCCGCTGTTCCCTCGTCAGAATCGCGCCGCTTGGCCGCCGCACTTCCCACAAGTTCGACGCTGACCAGCAGGTGCGCAAGATCCCGGTCGAACGGCAACGGGCTCGCTGCCTCATCGGGGCGAGCCGGATCTCCATCAAAATCAACTACGGCCAATCCGTTGGCCCAGCGCAGGATCTGACCGACATGAAGGTCCGCGTGGATTAGCGCAGTCGGCACATTGGTGAGGAGTTCAACGACAGGCAGGTCGATTTGCCTTAACAACAGTGTGAGTTGACGTCCATCGCTGACCCGACCGTGCAGCGTTGGCAATTGCGGCAGCGTGGCCGCTGCGGCGATCTCAAGCAAAGCTGCGTCTCGTACCACTTCCCCTGAGGTAGTGCCACGAAGTGGCTGCAAGTCGATCGTGGACGGTGTGGCAAGTCCGACTGCCAGTTCGCCGGCTAGCCGACCCACTGCTGCCGGCCAGGTGGAGGCACCCGCTGAGTCGAGATCAGCGAGTGTTTCATCGATGCACCACGTCCAGCCGTCCTGCGTGTCCGGCAAGAACCGGTGGACGCTGGCCAGCGTCCCGGCCGAGCTGACTCGGCGCCCAAGCAGTGCGGGGGTAGCGGTGAATCCGACGGCGGCTAGGTGTTCGACCAGTTGCGAACCACGATCCGGCGAAGCGGGCCGCCGGAACCACTTCACGATGAACTGTTCGCCAACTACGACGGACACGTTGGTCTGGTCGTCTGTGATCGCCCGTTCGGACGCGCCGTCCGGTGATGCGGACAATC
The DNA here is from genome assembly GCA_903825575.1 of uncultured bacterium. GTDB lineage: Bacteria > Actinomycetota > Actinomycetes > S36-B12 > CAIKAW01 > CAIKAW01. The sequence continues at coordinate 8,879 of CAIKAW010000009.1, read as the reverse complement.
CCAGCTCGCGCACTAAGGCGGAGGACGCTCCTGCGAGGGGGGCGCCGCCGGATTGCACTTGGGCGCAGGCGGCGGCGATGCGATCGTCGTCGGTGGCCCGTGGTGGCTGTCCCATCACGCTCCTTTCAGCCGCGGCGAGTCTATGGCCGGCCTACGGAATCGAGCCGAGAAAGAGGCGGGCAACCAGGGCTTTCTACCCGGAGTGGCGGTCAGGCCCGCCCAGGTGGTTTGATCGGCGCCGCCGGGTCAACGTCACCCGATGGGATGGGTGGAGCAAACATGAGCGCCAGACGGACCTTCTTGTTCATGCCAGAGTCGGCTTTCGGGCCGACGAACAATTGCATCGGCATCGGCAATGTTCTCTTGCAGCAGGGCCACCGGGTGGTCTTTGCGGCTGAATCCTCTTGGCGCGGGAAACTGGCGCCGCTTGGGTTTGAGGAGGAGTTGGTCGACCTTGCCCCACCGCCTGAGGACACCGGCGTCGAGACTGATGCCGGCCAGTTCTGGAAGGACTTTGTTCGCGAGACGGCACCGGAGTTTCGCAAGCCCACGATCGAGCAGCTCGACACCTGGGTGAAGCCGGTATGGCAGCAACTCATCGATGGAGCGAAGTTTTGCGAACCCCAGTTGCGCGAGATCATTGCCCGCGTTCAGCCAGACGTGATCATCGAGGACAACGTGTTGTTGTTCCCAGCGCTGGTGACAGCCGGCGTCCCGTTCGTCCGCATCGTGTCATGTAATCCGCTCGAGATTCATGGGCCGAACATTGCCCCAGTGTTCTCTGGCTACTCAGCGACCGACCGCAGCCAGTGGGACGCATTCAATGCCGAGTACGACCGGACGCATCGAGAAATGTGGACTGACTACAACAACTGGGTGATCGCGCAGGGAGCGCCGTCGCTGCCGGACCTTGAGTTCATGCCCGAGGGTGATCTGAACCTGTACATCTTCCCGGAAGAAGCCGACTACACGGATGTCCGTCCGTTGGGCGACAACTGGCATCGCATCGACTCTTCGGTTCGCGAGACCGATGGTGCGCCGGAACTTCCGACCGAGTTCTTGGATGGTTCCGTACCGCTTGTCTACTTCAGTCTCGGTTCGCTCGGAAGTGCCGACGTTGAACTCATGCGTCGCATCGTTTCGATTCTTGCCACGACGCCTTATCGCTACATCGTGTCCAAGGGCCCGCTGCACGCCGAGATCGATTTGGCACCCAACATGTTCGGTGCCGAGTTCCTGCCACAGACGCGCATCCTTCCTTTGGTGGACCTAGTCATCACCCACGGCGGGAACAACACGACCACTGAGGCCTTGCACTTTGGCAAGCCGATGATCTTGCTGCCACTGTTCTGGGACCAATACGACAACGCCCAACGGATGGACGAGTTGGGCTTCGGGGTCCGGCTCGACACCTACGGATTCGCGCCCGAAGAACTGACAGCGGCGTTGGATCGACTCCTTGGCGACGATGAACTGCGGGCGGCAGCAGTCCGGCGTGGGGAGGACATCCGCGCCCGTGACGGCGTTCGTCGGGCAGCGGACCTTGTGACGAGGGTCACCGGCCGCTCGTAGCCCCGAGCCACTAGGTTTGGCGGTTGGTGCTCAACTCGGGGCAGATCGACAGCGAGGTCAGCGAATGGTCACGTACGTTTACGATTTCAGCGAGGGCAACAAGGATCAGAAGGACCTTCTCGGGGGCAAGGGTGCAAACCTCGCCGAGATGACCCGGATTGGTCTGCCCGTGCCTCCAGGCTTCACGATTTCAACTGAAGCCTGCCGCGAGTTCCTTCACACCGGCCACGAGCCGGAGACGCTGGCCGACGAAATCACCGCCCACCTACATCGCCTCGAGTTGGCCATCGGCCGCACTCTTGGCGACGCTTCTGACCCGCTTCTGGTTTCGGTTCGTTCAGGTGCCAAATTCTCGATGCCCGGAATGATGGAAACCGTCCTGAATATTGGGCTGAACGACGCTTCGGTTGTTGGCCTTGCCGCCATCAGTGGCGATGACCGATTTGCGACTGACTCTTACCGCCGGTTGATTCAGATGTTCGGTAAGACCGTGCTGGATATCGAAGGGCACCACTTCGAATCCGCTCTCGAAGCTAAGAAGGCCGAACGTGGCGTCACCCAAGACGTCGACCTGACCGCTGATGATCTGCGTGAACTTGTCGCGACCTTCAAGGCCATCGTCGAGCACGAGTCAGGCAAGGCGTTCCCGCAGGACCCGCGTGAGCAACTCGATCTGGCTGTGTACGCCGTCTTCCACTCTTGGAATACCGATCGCGCCAAGTTGTACCGTCGTCAGGAACGCATTCCCCACGACCTCGGCACCGCGGTCAACATCGTCACCATGGTCTACGGAAACCTCGGGATGGATTCAGGCACTGGCGTGGCCTTCACGCGCGACCCGGGTAGCGGCGCAACGGGAAGCTACGGCGATTACCTGCAGAACGCGCAGGGCGAAGACGTCGTCGCTGGTATCCGCAACACCTTGCCGCTCGAGCAACTAGGCGAACTCGACCCAACTTCGTACGCGGAGTTGCTGCGCATCATGAATGTGCTTGAGACCCACTACCGCGATCTGTGCGACATCGAGTTCACGATTGAACGCGGCAAGCTTTGGATGTTGCAGACTCGGGTCGGCAAGCGCACTGCTGGTGCTGCCTTCCGCATTGCCACGCAACTTGTTGACGAAGGCTTGATCACGGCCGATGAAGCATTGCAGCGAGTTAATGGCGCTCAGCTTGCCCAGTTGATGTTCCCGCGCTTCGATTCAACGGGTAAGCCGACGTTGCTGGCTAGGGGCATGAACGCATCGCCAGGTGCTTCGGTGGGCCAAGTGGTGTTCGACTCAAAGTCTGCAGTCAAGTGGGCGGCCGAGGGCCATTCGGTGATTCTGGTTCGTCGCGAGACCAACCCAGATGACCTTGAGGGAATGGTTGCTGCAGTGGGCATCCTGACCAGTCGCGGGGGCAAGACATCGCACGCTGCAGTCGTTGCCCGCGGAATGGGCAAGACCGCTGTGTGCGGTGCTGAGGATCTCGAAGTGGACACGAAGGCTCGACGTTTCACTACGCCGAACGGCACGGTCGTCAGCGAAGGTGACGTCATCTCGATCGACGGTTCCTCCGGTGCGATCTACCTCGGCGAGGTGCCGGTAGTTCCTTCGCCGGTGGTGCAGTACTTCGAAGGCGAACTCAGTCCTGATGAAGTTGCGGCCGATGACTTGGTCGCCGCGGTGCACCGTTTGATGCAGCAGGCAGACATCGAGCGTCGCATGAAGGTGCGCGCGAATGCTGACACTCCGGAGGACGCAGCTCGCGCCCGTCGGATGGGTGCGCAGGGCATCGGGCTTTGTCGTACCGAGCACATGTTCCTGGGCGAGCGCCGTATTCACGTTGAGCGGTTGATCCTCGCGGAGACTAACGACGAGATCGCTACGGCGCTAAGTGCGCTACTTCCGTTGCAGCGTAAGGATTTCGAAGAGATCCTTGAAGCGATGGACGGGCTGCCTGTCACGATTCGCTTGCTGGACCCGCCGCTGCACGAGTTCCTTCCCGACCGCACCGAACTTGCAGTCAAGGTTGCGCTCGCCGAGGCCAAGGGCGAGGTCGATGCGGCCGATGCCCGTCTGCTGCAGGCGGTCAACCGACTACACGAGTCCAACCCGATGCTCGGCCTGCGTGGGGTACGCCTTGGCTTGGTGATCCCAGGCCTGTTCGCTTTGCAGGTTCGCGCTATAGCAGAAGCGACTGTGGCTCGGGCTAAGGCCGGTGGCGACCCGCGTCCCGAAATCATGATTCCGCTGGTGGGCGCTGTGCAGGAACTCGAGCTCGTTCGCGATGAGGCCGTCTCGGTACTGGCCGAGGTTCAGGCCGCTGCCGGTACCACCTTGGAGTTCCCGATCGGCACGATGATCGAGTTGCCACGTGCCGCGCTAACAGCTGGGCTGATCGCTGAGGCCGCGGAGTTCTTCTCCTTCGGCACCAACGACCTGACGCAGACGACCTGGGGCTTCTCGCGTGACGACGTCGAGGGTGGCTTCTTCAGCGAATACCTGGACAAGGGAATCTTCGGGGTCTCGCCCTTTGAGTCGCTGGACCGCGAAGGCGTGGGCCGGCTGGTGCGGATTGCAGTCGAGGAGGGCCGCAAGGCTCGCCCGAGCCTGCACTTCGGGGTCTGCGGCGAGCACGGCGGCGACCCAGAGTCGGTTCACTTCTTCGATTCGGTCGGGCTTGACTACGTGTCTTGTTCACCGTTCCGCGTTCCAGTGGCTCGACTTGAGGCCGGACGCTCATCTTCTGGGGCGGCTGGGAGTGACACGCGCTGATCTGTCGGTATCGTCGAAGGCGTGAGCGTCGACGATGATCGGCTAAGCCCGGGCTACGAGCTCGGCGATGAAGCACGTTTTGTCGCTGAGCCGCCGAAGCGGGCTGGGCGTACGGCGTTCGCCCGCGATCGAGCCCGGCTACTGCATTCGGCCGCGCTGCGCCGGTTGGCTGCCAAGACTCAGGTGATGTCACCCGAGGAGTCGGACTTCCCGCGGACCCGGCTCACGCATTCGTTGGAGTGCGCTCAAGTGGGGCGCGAGCTCGGAGCGGCCCTTGGTTGTGATCCTGACTTGGTTGAGGTCGCCTGCCTATCCCACGATCTTGGCCACCCGCCGTTCGGTCACAACGGTGAAGCAGCACTGGATGAAGCCGCTGCCGCGATTGGCGGATTTGAAGGCAACGCTCAGAGCCTTCGGGTGCTGACCAGGCTGGAAGCTAAGACTTTCCATGACGGCCGCAGTGTTGGTCTGAACCTGACCCGGGCGGCGCTAGATGCCTCCACGAAGTATCCGTGGACGAGGTCGACCGAAGGCGACCCAAGCGGCACGAAGTTTGGCGTGTACCAAGACGATCTGCCGGTTTTCGAATGGCTCCGCATCGGTGCCGATGGCGATCGCAAATGCTTCGAAGCACAGGTCATGGATTGGTCGGATGATGTTGCATATTCGGTCCATGACCTCGAAGATGCGGTGCAGGCCGGCCACCTGCAATTGCGTGACCTGCGCAGCGATGATCGCTATAACTTGCTCGAATTGGCGTCATCTTGGTACGCCCCCGACGCCAGCGCTGCGACCCTCGGTGCGGCACTCGATCGACTCCTTGCGCTGGATTACTGGCCGACGACCTATGACGGCACGCTGAAGTCTTTGGCGGGCCTGAAGAATCTGACAAGTCAATTGATCGGGCGGTTCTGTTCTGCGGCCGAGACCGCGACTCGAGAGCAGTACGGCCGGGGTCCGCTAACTCGCTACCAGGCCGACTTGATCATTCCTGATGCGCCGCGGCACGAAGTGGCCGTACTAAAGGCGGTCGCCAATCGCTACGTCATGCAGCGAGCTGGCGCGGACGCCTTCTACTCCCAGCAACGCGAGCTTGTGCGCGAACTGGTGTACGCACTGGTGGTCGGGGCCCCAGCCGCTTTGGATCCGGCCTTCCAGACCTCGTGGCGGGATGCGGCAACCGATGCCGAGCGGTTGCGCGTCGTGATCGACCAGGTGGCTTCATTGACCGACCGGTCAATCGTTCACTGGCACCGGCGGCTCTGCCGCTAGCCGTGGATAAAGGGCAGTGCCACATTGCCCGATTAGGGCACAATCCGTACCACGACCCTCAGACGGCTCTTCCTCGATCCAATCCCGGCCGCTCGACTCGATTCCATGCACGAATCGGATCCCCGCACCGCTTGGCTTGTCGAGGAATGTATTGGCTTGGATTGAGTCCGATCCCGTCGACGTTCGAGCCCGTCGAATCCAGTTCAGCAATGGCATCCGGGCGATTCGTCGGGTCATGCAAGGTACGCAGTGGTTGATCCTCTGGGAGGAATTAACCGTGGTCCGGCCAGTGGTGGGGTTCATCGACCGCAGCGAGCTCTTGTGACATCGGCTGCTTGTTATGTGGCCGCACCGAGCCCTTTAAGGGCTCCGGCCTAGGATCCGGACATGGCCGGACGGATTCGCGACGACGATGTGGTGTCGGTCCGTGAGCGTGCCCGGATTGATGACGTTGTGCGCGAGCACGTCTCGCTACGACCTGCCGGGGGAGGCAGCCTGAAGGGCCTGTGTCCCTTCCATGAAGAGCGTTCCCCTTCGTTCCACGTCACCCCAGCCAAGGGCTTCTACCACTGCTTCGGCTGTCAAGAGGGTGGGGATGTCATCACCTTCGTTCAGAAGTTGGAGCACCTGACATTCACGGAGGCTGTTGAGAAGTTGGCGGGACGTTTCGGAGTCCAGCTCCGCTACGAAGAAGGTGGCGCGGCGACGACCAGGCCGCAAGGTCAGCGCACCCGATTGGTTGAAGCTAATCGAGTTGCGGCCGCGTACTACGTCGCGCAATTGGCCAGCCCGGAGGCTGAGACCGGACGCAAGTTCTTGCGCGACCGCGGGTTCGAGCCGGCCGACGCTGAACACTTCGGTGTTGGCTATGCGCCCAAGGGTTGGGGTGGGCTGCGCGACCACATGCGCGCGAAGAGCTTCAGCGATACCGAGCTACTAACCGCCGGATTGCTCGCGCAAGGAAACACCGGTGCGTATGACCGATTCCGGGGCCGACTGGTGTGGCCGATCCGCGATCTTTCTGCGGACGTTATTGGGTTCGGCGCCCGCAAGTTGTACGACGACGACGAAGGCCCGAAGTATCTGAACACGCCAGAAACCCCGCTGTACAAGAAGAGTCAGGTGCTTTACGGAATTGATCTGGCCCGCAAGGAAATCGCTAAGACCCAGCGCGCGGTCATCGTCGAGGGTTACACCGACGTCATGGCGTGTCACCTAGCTGGCGTTCCCGTTGCCATCGCCACCTGCGGCACTGCATTTGGTACCGAACACATTCGAGTGTTGCGCCGACTACTCATGGACCAGAACGAGTTCCAGGGTGAGGTCGTGTTCACCTTCGATGGTGATGCTGCGGGCCAGAAGGCCGCATTGCGCGCATTCGGTGAGGACCAACGATTTGTGTCCCAGACCTTTGTGGCAATCGAGTCTGGAGGGATGGATCCGTGCGAGTTGCGGCAGTCCAAGGGCGATCAGGCGGTGCTGGATCTGGTCTCTCGCCCGGTGCCGCTATTTGAATTTGCTGTCCGTTCATCCCTTGCGAATCACGACCTTAATACTGCAGAGGGCCGGATCGCTGGGCTTCGCGAATCCGCTCCGGTCGTTGCGCGCATCCGCGACGAATCTTTGCGGCCTGAGTATGCGCGACTTCTTGCAGGCTGGCTTGGGCTGAACCCTGACGTTGTGCGCGAGGCTGTGCGGGTAGCGGCGCGAACTGGCAACCAGCGCGCAGCCGACCCAAGTGTCGCGGTGGTCGCAAGCGAGGAGTCGACGACGTTCTCGCGCCCGAACCCCGTCGAGCCTCGGTTGCGCGTCGAACGCGAAGCGCTTAAGTGCGTCCTGCAGATTCCGGAGTTGGTGGGCGAGTGGTTCGACGCAGTTGAAGAGTCCGCCTTCAGTCATCCTGGTTACGTTGCGGTGCGCGCCGCGGCAGCAGCCGCGGGTGGTCCGGCCGCCGGAATTCGCGATCGCGAGTGGGTTGAAGCCGTGTTGGCACAGTGTCCTGACGATGAGGTCCGCGCACTCGTAACCGAACTGACGGTTGAGCCGATCCCTACCACCGGGGCGCCCGATGAACGTTATGCCCGCTCGTTTTTGGCGCGACTGCTTGAACGCGATGTAAGTCGTCGAATTACGGATTTGAAGTCGAGGCTGCAGCGCATCGATGCCGAGGCGGAGCCGGAAGCCTCAGCCCGCGCTTTCGCCGACCTACTGGCGCTCGAGCAGTACCGGCGCAACGTGCGCGATCAAGGGTTGGGCGAGATCTGACATGGCCCGGTGGGAACGACTGCCAGCGCAGATTCGCTCGTTCTTGGGTGGCGAGAAGGTCTTGGCCTGGGGCCACTGGCAGGCTTCACGGGTCGAGTCTGGTTATGCAGTGGCGACAGCCCGAGCGCTCCACCTGATCAAACCCGACGCGGACCCGACTGTGATTCCTTGGGACTCGGTCGTGCGTGCGTCCTGGGACGAACCGGTTGCGGACTTGGTCGTCCAGCCAGTACCAGGCGGCCCCTCAATCAGACGTTCGATCACACTCCCAGTGCCCGGCCGAGTTCCCGAGGCGATCCGCGATCGCGTGACTGCCAACATCGTCCATTCGACATACGTGGAGTTGACAGACCAAGGCGGGGCTCGCCTGATTGCCCGCCGCACCTACGGTTCGCCAGAACTTCGCTGGGCAGTGGTCTTTGATGCCGGGCTAGATCCAAGCGATCCGGGGCTGCGGGCCCGGGCCGAGTCCGAGTTGGCGACCTTGCGCTCGCTACTGGGGGCCTGACCGCCGGTCCTGGCTGGCCGTCAGGCTGTTATTCTCAGGGCCGCTTCAGAGATCGTGATGAGTAGTCCCGCATAGCTCAATTGGCAGAGCAGCCGGCTGTTAACCGGCAGGTTCTTGGTTCGAGTCCAAGTGCGGGAGCCACGCTGGATCGGTCGGTCGGTAAGGTTCCCGGCGGGGCGGTAGCTCAGCTGGTCAGAGCGGCGGGCTCATAACCCGACAGGTCGTGGGTTCGAACCCCACCCGCCCCACGAAAGTCCTTGGTACGTAAGGGATTCTAGCTCGCGCAGTGAGGGTGACGCCGAAGTTACAGCCGAAGTTACAGCCTTACAGCCATTCTTTGCTCATGAGTCGTGCAAGTCGGTCCGTAGCCGACCTACGAGTCTCTGCTGCGACGTGCCCATACGTGTCCCAAGTTGTGCTGGTCTTGGCATGGCCCATAAGGTCGGCGACCGTTCGCACGCTCTCGCCGTCGGCCAGGAGCAGGCTGGCGAACGTGTGGCG
>CAIKAW010000008.1 GCA_903825575.1 uncultured bacterium | reverse complement strand
CTGAGACGAACTCGCCGGTTCCGATAATCCCCTCCGTGAACGTTCCGTATGCGGCCGACATTTCGGCACCCTCTGCCTCAGTCAGAGACTCCCAGTTCTCATGGTTCGTGTAGATCAGCAGCATGTACTTCATGTCGACTCCTGTTTAGTGGGTGGCCGGGTGCCACCGTCCTACCATCGCGACGAACCGGATGTGCCGGAATCGACAACTTTGCCTAGATCGGCGACGATCCGTGCATGACCTTCAGTTACTAAGTCCATGACGGACTCACTTGCAAACGCCTTCGCACGAGGCGTTGCAGCCAAAGACCAGATGGCTCTTCGTGGGCTTCTTCATCCCGAGATCGACTTCCGAGGGATGACCCCCGGGAAGGTCTGGGAGGCAGAAGGTGCCGAGGACGTGCTCGTAGCCATCTGTGTTTGGTTCGACGACAATGACGTGATCGAAAACGTTGAAGAGATCTCCACCCACACTTTCGCCGACCGGCAGCACTGCAGTTATCGATTCCGAATCCGCAACGCGAACGGTGTGCACTTGGTCGAACAGCAGGTCTACCTCTCCGAAAGGGGAGGCCAGATCGGCTGGCTTCGCATCATGTGTTCAGGCTTCCGCCCCATCGACTGAACCCGCACCAAACAGTCCTCCCGGCCGGTCGCGTAAGCGGACGTTCCGGCCATTGCGTCGATCATCCTTGTGCCTGCCCGGGCACACGTAGCGCGTTCTTGCGGCGTCCGCGCCTAGCCGGGACCTTTGGCCGTGATGGCGGTGACTTTCGGCTAGGTGGCAGGTCCGCAGGGCTACCTAAGGTCAGCGTGTGGCAGACGTTGACGGCGCGCAGGCCCCCGACGGATCCCAGCGCGCAATATTGATTCGGGACTTTGCGGACGTGCAGCGCCCGCTCGCTCAGATCCGCAGCCGGTTCTTGGGCGGCGCCCATTGGTTGTCCCCGCTAGCCGTGACAGCCCAGGGCGACGGTGAAGCTGTGCGCTTGCGAATTGGGCCGGACTGGGCGCCCGAAAGTATCGCTCGCACCGTTGAAGTCACCGTGGGTTTGGTGCACCACCGTGGGTCGAACCTTGTTGTCCCACTTTCTTGGGAAGCTAGCGGGCTGCGGTCGATGTTTCCGCTACTCGACGGCGAAGTGGAGGTGTCTCCGCTCGACGATCACTCGTCTCGCTTGACGCTTTCGGGTTCCTATACACCGCCGTGGGGTCCGGTTGGTGCGACGTTGGATCGAGCATTACTACATCGGGTTGCTACCTCGACGGTGCGCTCATTCCTAAATCAGGTGGCAGCAAACCTGATGTCCGATCCTGGCTAGCGGGTTGCTTGGCTCGGTCGCCTCAGCGCCTCGAGCCCCATCAGTGCCACGTGCAACGACACACACGACTCAACGTCGGTGAGGTCGACGTCGAGCGTGGTTTCGATCCGGTGGAGTCGGTCGTAGAACGAAGGTCGGGATAAGTGTGCGTCGTCAGCGGCGGCGGACTTATTACGACCAGCCAGAAGATATGCGGTGAGAATCGGGATCAACTTGGCCGAATGCGTGTCGTCGTATGCGAGCAAGGGCCCAAGTTCGCGTTCAACGTACGTCTGTAGCCGTTCGTCGTCTCGCAGCAAGTGAAGCAGGCCGCGTAGCCTCACGTCGGCCAATTGGTAATACGGCATGGTCGGCTGATGTGCTGCGGCATCGGCTACCTGCGCGGCCTCTAGGAACGACCTGCGTGCATCGCGGACTGACGTCACCGCAGATCCCACGGCCATGACGTAATCCGAGGTTCCGACTGGGTTGACCGCCGTTGTTGCTCTACTACTGGCAAGTCTTCGGGTCAAAGAAGATGCAAGCGATTCCATAGCTCTGGCCACGTTTTCGCGTCCGCTCAGGGTTGCCAGTACGCCGACACTCACGTCATCGATCGACCCAACCAGCGCGATCAGTTTTGCGTCACGCACTGATGCGGCAACGGTCTCTGCGAAATCTCTGAGTCGGGCTTGGGTTTCTAGTGCTGCTTCGCCCGGCCTGGAGGAGAGCCGAAGCACGACCGCGCTGAGCGTGCGCCCCTCGAGCGGAACGCCTAAGGCTTTGGCTCGCATGCCGGTCTCGGCCGCCGGCAGCGAGTGAGTTAGCAACCCAGCTAGAAGCGTGCGGTGCGTCTGACGCTCGAGGGTCTCGCGATCACGTTCAACCAGACGGCTCAACGCCAAGGTCGCGGCTCCGCGCTCCACCAGCATTACGTCGCGCCCGGTCGATGGGACGTCGCATGAAAGCAGCAGTCGTCCCCAGTCGTGCCCGCGGGCGCCGACGGTGGTGGCGAGCCAGCCGAGAGATTCTCCGGTCCGACCGCTGACGGTGATGGCGCGCGAGCGCGCTTCCCAACCTTCGAGCAAGGTGGCAGCGTCGGTACCGGCCGAGTCGTAGGCAAGGACTTGATGGGCCAGGTTTTCAAGAATGACTGGGCGTCCAGCTATCCGCGCGGCCTGACGAACGACTTCGGCTGGAGCGGCGCCTTCGACGGAGAGTTCGGTGAATGTTTGATGTAGCTCTTCGCTCGCGCGAAGTTCGGCCAGTTGCGAGTCAACGATGCGCGCATGCACTGCTTCACTCACTGCGACAAACCGGATTTCCTGCTGCAATTCAATCAACGGTAGGTGCCGTTCCTCAGCAGCGCGGATCATGGCACGCGGGAGTTTCTGGAATCGGCGGCCCAGCTCGACGCACACTCCGGCGGCACCAACGTCGGCCAAGGCGCCCACGTATTCGCGTAGGCCGGCTTCGTCGTCAGGTAGAACCAGCCCGGTCAGAAGCAGCAGTTCGCCACCGCGCAGCAACCGCGCGACGTCACGAACTTCGCTCACGTGCGTCCAGCGGACTGGCCGATCTAGCGAATCGGCTCCTGCAACCACTCTGGGGTGACCCACCCGGACTGCTTCAAGGTCGAGGACCTCGGCCACGGTCGGAAAGGGAACCGTCGGCAGGGGAGTGGCAGTGGCACGTTGCGGCATGGCAACAGAACGTAACACCTAGTGGCCTTGGGTTGCCATCTTGTTGCCCAGTAGGAGATCATCCACGCTCCAGCGATGCTGGGAGTAGTAGCGCAATTCGTTGCTAAGGGACGTTCTGTCAACGGAATCCCTATGGAAACGGCCTTAAGTATGCGAGTATCGCCAGTTATCGGGCTAAGGTTTCCCGAGCACCCAGACAGGGGCGGCATGGCACATCAGCACATTGGCGGGGTTCGGACCGCCGGGTCTTTAGTAGAGACTTTCGATGTAATCGATCCGGCCGACGGTCATGTGGTTGAGACCGTCGATCAGGCTGGTCCGCAGGATGTCGATCGCGCGGTGGCTGCGGCTGCGGCTGCTTTCCCCGAGTGGTCTCGCGCTACGCCAGGTGAACGTTCGGGCGCTTTGAACCGGTTGGCTGCAATTCTCACCGAACGCGCTGAGGACTACGCGCAACTCGAGACTGCCCAGAGTGGCAAGCCCATTAAGTTGACGCGCGAATTCGATGTGCCTGGTTCCATCGATAACGTCTCATTCTTTGCAGGAGCCGCTCGTAACCTTGAAGGTCGCGCCTCCACCGAATACGACGGGGTCCACACTTCGGTGATCCGTCGCGAGGCCATTGGCGTCGTGGGATCCATCGCTCCTTGGAATTACCCGCTGCAGATGGCGATGTGGAAGATCTTGCCCGCGATCTCGGCGGGGAACACAATCGTCCTGAAGCCCGCAGAGATCACTCCGCTAACTTCGCTACTGCTTGCAGACGACGTCGCACGAGCCGGAATCCCGGCTGGAGTCGTGAACGTGCTCACGGGTTCTGGCCGAATCGCTGGCGAATCCTTGATATCCCACGATGGCGTGCGCATGGTGTCGTTCACTGGCTCTACGGCAGTCGGTCAGCGAGTCATGGAAACGGCGGCTCGCACGGTCAAGCGAGTTCACCTCGAACTGGGTGGCAAAGCACCGTTCTTGGTCTTCGACGATGCCGATCTCGAGGCCGCAATTCAGGGCGCGGTCGCTGGTTCGCTGATTAACAGCGGGCAGGACTGCACCGCGGCCACTCGTGCTTACATTCAGCGGCCGCTGTATGACGCCTTCGTCGCTGGCGTCGCCGACCTGATGCGAACCGTTCGGTTAGGGGCACCGGCAGATCCAAGCACCGACTTGGGCCCGTTGGTGTCGTTCAAACAGCAGGCGAGTGTGGCCGGATTCGTTGATCGCGCTCGGGCGGCCGGTGCGCGGATTGTCGTCGGAGGCGCTATTCCAGGCGGAGTGTTGGCCAAGGGCGCCTACTACGAGCCGACTCTTGTTGTCGACGCTGGGCAGCAGTCCGAAATTGTGCAGGACGAGATCTTCGGTCCGGTGCTTGTTGTTCTACCTTTCGACTCCGACGAAGAGGGCATTGCGCTGGCCAATGACACGCCGTTTGGTCTCGCGGCGTCGGCTTGGAGCAGAGATGTCTTCCGGTGTCTGCGTGCTTCCCGCGAGATTCAGGCCGGTTGTGTCTGGCTCAATGACCACATCCCGATCGTGAGCGAAATGCCGCACGGCGGATTCAAGGCTTCAGGATTCGGCAAGGACATGAGTCAGTACTCGTTCGAGGAGTACACCAACGTCAAGCACATTTCTCTCGATATCACTGGCGAGACGCACAAGGATTGGCATCGAACGGTTTTCGGCGACCGCTGACCGTAGGTTGTTTCAGTAGAAAGAGAACACTCATGCCAGATTCAACGCCAGAGCCAATGCTCGACTTTCTAAAGTCGGCAATGAGTCGTCGCGGCTTCCTACGTACTTCCGCAGTCGGTGGGGCGCTAGCCGGCACCGGATTGCTAGCTGGATGTAGCACTGCGCCCGCATCGGCCCCCGCCGCATCGAATCAGGCCGCTACCGATATGTCGGACACCGAGAAGATCGTGAACTTCTCGAACTGGCAGTTGTACATCGACACGGATGACAAGATCACCACGAAGCACCCGACGATCGATGCATTCCTGGCTCAGACCGGGATCACGATCAACTACACCGAGGACATCGCCGACAACGAATCCTTCTACGCCAAGATCGCACCGCTCCTGCGTAATGGTCAGGACACCGGGCGTGACCTCATGGCGCTGACTGACTGGATGGCCGCGCGCCTGATTCGACAGGGATTCATCCAGAAGCGCGACAAGGCCAACACTCCCAACGTCGATGCGAACCTGATTGCCGCGCTGAAGTCGCCAAGTTGGGACCCGACGCGCGATCACAGCGCGCCTTGGCAGTCTGGAGTGACTGGTATCGCCTACAACTCAAAGCTGGTTCCTGAAGTCAAGGACATCACCGAACTGCTAACCCGGCCGGACCTTAAGGGCCGGATCGCCGTTCTTACTGAGATGCGCGACACCATCGGAATGCTCCTCCTGCAAGCGGGCAAGGACCCGGCGAAGTTCACCGATGACGATTTCGCCGCGGCGATCGCAACGCTGCAGAGCGCCGTCGACGCCGGTCAGATCCGAAAGTTCACAGGCAACGAGTACTCACAGGGACTGAGCAAGGGAGATCTAGCGGCCTGTATGGCGTGGTCGGGCGATGTTGTTCAACTGCAGGCCGACAACCCGAATCTAAAGTTTGTTTCCCCGCCGGCGGGCATCATGATTTGGGCAGACAACATGCTGATCCCGAACATG
>CAIKAW010000007.1 GCA_903825575.1 uncultured bacterium | reverse complement strand
GGGGACGGTTGCCGGGCCGCCCAGGAGGGCCCGCGGGGGTTGGCTGGTCGCGGGGGTTGGCTGGTCGCGGGGGTTGGCTGGCTGCGGTACCAGTGTTCCGACTTCGCGAATCGCCAACTGGAGTTTCCTAAGGAAAGCGCAGTTGGCGATTCACCGAGGGACTAGTAGGTCAGCAGCCCAGCGCCTGAACCGACGAGGCGCCCATCTGCCCGAGCGACATTTCCCCCCCGCACCGTCCGGTACGCTTGCCCGGCTGTCGGACCCTCGTGGTTCGCCGGCATGGAGGCGTCGCCTAGCCCGGTTTATGGCGCCGCACTGCTAATGCGGTTGGGGGCTTAAACCCCCTCGAGGGTTCAAATCCCTCCGCCTCCGCCATTGGGTTCGTGGATTGTGGTGCGCTTAGGACAGTTTGGCGCCCATGCGGCAGTTATCCCGCCGACGGTGCTGGGAACCGAATTTCGTTGATCGCTAGCTTCGCGCGAACCGAACTGCCAAGGTCGATTCCGGCCACATCGCAGAGGCGAAGCAGGTAGATAGCGACGTCCGCCGCCTCCTGCCGCAAACGGATCAGGGCGTCCCCGCTCAGCTCGGCGGCCTCCTCAACTGTCAGCCATTGAAGTTCCGCCGCAAGCTCGCCGGCTTCACCGCAAAGCGCTAGAGCCAGATTCTTCGGATTGTGGAAGCGATGCCAGTCGCGCCGGTCAGCGAAATCCCGGATCAACGCCTGCAGCTCCGCGATCTCCGACACAGACATCAGCCTCCTTTTGTGGCCCGCACGTGGCTGGGTCCCGCTATCGTGCCACTCGTATCAAGTGCGGCCCGACGGGCTTCCTAGCGGTAATCGGTAGGACACGCCCCCACCCGCGCGAGTCATCTCGTGCTGCGTGGGGGAGTCCCCTGTGTCCTTACTTAGGCTGTCCGCAGACAGTCTTAATCAGTCCGCCGTGGAACGGGTCTTGGCGCAGCGACTCGAGGAGCGGTTCCTGTTCGATCATGGGCACCGCCCCTCCCCTGGTGAAGTTAGGTCATGGGCGGGCAGCCTGCCTGTCCTTGCTGCAGATCTCTGCGATGCCGGACTTGGTCAGGTTGAGGTGTTGCTTGAGCAACGTCTCCCACTGACAAGTAAACGGATGGATGCCGTGCTTGCGGGAGTCCACCCCAAATCCGGAATGCCCTCCTATGTGGTCGTAGAACTCAAGCAGTGGAGTCATGCGCGACCGACGGACGAAGCCGACGACCTAGTACTAGTCGACGCCTACGGAAATCGGCCGGTGTTGCACCCACTTGAGCAGGTGCGTCGGTACGTCGCGTTCGTCGAGCAATTCACCCGCAGCATTGAGAATCAAGTGGACGCGATTGTTGGCGTCGCCTATCTGCACAATGCGGTAGCTGCCAACGTGGCTGGGCTTCGCCTATTGCCTGAGACAACTAATGCCCGGTTCTTCACGCAGTCTGAAAGAGGGGCGTGGCTGGACTTCTTGCGAAGTCGTTTAGCTCCGATTTCAGGCGCGGCTTCTGCGGACCAGTTTCTCGCGTCGCGTATCGCGCCCAGTCGCCAGTTGTTGGCACTCGCGGCGGCGGAAATCCAGACGCGAGAACAGTTTGTCCTGCTTGATGAGCAACAGGTGGCCTTCTCGCTGGTACTCGCTGCTGTTGAACGGGCGCGCGCTGGTAACGGCAAAACGGTCGTTGTAGTTTCGGGTGGACCGGGTAGTGGCAAGAGTGTTATTGCACTCTCACTACTTGGTGAAATGTCGCGCCGTGGCTATGCAGCAATCCATGCAACTGGCTCTAAGGCTTTCACGGAAACATTGCGCCGAGTCGCGGGCAAGGGCAGTAGTTCAGTCAAGAGCTTGTTTCAGTATTTCAACTCGTTCATGGATTCGAATGCCAATGATCTCGACGTTCTGATTAGTGACGAAGCGCATCGCATCCGGATCAGCAGTGCCAATAGGTTCACCGCCGCGAGACTTCGAACTGGGGCGGCGCAGATAGATGAACTTATCGATGCTGCAAGAGTTCCCGTGTTCTTGTTGGACGAGCATCAAGTTGTGCGCCCAGGAGAGATCGGCAGCATTGCGGTCATTGAATCTGCTGCGGCTGCGCGCGGCCTGACTGTCGTGCGAGTTGATCTGGATGCGCAGTTCCGGTCGGGCGGATCCAGGCTGTTCGAGACCTGGGTCCTTCGCTTGCTTGGCCTCGAACCCGGAGGTCCGGTTGTCTGGGTGGGAGATGATCACTTTGAACTTCAGGTAGCCGATTCCCCAGAAGAACTTGAAGCGATCTTGGCCAAATACCAAAGCGATGGGCTTTCCGCTCGCATGACTGCCGGCTTCTGCTGGCCTTGGAGCAAACCAGCAGATGGTCATCTTGTTGACGACGTGGTCCTGGGCGACTGGACGCGTCCTTGGAACAACCCAGAGGAGCGCCGGATCGGCGACGTTCCAGCTCGCAGCCTGTGGGCGAGTGAGCCAGGTGGGTTTGGACAGGTGGGCTGCGTCTACACGGCACAAGGTTTCGAGTACGACTGGAACGGCGTGATCCTTGGCCCGGACCTTCTCTGGCGTACGGATCAGTTCGTTAGCGATGTTCGTGCCTCAAGGGACCCAGCGTTCCGGGGCAAGGGGACTGAGGGATTCGACTCGTTCGTTCGCAATATCTACAAGGTCCTACTAACGCGCGGAATGCAGGGCACGGTCGTCTATTCGCCAGACGCGGAGACTAGGGCGAAGCTCCGGACGTTGGTATCCAACGAGACCGAGGGCTGAACCGACTGGACTGCCTTCCGGTGGTATCCCCGTGTCCGCTTTGGCCGGGTTCTGAGGCACTGCTTGTAGGGCGGTACAGTTCTCCCCGGTCGTAAGACCTGCGCCCGTAGCTCAACGGATAGAGCATCTGATTACGGATCAGAAGGTTGGGGGTTCGAGTCCCTCCGGGCGCACTTTTTCAAGATCATTTACGCGATGAAGGCGGCACGGTCTGCTGGGCCTTCGCCACCGGCGGAGGTCGGGCTCTCTTGCTAACTTTCTTGCTAGCACCGTGGGAGCCGCCGCCAATTGGTGAGTTGCGGGGACTCAGGATTAGCCGCTTGTAGGCGGGGCCTGCCGCCAACTCATGAAACGCCTCTACTGCACCAGCTCGACACCGCAAGGTTCCTGGGCCAACAGACCAACGTTGCCCCGTTCACCGCGTAGTGTCATGGCTATCGGAGCCGTTCAGGCTTCCTGGCTCGAGGAGCCAACATGGCCGACAAATCGCCAAGACAGAACATGCAGAAGAAGGCCGCCGGTAAGTCGATCAAGGAAAAGCGGCTAGACAAGAAGGCCAAGGCCAGCCCGTCGGCGGACATCATCACAACAGGCAAGAAGCACTGAGTTAGTTCGGCACCTCGTATACGCGGACCGCGCCACTGCTGAATACCTCTCGCAGTCCTGGCGTGGATTCAATCGCCGCGACCTTAAGGGCAGGCTTACCTCCAGGTACGACAGCCGGATCTACTAGGACGTACCGAACATGCCAAGCTGCGGCTTCGACGCGCACGAATAGATCTGTTGCTGCATCGGCGACCTTCGCTTGCAAGTAGACGCGGCCATTCCACGCGGGGTCGGTGGCCCAGTTGTGCTTTAGGTCGAATAGTGGAATGACCGCGCCGCCAGTTGCCTGATACATCCACACACTGCCATCGCGCGGATCGTTGAGGACGCGCTCGCCTGGTTTCGAATGGGCTGCCAGCCAACTAAATGCAGCGACCTGATCGTTAGTCACCATCGCGCGGGCAAACGCCGCGTCGCCCGTCTGTACGGTGCGCACGATAAGCATTGTGCCGACGCACAGTGTGGTGGCCGCCAGCGCGACTGCGACATTCCGACTACGTCGTCGTCGGGCAGTTTGGCCGAGACTGATTATCGCTGCTGCAAGCGGAATCACGGCAAGGGTGCTGGCCTGGGCAAGGATCCGGTTTCCACTTCCGTACCAAGGTTTGGTCAAGAATCCGAGATGACCGAGGTAGGCCGCGTACGCCAACCCGAAGAACATCCAGGTTGCGGCGACAACGCCGCGGGCAGCAGGGATTCGCCAAAGGCGACGGGTGCCAAGGACAACAAGTGCGAGCGCGACCAGGCTCCACGCTGTGAGTGCGAAGCCGAATGCAGACCCAGGTGGCTGGAACCCGAAGTAGGGAATTTGGACCAATGTCCGTAATCCAGTGAGGGCGCCCAACTTCGTGGCGTCGACGAGTCCGCCTGGGTCAGCACGTGCGATCCCGCGAGCAAAAGG
>CAIKAW010000006.1 GCA_903825575.1 uncultured bacterium | reverse complement strand
GGGTTCGAATCCCGTCGTCCGCTCGGAAGGGCTTGAGAGTCGAGCCTTACGGTGGAGTGGCCGAGAGGCGAGGCAACGGCCTGCAAAGCCGTGTACACGGGTTCAAATCCCGTCTCCACCTCGAAGTAGAGCACGGGCGATTGGCGCAGTCTGGCTAGCGCGCTTCCCTGACACGGAAGAGGTCACAGGTTCAAGTCCTGTATCGCCCACCAAGATCATCGCAGGTGAATGGCAGTTTGAGGCCTGCAGAATTAGGGTGCGCGCCTACTACGTGCCTATAGGTGGCACCTGACGATTCCGGCTGTTGACGCTGCCGGTCACCGTGGCAGCCGGTAGTTAAGCGTTCACTCACCTGTCATGCTCAGCGGCGAGGGACGCCACGCGCCTTCATCGCGAACGCGACGGAAGGCACTACACAATGGATAGCGACGTCTCCACGGACATGACCGGCACGAATCGCCAAGGTCGCAAACGTCGGCGCCGAGCAGTGTGAGCCAGCTAAGGCTGGGTGCAGAAGAGCGACGTGGCATGAATAGTCGCCTGGCTGGTGGCGGTGGACTGGGCGCTGACCCAGTTGCTCCCCATCGTGACGGTGACCTTGTACCAGTAGATCGCGGCTGCTAAAGTGCCACTGGTCCACGTGGCGGTGGCAACGCCAGTGGCAACTGAGGTGAATCCGGCCGTAGCCGACGTCGTGGATTGATAAACCGTGTAACTCGTGGCGTGTGTCACGGCCGTCCAAACAAGTTTGACGGTCTTGGACGTGGTCGGCGCTGGGCACGACGCGGTTAAGCCAGCAGGGGCTGCCGGAATAGCTTGGGCCTTTGCCTGCCCGGAACTTCCTACCGCCAACCTCACCAGCCAAGCTGTCGCAGCGGACGCCGGAGTAGCCAACGCAACAACCGCAACCAAAATCGCCGAGAGAACGAGGAGCCGACGATAGGAGACTCTCCCCATCGCCGGCTCCTCATCTCTCTCAGCTTTGACTAGTGCCCTGATGCTAGATCAGGCAATCCATGCATCTGTGGCAGGGCTGACGGTCGCGGTTGCAGCACCACCAGTAGCTGTAACACCTGTGAGCGACGGCATTGAGAAGAACGTCGCCGCACAAGCTGCCGGTGTCGTTGACGCCATGGTCGCGTCATTGGTGAAGGTGACGGTCAACGGATTACCGGTCTGGCCGCTAGCTGCCACGGTGAGCGGCGTGCTCAAGGTGTGTGAGGTGCCGCTGGTCGCGGTCGCGAAGTTCCAACCCACCCCGCTCGGAGTTGCCGCAAGGCATCCGGTCTGGGTCGTGGTTAATGCGCTGGTCGTATAACCGGTGGCGAAGGTGGCATTGGTCGGCAACTGGACGGCGGTGATCGTCACCGGATACGGGTTCGGGTTGCTGATCGTCACAACGACATCACCCGTTCCGCCTGGGTACAGCAAGTTCACGGCCGACGGAGCAGCAACTGCGGTGATGGTCAGGTTTGAAATGGTGGCCGACTGGCCTTCACCCGATGACCCGGCCGCCACACCGACCGTCCAGTTGGTAGCTGCATAAGCGGCTCCCCCGGCAAGGGCACAACCGACTACCGCCGATATGACCCGCATCCTGATGTTTGCCTTGCTAGCCATGCTGAACCCCCCAGTTGCAGATGCGTTCGCCGTGAACGCTCAACAGTTTTCGGCAGAGGCTTGCCACCCTTTAGCAACTCCTAGGGTTGTTTTTGCCACCAAATCGTTTCAAATCATGTTTTCCGCGCTCCCCCGGTCGATTGTTGCGCTGTCCGCACCGGATTTCGGTGGCCATGTCAAGATCAGGCCTATGAAAAGCTTGTTCCCGCCCACCGGCGACCTCACAGCCGACCAGGTAGATCTGGCCTACGCTTGGCCGGACCTTCCGTGGCTGCGGACAAACATGGTGGCGAGCGTCGACGGGGCAGCCCAAGCCCCGGACGGGCTCTCACGAGGCATAGCCAACGCGGCGGACACTGAACTATTTGGGATGTTAAGAGGCCGGGCGGATGCAATCGTGGTTGGAGCCGCCACCGTACGCGCCGAGGGTTACCGACCAGTTCGGGCCAAACCCCGCTACTCGGCAGCCCGCGCGATGGCTGGACAACGCCCGGCGGCCGTAGTCGCGATTGTCAGCCGCAGCCTTGATTTAGATGTCGCAAGCGAACTGTTTACACATTCGGTGGAGCGCCCGGTCATTCTTACGACTGAGCGCAGCGATCAAACCGCGCGTCGGCAAGTGACCCAATTCGCTGACGTAATTGTTTGCGGCGACAAGAACGTCGACCTTGCTTTGGCGCTGACCGAGCTTCGCCTTCGGGGGCTTACTTGGCTGCACTGTGAGGGTGGACCATCCCTCTTGGCCCAGTTGGCTGCAGCAGACTTGGTGGACGAATGGTGCGTAACTATCTCGCCCCGACTTGCCGGCGGCAGTTACCCGAATGGGGGCTCCCCAAGTCGGATGCTGGCGGGTGCCGAACTTCCTCGAGCTCCGGCAGATCTGGCTTTGCACCGGGTACTCGTCGCCTCAGACACCCTGTTCCTTACTTATGGTCGGCCGCCGACTAGCCTGATCTGACGCGCTCTAGGAGGCAAAGTGTCCAGATTGCTACCCGTGGCGTTGGTGCAGGCCACTCAAACTGAACCAGCCACGGCTCTAGGGGCTTTCGCCGCTGACGTCACATCAGTGGTGCGTAATTTTCCTGCGACACGCCTAGTTCTGTATCCGGAACTTCATTTGACGGCTGGGTCGGAAGATTCCTTGCCGGATCTTGCTGAACCCCTTCATGGGCCCAGGGGCAAGTCGCTAGCGACGCTGGCCGGCGATTTGGGAGTGTGGCTCGCTCCGGGCAGCGTGTACGAACGTGGTGCCGACGGTTACATCTACAACACTTCCGTGCTGTACTCGCCAGAAGGCGAATTGGTTGCTTCATACCGCAAGGTATTCCCGTGGCGACCGTTTGAGACCGCCCGTCCCGGGGACAAATTCGTTGTTGCCGAACTCCCGGGAATTGGCCGGGTCGGATTCTCGATCTGCTACGACAGTTGGTATCCGGAAAGTACCCGGGCGCTGGCCTGGCAGGGCGCCGAAGTAATCCTCAACGTCGTACGCACCACATCCTCGGATCGCCCGCAGGAATTGGTCTTGGCTCGAGCCAATGCGATCGCGAACCAGGTGTACTTCCTGAGCGTCAACGCCGCGGCACCCCACGGCACCGGCCAAAGTCTGATCGTTGACCCGGAGGGCCTGGTCCGGTCCCAAGCCCCCGACGCATCCCCGACCGTGCTTACCGATGTGCTTGATCTGGATGCGTGCACGCGGGTCCGCCGCTACGGCACGGCCGGCGTTAACCGGCTGTGGTCCCAATTCCGACCCGAGGATTCGGTGATTGATCTACCGATGTACCAAGGCCGGCTCGACCCGGCCATTTGGTCCGCCCGTGCAAGTGAGTAGCTAGCTTCCTATCCAATACCGGACCAACGACGCGAAACACTTCCCCAGTTACTGACTGGTCAGTTAGTATGCTGGTAACAATTCCCACCCCGAAAGGATCCCCGTGTCCGCCCCCGTAGTGGCAAGCGAACCGATCAGCAAGTCCCAGCAAGATTCCTGGCAGGCATCAGCCGCCAACCATCTTTGGCCCCAGTTCACCTACCTTTCAAACTTCAGGCCGGGCCAGATTCCTGTCATCGTCGCCGGCGACGGGCCTTGGATCTTCGACGATCAAGGTCGGCGCTACCTAGATGCCCTGTCCGGTCTCTATACGGTCAACGTCGGCCATTGCCGACCGGAGTTGGCTGTCGCTGCCGCCAAACAATTGGGCGAACTGGACTACTTCCCGATCTGGACTTTTGCTCACCCGCGCGCAATTGAATTAGCGCAGCGGCTGGCGGATCTAGCCCCGCCGGACATGAATCGAGTCTGGTTCACATCGTCCGGATCCGAATCGGTTGAGACCGCTTGGAAGCTAGCTCGCCAGTATCACCAACTACGCGGTAATTCACACAAGCACAAGGCGTTGAGCCGTGCGATTTCGTATCACGGCACCACTTTGGGCGCACTTTCCATCACCGGCTTTACTGGAATCCGCGACACTTTTGAACCACTGGTGCCCAGCACTTCAAAGGTCCCAAACACGAACTTCTATCGAGCACCCGTCCACGCCGATGACGCGGTGGCGTTCGGACTATGGGCGGCCGATGAAATCGAGCGTGCAATTCTTGCCGAAGGTCCTGACACGGTCGCAGCTGTATTCCTCGAGCCGGTCCAGAACGCGGGTGGCTGTTTCGTCGCCCCTCCCGGGTACTACGACCGCGTCCGTGAAATCTGCGACACGTACGACGTGCTCTATGTATCGGACGAAACCATCTGCGCATTCGGTCGACTGGGCACCATGTTCGGATCCGAGCGGGTAGGTGCAAAACCTGACGTCATAACCTCGGCCAAAGGTCTGACCAGCGGGGCGATCCCGATGGGAGTGGTGATCGCATCGGACAAGGTCCTGCAACCATTCCTCGCCGAAGATGTCATGTTTCTACACGGCTCCACATTTGCCGGACACCCAGTAGCTGCCGCGGTGGCATTAGCCAATCTGGACATATTGGAAGCGGAAGCTATTCCAAACGTCCTGGCCAATGAAGCGCTATTCCGCGGCCTGATCGAAGGTTTGCGCGATATTCCAGTCGTTGGCGATGTTCGTGGCGTGGGATATTTTCTAGCGATCGAACTCGTGTCCGATCAGGTAACCAAGCGCACCATTCCGCTCGAACAGCAGAAGGAGTTGCTCTTCGACTTCCTCTCGCCGCGGCTTTGGGAAGAGGGCATTTACTGCAGGGCAGACGACCGGGGCGACCCAACCATCTACTTGGCGCCGACTCTCATCTGCGGTCCCGACGAGCTCAGCTTCTTGGCCAACAAATTGCGAATCGTACTAACCGAACTGGCTTCGAAGATGGGTCTTGCCTAGCCTCGAGTCAGCGGGCGTTGCCCATGTTTGGCAATGCCAAAGCAAGTTCGTGTTGGTAGGGGAAGCTGCCCGGCTCGTAAGGGCACAATGGTTCTTCGCCATAAGGGTCTCCGCTGACCGCATATGCGCGAGAACGAGAACCACCGCAGATTCCGGCGAATTCACATTTGCCACAACGGCCTTCGAGGCGGCTGGTATCGCGTAGACCAAGGAAGAGCGGGGATTCACGATAGATGTCGGTCAACGTTTGCTCGCGCACGTCGCCGGCTGCGATCGGCATGAATCCGCTTGGGTGGACGGTGCCCACATGGGAAACAAACACGAAACCGTTGCCAGCATTGACGTGCAAAGGAGGCCGCCGTTTCCGGTCCACCGGCCCGATTTCGGCCAAACGTGCAGCTAAGTCTTGATACAACGACCCAAGTCCAAGGGCTTCGACGTGATCGACCCCAAGATCTGCGAGCACCTCACGTTCCATAACCACGCGGCGAAAATGGTGCCCCTCCGTTGTCTTGACCGGAGCGAACGTGCCGGCGTCATAAAGGAAATTGAGAACGTCCTCGGTCTCGCGGGGTGTCAATGCGTCGAGCTCGGTTCCTCGGCCAGTTGGCACGAGGAGAAATGCACTCCAAGTCATCGCCCCAAGTTCGATCACCAAACGCAGCAAGTCTGGCAACTCATGGACCGTGCTCTTGGTGACTGTGGAGTTGATCTGGACGCGAAGTCCCAGCTCGCGAGCCTCGCGCCAGCCGGTGATCGTGCGATCGAACGTGCCAGGAACTCGCCGGAACCCGTCGTGGACCTCGGCGCTAGCTCCGTCCAGGGACAGCGAAATTGCCGACGCACCTGCGTCCTTAAGTTTGGTCAAGGATTCACGCGACAGTTTGGGAGTGCCCGAAGGCGAGACCGCCATTGGCAGGCCAAGTTCCTTACCGCGCCGCACCAATTCGTAGATATCGGCACGCTCAAAGGGGTCGCCCCCGGTGATGATGAAAATAGGCGCTGGCTTGCCGAAATCGGCGACCTGACTCATCAAGGTCGTTGCTTCATCGGTGGTTAACTCTTTGGAGTCGCGACCTGGCGCTGCTTCGGCACGACAATGCTGGCAAGCCAATTGGCAGGCCCGCGTCGACTCCCAAATAACTAGGAACGGCCGATCGGCCGGATCGTGATGGACTGCACGGACTGAGTTGGCGGCGTGGCTGTGATTCACAGGTTCTATGTTGCGTGCCGCGGGTGGACGTGCCAGTCGGGCGAACGTCCCCACCCCGACGCCGAACGTCCCACTTCTTGTGGACCGTTGGACCGTGCCGTGAACGTCGCGTTCCCTACTCGCTAGCCGATCGGCAGCGCTTTGCCAGGATTCAGGATGCCCGCTGGGTCCAAGGCCGCCTTGATCGCGGAATGGACCGAAATGGCCACCGGATCGAGTTCGCGTCCCAACGCTCGGGCCTTCAGCAGGCCCACTCCGTGTTCGCCAGTGACCGTTCCGCCGACTGCCAATGCAATGTCCAAAACTTGCGAAAATGCGATCTGGGCACGCGCTTCGGCTTCCGGATCGTCATGTGGGTACACGATCGTCGGGTGTAGGTTCCCGTCGCCGGCATGACCGAACGTTGCGATCGTTACTGAGTTGCGCTCAGAAACCGCTTTGATCATCCCGATCGCCTCAGCAAGGGCCGACCGCGGTACGGCAATGTCGTCCAGTAGCCACTTACCTTGTGCTTCCAGAGCAAAGATGGCATTCCGACGAGCAGCCAAGAGCGCCTCGGATTCCTCGGCAGTTTCGGCGACGTAAACCTCGATCGCCCCCGCCCGTTCGAAAGCTGCGCCGAAGTCAGCGACCTCAGCAGCTGCTGCCGGTGAAGGAAGGTCTGACTGGGCAATCAGCAGGGTCGCGTCTCGGTCAAGCCCCATCGCATACATGTCCTCGACAGCAGCCACAGTTGTCGAATCCAGTAGTTCAAATAGCGACGGTGTCCGTCCTGACATCACATCCTGCACAGCCCGTCCGGCCGCGACCACATCAGCGAATACCCCAACCACAGTCATCGCTGGCGGGGGAAGCGGCCTAAGTCGCGTACGAATTCCGGTAACCACGCCAAGGGTCCCCTCGCTGCCGATAAGCAGATTCATCAAGTCGTAGCCAGCCACACCTTTCAAACTGCGTCGACCAACGCGCATCACGCGACCATCGGCTAGCACCACCTCCAGTCCCAACACGTTCTCGCGGGTAGTCCCGTACTTAACGCAGCAAAGCCCTCCGGCGTTCGTAGCGATATTCCCACCGATACTGCAGAACTCGCGCGAAGCCGGGTCCGGCGCGTACCACAAACCATGGGCTCGAACTGCGGTTCGCAATTCGTCGTTTAGCACACCAGGCTCGACGTAGGCCGTGGCATCGGATTCATTGATCTCAACGATCGCGGTCATCTTTTCAAGGCACAGGACAATGCCGTCGTCGATTGCATTTGCCCCGCCTGCTAATCCCGATCCGGCACCTCTTGGCACCACCGGAACTCGAGCTTCGTGGCAGGTCGCCAGAATCGTCGAAACTTCTTGGGTGGTGCGTGGAAACACCACTGCGGCAGGTGTGCCCGCAGCGGCCCCTTCGGCTCGATCGAAGCGGTAGGAGGCCAGCCGGTCCGGGTCAACCACAACCGCCCCATCCGGCAACAACGAACCCAATTTGGCTACTACATCCGAGTTCGACATGCGCTTACCCTCTCAGCCACTTACGAAATCGCCGCGCCGGGCGCGCCCGAAGGTCATACGGTCTAGGTATGAGCAACCAATTGCCACCTACCCGGCCCGACGGCACCCCGTACCCAGTGCGTCGAACAACGGAGCAATGGCGCCTTGACCTTGCTCCTGGGGAGTTCCACGTGTTGCGTGAGGCGGGCACAGAGCCCCCTTTCATCGGGGAGTACACGGACACCGTTACCGAGGGCATTTACGCCTGCCGCGCCTGCGGCGCTGAGTTGTTCCGGTCTAGCGAGAAGTTCGATTCCCACTGCGGTTGGCCATCGTTCTGGTCGCCATTGGCCGGTGAGACAGTCGAACTGCTAGAGGACCGCTCACTCAGCCACGTTCGCACGGAAGCCCGGTGCGCATCGTGCGGGTCTCATCTGGGTCACGTGTTTAAGGGCGAGGGTTACCAAACCCCAACAGATGAGCGCTGGTGCATCAATTCAGTCAGCCTGCGGTTGCTACCAAAGGCGGACTAAGGCAGCACCTTGACGAACTCGGCGATTTCACGTCGGCGGCCGGTGTAGAACGGGATTTCCTCGCGGACGTGACGGCGAGCATTCGAACTACGCAGATGCCGCATCAAGTCGACAATCTGATGCAGTTCGGGAGCTTCGAAGGCCAGGATCCATTCGTAGTCGCCAAGTGCAAATGCAGCAACGGTGTTTGCGCGAACCTGCGGATAATCCCGGCCCATCATTCCGTGCTCGACGAGCAACTCCCGGCGTTCGGCATCAGGCAGCAAGTACCACTCGTAAGACCTGACAAAGGGGTACACACAGACGTAATCCTGGACCTCGTGTTCAAGCAGGAATGCGGGCACGTGGCTCTTGTTGAACTCGGCCGGGCGGTGAAGCCCCATAACCGACCACACCGGTTCAAGTTTGCTACCGAACCCGGTTCGCCTTAGTTCGTGATACGCCTCTTGGAGTGCATCGGAGGTCTCGGCGTGCATCCAAACCATCACGTCGGCGTCCGCACGCAACCCCGCGACGTCGTACCAACCTCGGACAACAACGTCGCGCTCCGCCCACTTCTGGACGAGTTCGTCGACCTCGGCTCCAAGTGCCGCCCGATCCTCGGACAGCGGTTCAGCGACTGCGAAGACTGACCACATGGTGTAGCGGATCGTGTCGTTAAGTTCGCGCGCTTTGGGTTTCTTATCGCCCTTGCCCTGCTTCGAGTCAGCCATGAGTCCCATTCTCCGAGTTGATTGAGGTGCCCGGCAAGTTGAGGTGCCCGGCAAGTTGATCAACTGCGGCTTGAGCCGAACTCACGCAGGCAGCAATCCCAACTCCATCAAAGGCCGCCCCGCAGACGGCGAGCCCAGGCACTTGCGCAACGGCGCTCTTAATCCGATCAACCCGTCCAACGTGCCCAACTGCGTATTGCGGTAGGGCCCCGCCCCAGCGGGTAACAAACGTTTCGACCGGTCGGGCGGACAGCGGGAGGGCGCGCGCGAGGTCTGCATGAACAAGATCGGCGATGTCCTCGTCAGTGTGCGCTAGGACTTCGGCATCGCGGTATCGACCAACCGAAGCTCGCAGGAGCACCAAACCTTGCTTATCGGCCGCCGATCCAATCCAGGCCCATTTCGTGCCCAGGTAGGTCGCGGCCTTGACCGTTCCGCCTTCGATGGGCGGAGCGAGGAATCCACTACCAACTAAGGCGCCAACGTCGCTGGCCCGATACGCGAGGTTGACCACCGCGACGTTCGCGTATTCGATCGCGTCCAGTTCGATGGAAGCACCCGGGGCTGTGCTAGCCAGCAGTCGGGACGTTGGCGAGGCCGGGGTTGCCAAGATGACGGCGCTGGCGTTGAGCAATTCGGGTGCTGCGGCCGACCCCAACGTCAACCGCCAACCACTTGCAGTACGCACTAGCTCCCGAACCGTGGCGCCCGTGCGCATCGTGACACCAAGTTCAAGCAATCGATCCACGGTTGTGCTTGCTAAGCGCGTGACTCCGCCAGTCAATCCAGCAAATATTGGGCTACGGGGAGCGCCAACCGCGCGACCTCCAGTGCCCATTGCTTGGCGGGCCGCAGCCAACAGTGAGCGGTGCTCCTTGGCTCGACGAAAGAGCATTGGCACAGTGGCTTCCAGCGACAGCTGATCGGCACGACCGGAATAGACCCCACCCAAGAGTGGATCCACCAACAGATCGACAACACCTCGACCTAATCGCTTCTCGATGTACTCCCCGACCGATACGTCGCCCTCGATCGGAGTTCTGGGCAATACGAAATCCAGCGGAATGCGCAGCAGCGCACGTGGACCCAATACTCCCGCCGTTGCAAGCGCATGCAAATCAGTTGGGGCACCCATCATGAGACCGCCGGGCATGGGCACAAGCCGGCCGCGGATGAACAGTCTGGATGCAGTGGTGGCCGGATGCACAATGTCGGCTTCAAGCCCCACAGAACATGCGAGCGAGACCGCCTCTGGGCGTGTTGCAAGCATCGCCTCGGCGCCAACGTCCACCGGGATGCCGCAGATACTTCGCGATGCAAGCTTGCCACCAAACTGTGGCGCAGCTTCAAGCACCGTGATCGTGATTTGTTCGCCATACCTGTTAGCCAAGTGCCACGCAGCTGCCAAGCCGCTGATGCCTCCGCCAACAACTACAACATGGTGTGTCATTGCGACGAGATCTCGTGCACCAGTTCGACAACGCGTGACAACACGTCCGGGTCAGTTTCGGGAGGGACGCCATGGCCCAAGTTGAAGATGTGCCCAGAAAGCACATCACCTCGACGCATTACCTCCCTAACACTTGCTTCGACCACCTGCCAAGGAGCGAACAGCAAGGCTGGGTCCAGATTCCCCTGCAACGCGTAACCGTTTCCGACCCTGGCCGCGGCGACATCCAACGGCACGCGGAAGTCAACGCCCAACACGTCTGCACCAGCAGAGCCCATCAGCGGAAGCAACTCACCTGTTCCAACCCCAAAATGAATCTTCGGGACGCCGGCGGGAACCATAGCGAGCGCAGCTTGCGAGTGCGGTAGAACAAAACGCTCGTAGTCCACTGCCGACAACGCACCTACCCAGGAATCAAAGAGCTGAATCGCGCTGGCCCCGTGCTCCACCTGCAAAGCCAAGAATCGACCTGCGATGCGGGCTAGCCGCCCACAAAGTTCATGCCACAACTGTGGTTGCCCGTACATGAATGCCTTAGTGCGCAGGTGATCGCGCGAAGGCCCACCTTCGATGAGATAACTGGCCAAAGTGAACGGTGCCCCAGCAAACCCAATTAGAGGCGTAGCTCCCAGTTCAGCGGCAAGGGCCCCCACCGCGTCAAGAACGGGCGCCACATCGTCGGGTTCAAGTTCGCGCAACGCTGCAACGTCACCCGACGTCTGTACGGCCTTTGCCATCACGGGACCTCGGCCGGGGACGATGTCCAGATCTACTCCGATGGCCTTGAGCGGCACCACAATGTCGCTGAAGAAGATTGCCGCGTCGACGTGATGTCGGCGCACTGGCTGCAGTGTGATCTCGACAATCAAGTCGGTGTTGAAACATGAATCAAGCATCGCAACGCCTTCACGTAACGCTCGATACTCGGGCAGAGATCGACCGGCCTGTCGCATAAACCAAACCGGTGTCACCTCACCTCGCTGCTGCCGGGCGGCCAGCACCAAAGCCGAATCGGCCGTACTGGAATTAAGCGGATGCGTTGCAGACAGGGTCACGTGGTCCATCGTCCCATGGGACTCACTCAACCGCCCCCGGCACTAATTAATGCCACCCCGACCAACGTCGCGACAACCCCCACGTACTGGATCCGGGCCAATCGCTCGCGATCAAACTTCCACGCCAACCCCAACGTCATCACGGGGTAAAGCGATCCCAACACCGCCACCAGCGAGAGCAACCCCTGTTGAGCGGCAAAACCATAGGCCAAGTTCGCCCCCACATCGAAGATGCCCAAAGGGACCAAAATCGCAAAATCGGCCAACCGCACTCCCCCGACGTTGCGCCGAGAAAGGGCCACTCCACCGGCGACGATCACCGTTACCAAGCGCATCCACAACATCGTCATGATCGGGCTATTCCGGCTGCCCTCCGCCATCGAAAGCAATGCCACGCCGAATACACCCGCGGCAAACAGGGCCAGGAAGACGTTGCGCTTTCCTGCAGAACCGGCCATCTCGGGAGCGCTAGCGAGCACAACGCCGACTAGAGCCGCTCCAATTCCAACGATCTGCCAACCCGCAGGTCGATCCCCGCTCAACAACCCAACGGCTAGCGGTACGAGCGAACCTAGGGATGCGATCGGGGCCACGATCCCCATCGAGCCATCCGCCAAGGCTCGGTAGAATGCCAACAGGCCCACGAGGCCGCTAAGACTCGCGAGCGTTGCCCAAGGCAGATAACCAATCGGATCGCGCCAAGCTCCCGTGATTACGGCCAGCACCGCCATAAAGATCAGACCAACGAATTGCGACCACCCCACCACGCTCAGCGGGGGCCGGCGGCGACTGATCGTGCCACCGAGGAAATCTGCAGAGCCCCAGAGGACACTGGAGAACAACGCAAGGATGCCGGCCACGATGCCTCACCATAGGTGACTCGCCGAGATCGCAGATTACCCGGCAGGACGGTCTGACCCGCATAGGCTGATGTGGTGCCAGCCAAGCAAGTGATCCCCGAACCGCCCGAACTCTTTCGGATGGCACTGGCCAGCCTCCACATGGCGAAATTGCGCCCAGAAATCACGATCGATGAAGCCCCAGCGCCCTCGAGGCTCGCCCCCCACGCGGTTGCCTTGCGCGCAACCGTGGCGGCCACTGGCGAAGACGAACTGGCTGTTGGGAAGCTCGTCGTGCTTTTCGACCCGGACGGCAACGACTCCTGGGACGGGCAGTTTCGACTCGTTGCGTTCGTAGAGGCAGAACTAGAACCCGAAATGGCCCTAGATCCCCTCCTGCCCGATGTTGGTTGGGCCTGGCTAACCGAAGCCCTGGCTGGCGCCGGATACCACAACCTCGGAGGCACAGTCACGAGAGTCGCCTCCCAGTCGTATGAAGCCCTAGCCGATCGTCCAGTGGAGGGCACAATCCAGCTTCGGGCTTCGTGGACGCCGGACTCAGCCGACTTGGCGCCTCACGCCGCCGCTTGGGGCGAACTGCTTTGCACCGTGGCCGGCCTTCCCCCACTGCCAGCTGGGGTTGCAGCACTACCCCGGCGAACCGCGCGAAAGTAGCGACTTAAGAGATCATCGCTAGCGGCCGATACCTCCAGAGACTTCGTCTCAAGGAGGTTCGGTGGCGGCACTTATGCAGCGCGTTGCGGTTATTGCCGCACCGCGAAATCGCTTTGCAGCACTGGTCGTCGCTCCAGAATCGGCCCGACGCTTCCGCCTCGTTGATCAACTCCGCGGCATGGGCGCCCGAGATGTGGCAGAAGCAACCACCGGCGCGGAGGCGCGGATTCGCAACCGCTTCGAAGGCAGCACCGACCTTTGCATCATCGACGGCACCGGCTTGGACGTCCAAGTCCTCCCGCTGATCAATATGTTGCGTTCCCTCGGATGGAACCGATTCGCCCTCTTCACACCTCGCGGAGATGCCTACGCAGTCAGAACGGCACTGGCTGCCGGAATCCGCGGCTATACGGTCGTCAATCCGGACTTAGGCCAAGCTCCCCGCATGGCGACCCGGCCGCGCCGAGGCTCCCCAGACGAACTGTCCGACCGAGAAATCGAAGTCATCGAACTTGTGGCCGATGGGCGATCCAACAAGGACATCGGTGCGAGCTTGGGGCTTTCAGCGCTAACCGTTAAGAGCCACCTAGCCCGAATTGCCCGCAAACTGGGTACTGGCGATCGAGCCGAACTCGTTGCCCGGGCAATGCGGGCCAATCTGATCGCCTAGGCCACAAGCGACCGGCGGGGCCACTCGGCGGGGTTAGTCGTACGGTTGCACCTGTGTCAGACACCGAGGCGGTTGAACCGTCCCCCGCCGTCGAACCCTCTGAGCCCCCTCCGACACCGCTGACTGAACCGCGGGATGGCATCCCCGCCATTACGACCACCGATGCCGAATTGGCCGATCTGGCTAATCGCCTAGGTGCCGGCACGGGTCCGGTAGCAATGGATGCCGAGCGGGCCTCCGGCTACCGCTATGGCCAACGGATCTACTTGCTGCAATTGCGGCGCGACGGGGTCGGATCTGCTCTGGTTGATCCGATCGGGATTTCCGACTTCGGGACGTTGGCTAGCGCAATCGGAAATGAGGAATGGGTCCTGCACGCGGCCAGTCAGGATCTACCGTGCCTAGCCGAAGTGGGCCTCTACCCGACGCGAGTCTTCGACACGGAGTTGGCAGCGCGGTTACTCGGCCGGACCCGGGTTGGTTTGGGTCCGTTGGTAGCCGACGTGCTGGGGCTCGGGTTGGAAAAGGGCCATGCTGCAGCTGACTGGTCAACGCGCCCCCTTCCAGAATCTTGGCTGCGATACGCGGCACTCGACGTTGAAGTACTCCTCGAACTGCGGGCTGCGCTAGTCGACGAATTAGCAGCAGCCGGCAAAACCGAATGGGCGCGCCAAGAATTCCAGGCGATAGTCGCTGCCCCACCTGCAGTTCCACGCATCGACCCCTGGCGGCGCACGTCTGGACTCCACCGAATTCGCCAACGCCGAGCTTTGGCAATCGTCGCGGCGTTGTGGTGGGCGCGCGACGCAGT
This sequence comes from uncultured bacterium, assembly GCA_903825575.1. Classification (GTDB taxonomy): domain Bacteria; phylum Actinomycetota; class Actinomycetes; order S36-B12; family CAIKAW01; genus CAIKAW01. Next base: position 98,778 of record CAIKAW010000006.1, on the reverse strand, counting down.
GGCCCGCCAGCGCGACATTGCCGCCGGGCGCATCATCCCGGACGCTGCCATCGTGGCTGCCGGGTTGGCAGCTCCCACTTCCAAGGCGGCCCTGTCGGCGTTGCCAGAGTTCGCTGGCCGGGGGGCTCAGCGGCGAATTGGCACTTGGTGGGAAGCAATCGCCTCGGCTCTTGCATTGCCAGAGGCCGATCTTCCGCCGGCTGCTTTGCCAGCAGATGGCCCGCCCCCACCGCGTACTTGGCCAGAACGAGATCCCAAAGCTGCTAAGCGCCTTGCCCAGGCGAGGTCCGCGTTGGGCGAACTGGCCGAACGCTTGCAACTGCCGTTGGAGAACCTGCTCTCACCTGATGCTGTACGTCGAGTCACATGGTCGCCGCCTGAACCCTTGTCGGTCGACGCTGTTCAAGAGCGGCTGGAGCAGCTCGGTGCTCGCCAATGGCAGCTAGGGTTGACGGTCGGGACGCTCACAACTGCCTGTATCGAATGAGCGTTATAGCAACTTCTTTGCGTACCGCCCGACTGGTGCTCGAGCCAATAGGCGTGGCTCGCGCTGCAAGATTGCTGTCCGGTGACCTATCGGAATTGCAGTGCGGACCGGGGTGGCCACACGACGACACCTTTGCTGCCCTCGGCATGGCGGCGCTGGCGTCGGCAGATGTGAATGCCGGTTGGTTCATCCTGCGAGACGCCGAAGTAATTGGCGAGATCGGCCCCAAATGCGATCTTCGTAACATTGACGATGAAGCGGCAAAGATTGACGTCGAAATCGGGTACGGGCTCGGCGAAGGGGCACGGGGGCACGGCTACGGCAGCGAAGCGGCAAGAGCGGTGGTGGACTGGTTGCTGGGCTGGCCAGCGGTGCTGGCAGTGACAGCAGATGTGGAAGTCGGCAACAAGGCGTCAGCGAACTTGCTCGCCCGCATCGGATTTGTCCTGGATTCACCGGTGTCTCCGGATCCGGCTAGCTCGCTCGGATCAGTTTGGCAACACTGGCGCCTGCCGGTGGCCAAGAGCTAGTGCATCGCACCTGACAAGCAAGGTTACTGGCGAGTAGCATCAAGTCCGGTCGAAGTTACAACTTGGCCTGCAAAACCTGGAGGAAGTGTGGCTGGCTACGGTCGTTCTGTCGTGCTCGTCGATGCGCTACGTACCCCCTTCGGTAGGTCCGGGCCGACCGGGCGATATGCGCAGACGCGGGCCGATGACTTAGTCGTCGCCGTCCTGCGCGAATTGCTTCGGCGAAACCCCCAACTTCCGCCCGAGCAAATCGACGAAGTCGCGATTGCAGCAACGACTCAAATCGGCGACCAAGGGCTAACTATCGGGCGTAGCGCTGGGATTCTGGCCGGTCTTCCTAGAACGGTCCCGGGCTATTCAGTCGACCGAATGTGTGCCGGGGCGATGACAGCGGTCACCAACGTCGCCGCCGGTATCGGCATCGGCGCGTATGACGTCGCGCTAGCTGGCGGGGTCGAACACATGGGCCGCCACCCAATGGGCGAAGGGGTGGACCCGAATCCGCGATTCCTGGCCGAGCGCCTCGTCGACCCAGATGCTTTGCAGATGGGCAAGACCGCCGAAAACCTCCACGACCGATTCCCACACCTGACTCGGGCCCGGGCTGACGCGTACGCTGCCGCGTCGCAGGCCAAAACGGCAAGCGCCTATGACCAAGGTCGGATTCAACGCCAACTAGTTTCCGTTGGCATTCGAGATGCCGGCGGAGCCTGGACTCTTTCCGACGTAGACGAACCGCCGCGTCCGGGAACTACCTTGGCAGCCCTCGGCGAGCTCAAGACACCATTTCGTCCTTTCGGCCGAGTCACGGCCGGCAACTCAGCCGGACTTAACGACGGGGCGACCGGTGCAGTCCTGGTCGCGGAAGATGTCGCATTGTCCTTGGGGTTAACCCCACGCTTGCGACTGGTCTCATATGCATTCGCGGGCGTCGAACCCGAAATCATGGGGGTGGGCCCAATTCCAGCAACGGAAAAGGCGCTGCGTAAGGCCGGTCTGAGCATTGATGACATTGGACGCTTTGAGATCAACGAGGCGTTCGCCGTACAAGTGCTCGCATTCCTCGATCACTTCGGACTCGCCGACGATGACGAGCGAGTGAACCCGTTGGGCGGTGCTATCGCCGTTGGCCACCCATTGGCCGCCAGCGGTATTCGCCTGATGTCCTATTTGGCCGACGAATTCGCTGTTCATCCTGAAGTCAGGTACGGGTTGACCACCATGTGCATCGGCCTAGGTATGGGCGGCACAGTCATCTGGGAGAACCCCAACCACGACGGAGGCACCTCGAAATGAGCGCCACCTACGAACTTCCCGCAGAGGTTGTCACCGAATCCAAACTTCGTTACGTCGACTTGCCTCGCCGCGGCGGCCGAGCGGCTCTAATCACATTCGATAATGGGCACGATCACACCAAGCCAAACACTTTTGGCGCGGGTGGTCTGGCCTCTCTCGAACTTGCCATTAATGAAGTTGCGGCCCAGCCCGACCTCGTCGCTTTGGCAATAACCGGAAAGCCCCACATTTTCGCCGTGGGAGCTGACCTGACAGGGATCGGCTCAGTCCAGACTCGTGACCAAGCCTTAGCTATTGCCCAACGAGGCCATGCGGTATTTAGCCTTCTTGGCGACCTTGAGATCCCCACTTTCGCGTTCATCAATGGCGCAGTCATGGGCGGTGGACTAGAGGTCGCACTTCACTGTGACTACCGAACCGTTTCGTCCGGGGCGGCAGCATTGTCTTTTCCCGAATGCTTCTTGGGTTTGATTCCGGGTTGGGGCGGGGCCTACCTGCTGCCTCGACTGATTGGCGTTGCGAACGCGACGAAAGTAATCATCGAGAACCCGCTCAATATGAATAAGCAACTCAAACCAAGTGACGCGCTTGAATTGGGGCTAGCCGATGTCTTGTTCGAGCCCGCCGATTTCGTGGCTCAGTCGCTTCTATGGGCAGCCGATGTCGTAAGCGGACAGCTAAGCGTGAGCCGCCGCTCGTTGGACGATGAAGCCACCTGGGCCGCCGTTGTTTCGGCCGCACGGTCAGCAGTAGCCGAGCGCCTGCACGGCGCCGCTCCAGCCCCGATGCGAGCCCTGGACTTGATCGAAGCTGCCCGCACATCCGATCGAACCACCGCCTACGCCGCCGAAGACAACGCAATTGCCGACTTGGTAATGAGCGAGGAATTACGAGCCGGACTTTACTCTTTCGATCTCGTGCAGCGCCGGGCCAAGAAGCCGATCGGACGCCCCGACCCGAAATTGGCTCGTGCCATCAACAAGGTCGGCCTCATCGGCGCTGGACTGATGGCCGCCCAGCTCGCGCTGCTCTTTGTTCGACGTTTCGAAGTGCCAGTTGTGATCAACGACTTGGACGCTGACCGAGTCGCCGTTGGGGTGGCAGGGATTCATGCCGAGATTGCTAAGTTATTGAAGAAGAAACGCATCAGCCAAGACAAGGCAAATCGACTGCGAGCATTGGTAAGTGGATCGGTCGATAAGTCGGCGTTCGCCGATTGCGACTTGGTACTGGAGGCCGTATTCGAGGAGCTCTCGATCAAGCGCCGCGTGTTTGCCGAAGTTGCAGCCATCGTGAGCGACACTTGCATTCTGGCAACAAATACTTCCTCGCTTTCGGTCACGGCCATGAGTGAAGGAATGCCGGCGCCAGAGAGATTCGTCGGGTTGCACTTCTTCAATCCGGTCGCAGTCATGCCCTTGCTGGAAATTGCACGCGCCGACCACACGGATGAGGTCACCCTTGCCACGGCCTTTGAAATCGGCAAGAAACTCAAGAAGTCCTGTGTCCTAGTCAAAGATGCCCCTGCTTTTGTTGTGAATCGTCTGCTGACCCGGTTAATGGCACAGGTAACGGCCGCGGCCGACGCAGGAACCACTCCTGAAGTTGCCGATCGCGCTCTCGACGACCTCGGTCTACCCATGAGCCCATTCGACCTGCTTGCATTGGTCGGTCCGGCAGTGGCCCACCACGTGTCGGGCACCCTTGCCGAAGCTTTCCCAGACCGCTTCCATACCTCCCCCGGACTGGCTCATCTGGTGGAGGCAGGCAAGTCGTCGGTCTGGATGTGGGTTGACGGACAGAAGGTTGTCGATCCACAGGTAGCCGTGGCATTTGGAACGGGAACAACGCCGTGGACCGCTACCGAGGTCCATGACCGCGCGGTCGAGGCGCTGGCCGAAGAGATCCAACTCATGCTGGACGAAGGGGTCGTTGCCGCCGTTCAGGACATCGACCTGTGTCTGATACTCGGGGCCGGGTGGCCCTTCCACTTGGGTGGGATTAGCCCCTACTTGGACCGCAGTGGAGTCAGCGAACGGATCAACGGGCGACGGTTCCTACCGATCGGCGTAGCTAGCGTCCCCCGCTGACTCGATCGAATTCTTCGCTACTGCCTCGACGATGGCGCGAGTAACGTCCTGCGCCTGAAGCCCGGCTGCAGCAAGGACCTGGGTACGTGTTCCCTGGGTCAAGAATTGGCGTGGGGTACCAAAATCAAGCAGGGGTACGTTGCTTCCTGCGTCGCGCAAAGCACTGGCAACCGCACTGCCGAACCCGCCGCGAACGCCGTCCTCAAGCGTCACCACCAGATCATGCATCGCCGAGAGCGCCAAAACTTCCGGCGGCACCGGAAGAAGCCAACGCGGATCCACGACCGTGGCCGCGATGCCCTGTGCCGCCAACCCGTCGGCCACATCTAAGGCCAGCCCGGCGAATGCACCAGCGCCTACCAACAGCACCTGAGGTGACTGCGTTGTGTTCCCGGCGGCACTTGCGTGCCGGAGGATGTCCACATCACCAGTTCGGGACACGGCCGGAATATCGGCAACCAGTCTTCCCTTCGGAAATCGCAAGACGGTTGGCCCATCGCTCACCGCGACAGCTTCGCCAAGCAGTTCGCGCAGCTGGGAACCATCTCGTGGAGCCGCCAATCTCAATCTCGGGACGATCGACAGCGCAGCAATGTCCCAAACCCCGTTATGACTTGGCCCGTCGTCGCCAGTGACTCCAGCGCGGTCAAGTACAAAAGTGACACCGGCCTGATGCAGTGCCACATCCAGCAGGACCTGATCAAAGGCCCGATTCAGGAAACTCGCATACACCGCAACCACAGGGTGCATCCCGCCGAATGCCAGGCCAGCAGCGGCGGTCACGGCATGCTGTTCGGCAATCCCGACATCGAACGTCCGGTCAGGGAATGCCGCCGCGAATTTGTCCAACCCGGTTGGCGCCAACATGGCTGCGGTGACTGCGACAACGTCATCGCGCTCGCGTCCGATCTCGACAAGTGCCGACCCGAATTCGGCGGTCCATGTCTGACCACCCGGCGTCAGCGGAAACCCGGTCTCCGGGTCGATTACGCCTACCGCGTGAAATTGATCAGCCTCATCAGAAACAGCGGGTCCATACCCGTGTCCCTTCTCGGTAATCACGTGCACGATTACCGGTCCAGGAAAAGCACGAGCAAGGCGCAACACGCGTTCAACTTCAACCACATCGTGGCCGTCCACTGGGCCAAGGTATTTCAGCCCAAGGTCCTCGAACATCCCTTGTGGCGCAACGACATCCTTAAGGCCCTTCTTCAGCCCGTGTAAGGCGTCGTACATGGGCATACCGAATACCGGGGTCCGACCCAATGTTCGCTTACCCCAGTTGAGGAACTTCTCGTAGCCTCTCGTGGTGCGAAGTGTCGCTAAGTGATGAGCCAATCCGCCGATAGTCGGCGCATACGAACGCTCGTTGTCATTTACGACGATTACCAGTCCCCGGTCTTTCGCGGCCGCAATGTTGTTCAACGCTTCCCAGGCCATCCCACCCGTGAGTGCACCATCGCCAACGACAGCCACCACATGCCTGTGCCCTAGCTCGCCGCGGATGTTCCAAGCCTTCGCGATTCCGTCGGCATACGACAAGGCCGTCGACGCGTGCGAGTTCTCGATGATGTCGTGCACGCTCTCAGCGCGGCTGCCGTACCCAGAAAGCCCATCCCGTTGGCGAAGCGAGCCAAACCCGGAAGCCCGACCGGTAAGGAGCTTGTGGACGTATGACTGGTGACCTGTGTCCCAGAGAATCGCATCGGTTGGTGAGTCAAAGACCCGATGCAAAGCGATCGTTAATTCAACAACACCGAGGTTTGGCCCGAGGTGACCGCCGGTCCGAGAAACGGCATCGATAAGAAAACTGCGCACTTCGGCGGCCAGCACAGGCAGTTCAGCTGGCGTTAACCGGCGAACATCGCTTGGTTCACGAATCTGGTCGAGCAGCCCCACCACAACCCCTTTCGGAAGGTCCAGGTAAGTCTAGGTGCCCGGCCGCGAAGCTGGCCGGCGCTGGGTCCCCTCGATTGCAACAATGACCAGTCCCACTTCCCTTGCAACGCGCTCGAGCCTGGCCTCCTCCCCCAGCAATGCCGCCACGGCGGCTTCGGCCTGGGGCGCGCTCAAGACTCCGCCCACCTTGGAACGCAGCCCAGCGACGCTGGCGCGCATTCCTGAACGGGTGGCAGCAACATGATCGGCAACAAGCAGCGCCAGCACCAGTGGCTGCTTCGCAACTGCAGGCAGCCCGCGCCAATCCCCGGGCGCCAAGTCCAACAACCACGCCACAGCGAGGCCATCCCAGTCTTGGGTATCCGGGGGCGGCAAGGCCCTCGGCCACCCCGGCTGAGTTCGCATCACACCTAGTCGAGAAGCGAGCGAAGCACGTATTGCAAGATTCCACCGTGCCGGTAGTACTCGGCCTCCCCCGGCGTATCAATCCGCAAAGTGGCCGCAAAAGTTGTGACCGAACCATCCGCTGCCGTGGCTTCCACCTGAACTAACCGCGGCGTGATACCTGCGTTAAGTTCGGTGACTCCATGCACGGCGAATGATTCGAAACCGCTAAGACCAAGGGTGTCTGCGGAATCTCCAGCAAGGAACTCAAGCGGCAGCACGCCCATCCCAATGAGGTTGGATCGGTGAATGCGTTCATACGATTGTGCGATGACTGCCCGCACACCGAGCAAAGCTGTTCCCTTTGCAGCCCAGTCACGCGAGGACCCAGTCCCATATTCAGCGCCAGCCAAAACAATCAAAGGCACTCCGGCACTTCGGTAAGACTCAGCAGCATCGAAGATCGTTACTTGGGCTGAGTCACCATTGGTGAAATCCACGGTGAAGCCGCCTTGAACTCCAGGCAACAACTGGTTACGGAGCCTGATGTTCGCGAAGGTGCCGCGAACCATCACTTCGTGATTACCTCGCCGGGAACCGTACGAATTGAAGTCAGCAACCGCAATCCCATGCTCTTTCAGATAGCGTCCGGCCGGACTATCAACCTTGATCGAACTGGCGGGGGAGATGTGGTCAGTCGTCACCGAATCCCCAAGTTTGGCCAGCACTCTGGCCCCAACGATGTCGACAACGGGTGTCAATTCTCGGGTTAGGCCTTCAAAATACGGGGGCCGACGCACATAAGTTGACTCAGCATCCCAAGTAAAGATGTCCCCGGTTGGGATGGGCAGCGACCGCCATTTCTCGTCACCGGCAAAGACATCGGCGTAGCGCGCCTCGAACATTTCGGTATCAATCGCGGATTCGACCACTGCCTCAACCTCTGCAGACGACGGCCAAATGTCGCTTAAGTACACCGGCAAGCCAGCTGAGTCAGTCCCCAGCGGCTCCGAAGTCAGATCAATATCCATCCGACCCGCAATTGCGTAAGCAACAACTAATGCCGGTGACGCAAGATAATTCAGGGTTACGTCTGGGTTGATACGTCCTTCAAAATTGCGGTTTCCGCTGAGCACGGCGGCTACCGCAAGGTGCTTCTCATTGACGGCGCTGCTCACAACCTCAGGCAAGGGACCAGAATTGCCGATGCACGTGGTGCAGCCGTACCCCACCAGGTCGAATCCGAGTTTGTTCAAGTAGGGCGTCAACCCGGCTCGGTCGTAATAGTCCGAGACAATCTTTGAACCAGGGGCGAGCGTCGTCTTCACCCACGGTTGCGTTGTAAGACCGCGCTCGACTGCCTTCTTCGCCAGCAACCCGGCACCTATCATCACCGATGGATTAGAGGTGTTGGTGCAAGAGGTGATGGCAGCAATAACCACGGCCCCGTGGCCGATTGTCGAACTTTGTCCGTCAATCTGGATCTCCGCAGTCGCGTGCACTGTCTCGGTGTACGTGGGCAACACGTCAGCAAAGGCCGAAGCCGCCCCAGCCAGCGGGAGTCGGTCTTGAGGACGCTTCGGTCCAGCAATCGAGGGCACAACATCGCCCATATCAAGTTCGATGTATTCGGAGTAGACCGCTTCATTCGAAGGGTCGTGCCAAAGACCCTGCGCCTTGGCATAGGCCTCAACCAACTCGATTTGAGATTCCTCGCGACCGGTCAACCGAAGGTACTTCAGAGTCTCTTCGTCGATCGGGAAAATCGCTGCGGTGGAGCCGTATTCGGGGCTCATGTTTCCAATGGTGGCCCGGTTTGCGAGCGGGACTGCGCCGACTCCTTCGCCATAGAACTCGACGAACTTGCCGACGACTCCATGCTGGCGCAGCAACTGGGTAATCGTGAGAACCAGATCGGTTGCCGTAGTGCCGGCTGGCAGGTCCCCGGTCAGTTTGAATCCGACTACCCGAGGAATAAGCATCGAGACCGGCTGACCCAACATCGCTGCTTCGGCTTCGATGCCGCCGACGCCCCAGCCAAGCACTCCTAATCCGTTGACCATCGTGGTGTGTGAATCGGTTCCAACACACGTGTCTGGATAAGCAAAGCCATTGCGCACCATCACGACACGGGCAAGGTTCTCGATGTTTACCTGGTGCACGATTCCGGTGCCCGGCGGAACCACCTTGAACTCACGGAACGCAGTCTGGCCCCAACGCAAGAATTGGTAGCGCTCGAAGTTGCGCTCGTATTCCAAGTCAACGTTTAGCCCGAATGCCTTCTCGCTGCCGAAGAAATCGGCGACAACCGAGTGGTCAATTACCAATTCGGCCGGCGCAAGTGGATTGATTCGGCTTGGGTCGCCACCTAGCGCCAGCACTGCCTCGCGCATCGTGGCCAGATCAACCACGCAGGGCACCCCCGTGAAGTCCTGCATCAGCACCCGGGCCGGAGTAAATGCGATTTCATCTTCGGGTTCAGCGCTGGGATCCCACTCGACCAGGAGCCGAATCTGCTCAGCTGTCACGTTGAGGCCGTCCTCGGTGCGCAGCAGGTTCTCGAGCAGCACCTTGTGGGTGAATGGCAGGCGCGCTGCAGCGGGCACGGCAGAAAGCCGGAAGATTTGGTAGTCGACGCCGGCTACGCTCAGCGTCCCCCGTGCGCCGAATGTGTCGCTCATTTGACCTCCTTCGCCAATTTATCTCGATATCAAGATACCTCACGTCACCACGCTCGGGTCAAGTCCCTCCAGGCCTACCCCTGGGGCCTAGACTCCGCCTGTGCCGAATCTGATTCCCACTGGGATTACTCCGTTAACCGACCGAGGCGTGGCGCTTCGCGAATCCCGACGCTATCGAATGAAGCGGCGCATCCTCGGGCCGCCGCTGACCACCGACCAATTGCAGCACGAACGGCTTTCCAAGAAGATCGCCCTAGGGGTGCTCTCCAGCGACTGCATCTCTTCGTCAGCCTACGGCACTGAAGAGATCCTGATCAGCCTGTTGCCGGCCTTCGGGATCGCCGGGTTCAGCATCTTGATGCCCATGACCGCTGTGGTCCTCGGCGTCCTTGTCCTCACCACACTGTCGTACCGCGAAGTTGTCATGGTGTACACCAAGTCCGGCGGCTCTTACGTGGTAGCGCGGGCAAACTTCGGACCTGTGATCGCGCAACTTGCCGCTGTTGCATTGATGCTCGACTACATCGTCACCGTCGCCGTCCAGTCGGCTGCTGGGACGGCCGCCGTGATTTCTGCGATACCGGCAATCCCGAACTCCGCCGCCCTTCCCATCACGTGCACCGTCGTAGCAATTCTCTATTTGGGAAACTTGCGCGGCATCAAGGAGGCGGGCAAGTTCTTCGCCTTCCCCACCTACTTCTTTGCCGGCTCGATGTTCTTGGTCATCGGAGTTGGGATCTTTCGCGAAATAACTGGTTCAGTCGGCCATATAAACCCTTACGTGCCGGGCGCGTACACAATCCAGAGCAGCCACGGCCTCATGAGCATGGTCGGAATCTTCTACTTGCTGCGTGCTTTTGCGAATGGCGGCTCATCGCTGACTGGACTTGAAGCGATTTCAGACAGCGTGAGTGCGTTCAAAGAGCCGACCGGTATCAATGCTCGACGCACGCTCGTGATCATGAGCGTCACGCTTGGGACCCTAGTGGCTGGGGTTTCGTGGTTGGCTCACGTTACTCATGCAGTTCCGTACTACAGCGGTACCCCGACCGTCATCTCCCAGGTCGCTCACGCGGCCCTTGGGACTGGACCTGTTGGCCACGTCCTCTTCCTCATGGTTCAACTCGCAACCATGCTGATCCTTTGGACCGGAGCAAACACTTCGTTTAACGGCTTCCCTTTCCTTGCCAAATTCGTTGCAGATGACGGATTCCTACCTCGGTGGCTACTCAAGCGCGGCCACCGACTGGCCTTCAGCAACGGAATCACGCTGCTGTTTATTGCCTCGATGGCACTACTGATCGGCACCAATGCGAATGTCAACAGTTTGGTTGCCTTCTACGCAATCGGAGTCTTTACCGCCTTCACGTTCGCGGGCTTCGGCATGTCGAAGTACTTCCAGACAAACAAACCAAAGGGCTATCGCGGAAAGATCGCGATCAACATGTCATCCGGCGCGCTGTCGTTGCTGGTGGTCATCATCTTTGTTATCACCAAGTTCACCGAAGGCGCCTGGCTCGTCGTGCTGCTCTTCCCGATTCTGAGCCTGTTGCTGCTGCGATTGCATCGCGAATATGTGGCCGAGGAGAAGATCCTCGAGGCCGCCGTCTCCCAGCCGCGGGCGGCGCTGGCCGCCCATCAAGTGGTCATCGTCTTGGTCGACTCGATCGACCTGGCAACCTTGCGGACACTGAACTACGCACGTAGCTTCAAAGCTGCCAAGTTGCGAGTTGTGCACTTCATGCTCGATGGGCAACATGCGCAAGATCTAGAGGCCAAGTGGTCTAGCACGAGTGCCACAGGGACGTCGCTGGAGATCATCGACTGCCCCGATCGTCGCCTCATCAGATCTGTAATGGAACTTGCTCTGGAAGAAGCAGCGGACCCTCGCGCACAGGTCAGCGTCCTGTTGCCTCGTCGGGTTTACTCCCCATTGTTGGGACGGATCCTGCACGACCACACGGCTGACAAGATCGCCGACGCCCTAAGTTCGGTGCCTCGAGTGGCTGCCACGATCGTGCCCTACAACGTTCGAGCAGCTGAATGGTTGAGCGAGCAGGACAACCCGACCCCCTCCGACAGCTGGACTGCCGTACTCACTGCGGCTGAAGACGCTTCGCGACATCTACCGGCCCCCACCGCAGCTGGCATCGAGCTCCTGACTGTGCCTACTGACAACCCCGCCGCGGCCGACGACAACGCCCGCCTGCCGATTGGGTCCCTTACGTGGCGCCAGCGGGCGTTAGTCGAGGGCAAGGTGCATGCGATCCGCGTTACGCCTTTGTCCGGACACCAGGCGCTCGAGGTGGAGGTTTGGGATAGTTCCGGCGGGATCAAGGCGCGGTTCTATGGCCGCCACAGCATCCCGGGGATCAAGCCCGGCACCTCAATTCGACTTACCGGCATGGTCGGCGAATCTGATGGGCATCTTGCGATGGCCAACCCAAGTTATGAGTTGCTACCGCCGGGCGCCTGAACTGGGCGGAAACCTGCAACACATTCGATGTGCTGAGTCATTGGGAACAAGTCAAAGGCTCGCAAGGCGAATAGTTCCCAACCTGCTTCGGCCAACATCTTGGCATCGCGAGCCAAGGCCGCCGGGTCGCAAGCCACATAGCAGATCACCCTCGGAGCCAACGCGATGCACTTGGCCAGAATTTGGGTGCCGGCCCCGCTCCGCGGCGGATCCAGCACGACTACGTCAGCTCGCTTAATCCGTCGCTGCGCCAGCCAACTGCCTACCTCGCCATAGTGCACTCGAACTTGACTTAGGTCAGCCAGATTCGTTCCGGCGGCGCGTACGGCAGCCCGACCGGATTCAACAAGATCCACCCGTCCTGTGGCACCCACAGCGCCCGCCAGCGAGCCGCCCAAAAGTCCTACCCCGGCGTACAGATCAAGAATGTGTTCGCCAATCTTTGGGGTTACGACTTCGGTAACCGCAGCTACAAGGACATCAGCGGCCCCCGGGTGTACTTGCCAGAAACCGGCACCTGGCACCACCCAATCCCGCCCAGCTGCCGTGCGATGCACGTCCGGACCGCGAGGGCCGGGCACCTTGGATACCTCACGACCTCCCCTGCCATCGACATCGACCACTACTTGGGAACTTCCTGCCCAACGTTGGGACAGCACCTTGGCAAGTTGCAAGTCCGGGTGGCCAAGTAGACAGTCGTCGATCGGGATCACTTCATGGGATCGCTGTGCACTTAGGCCAGCCCGCCCATCGGCGCCTACGGCCAGCTGGATCCTGGTCCGCCAGCCGAGCCCCAACGAATCCCCTGGCACCTGTTCAACGGTTACCTCAATTGAACGACCCAAGGCTCGAGACAAAGCCGAATTCACAACTTCCGCCTTCAGCTCACGCTGCCGCGCGAGGGAGACGTGCTGCCAGTCGCAACCGCCACAACGTTTGGCATATTCGCACGGAGCCGAGACTCGTCCAACGTCTTCAGACTCGAGCACCTCGACTACATCCGCCCGCAAGAACCGGCCGCCCCCGCCGGCCGAGTTGACGCGAACGCGCACGAATTCGCCAGGTAGTCCGTGCCTGACGAACAGAACCTGTCCTTCGTGACGTGCCACACAGTGGCCACCGTGTGCGACGTCTCCGACTCGAACATCAAGCAATGTTCCCACTGGAACCGGCGCGAATTCGTTGCTTCCCATGCGCGCATCATCGCCGATAGCAAGGATTCGGTAATCAGGGCATGGTTGCCACCTGTCTTAGCAGGCGCGGGGAGTATTGTGCTACCGCCGGGATTGGCCCGACCAAACAGCAAAGGACCCACCGTGCACGTGGTGATCATGGGGTGTGGCCGAGTGGGCGCCACGTTGGCGAACAGACTCGACAACCTTGGCCACTCGGTGGCCATAATTGATCAAGAGCCCGCTGCCTTTCGGCGTCTGCATGGCGGGTTTCGTGGCGAAACCATCAAGGGCATCGGCTTCGACCGCGGCACCCTCGAAGCTGCGGGTACTGCCCGCGCTGAGGCGTTCGCTGCCGTGTCAAGCGGTGACAACTCGAACATTCTCGCCGCCCGAGTGGCCCGCGAGACTTTCGGAGTCGAGAACGTCGTGGCGCGGATCTACGATCCCAAGCGCGCTGAGGTGTATCAACGCCTTGGGATTCCGACGGTTGCGACCGTGTCTTGGACTAGCACCCAGATGATGCGTCGGCTTATCCCCTCGGGCGCTGAAGAGGAATGGACAGACTCGACCGGAGCGATGGTGCTGGCTGAGATTCATGTCGGCGAAGCCTGGGTCGGTCAACGAGTACTGGAGCTGGCCGAACAATCTCCGGCGACGATTGGCTTCGTTACCCGACGGGGCGAACCAATTTTGACCACGGCTCAACTTGTCATTCAGGAGGGCGATCTAATCCACGCCCTTTTCCGTGCCGAAGATCGCGCCCAGATCGAATTGTCGTTCGCCGCCGGACCTGGAGCTCACTAATGAGAATTGTCATTGCCGGCGCAGGAAAAGTTGGCCGCTCCATAGCGGCAGAGCTCGTCGAGAATAAGCACGACGTGTTGTTGATTGACCGCGACACTGATTTGGCTCCTGGGGGCGGGGTGCCCGGAGCGACGCTGATAACGGCGGATGCTTGCGAGCTGACCACCTTGGAACGAGCCGAACTGAATACGGCGCAAGTCGTGATCGCTGCAACTGGCGACGACAAGGTCAATCTTGTGCTTTCGCTTCTTGCCAAGACCGAGTACGGCGTGCCACGAGTCGTAGCGCGTGTGAATCACCCGAAGAACGAGTGGATGTTCGACGAGTCTTGGGGCGTAGATGTCGCAGTCTCCACTCCGCGACTCATGTCAGCATTGGTCGAAGAAGCCGTCAGCATCGGCGACATTGTTCGCCTGTTCACCTTCCGACAGGGAAGCGCAAACCTTGTTGAGCTAACTCTTGCTAGCGACTGCGAATGCGCGGGTCGACGTGTTGGAGACATGGCTTGGCCAATCGACACGGCCCTAGTTGCCATCATTCGTGGGCAGCATGTGATCACTCCTCACGCTGATGATGCATTGCAGGCCGGCGACGAGTTGCTCTTTGTGGCACCAGCCGAACGAGAAGACGAACTTGCCGCGATGCTAGGTGGCTGAATCCACTCCAGGCCGCAGAGTGGGAGCCAACAGCCGGTAGGTCAGGTACGCGACGAGTGCGTAAAGCGGCAGGCCGAGAGCAATTTTGGCCACGCCGAGTGGACCGACCCAGCCCAGCAAGTACAGCGGCACCTCAACGACGAGCCGAACTGTAAAAAGGCCCACCCAGGCCCACGTCGCCACCGTGTAGACCCGTCGCCGGATCGGATCATTCCGCCAGGTCGAAAGATCCCCGCGCATCGCGCCCACCGCGACCCCTAGCAGCGGCCAGCGAACAAGAATCGAAACCACCAATGCCAAGCCGTAACCTGCGTTGGTCAGCAGCCCAAGTAGGTAGAAGTTCGCTGCCTTGCCAGTGGCCCGTGCCACGTACGCAGACAGCAGCAGTCCCACGAAGCCGGCTAGCGCTTGGGTAGTTCGTTGTCGCCTCACCAACCGCAGCGCTAGTAACAGGGCCCCCATAACCAGTGCGGCCAGCAGCGCTGGTCGCAGGACTCGCCCGTCAGCGATGAACCAAATGACAAATACGACGCTGGGAAGACCGCTATCAAGCATGCCGCGCCAGCCACCAACCGCGGTCGTAAGGACCGCTAGTTCGGCGGCTACCTCGGACTCATGATGGGTACTGCCCGGTTCGCTCACCTGCGCACGATAACCCACGCACGGCGACGTCACCGGCAGCCATTGCACCTACCGAATTTCGGTGATCTCCGGACCACGCTGGAATGGTGCAAGCGGAGGTCTTCCGGGAATCGTCGGCGCGACCGCTTCGGTCGGCAAACGCAATGGCAGCGCGTCGCCCGGGGCGTGAGCCTGGGTTCCGCGCACAACGACCACTTCCCGGATAAACGCCTCAGCAACCTCGTCTCCCCCTGGCGCGCTGGCGGCCCCTGACAGCATGGCGCGCAAGAACCACCGCGGACCATCTATTCCGACGAAACGCGTCGGTTGACGAACAGCGGAGCCATCGGGCTCCTGCATCGGCACGGTGGCTCGCAATTCGGCGCCGAACGGGCCATCAGCCTCGTCGACGAGTCCGCCAGAACTGGCGATCGCGCCCCGCAACTCCCGGCGAACCTGTTCCCACATGCCCTCCGACCGAGGCGCGGCAAAAGCCATTAGTTGCACGCTCGACTCATTCAGCATCGCGGTGGCCGCGATCACTGCGCCGGAACCGTCGACCTGCAGTTGGATTTCGACCCCGTCGATTGCTGGAAGTAACAGGGCCCCCAAGTCAATGCGCGGGCGATCCGTCGGTGCCTCACTAAGGTCCCATGGACCCGACTTGGGAAGCGAAGCCTCGGCAGCACTCTGGTCGGGCACCGAGTCAGCAGCGGGGTCAACTTCGAGCGGCGTGGCGTCGTTCGACACCTCTTCATCACGCTTGCGACGGAACACGTGCTCCCCTACTCGACCGGGATCTGGGACTCCACCGTACCCGCCTCGGCGTCCCCAACGCCGCGCCGGGAAGGAAGCGGTCCGCCCGTGCCCGTCGAACCGAAGCCGTCGGCCCCACGGTCCGAGCCAGGCAGTCGCTCAACCTCGATGAACTTGGCCCGCTCAACCCGCTGAACCACGAGTTGAGCAATTCGATCGCCGCGCCGCAACCTAATTGGTTCGATCCGGTCGAGGTTGATCAGACACACTTGCAATTCGCCGCGAAAACCGGCGTCAACCGTGCCGGGGGCATTGACGATCGACAGCCCATTGCGCATCGCCAAGCCGCTACGCGGATGAACCAGGGCGACGTACCCAGACGGTAGCGCTAGCGCTATGCCAGTCGGCACCATTCGGCGCTCGCCAGGTTCGAGTACGAGATCAAGAGTTGTATACAAATCCGCACCAGCGTCTCCGGCGTAGGCATAACTGGGCAGCGGCAAGTCGGCATCCAGCCGCGTGATCAAGACGCGGACCTCGCCAACGCCTTGATCACTCATGGATTCACCTCAAAGTCGCGCTGCGAAAGGCGCTCGTCTCGTTCGATCATGGCAGCTTGGATATCTATCCCGCGGCCATGACGAACGAAATGGTCCCCGGGGACCTGCACGAAAAGGGCGGTCGCCGAAATTGCCACCGGACCACCGGCCGAATCCAAATGACCGTCGGCACGGGTGAACACCTTGTGCTGATCAGCAGCGACGACCGATGCGATTATGTGCAGGGTTGTGCCGACGGGGACTGGGCGGCGGAAATCGATCTCAAGTCGAGCTGTCACCGATGGGGCGCCGACCAACCAATTCAACGTCGCCATGCTTTCGTCTAAGGCCGCCGAGAGCAGGCCTCCATGGGCCAACCCCGGTGCTCCTTGGTGCAACGCCGTGATTTCAAATTGGCCGTGCACGGTGAGTCCTTCCCCTGCAATCAGCGACAGCTGAAGGCCCGCCGGATGGGTTGGACTACAGCAGACGCATTGACTCCAATGGACTGGCATTGGCGCGCCGGGCGCGGGCGCGTCCGGATGCCGAAGCGGGATCGAGAGGTCAGGAGGTGGAACCGTTACCCGACCGATGCGTGCTGACATGCTCTGACCCTACCCGCGAGTCTGACGACGACTTAGGGCCTGACACTCTTGCTGGGTGACCAAACTTCCTCGCGGCGCTGGCGAACAGCGCGAGGGTATCGACGGCAAGGTCGTCAGTTACCGAGAACGCCTGGTGCCGCCACTAATTTGGTGGTTGTTCACCATCGCTTTGGCCGGCGCTCTCGGCATCGCCTATGGACATTTCCTGGGGGCCACAATTGGCTGGATTACCACCGCAATTTCCGAAGCGGTGTTGGGCGGAATTCTGTGGTTTCGGGCTGCTCCAATCGTTCGCATTGATGATCAAGTCTTTAGGGCTGGGCCAGCTCGGCTTCCATTGCGATTCGTCGGGGAGATTCAAGTCTTGACAGAAGCAGCGACCCGCTCGCTGCGGGGCCCAACAACCGATCCGGATGCCTACTTGTGTCTTCGGCTGGCGGTCGCCCGACGTGCCGTCGCCGTGGTTGTCGCCGACCCGCAGGATCCGCACCCGTATTGGTTGGTTACCAGCCGGCACCCAGAACGATTAGCTGCCGCACTCACCCAGGCGCGCGATGTTCATGCCACGATGTAGCCATGGATAGCAAACCAAGTGCCAGCAAGTTCTTGGTGCCCGCAATTGCAATGGGTGCCACCTGGGCGGTCAAGCGTGGCCTGGAAACCGGCTACCGCCTCGCCTTTGGGCAAGCTCCGCCGGATCGAACTGATGAAGAGGCGCGGCTGCTCAACATCGTCGCGTGGGCCGTTACGACAGCAGCCGTGGTCGCCGTAATAGACGTGGTAGTTACGCGAGTCCTCACCCCGACCAGATCGACGGGTCTAGCGAACTAGTCGACTGCGAAGATCAGAGCGCACCGCTCCGGCCAATCGTTGAGTTTCAGATCGGTTCCAGCGGGCCCCCACTAGGGCGCCAACGAGCATGGGTGCCAAGGTCCCCAGATTGCGGGCCAGCCGCCCGCCAAGCCGGTGGGCAACCTGGCGCCGTCCGGCAATCCCAAGCACCATGGGGACTCGAGTCGGGCTCATGGGATCGATTCCGCGTCGTTGCGCCCAAGCCATCACGTAGGCAACCCCTCGTTGGGTGGGCTCCCCCGGTGCGGACATCCCGTAGCAAGCATGAAGTTCGGCAACCAATTTGACCTCAATCAGCGCTACGGCAACGGTTTCAGCCAGAATCTGAATTGGCACTGCCGCCAACGTCGGGAAGGCGGCCCATTCCGCTGCCGCGGCAGCACCGCCAGCTACCCCCACAGCTGCCGTAGCTCGGGCGGCATTTAGCACCAGTACATCGGCTAAGGCTTCCGCTTCGCGATCTGGGAAGTGCTTCTGCAGCGTGGGCAGATCGCGCACCGAAAGGTGCGGAGCAAGTTCAAGTAGCAAATCGGCCAGCGGACGTCCACCAGTTAAAACCCGAGCGCCGATTCGCCGCAGCCGCGAAGCGAGCAAGCCGGCAAATCCCAAAAGCGCCCGAGAACGTTCTGAAGTGGAGCCCGACCCTTCCAGCCGTTCGAAGGCAGCGATTAGTTCCGCGTCGGACGCGCCCTGAGCAGAGTTGGCAGCACCCGAGTTGACGTCGTCCGACGAAGTCGGGACGCCAGCCATGTCTAGGCGGCGCAGTCTCGGCAGACCGGCTGGCCGCCAACTTCGCGGGCCAACTGGCTGCGATGGTGCACGAGGAAGCACTGAGAGCACGTGAACTCGTCAGCCTGACGTGGGATGACCCGAACGGTCAGGGACTCATCTGAAAGATCGGCCCCCGGCAGTTCGAGAGTCTCAGCCAACTCGACCTCATCGACGTCAACGGTTGAGGCGCCCTTGTCGACCCGGCGGGCCTTGAGCTCCTCAATGCTGTCCTCGGCGAGTTCGTCGTCGGTCTTACGTGGAGCGTCGTAATCTGTTGCCATATCTGGATCCCCCAGGAATCGCGGTTCTGGGCCTATAACGTCTGGACCAGCAAGTACCTGCCCGTCCGGGCACCGCATTGTGCCTCATCTGGCTGACAATTGTGAGCATTGACCCGGCACTGGGCATGACAAGTGACGAACGCCATACTTTCCCCCTGGTCGCGCCGCACTCGGCAAAGCGCCACGGAAGGGGTCGAATGGCTATCTATGCGCTGGGAGATCTGATTCCGCAGATCGACCCGACAGCCTTCGTCCACCCTGATGCCGTAGTGATTGGTGCCGTGCTGATCGGACCACTTGCCAGCATCTGGCCTGGAACTGTGCTCAGAGGCGACAACAGTCGGATCGTTGTTGGTGCCGAAACGTCCATTCAAGACGGAGCGGTCCTGCACTGCACGGCCGAGCTTGAAACCATTGTCGGTGAGCGATGCGTCGTGGGCCATCTTGCTCATCTAGAAGGCTGCCACGTGTCCGACGATGCCCTGATCGGATCCGGGGCTGTGGTGCTACATCGGGCGGTCGTTCACTCGTGGGCGCTGGTCGGTGCTGGCGCAGTCGTGCCGAATGACTTCGATGTTCCAACTGGCGCGCTTGCTATCGGGATCCCCGCCAAACTTAGGCTCGGTGCCGCCGACCGAGCGCTGATTTCTGATTCGGCGGCACACTACGTCGAAAAGTGCCGTCGCTACCGCGCCGAAATGCGGCGCATCGACTAGTCCTCGTTAGCTCGGGCCTGAGCCAAGATGTCGTGCAACTCCTGAACGCAACTGGGAACAGCACAGATGATCATGTCAGAGTTGGGGGGTGCGTCATTTAGCCCGAGCACGCTAACCCCTGCTTCCCGGCAGATGATCGAACTGGCCGCATAGTCCCAATGTGAAAGTCCACGTTCGTAATAGCCGTCCAAGCGTCCGTCGGCGACCCAGCACATATCGATGGAAGCTGCGCCAGGCCGACGGATGTCCCGGAACTTCGGCAACACCTCAAGCAAGACTCGGGCTTGGGCTCGCCGTCGGTTCGAGTCGTACCCGAAACCGGTGCCTACCATTGCCATGGAAAGTGCGACAGCGTCACTTCGAAACAATGACTGCTCGCCCTGGGAATTGATGCGCACCGACCCAGCACCACGAACCCCAACGTAGGTCTCGCCAAGGGCCGGTACATGCACCACCCCAACAGCCCCTCCAAGTTCGTCCTCGGCGGCCACGGAAACTGCCCACATTGGTTGCCCGTACAAATAGCTCACAGTTCCGTCAATCGGATCCAGCACCCAAGTTATGCCCGTGGTGCTCGCTCGGGATGCACCTTCCTCGCCAATGACTCCATCGTCTGGGCGCTGACCCAACAATCGGTTGACCAGCAGTGCTTCGCTGGCACGATCCATGTCGGTTACTACGTCGGTGGCGGTGCTCTTAGTCTCGTACGTCAAATGCGCGGGGCGCCCGTGCAGTAGCAACTCGCCCGCCTCACGGGCCGCAACAAGAGCCAAATCGCGCAACTCCCCAAGGTCTGTCATGGCCTTACCGCGGGACGCTGCGGCCTTGGACAGCAATTCGCATCACAGCTTCTAGGAGTTTCGGCCAGCAAGTCGATGATCATGTCGACGTATCGCGCGTCGGTTCCAACTGTGGCCGCCCGGACGGCCGACAACCCGACTTCATTGGCGATCCCCAACGCCACCCGATCTAAGTCCCACAGCACTTCAATGTGGTCGCTAGTAAATCCGATTGGTGATATCACAACGGACTTATGCACTGCAGTGACGGCGATCTCGCGAATGCGATCGCCAACGTCAGGTTCCAGCCAAGGCACACTCGGCGGGCCTGACCGCGATTGAAAAACCAGTTCCCACTCAATTTCGCGCCCGAACGCAAGCCCAGTCGCCGCAGCTATTCGGGCAGCCACCGCCTGATGTTGGACGACGTACGCTCCCCCGCCAGCAGTTGGACCACTGTTTGCGGCCGCGCTGGTGGGAATCGAGTGTGTTGTGAACAGCACCCGAGGCAACGGGTCACTAGAAGTCAGAGTTAGTTGCTTGCACGCGGCGATTAGGGCATCCACCTGAGGAAGCACAAATCCATCGCGATTCCAATAAGGCGGAAGTTTGATCACCTCGGGAACCACCAGTCCGGCTGAACGCAATGCGGCTTGAGCACCTGCTAGGTCGTCTTGGTACTGGCGGCAACCCGAATAGGACGAATAGGCACTCGTTGCAAAGACCGCAGCGCGCTTGATGCCCTGATCCGACATCTCTCGAAGAGTTTCTTCCACGAGTGGATGCCAGTTGCGGTTTCCCCAGAACACCGGTAGATCGACTCCACGTTCAGGTAGCCGAGTTCGCAAGCCTTCAAGGAGCGCGCGATTCTGGTCATTCAACGGTGAACGCCCACCGAATTCGGCGTAATGAGCACCGACTTCGACAAGTCGCTCGGGGGGAATCCCCCGCCCGGCCGTCACTCGTTCCAAGAACGGCACCACATCGTCGGGACCTTCAGGGCCGCCGAATGAGAGCAACAGGAGCGCGTCGTAGTCCATTGGCCAATCTTCGCTCAGCCACGGCGCCAAGCCCCCCTCGGGGTTGTCCCCCGACGTATCAGAGTGCGAACCGATACGTTGGCGCCATGTTTGGTAAGTATGCGCGGATCTTGCGCCTGCCTGGGGCATTCGCCATGAGCGCCTCAGCGCTCATCGGCCGACTCCCGATGGCGCTCGAAGGTCTGGGAACGGTCCTGCTAATAACCGCGAGGGGCGGGTCCTACGGTCTAGCCGGGGCAACTTCGGCGACGTTCGTGCTGTCCGGATCGTTTGCCGGACCAACTCTGGCCCGATTGATCGACCGGCGGGGCCAATCTCGGATGCTTCCCTGGCTGGCTATCGGTCACATTGCCGGAGTTGGCGTGTTCGTATCACTGGTTGAGTTTCATTGGCCCACTTGGCTATTTGTCATGGTCGCCGCATTTGCAGGGGCTCTGGTTCCGAACTTCGCTGTGCTTATTCGATCTCGCTGGTCTTACTTGCTGACCGGAACGCCTGGGTTGCAGACCGCTTACGCGCTCGAAAGTTTGCTCGATGAGGTTGTCTTCATCATCGGTCCACCCGCCGCCACCCTGCTCTCGGTTTCGGTGGCGGCCCCGTTGCCGCTGCTGCTGAGCATGTGCTTTGTTGCTGCTGGCGCGATCTTGTTGCAATTGCAGCCCCGGACCGAACCGATCCCGACCTCGGCCGAACGACGCGACGAAAGTCCACTACTTCTTGCGCGTGGGATGCCAGTGCTTGTCACGGTGTTCGTTTTGATCGGCGGGCTATTCGGCGGATTTGAGGTCACGGCGGTGGCCTTCGCTCAGGAGCATGGCTCGCGTGCTTATGCGGGCCCGATGTTGGCCTTGTGGTCGCTTGGAAGCTTGGTTGGCGGACTCGCGTTCGGAGCTCGCAAACAGGCCACGCCCCTGCCGAAGGCGTTCCTGCTGTCGCTGACAGTGCTCACATTGGTTTCGGCACCGTTCTACTTTGCCCCCAGTGTTCCAGTTGCGTCGATGCTCTTTCTGGTTGCCGGTATCGCCGTCTCCCCAACGCTGATTGCCGGTTTCTCGCTAGTCGAAGGCAGCGCCCCAGAGGGTCGACTTAACGAAGCCTTGTCCTGGGCTTCGACAGGTATCGGGGTTGGGATCGCCTTGGCCGCCACCTTGGCGGGCGCCATTATCGATGCCCACGGTGCGCACGCGGCCTTCATCGTCGGTTCGGCAGCAACGCTGCTTGCCCTGCTTTCGGCTTTCACGGGCAGACATGAGATTCGCGCTGGTTACCACCCGGCCGCGGCCACACCGTCAGGGCGCACCGACCCCGGTGCTTTACCCGGGGGCCCGGAAGCGCGAGACTGACCCCCGTCGGTACTCACTGGTCCCGTCTGCACCACGCGTCCCAAGGAGGTCAGGCATGCGCGAGCTGACGTTCGTCGGGTTGTCCGACGAT
Organism: uncultured bacterium; assembly: GCA_903825575.1. Taxonomy (GTDB): domain Bacteria; phylum Actinomycetota; class Actinomycetes; order S36-B12; family CAIKAW01; genus CAIKAW01. The sequence continues at coordinate 75,906 of CAIKAW010000006.1, read as the reverse complement.
CATTTGCTCCTGTCCGCTGCCGATGGCCAGGAGTACACGCTCGCTATCGATGAGCGGCTTGCGACCGCTGTTCGCCGCGACCGGTCCCGTCTCGGACAACTTGAAGCCTCGGCCGATGGTTTGCGCCCGCGTGAGATTCAAGCGCGCATCCGTTCCGGAGCAACCGCCGAACAAGTTGCCGCTGATGGCAATATCTCTTTGGATCGAGTTCGCAGATACGAAGGGCCAGTGCTGCAGGAACGGGCGTGGATAGCCGAGCGTGCTCAGACCGTCGAACTTCGCCGTCCCGGTCACCCGGTAACCCTCGGCGAACTTGTCGAACGGAAGTTGGCCTCGTCAGGCGTTGATAAGGACGATGTCGAATGGGATGCATATCGACGTGACGATGGACGTTGGACGTTGGTGCTGACCTACAGCGAGCGCGGCGGCGCAATTGTCGCCACTTGGACTTATGACCACGTCAATCGCACGATTACTGCCTTCGATGATGTCGCCAAACGTCTCATCGACGACGTCGACGAAGAACGTCCGCGACTTGTCGCACTGCCTTCAACACCTGAGCCCGAGTCGGTGGCAGCTGAGCCAGCACCACCGACCGCACCCGTTGTTCAGGAAAGTCGTCCCAAACCGAGCGTGCTCTTTGATCCCGAACCTGTCGCGGTCGAACCGGCAGCTCGCACCCGGCGTAAGCGCGCCAGTGTGCCAAGTTGGGACGAAATCCTATTCGGAGCTAAGCGCCCAGAGGACTGATCAATCGAACGGCAGTGGCGTGGCCGACATGTGTGAGGCCTTAGCGCTCGCTGCGGTGCGTTGTTGACCGTGATGGCGGCGACACAAGACCTCGTACCCGACTTCAGCCCCAGCGTTGGTGTCGCCAACAACTACTTGCTCGCCTTCCACGACCATAACCCCGTCCAGCGTCCGGGCATTGTGGGTTGCCCGCCGCCCACACCAGCACAGCGCCTCGACCTGAAGGACCTGCACGCGATCGGCCAGTTCAATAAGCCGCGCGCTACCGGGGAAGAGTGCCGTTCGAAAGTCGGTCGTGATACCGAAGGCGAAGACATCGACGGTTAAGTCGTCAACGATACGGGCCAGGTCCTCAACCTGGCGCCGGGAGTAGAACTGGGCCTCGTCACAGATTAGGTAATCGATGCGATCGCCGCGCGATAGGTGATCTACGACGTACTGCCAGAAGTCGAATTCGGCGTCGACTTCGACCGCGGGTACTTGCAACCCGAGGCGACTCGAAAGGAGTTCGAACCCGGCCCGATCGTTTCGCGTGAACACCACTCCACGCCGACCTCGCGAAGAATGATTGTGGTCGGTCTGGAGGGCAAGCGTGGACTTGCCGCAATCCATCGTCCCGGCGAAGAAGACCAGTTCAGCCACATCCACCTCCAGGGCACCGATACCGTGATTTTGACAGGCCGGTCCGGAAGTCAGTTTCGCCACCAGACCAGACGTGGAGACTAACGCCTCAGCCACCGGTGAGTAGCGGGATGTCCATCTCGTCTGGCGACAACGAGCCGTGCTGCCCCAGCAGACTTGAAAGCCGGGCATCTGTCTGCGGCGAGGCCAACGAAGTTCTACCGCGAGCCGCCACGACGACATCGCCGATTCGATCTGTTAGGTCGGGATCAACTAGGCCGAACCAGCCCAGGTCCACCGCCTGATCTCGACTCAACACCCAGGCTCGATCCCCCAAGGCGGTCCGCCAAACTCCGATGACGTGGTCCTGCGCACCCTCGCGAACGTAGAGGTGTCGAGCTCGAGGCTCGCCACCGATTCGCTCAACGTCGTCCAACAACCCGGCTTGGGTGTCGATATCGATTACGTCTGATTCCGCGCATTCGACCATGCCATGGTCTGCGGTTACATGCAGCCGCGCTCCAGCGGGCAGTTGCGCCAGCAGATTGGCCACGAGTTGGTCGACGATGTCTAGACCTTCGAGCCATTTCGCCGATCCGACGCCGTGAACATGCCCGATCTTGTCCAGATCAGCCCAATACACGTACGTGAGACTGCGCTCGGCCTTTCGTACGACTTCACCCGTGCGCAAGACGAGTTCGTCGACTGAGTCAGCGGCGACATACTCGGCACCCCTTAGGACGGCAGCCGTCAGGCCTGAGTTAGCGAACTTCGTCGCTCCCACCGCGTGCACGGCGACGCCTTGCGCAGCTACGGCTTCGAAGACCGTTCGGTTCGGATTGGTGGCGATCGGATTTGGGGACGCTCCCCAGCGCAACGGGGCAAGCATGCCTCCCCATTCGGGAACAACAAACATCGTTCCGACCAAGCCATGAGTCCCTGGTTGACGCCCGCTTCCTAAGGACCCAATCCCAACCGCGGTCGTAGACGGAAATCCGCTGATGAGCGGTTGACTGCGTAATCTGCCTAATGTCGGAGCAGTCTGGACATATTGCGCTAAGGCCCGGGCCCCGAGTCCATCGACAAGGAGTACCACTGCACGGTCGGCAGGTTCTACTCGGATTCGAGGGCTGAAGCCAGTGATACCGAGCCCAACGGCCACGGCCGGCAACACGTCAGCGAGCGAGCCGCGCTCGTAGTCCGGCGGACTGGGTTCGTCAGGTGACGGCGAAACGCTCACCGCAATCTTGCGGCTGTCGCCTCCGACAAGGCAGCAGCAAACGTCAACGCCTGGGCGACGACATCGGCCCCATCGGCCGCCTCGGAAACTCGCAGCGACAAATCATCATTACTGGCAGCACCGGTATAGCCGTGGTCAGCCTCACAGTTCGGGTCAGCACAGCCCGCCGGTTCAAGATCGATGCGGGACACTGCCCCCCAACCGATGGTCAGCAACACTTCGCGCAGGCCGGCACCACTGCGATAGGCGGCGGGACGAGCGGCAACTCTCGTTACAACCACCGAATCAACCCGTTCAAGTCGCACCGCCTCGGTTGACGCCGTGGCGTACGGGTCGGGGCAGGATTCGTCGGCAGCGTGCTCGTCGGTGTGCCCGACAATCAAGCGCGTTGGTGTTAGGGCTAAGACAGTTGCGTGACGACGTAGTTCGTCGTGGTCGAAGGCGGCTTCATGGTGGACTACATACGAACGCACCAACTCACCCGCAAGTGCGGTGGTTAGCGCATCGAAGACCAATTCGGGGTAGTACCCGCTGCGCTGGATGTCGTCCCTAAGCTGGGCCTCAATCGTTGGCTGCATGCTGCCATCCTCGCACCCTTGGCTAGGGCACGGCGACGTCGACGCCCCTGCCGTCTTGGGCTGGGGTCAACAGGTGTCTGACTCCGCCTACGGCTAGCGACCCGACAAGGCACCCGGCCGCGATGCCCCAGACCCACCAAGTGCCCAACCCACCACCGATAAGCAAACCGGACAAGAGCGGTCCCAGGGTGGCCGCCATCGTCCAATTGGTCGCCAAAACCGCGTTGTAGCGCCCACGCAAATGTTCCGGCGCCAAATCATTTAGCAAAGCCGGGACGGTGGGCGACCACAGCGTTTCGCCCAAGCCGAAAACGCCCAGCGCAAGGAGCAACGCGATGGGCTCGGCGGCCCCAGAGGGAAGCCAGCCGGCCACCCCGACCAATACCCAGCACAAGGCCCACAGAAGTCCAGACCACACCATGACGCTGCTACGGGAACGGCCACGGACAAGCCGGAGCATTCCCCACTGAGCAGCGACAATCGTGAATGTGTTGGCTGACCAGGCAATCCCCAGCCAAGCTGCTGAAACATGCAGGACAGTGGTGGCGTAGGCGGTAAAGCCAACTTCCAACTGTCCATAGCCGCAAATCAATATCAGCAGCATGGCCGGCACCAAGCGGCGCAACACCCGATCGCTACCAACTTCCCGGTAGCCACCCACTCCGTCGTGGGCCGCCGGTTGTGGAGCCGGTCCGCCGACTCGCCAAAGGGTGACACTCACCGCCGTGTATCCGGCGTAGGCAAGGAAATTCACAAAGTACAGATGCGTGAACGTGATCGGCCGATGCACATCAATGATCACCGACGCAATCAGGCCACCGATCCCAAGGCCAAGATTCAGCAACAGGAACTGGAACGCAAAGACCCGTTGGCGTTTGCCTTCGGGCGAGATTCTGGCCAACAGCGCAGTTTGCGGGGGCCACACCCCGGACTGCCCGACGGCCATGATTGTGGCCACGACAAAGGCCGATGTCACGCTCCGAATCTGGGTCAACAACAAAACCGAGATTGACTCGCCAACCAGTCCCAGCGTCATAACGCGGCCTGGGCCGAAATGATCAACCGCCCACCCGAACGCAGGTGTAGCAAACAGTCCCAATGCCGCCATGTAGGCGATCACAACACCGGACATGCCGGTGGACAGCCCCCGGACTTGATGCAGGTAGACGAGCAAGTACGGAAGCGTTAGGCCCTGTCCAATGGACGCCAAAGCCACGCCCACCCACATTCGCTTGAGCGCGGCCCGATTGGCTTGATCCCCTGACATGGACGTGATTCTTCCGGCGCCGGATGCGAAAGTCGAACCGATTTAGCGCTCAATCAAAGCGAAGCAGGAAGCTTGCGAGCCTCGGTCGCCCGCGTGCGAGGCTCACCTAACCGGAGGTCAGCACCCAAAACAGCCAGCCCGTGTCCCGATACAACCACCGGATCTAGGTCAAGGGACGCCACCTCAGGCAAGTCTTCAGCTAGCCGTCCGATCCGCAGCACGAGGTCTTCAAGCCGACCAAGATCCACCGCGTCGCCGCCAGTGGCGCCGGTCAACATTGGGGCGGCCCCAGGCGCCCGGACGAGATCACGAGCATCAAGGTCAGTGATCGGAGGCACCGCATACGCCCGGTCGTCAAGTAATGCCGTGACGACCCCTCCAACCCGAAACGAAACGACGGGGCCGAAAAGTTCGTCCTCGACCGAAGCCACAACACACGCGACGCCCAGTGGTGCCAGCTTCTGAACCGCAAGCCTGCCGGCCGCAACAACGTCCAATTTCGCCAGCATTGAGCGAAAAGCTGTCCGAACTGCCCGTTCATTTTCAAGATTGAGGCGGACTCCCCCCAGATCGCCGCGCTGGCTCAGTTCCGGAACCTGAGTCCTCAGCACCACCGGGTATCCCAACGTCGTCGCCTGGTGCACCGCTTCGTCTTCGTCGGCAGCCGGTAACTGCGGCCACACGTCAATTCCGTAGCAACCCAGCAACTGCGCCGCGCGATCTGGAGGCAACTGGCCAAGGCCAGAACCCTCCGACATCCACGCCTCGATCAATTCGCGGGCCCGAACTGTATCGACGTCGGCAAACTCCGGTGTCTGCCCACGCGGAGTGCGTAACCAATCGGAATAGCCAGTTAGTTGGGTCAAGGCGCGCACTGCGCTTTCAATATCCGAAAAGGCCGGGACCGAACCCGCCCCTGCCGCACCAGATTCATCGGGAACGACTAGCAATCGCGCGGCCTCACCGGCTGCGGGGAGCACCGCAATTAGAGGTTTGTGCGATCCGATGGATGCGGCGATTAATGCGGTCCTCACTTGATCATCCGCACCACCCAGTGGTGGCACATGCAAAAGTAGGACCGAATGCACGTTGGCGTCGGCCAGAACTGCTGCTAGTTGTGCAGCCACCAATTCGCCAGTGGCATCCACCGGCAAGATCATCGGCTCGCCCACCACTCGCAGTCCTGCTCCCTCACAGGCCGCCGCCGCAAGCACTGCCAACGCAGTGGAATTTCCAATCACCGCAACCGAATCGCCTTCGGGTAAGTCTTGGCACGCCAGCAGCCCGGCTACATCGAATAACTCCTGAAGCGTGTCGGTTTGAATAATCCCAGCGCGAGCAAAGAGCGCATCGACGGCCGCCGGCGTTAACGAAGTCCGCCGAATGCGGTCTCCGAGTGGGTAGGCCTGAGTGTTTCGCGCAGTCCGGACCGCCACGATCGGTTTGACGGCAGCAAGGCGACGTGCGACCCGCGTGAACTTTCGTGGATTGCCCAGGCTCTCCAGGTACAAGAGCACAACGTCGGTTGCCGGATCCTCCTGCCAGTACTGCAGCAAGTCGTTGGCACTGACATCGGCCCGGTTACCTGCGCTTACAAACGTGGACAAACCCAGACCGTGGCGGCGCACGGCGTCAAGGATCGTCGCACCAAGAGAGCCCGTCTGGCAGAAGAAGCCAATCTTGCCCGGGAGCGGCTGAATCGGAGCCAGCGATGCGTTGAGTCGGACCTGCTGATCAGTGTTGATTAACCCCAAACACGCCGGTCCAACGACCCGCATCCCGCTACCGCGGGCAAGACTCACCAGTTCACGTTGGAGATGACCACCATCAGAGCCGGACTCGCCAAATCCGGTCGAAACTACGACCAACCCCTTAACGCCTGCGCTGGCGCAATCCTCAACTACCTCTAAAACCCGGGCAGCGGGCACAGCAACAATGGCCAGGTCGACTTGGCCGGGGGCTTGGCTGACGCTGCGGAAGGCAGGCAGTCCGAGCACTTGCTCAGCGGATGGATGGATGGGGTAGATCGGTCCGGTGAACCCTGATGCGATCAAGTGCCGCAGCATTTCGTGTCCCACCGCCCCGGGCGTCCGGCTAGCTCCCACCACCGCTACAGATTCTGGGGCGATCAGTCGCTGGATTGACTTGGCTTCGGAACGATGCTCGCGGTCCTCTAGTACTGCACGCGATGCAGCGGTGGGCTCGATTCGAAACTGCATGCTGATTACGCCGTCGTCGAACTCTTGCTTGGTGGTGTAGCCAGCATCAACAAAAACTGCAAGCATGCGCCGATTGCTTGGCAGCACTTCGGCAACAAAAGTTTCAATGCCACGTTCACGGGCGGCCATAGCAATGTGCTCCAGAAGCACAGATCCCAAGCCATAACCTTGATAGTCGTCTCGAATCGTGAAGGCCACTTCGGCGGATGTCTGTGCTATTCGGTCGTACCGAGTTACCCCTACAAACTCCGACCCGACCAACGCAACCAATGCGACACGATCTGTGTAGTCCACGTTCGTGAACCGCTTGACATCGCGCTCGGATAATTGCGGGTACGGCGCAAAGAACCGGAAGTAGATGGTTTCAGGTGAGAGCCGAGAATGGAACTCAACCAAACCCGGGCCATCATCGGGCCTAATTGGGCGAACATGAGCGGTGCTGCCGTCGCGGAGGACGACGTCCGCCTCCCACTGTGCCGGGTACTCGTCGGTGCCCACGTGCCAACCGTATCTATCCGCCCCGTAACGTGTGTGGTCATGGCCACCCCGTTCTGCCTTTCCCCCGAAGTCGACGCCGCGCTGTCCACTGGCAAGCCAATCGTCGCGCTGGAATCCACGATCATCAGTCACGGCCTGCCGCGCCCGGATAACGAGCGAATTGGCCAAGAGATCGAGCAGGCTGTTCGAGACGGCGGTGCCGTGCCAGCGACGATTGCGGTCCTCGATGGCGTGATTCACGTGGGCCTGACACCGCCAGAATTGCTCATCCTCGCCCGCAACGAGGCAATCGTTAAGGCATCGACCCGAGACCTCGGAGTCCTTATTGCCCGGGGAGTCTGTGGATCCACCACCGTGGCATCGACCGCCGCGATCGCCCATCGGGCCGGAATTGCGGTATTTGCCACCGGTGGGCTCGGTGGCGTGCACCGAGTGGCTTACGACGAAAGCGCTGATCTGCACGCACTGGCTCAAACTCCCATGGTCGTTGTGTGCGCGGGGGTTAAGTCGATCCTTGATGTCCCCGCGACCTTAGAACGGCTTGAAACGCTCGGCGTGGTTGTGCTGGGCGTAGGCACCCATCGGTTCCCCGGCTTCTATCTGCGCGATTCAGGGCAACCGGTCCCTTGGCGCGTGGATTCAGCCCGCGAAGTCGCCGACATCTGGCGCGCGCGCACCTCACTAGGTCTTCAACCCGCCATTGTCGCCGCCCTCCCCCTGCCTGCCGAAGATGCGATCGAACCGTCGGTCCACGACCAGGTTCTACTGCAAGGGTTGGCCGAGGCCAAGCGAACCGGAGTTGAAGGTGGAGACGTTACGCCATTCCTGTTGGCTTACTTCCACGAAGCAACGCATGGCGCGACTCTGACTGCCAACGTGAAACTGGTGCTACGCAACGCGAAATTCGCAGCGGAAGTAGCTGTAGAACTCGCGGATGGTTCACCGTGAAGGAACTCGACGATTCGCCCAATCCAGAGTTCGTAGTTATAGGCGAGCTACTCACCGACGTCGTTGCTCGCACCGCGCAGCAATTGCGATACGGCAGCGACACCCGAGCAACAATCTCAACCCACGGTGGCGGTGGCGGCGCAAACACCGCGGCCTGGCTTGCGACTGGTGGTGCAACAGTTGGTTTTGTCGCCAGAGTTGGCGACGATGCGCTGGGGCGCGCTGCAACTTTGGAGCTGCTGGAAGCGGGCGTCGAATTGCACGTGCCCATTGATCCGGTTGCTGCAACCGGAACCTGTGTTGTGATCGTGGGCCCCGACGGTGAACGCACCATGTTGCCGGATGCGGGCGCTAACGCCAACCTTGTCCCAAGTGATCTTCCCGACCATTTCTTTCGTCCTGGCGCGCATTTGCACCTGTCTGGCTATTCACTGCTAACTGCAAGTTCACGCCTAGCGGGACTGGCCGCCCTGGATCTGGCTCGAATTCGCCGAATGACTATCAGCGTTGATCCGGCTTCAAGTGGGCCACTGCTGGACATCGGTCCAGATCGGTTCCTCGACTGGATCGGTGGGGTTGGGCTGCTTTTGGCTAACGAAGCCGAAGCTTGCGCCTTGACTGGCGCCACCGATCCACTGGAGGCTGGTCAGGTCCTTGCCGACCAGTTCCCGGACGTCATTGTCAAGCTCGGAAGCCAAGGCGCAGCCTGGTTCAAGGCCAAGGCTGAGCCGGTCTTCTCGCCCGCATTGGCACTTTCGGTCGTGGATACGACCGGGGCCGGCGATGCTTTCGCAGCCGGCCTCCTTGCCACCTGGCATTCCGGTGCCAACGTCGCCACCACGCTGGCAGCGGCGAATCGGACCGCCGCCCTAGCCGTGTCGCGAGTCGGCGCCCGTCCCTGAGGCGGCGAGAATAGGACTTCGCCCAGTCGTAGTCCAGGAGTGAAATGTCGCCCCGACGTACCAGCCCGCCCGCACCCGCCTCCGATCACATCGTCGATATCGATGTTTCGGAGGAAATGCGAGGAAGCTTCCTTGAGTACGCGTACTCGGTTATCTACGCCCGGGCGCTGCCCGACGCCCGTGATGGACTTAAACCAGTGCAGCGCCGAATCCTTTACCAACTTGCCGAATCCGGCCTGCGTCCAGACCGGGCACATGTCAAGAGTGCACGCGTGGTCGGCGAAGTCATGGGCCGATTGCACCCACATGGCGATGGAGCCATCTACGACGCACTAGTGCGCATGGCGCAAGCATTCTCGTTGCGGTTACCGCTGATCGATGGTCATGGCAATTTCGGGTCACCGGATGACGGACCTGCGGCCATGCGCTACACCGAATGTCGACCGTCGCAGGCAGCCATGGCGATGACGGATTCTTTGGCCGAAGACGTCGTGGACTTCACCGGTAACTACGACGGCCGTGACGTTGAACCCGTGGTGCTGCCTGCCGCGATCCCGAACCTGTTGGTAAACGGCGCGGCCGGCATCGCCGTCGGCATGGCTACAAATCTGCCACCGCACAATCTTGGCGAAGTGATCGCGGCGGCTCGGCACTTGATCGATCATCCAGCGGCAACTCTGGATGACTTGCTACGTTTTGTACCCGGACCAGACCTGCCGACCGGTGGACGGATCGTTGGCCTTGATGGCATCCGCGAGGCCTACGCAACCGGGCGCGGCAGTTTTCGAATCCAAGCCACCACCACGATCGAGCAGGTGTCACCGCGACGACGAGCAATTGTCGTCACCGAACTGCCCTTCAACGTTGGGCCCGAGAAAGTCCTTGAACGAATAAAGGACCTACATCAGAACAAGAAGATCCAAGGCATCGCCGACATGACTGACCTCAGCGACGGCCGCCGCGGTACTCGGCTAGTGATCGAGATCAAGAGCGGCTTCCACCCTGAAGCTGTGCTCGCTGAACTATTTCGCCTTACTCCACTAGAAGATTCTTTCGCCGTCAATAACGTGGCCCTAGTCGACGGACAACCTCGTACTCTCGGACTACTTGAACTTCTCCAGGTCTTTGTCGATCATCGTCTCGAAGTGGTACGGAGACGTTCGCAGTACCGTCGACGTAAGGCCGGCGAGCGACTCCACTTAGTCGAGGGCCTGCTAGTTGCCATTCTCGACATCGATGAAGTCATTGCGCTGATCCGTTCCAGCGACGACACTGCCTCAGCCCGCGAACGACTGATGTCCGTATTCGATCTCAGCGAGATCCAAGCTTCGTACATCTTGGAAATGCCGCTACGTCGACTGACCAAATTCTCACGTCTCGAGCTAGAAACCGAACGCGATGAACTAAGTCGCGCGATGCAAGCATTGACGGACATCATCGATCACCCGACAACCTTGCGGACGTTGGTTTCGACCGAACTAGCCGAGGTATCAAGGAACTTTGCTACTCCTCGTCGCACTGTCCTACTTGAAGCCGATGGCGTAGCCCAACCAACTCGGGCAGTTCCCATGGAAGTTTCAGATGACCCGTGTTTGGTGCTGCTGTCGAGCACCGGTTTGGTGGCCAGAACCACCACGTTGGAAGTGCCGCCGAGCGATGGCCCCAGAGCGGTGCACGATGTCATCGCCGCCACCGCAGTTGCCAGCGCACGCGGAGATGTCGGCGTTGTCACATCTGGCGGCCGCGTGATTCGGCTGTCAGTCCTAGAACTACCGACGTTGCCGCCAACGGCCTCCCGACCAAACGTTTCCGGCGGGGCACCTCTCGGCGCCTTCATCGAACTTGCACCCGGAGAATCCGTAGTCGGTCTGGCGACACTGCTCGTCGACGCTCCAACAACTCTGGCCCTTGGCACGGCACAAGGCATCGTCAAGCGGGTCGCCACCGAACCGGTAGGGAATCGATCCAGTTGGGAAGTCATATCGCTGCGCGACAGGGACTTTGTCGTTGCCGCGATTGACGTTGTGGATACGGACGAATTGGTGTTGATCACATCGGATGCACAACTTCTGCGCTTCCCTGCGAAAAGTGTCCGCCCGCAAGGACGGAGCGCAGCGGGCATGGCAGGCATCCGACTTGATCAGGACGCCAGTGTGCTGCACTTTGGCGCCATCGACCCGAACGAGCGCGGCGAAGTCGTGACCATCTCTGGTAATAGCAGCGCTTTGCCCGGCACCGAGCCCGGGTCGGCCAAGGTGACCCCGTTCGCCGCCTACCCGGCCAAGGGGCGGGGCACGGGTGGCGTGCGTTGTCACCGCTTCCTGCGCGGCGAAGACGTTTTGCTCTTGGCCTGGGTTGGCACTGGCGGAGCTCACGGACCGGCTGCCGCGAGCGCGACAGGTAAGCCAGTCGAGTTGCCAGGCCCGGACGCTAGGCGCGACGGGTCCGGTACGTCCCTGCCTAGCCCGGTGTCTGGAGTCGGCGGCTCGATTCGCGTGCTTCCAGGAGTTGGCGGGTGAGTACGGGTTTCTGCACTGAAGCGGCCGCGACTGAACCAATAGCGGCCACCGCTCCGGCGATCTCGGGCTGGGTGATCATCGAGGCACCAGGGCCTTGGGGCAAACACCCGCTGTTGGACGGTTCCTTGGGTCCCATCCTTGGTCCAGCACTTGCAGCCCGCACGGCCGATTCCAACACGCGAGTGTTGTTGGCCCGGCGACCCAAACGCACCTCCGACCCGACATTGCGGCGAGTTTGGTTTGCACACGTCGCCCCCGGAGGTGTGCGGCAACGCATCGCTGACCTTCCCGATCTCGAGGTACTTCTAGATATTGATCTCACGGGCGTTGGCCGCTGCGAACTGCCACCGCTTGGCAAGACTGATCTGACTCCGCACCTGTTCATCTGCCAGAACGGCAAACGGGATGCTTGCTGCACGCGGCTCGGACGCGCGTTGATTACCGAGGTCGGCGCGCTAGAACCTGAGCACGTCTGGGAAACCACCCACCTGAACGGCCACCGCTTTGCCCCGACAGCGCTACTCCTGCCATACGGAGTGATGCACGGTCGTCTGGATGCTCCTTCGGCGCAAGCTGTGCTAACCCAAGCACGGCTCGGACACACCGTGGTGGCTTCGACTCGCGGACGCACGTCTTTGCCACAACCGCTGCAGGCGGCGGAGTTGGCGGTGCGCGGTGCCTACGCAGTATCTGAATTAGAAGCGTTGGACGGCTTGCGAGTTGATTCCTCAGGCAGAGCGGTCCCGTGGCCGACCGCAAGCAAGATCGTTGGCGAAATGTGGCACACCGAAGTTCGTCACCGCGATGGACGAGCTTGGCGAGTCAAAGTGAGCGCACAGAACCTAGATCCGCGGTCCGAGTCTTGCGGCGGGCAGCCCGTCGCTGGAGTGACCTATATTGCCGCCGAGCCCCAACCCATCGCAGGCTGGTAGATCCCACTAACCACACCTAGAGCGCTGCGACCCGCAAGCCTTCGCGGGTGTGTAACGTCGTCCGGTCGCGGCCTCGCTCTGCGCCAAGTGCGATTTCTGCTGCGTCGATGCGCTCCCAACCTGCGAAGTCGATCGGCGCGATGCCACGATCGGCGAGCAGCGCCTGCAGTGCCAATCGGCCGCCACCGGCCGCAGGTGCCAAAGTCGCAGAATCTGCCAGCACAGAGGCCACGGTCGCAGTTGCATCCTTCTTATTGGTGCCAATGATTCCGCTTGGACCTCGGCGAATCCAACCCGAAACGTACTCTCTGGGTCGAATCTGCGTTGAATCCACAGCGTCCACCACCCTGCCTTCGATGCTCGGAATGACTGCGCGTCGCTCATCGAAAGGCAACCCCGGGAGTCCGACCCCGCGATAACCAACGGAGCGGACGACCAACTGCGCCGGAATTGTTTCGAATTCACCAGTCCCGACGGCCGCGCCATTCTCATCAATCTTGGTTCGCTCAACTTCTACTGCGCTGACGTGCCCTTCGCCAATAAGGCGAATAGGTCGCGTCAGGAATCGCATATGTATCCGTCGAGGTTTCCCGCTCAACATCCGGGTGGTCCATTCACGTACTACCTCGACGTTGCGTGTCGCGACCCGGTCGTCCGCCAACGCCGCCTGGCTTACCGGGTCGAGTACCAGATCGGCTGGGTTCGCAACTACGTCAACTTCAGCCAACTCACCGAGTTCGCGCAATTCCTTGGTAGTGAAGGCCGCCTGCACCGGTCCCCGGCGACCGAGGAGGTAGATGTCTTCAATGTTCGACGCAGCTAGTACGTCGAGCACATGTTGAGGAATGTCGGTGTGATCGAGTTCGGCGTTGGTTTTTGCGAGCACTCGGACTACATCAACAGCCACGTTGCCCACACCGACGACAACCACCTGCCGGGCGCTAGCAACTTCGGCCTCCACTTCGGCGGAAGGGGCATCCGGATGTCCGCAATACCAATTGACCAAATCAGTCGCGGCGACGCTGCCGGCGAGTTCTTCACCGGGCACCCCTAGCGCGCGATCTCGAGCCGCGCCAAAGGTATAGATGACCGCGTCGAAGAGTTCAGAAAGCTGACTCACGGAGACGTCTTTGCCCACTTCGACGTCACCAAGAAAAGTGACCTGAGGGCGTTCGAGCACCTTGGTTAAGGTGCCGCGAACCGATCGGATCGAGAGGTGATCTGGCGCAACTCCGTAGCGCACCAGCCCAAAAGGCACCGGGAGCCGATCAAGCACCGTTACCTCAACGGGAACATCGGACTGCGATGTCAGCGCATCGGCTGCGTACAGACCTGAGGGACCAGCGCCGACGATTGCTACCCGCCACACCATTGCAACTCCTGATTTTCGATCTGAGGTTCGCTCCGCAACAGATAATGCCCGGTCATAGCCGCCCCTGGGCAGGGACCCTGGTCCCGAGCCTTGTGATATTCGACCTATTCCGGATCAGTCGCGGGCGTAACCAACATGATGCAACCGGCCGGGTCACCCATCGGGCCGGCAAAGGGACTAAAACTGACCCGACGAGTGGTCACGGCACCGGTGGCATATCGCAATTGCAGTTCTTGCCTGACGGTGCTGCCGCCACGGACGATAGCGGCCAGTTCCGCCACGCCGAAGTCAACCGAGGCTACAAATACTTCGATGCCGCTGCCCACAATCTGAGTGTCGGACCAGCCAGAGATCGCCGAGAAGGCCGAGTTGATACGCAGGACCGTTCCGTCTGGGCCGATTACGGCAACCGCGTCGGGAATGTTCTTGAATACCACCGATTCTTGCCGGGTTTCGGCTTGGTGCTGCTCATCTTCAGTAACATCCAAGATGATCGAAAACAGGACGACTCTTCCGTGCTCCTCGATTGGCGACGAGTGCACGTCAACCGTGCGCACGGTTCCATCGGCGAGCCGGTGCGGAAACACGAAATGCTCCCGTTTGCGGGCAGATGCCTCGTGGTAGCGGGTCGAAACCTGATCTGGGGGCAAGATGTTTATTGCGGTGATCGACATCTCCCGGAGTTCGTCCTGGTCATAGCCGTAGAAACTGGCAGCCGCCCGATTGGCGTCGATAATCAGCCCGGTGCCTGGGTCTACTAGAAGCATTACGGCCTCGTGGTCGTAGAACATCGAGGCGAAGCGACGTTCGGATGCCACTAGCTCCTGATGCGCCAGAACGCTTTCGGTTATGTCCTCGTGGGTTCCGACCATCCTGACCGCTTGGCCATTTGCTGCTCGCTCAACGACCAAGCCACGGTCCCGCACCCAAATCCAACTGCCGTCGGCATGACGCAGGCGGATATCGGCCTCATATCGGTCGGTCTCGGCCTTGGCATGGCGCTGCATCTCGAATTCTGCAACTCGCAAATCCTCAGGATGAGCCAGTAGGCGCCAAGTCTGGATCGTGGCTGGCGGCAGGTCGACTAATTCAAGCCCGACAATCTGGGCCCAGCGTTCGTCGTAGACGGCCGCGCCGGTTTCCATATTCCATTCCCAGAGCCCAAGCCGAGTACCCGCAAGCGCCAATCGGGTGCGCTCAAGGTCCCATTCGGGGGCAAGTTGATCAGCCACGCTGGCAGTCTACTTCTCAGGCGTCAATCCGGTCCCTGGTCAGCCCAAGCGCCCCCGCAACGATGAACTCCTTGCGCGGAGGCACGTCGCTCCCCATCAGTAGTTCGAACACGGATTCGGCAGCTTCCGCGTCAGCCATCGTGATCCGGCGCAGGGTTCGCGAACTCGGCGACATGGTCGTGTCCCGCAACTGGTCAGCATCCATCTCGCCCAGGCCCTTGTACCGCTGCGGCTCCTTGTAACGTCGCCCCGCCTTGTCTAACTCGGCGAGCAACTTGCGCAACTCTGCGTCGGAGTACGTGTACCGAATCTCGGCGGCCTTCCCGCCAGTTGTCTCAACCCGGTGCAACGGTGGAACCGCCGCGTAGATCCGCCCGTCGTCTAGAAGCGGCCGCAAGTAACGGTGAACCAGCGTAAGCAGCAGGCAACGAATATGCGCACCGTCAACGTCTGCGTCGGACATCAGAATGATCTTGCCGTAACGGGCTTGGGTAAGGTCAAATGAGCGGCCAGAACCGGCCCCGATCACCTGAATGATCGAGGCACACTCTGTGTTCTTAAGCATGTCGGCGATCGAGGCCTTCTGAACGTTCAGGATCTTTCCGCGAATTGGCAAGATCGCCTGGAACTCCGAATTTCGAGCGTTCTTGGCGGTACCAAGGGCGCTATCGCCCTCAACAATGAATAACTCGCAGCGTTCGGTTTCGTCGCTTCGGCAGTCCTTGAGTTTGGTCGGCAACGCCGATGATTCCAGCGCCGTTTTGCGTCGCTGAACATCACGGTGAGCACGCGCGGCCAGCCGAGTGCGCGACGCGTTGGCCACTTTGTCCAGTAAGGCACGGGCCGAAACCTTCTCGCCACGGGGAGGGGATTCGAGATAGGCAGTCAACTCTTTTGTGACCACATGCGCCACGATCCGCGCCGCGGCCGGAGTGCCGAGAACTTCCTTGGTCTGTCCTTCAAACTGCGGTTCCGGCAGGCGCACAGTGACAACCGCGGCCAGACCTTCCATAGCATCTTCTTTGGCGACGTTGTCTTCCCCCGCACGAAGCACCTTGGCTGCCCGAAGTCCGTCATTGAGCACCTTGACGAGCGCTCTTTCAAATCCAACTAGGTGTGTGCCGCCCTTAGGTGTTGCAATGATGTTCACGAAGGACCGAACGTCGGTGTCGTATCCAACACCCCAGCGCAGTGCTATATCCACCGCCAGTTCGCGTTCAACTTCTTGCGAGGTCAGATGTCCCTTGCCGTCGAGCACGGGCACCGTTTCTTTGAAGTGCCCTACCCCGCGCAGGCGAATCGTGCTAGTTACGGCTTCGTCGACACACATGAAATCGACGAATTCACCAATTCCACCCCGATGCTCAAAAACCTCCGGCTCGACCGGTCCAGAGCGCTCGTCGCGAAGCTCGAGGATCAAGCCAGGCACGAGGTACGAAGTCTGTCGAGCCCGCGCCGAAAGGTCCTCGTAGGACACCTCGGCATCCGACGTGAACAATTGCCGATCCGGCCAAAAACGAACCCTGGTACCAGTGTTCTTCCGGATGACCTTGCCGACCACCCGCAAGCCGCCAGCCTTGGAGAAAGCCGAATCAGGCGTGGGCTCTTCAAAGACCCCGGGCACACCGCGGCGAAAAGACATCGCATAGATCTTCCCGTCGCGATCAACCTCC
The DNA here is from genome assembly GCA_903825575.1 of uncultured bacterium. Classification (GTDB taxonomy): domain Bacteria; phylum Actinomycetota; class Actinomycetes; order S36-B12; family CAIKAW01; genus CAIKAW01. The sequence continues at coordinate 59,155 of CAIKAW010000006.1, read as the reverse complement.
ACGTCTAAGCGCTCAGACAAGGCGTTGACGACACTGGCACCCACCCCGTGCAGTCCCCCGGAAGCCGCGTAGGAGCCACCTCCAAACTTGCCGCCAGCGTGCAACTTGGTTAGCACGACTTCGACCCCGGTTAGCTTGGTCTTTGGCTCAATATCGACGGGAATGCCCCGGCCGTTGTCTTGCACCTCGACGGACCGGTCGGGGTGCAGTACAACGATGATTCGGGTGCAATGACCCGCCAGGGCTTCATCGACCGCGTTGTCGATGATCTCCCAAACGCAGTGCATCAAACCTCGGCTGTCGGTAGATCCGATGTACATGCCCGGGCGCTTACGAACCGCATCCAGACCTTCAAGTACGGCCAATTGCTTGGCCGTGTATGCACCCGATAAACCACCAGCGCCAGCTGGCGGGCGGTTCTCGGAACTCTCGCGGCGGCTAGCCAAGCTTTGCTCCTAGGGGGACCTGAATCCATTTCGCGCCGCCGGTGCTGGGGCGATCGGCTTATGAGTGAGCCTAGTTGTCCGCCCCCACTGCGCGAGTTCACGGCGCGCCCTGCGACACGCCGACAGCACAACCCCTACTCCAGACGCCAAATGCATAGGCTCAGCCCACCAATTGCTGCGCCAAGAGCGAACCAAAGCCAAATCTGGGATCGGGAACAACCAGCAGGTGCAAGGATGTTGTACGGATACCTACTTTGGAGGGGCAAATGACCTCGACGTTGACGCCTACGACGCCACTTACGGCCGCTGATCGCTGCGACCGCTGTGGCGCGCAGGCCTATGTCCTGGTCAAGTTGACCTCGGGCGGCGAACTGCTTTTCTGCGCTCACCACGCTCGTGAGCATGCAGATGCGCTGGCCGGGATTGCCGCCGACATCGTCGATGAATCGGACCGCCTGCTCAACGACCCCGAAACTGTGCGCTGACTTCGCGCCTACGACTCAGGCCTGACCCGGCGGAATAGGCTCCGGGACAAGCCAATACGCAAGGGCCCCAGCCGAACGGCTGGGGCCCTTGCCTTGCTATATCTCAGTGACCGTGACCGTGACCGTGACCATGACCGTGCCCATGGCCATGGCCATGCCCATGCCCATGCCCATGACGCAGGAACGGGTACGTCGGGGCCGAGGTTTCGCCGGTGCTGGCCTCGTACGCCGCAACGGCAGCGTCCTTAGCAGCCTTGGCGGTCGCACAGTCGGCGGCCAACGCTGCCTTCAGCGTGGCGCGGTCGGCTGCGGTGGCGGTGCGGAAAGCAGCCTCAGCTGCATCCATTGCTGTGTCATCGCCGGCTGCGGCCTTCATGTCGGCCAGCAACTGAGCTTTTGCGCCCAGCGTGTTGGTCCGGAAGGTGGCCTTGGCGGCGGCGTTAGCTACAGCTTTGGCTAGGTCAGCCGCGTGCACGGCCTGCCTGTACGTCTCACGATCGGCTTGGGTAGCCGGTGTGGTCGCGGTGTCGTAGACCACGAAAGCAGCGTCATCGGCCGCCCACTGGGCGTCCTTGGCTGCCTGGATTGCGGCGTCACGGGTGGCTGCCGCAGCGGAGGTGGCAGCGTCGTACGCCTGCAATGCGGTCAGGAAGTCCGACTGGCTGACGGCTGCTGCAAATGCCGCGTCGCGGGCGGCCTTAGCAGCCACCACTGCGGCATCTGCGTTGAAAGCTTGCTTTGCAGCCTTGATCGCGGTCTTCGCTGCAGCTTTGTCAGCCGCCAAGGCGCTAACCAATGTCTGCTGGTCAGCGGTAAGGGCGACCGGAGCGTGGTGGGCGGCAATCTTGTGGATGGCCGAATGGCCGGTGGAAGCAGAAGCGACGGCTGGAGCAGCCATCCCTAGCGCCACCACGGCAGTCGTGGTTACGGCGGCAATGGCCGCCCGGCGAACGAATGATGTCACTTTGGAACCCCCAGCTAGTTGGAAACTGTCAATACGAAGGTTAGATCGGCCGGCGTTAAGGGGCGGTAAACCCCGAGTCATGGTCCCCACCAGAGATATTCAGCCGTCTGGGTGACTCTTACAGCCAGTCGGCTGAATCTCGGCTGCCACTGAATTGACGGGCGTACAAGCGGTGGTATGCCCCCTCGGCCAAGAGAAGCTCTTCGTGGCGACCGGCCTCCACAACCCGGCCGTGGTCAAGCACAACGATCAGGTCCGCACCTCTGATCGTCGAGAGTCGGTGGGCAATCACGAAACTTGTCCGGCCATGCCTTAACTGCGACATTGCCTCCTGAATCACCACTTCGGTTCGGGTATCAACATTGCTGGTCGCTTCGTCCAGGATCAGAACGCTGGGGTCTGCAAGGAAAGCCCGAGCAATCGTGATTAGTTGCTTCTCGCCGGATGAGATGTTCTCGGCCGACTCGTCTATTACGGTGTCTAGGCCAGCTGGAAGGGTTCGGACAAAGCGATCGACCCGGGCGGCTCTGCACGCGTCCAATATCTCCGCATCGCTCGCTCCGAGCCGCCCATAGGCAACGTTCTCCCGGATGGTTCCAGCAAATAGCCAAGTTTCCTGCAGCACCATGGCGTAAATCTGTCGCAATTGCTTGCGCGGAAGAGTCCTGATGTCTATTCCATCGATCCGAATCGATCCGGCCGAGACGTCATAGAAGCGCAGCAGCAAATTGACGAGTGTCGTCTTACCGGCTCCCGTCGGCCCAACGATGGCGATCGTTTGGCCTCGCTCAATCACCAGATCTAGTCCGGTGATGACCGGCTCGGCTTCCCGATACGCGAAGTCCACACCGTCGAATGAGATCTGGCCAAGGTTAGACAGCTCGATTTCAGGTGCCCCTTCCAACTCCACTTCTTCTGGTGCATCCAGTAGGTCAAAGACTCGCTCCGCCGAAGCCAGACCAGATTGCAGCAGGTTTAGTTGCGACGCGATCTGAGTGATCGGCATGGTGAACGTCCTCGAATACTGGATGAAAGCTTGAAGGTCACCTAAGAGCAGGCCACCGGCCGCGACGCGATAACCGCCAATGACGGCGATGGCGACGAAGTGCAGGTAGCCAATGAAACCCATCGCCGGTTGGACAATCCCGGAAAGCACTTGGGCACGGAAACTCGCGTGGTACAGGGCCTGGTTTTGCTCGTCGAAGGCGGCTTTGGCGTGTTGCGTTGCCCCGAAAACTTGAATGATCGTATGCCCGCTGTGAACGCCTTCGACGTGGGCGTTGAGTCGACCGGTTCTCGCCCATTGGTCAGAGAACTCGCGCTGCGACCGCCGCGCGATCAACCAAGTGACCAATCCCGAAGCCGGCAGCACTAGCAAGGAAATAGCGGCTAGTAGCGGACTGATCCAGAACATCAGCCCGATGACGCCAATGATTGTCAGGACTGAATTGAGCAGTTGCCCCATCCCCTGCTGCAAGGTGGTGCCAATGTTGTCGATGTCGTTGGTAACGCGGGAGAGCAGTTCGCCGCGCTCTTGACTGTCGAGGTAGGACAGCGGCACTCGATGAATCTTTGTCTCCACATCGGTTCGAAGTTTGGCGACGGTGCGTTGTGCGACCCCGGCCAACAAGTAGCCCTGCGCCCAACTGAAGACCGAGCCGAGCAAGTAGGCAGCTAACACCACGACAATCGACGTACGGAATGCCGACCAATTCACCCCTGCGCCCGGTATCACGTTCATCGGGCCAAGCAGATCAGCAAGTCTTCCCTGACCGGTAGCCCTCAGGTGTGCAAGCACCTGACTCTTAGACATACCGGTCGGCAACCGCTTGCCGACGATTCCCTCAAAGACGATATTGGTCGCGTGGCCGAGCAACCGCGGTCCGCTGATGGTCAAGAGCACCCCAACGGCATTCAAGGCGAGCGCCGCCAGCATTACCGGTCGCTCCACCTTGAGGTTTCCAAGGAGTTGGCGCAAGACCAGCCTTGGTGCGGTAGCGGCTCCCGGAGGGCCCATTGGGCCTCCACCCATCGGCCCACGACCACCAGGTCCAGGACCCCGTTGCCCTCCGCCGAACCCGCTCATGACCTTGCCACCGGACCCAGTTGTGAGACAACAATCTCCTGATAAACCGCCGACAACTCGAGCAACTCACCGTGCGTTCCAACCCCAACTACCCGACCCGCCTCAAGTACGACAATTCGGTCGGCATCAAGGATGGTGCTGATTCGCTGAGCCACTACGACAACTGTCGAACCCGATAATTCCCGAAGCAACGCAGCGCGCAAATTCGCATCGGTTTGGGCATCTAACGAAGCGAAACTATCGTCGAACAGGTATAGCCGCGGTCGACGAACGACCGCTCTGGCGATGGCTAGCCGCTGGCGCTGGCCGCCGGAAAAGTTACCCCCACCTTGGGAGACGTTGGCCTGAAGTTGGCCAGGGAGTTCAACCACAAAATCCCGCGCCTGAGCCACCTCCAGAGCCCACCAAACATCTTCGTCGGAAGCCGAGTCGGCGCCTAGCCGTACGTTGTCGGCTACGGTGCCGGCAAATAGGTACGGCCGCTGTGGCACCAGACCAATCCCGAACCACAAGGCATTGCGTCCTTGTTGGCGGACGTCAATCCCGTCCACTAGCACCAAACCAGTCGAAGCATCAGTCAGCCGCGGAATCAAGTTCAGCAGGGTCGTCTTCCCGGATCCGGTTGACCCGACTATCGCCGTAAAACATCCGGCTTCAATCAGCAATGAAATGTCGGCAACCACAGCGTCTGCCGCACCCGGATACCTGTACGAGACCGACCGGAATTCCACCCCTCCTCTCGGTTGCCCAGGAACCACAGCGTTGACGGGGTCACTGATGCTCGGGACTACGGCCAGGACCGCCGCAATCCGCTCTGCACTAGCACTCGCACGCGGGACGAGAATGATGACCATTACAGCCATCAGCACAGATACCAGAATCTGCATGATGTAACTGAGGAAGGCGGAGAGGGTTCCAATCTGCAATTGACCTCGCTCAACGAGGTGCCCACCGAACCAGATCACAGACACCGTCGAGATGTTGAGAATCAGCATCATGGCCGGCATCGCAACGACAAACAGTCGATTCACCCCGAGGGCATTGCTCGTCAAATCTCGATTGACCTTCTCGAAGCGCTGCGTCTCGAAGTCTTCCCGCGCGAAAGCTCGGATGACTCGAATACCCGTAATCTGCTCTCGCAGGACCCGATTGACTGCATCAATCCTGACCTGGAGTGTTCGAAACAGTGGCACCGCTCGCGCCATAACAACGCCAATTACTACGGCCAATAGTGGGACCGCCACGGCCAATAGAGTCGAGAGTCGCAAATCTTGGCGCATCGCCATGAAGATCCCACCAATTGCTTGGATCGGCGCAAGCACCATGACGGTTAGGGCAACCTGTACGAAATTGAGAATCTGTTGGACGTCGTTCGTGTTGCGGGTGATCAACGAAGCGCTACCGAAATTGGCGAATTCGTCTTCTGCAAAATCGAGTACGGAGTCGAAAACCTCCTTACGCAAATCCCGTCCCACCGCCATCGCAACGCGTGAGGAGAGCCAGACTCCGGCGAATGAGACAACCGCAATAGCTATAACAACCAGCAGCATTTGCTGTCCCGCACGCCAAACATAGGCCAGGTCGCTGCGGATAACACCGTTGTTTATCAGGTCTGCGTTAAGCGTCGGCAGGTAGAGGTTCCCGATCGCTTGGAGCAGCAGCAGAGAAACAATCACGACGACGGTCCCTCGGTAAGGCCGAAGTCTTGGCCCAAGCAATCGGAGCAACACTCTGGTTAGCTCGTTTCAGCCGCGCCCGGCGCGAGTGGGACGCCCGACGGGCAAATCCAGTCGATCCGTACGACGGTCCAATCGGTCCCGCACTACCTCAAATGGCTCGGCGTACTTCGCCGACGCGAACCGCCCCCAGTAGCGTGCTGTTGCGCGAACCATTTCAGGCGACAGGTATTCGCGGTCTGGGGCCGCTTCCAAGAATGCTCCCAATGCGCCTAGCTTCGAATCGAGTCCATTATCGATTCCGATGAACTCAACCGGGTGAAAATCCACAGTCGAGGAAGGCGATTGATAGCAAAGCAATCTAGGCACAGCTCGGGCCACCCGGCGGGTGCTTGCATTCACAGCTCGGTGGTCGGTTACAACGTCTTGGGGTGTGTGCACGTAAACCGTGTCTGGGCGGATCTCACTGATCGCAGCGGCGATTAGTTCATCTACCGTTGGTGACTCCGCGATCATCGTTTCCCGAAGAGTGTGCATGATCAGGGTGGCTCCCAGTCGCTGCGCGGACAGCGCAGCTTGCTTGAGCCGATGTTCAAGGTCCGGGGTTTCAGCGCCTTGGCTCATCGTCAAGATCGTTATCTCGTCACCGTGGATTCGATGTAGAGCCAAAGCCCCACCGCAACCGAGTTCGACGTCGTCTGGATGAGCGCCAATAGCAAGGACCCGCGAAGTTACTCGGTGAAAACCCGATAGCGCCCGGTCAACGGCAGCCAGCAGGCGGTCAGCATCGAGGGGCTTGACTAGGAAATCGCTGACGCCGGCCCGCACCGCTTCGACCGCAGTCTCAAACGATGGGTGCGCAGTCACGACAATTACCGGAAGACCGCCGTGGTGTTCCTGAGCCTCATCGGCCAGATTCAACCCGTTGCGTCCAGGCAAGATCAGGTCGGTTATGAGTAGATCCCAGTGTTCATTTGCTAACAGTTCCAGCGCTGATTCAGGGTCGCCGACGCCGATCGGTTCAAGGTTGCCAAGGCGGCGAAGCACATGCATGAGGTACGTCCGCTGGTCATCGTCGTCTTCCACGACCAGAATGCGTGCGATCCGTTCAAGGTCCTGATTATTGGACATCAGCTGCCGCTTCGGACCGATTTGTAGCGATAGCCAGCACCGCGAACAGACTCAATCGGTGACGACGAGGGGTCATCCCAACCAAGTTTGCGTCGTAGTCTCAAGATTGTGTACTTCACACGCTCGGCTCCAATACCGCTGGAATCCTCCCAGACCAGCGAAAGCAACTGCTCAACTCCGAGAAGTTGGCCTGCGTTTCGAACCAAAACTGATAGCAGCCGAAACTCCAATGGCGTCAGAGCCACATCTAATCCGTCTACCGTGACGGTCCGACGACCGGGCGAAATGACCAACTGGCCATCGCCAAATTCCGGCTGGGTCCAATGCGGGTCTCCAGCGCGTCGAAGCAATGCCTCCACCCGAGCCACCAATTCGGAATTGGAGAACGGCTTGGTCAGATAGTCATCGGCCCCAGAACGCAAGCCTCGCACCTTGTCTTCATCGCGGCCAGCGGCCGTCAGAATGATAACCGGCACGTTGGCAAAATCACGGATTCGAGAAAGCACATGCCAACCGTCGACCACCGGAAGTCCCAAATCAAGAATGATCAAGTCGGGTCGAATGTCGTAGAACAGTCGTAACGCGGTCGGGCCGTCTTCCGCCATTACAACCTCGAAATTGCGTCGCTGCAGAATCGCTTGCACGGCCTGGAAGATGTCGGGCTCATCTTCGACCACAAGGATCTTGGTCACTAAGACGCTCCCCCTGCCCTGATTGGAAGGATGACGGTCATGGTCGTGCCGACCCCCTGCTCACTTGCGACGCTGATGCTACCCCCGTGGAGTTCAACGATCACCTTGGTGATCGCCAAACCCAGCCCAGTGCCGGGCGCCTTGCGATCTCGAGTGTTTGATCCCCGGTAGAAGCTTGTGAAGACCCGGTGTTGTTCTCCTGCAGGAATACCGATCCCGCTATCGGCGACTGTCAGAGTCCAAGCCTGCGGATCCGAGCTCAAATGAACCCGCACGTTGCCCCCCGCTGGGGTGAACTTCACGGCGTTATCTAACAGATTGTTCATCACCTGATGCAGTCGCACTGCGTCCCCTACATATCGCGGGCCAAGCCCGATTTCCTCACTTACGAGGACGTCGCCCAGGCGCGCCGAGGGTGCAACTTCCGCGACCGCGTGTAGCACGATGGTCGGCAGGTCAAGAGTCTCCAATTCGATGGATAGGGAGTTCGACTCGAGTTTGGCCAGGAGCAGCAGGTCGCCGATGAGGCGCAGGAGTCGCTGGGCATTGCGATCGATGACGTCCAGCAACCCACTCTGTTCCTCGTTCAACTCGCCGACCTCTGGTTCGCGCAGCAACCCGCCGAAGCTGATCACCGAAGTCAAGGGCGTGCGAAGTTCATGAGACACCGTCGCCACAAACTCGTTCTTCAGTCGGGTCAACTGTTCTAACGCCCGGTTTTGTTCTGCCAACGCGGCCATGTAGTTGAATTCTTCGGTCTCTTCGCGATACATCCAAAGTAACCCGGCGAACGAGCCCTCAACTTCGATCGGAATGCAGTCTCGTCGAAAGACCCGACCGTCCAGCATCTTAATTTCGTCTGTTCCTCGGTTGCGCTCATCGTGAAGCTGCTGTGCTCTGCGGGCATACTCAACCGGATCCTCAAACAGGTGCACCGGCCACACAGACGGCCCATGCAGGTCTGTGCCAACCAAGTCATCGGGCGACCCGTCCCATTTCATCAATTTGACGAAGAGCTCGTTGACCATTGCGACCCGATCCTGGGCGTCCTCGACCATGACCGCTAGCGGCAATACACCTATGACCGTGCGAAGTTGTGCGTTGACCATACGTAGTAACGATTCGCGAGCCCGTTCCTCGGTTACGTCCCAAGCTCGAAGGACAACCCCCTCGATACTTGGATCAGCCAGCAAGTTCTCCCCCGAGACCGCGCAAGTCCGGTATTCGCCGTCGCTATTGCGCACTCGGAAGTCGCTTATCTCGTCAGGGGCTCGGCTCCCCGCCACCACATTGGCAAAGGCACTAAGGGCGCGTTCGCGATCGTCTGCGTGGATAAGCGCGAAGATGCCACCAGGCGGGTCGAAGCCTGCCGGATGTCCAAGGAATGCCGACCCGGTCGACGTTACCCAGTTTCCATCGGCATCAAGAATGGAGATGCTTTGTTGGGCCCGATTGATCAGCGTCCGATAGCGCTCTTCCGACCGGGCCACCGATTCGTTCGCCCGACGAACTTCGGTCAAGTCGCGCAGGAATGCGGCGAACTCGACGCGACCGTCTGTCTCAAGGGGAATTGCAATGAGTTCGACGATGATTTCGGTGCCATCGGCCCGGATTGCTGGCACTTCCACACGACGGTTCAGCGCCGGACCCTCTCCGGTGGCAAGGTAACGCGCGATGCCGCCATTGTGCGCATGGCGGAGACGCTCGGGCACGATCAGGTTCTCCATCTGTTGCCCGACTACATCGTCGTGGCTGTACCCGAAAAGGGCCTCAGCGGCAGGGTTGAACTCGATGACCCGGCCGTCACTGTCGATGATGACGATTGCGTCCAACGCCGCCGCCACAAGGGCTTCATACCGGGAAGGCGTCCAGCGGGCTGCAGCGGTCAGGGTCGCGTCGGAGTGCCCGGGCACAGTCCTCGCCACCGCGACTCACCCGCCTATTCCTCTCAGGTACCCCTCAGGTCAAGGTTACCGGCGAGGAACCTACCAAGCGCAACCGTTTGGACACGAATTGTATTCGTAAATGCGGCTTCGGGAAGTCGAGCGCATAATGGTTTTGTGGCCTGGGCAAGCAGGGTTAAGTGGCAATGGGCAGTCCCCACCGGAGCACTGGTGGCGACGGCCGGTATCGCGATACTGCCGGGTGTTGCCAGTGGGGCCGGACATCCGGGGCTGCCACCTCGGACTCCCCAGGCACTTTTGGCAGCAATTGCCACTGCACAGACGGACGTGCTTTCGGGAACTATTGTCGAAACTGCCCGACTAGGGCTGCCGGAACTGCCGTCCGACGGTCGCACTGCATCGTCCTTGGATCTCGCCAGCGCGCTGACCGGGTCCCACACCTTGCGAATCTGGATCGACGGACCGACCCACCAGCGAATAGCAGTCCTGGGCCAACTCTCCGAGAGCGACATCATCCGCTCGGGACCAGACCTTTGGATTTATCGATCTGCGACAAATGCTGTGACGCACTATGAGCTAGGCGCCTTGACCCCACGGATGGCCGCTGACCAAACGCAAGCCGCCAATCCGATCCTTGACCCAATAACCGTTGCCAATCAACTTGTGTCCGGATTGGATCCGTCGACCCAGGTCAGCGTTGACTCGACCGAATGGGTAGCCAATCGAGGCGTCTACCAACTGGTTCTGACTCCGCGCGATAGTCGCACCTTGATCGGGCGCATCACGATTGCGATTGATGGCACCACTAATTTGCCGTTGCGGGTAGAGATCTTCGGCCGAAACGGTGGCGCTCCCGCCTTCGAAACCGGTTTCACCTCCATCGACTTCGCAGCACCTTCCGCCGCCACTTTCGATTTTCAGACTCCGGCGGGCGCGCAACTGACCGAAGGTCATGTCCCGACGCACTCGAGCGGGCTGGGCGCCGCGCCATCGGGCGCCAGCGCTCCTTCGGGATCACCGAACTTTCTTGGCACTGGTTGGACAGCCGTGTTCGCTGCCACGCAAGTGGCCATGCCCAACACCACCAGCGGCGGCCCTGGCGCTTCTTTGCTTGACCTAGTCAATCGCGTCGCCACCAGCGTCCCGGAAGGGCGGATTCTGAGCACCTCGTTGTTCTCGGCTCTCCTTACATCTGATGGGCGGCTTTACGTGGGCGCAGTTTCCCCAGCATCGCTGCAGCAAGTTGCTGCCAGCGGTCGTGGCCTGTGACCCAAGGCGTACCGGATATCGGGGGCGGTGCGCTAGCAGTTGCTAGCGAGGGTCTAACTCGTCGATTCGGCCACCAAGTAGCTGTGGACCAAGTCAGTTTGCGGGTACCAGTTGGAGCGGTTTACGGCTTTCTTGGTCCAAATGGTTCCGGCAAGACAACAACCATCCGCATGTTGCTCGGACTGATTTCAGCGCACGAGGGCAGCATTCACCTCCTTGGTTCCGCGATGCCTCGCTCAGCTGCCCTCGTATTGCCGAGCGTAGGCGCGCTCATTGAAGGTCCGGCATTTCACCCCTATCTCACGGGCGCCGATAACCTACGACGCCTTGACGCCGCTGATCGAACAGCTAATCCGCACAGCAGCTCCGAACGCATAGCCGAATCCTTGAGCCGAGTCGGCCTTTCCGCTGCGGCCTCGAAGCGTTACCGGCAGTACTCGCTGGGAATGAAGCAACGCTTGGGGATCGCCGCCGCGCTGTTGCAACCCCGGAAGTTGTTGATCTTGGACGAACCGACAAATGGCCTTGACCCGCAAGGCACGCGCGAAGTGCGCCACCTAATTCGCTCCCTCGCCGCAGACGGCGCGACCATCTTGGTGTCGAGCCACCTGCTGGCCGAGGTCGAACAGGTGGCCACCCATGTGGGCATCATGAGCGCCGGAAGGCTGATCTCCCAAGGAACCTTGACTGAAGTTCTCGCCGGCGCCGAACCCCGCTTGCTGTTGTTCACAAACGCTACGGGCCCGGCGCAACATGTGCTCTCGAGGCTGGGGCTTTCGGACGTTCTAGCCGGCCTAGGCAAGGGGACGGTTACGGCCAACATGTGCGGCCACGGGGTTGACGAAATCACCCGGGCCCTGGTCAACGCGGACGTTCCAGTTCTAGGTATTTCCCAGACCCGGCCTGCTCTCGAAGATCTTTTCGTCAGCCTTACCGGCGAGGGTTTCGATGTCGCTAGTTGAACCGGCAACGCAACCAGGCCATCTCGGCCGTCTAATCCGCAGTGAGTTGGCACTGGTCTTTCGACGCCGAAGGAACCAGGCCCTGCTCGCGGTACTGGCCGGGCCGCCGGCGCTCATTGGCATCGCCGTGAAGGTTTCAGCACCGCCGCCTGGCGCTGGCCCAGACTTCCTAGGGCAGGTGACCGGCAACGGCCTATTTCTGGTCTACACCGCACTCAGCGTTTGCCTACCTTTGTTTCTTCCACTTGCAATCGGAGTAGTTGCCGGGGACAGCATCGCCGGCGAAGCCAACATAGGGACCCTCAGATACCTGCTCACGGTGCCTGTGGGCCGGGGCAGGCTGCTGGCCGTCAAGGCCTTGGCCGTTCTTGCGTATAGCGCCGCTGCCTTGGCGATGGTTGCCGTATCTGGCCTGATCACCGGGGCCATCTTGTTTGGGATTCACCCACTCACCCTGCTGTCGGGAGACACGGTCTCAGTCGGTTCCGGTGTGCTCCGAACTTTGGGTGTCATCGCTTACGTGACCTTCGCCCTAACCGGCTTGGTTGCCCTTGGATTGTTCATCTCCACCCTCACGGAAGGTCCTATCGCGGCCATGGCGGCCACCGTTGCCGTCACGATCATCGTCGAAGTGTTGGACGCCGTTCCCCAATTGGGCGCGTCGAGACAGTGGCTTTTCACTCACAATTGGCTCGGATTCGGCGAACTACTTCGGCTGCAAATCAATTTTGGGACGCTGCTTACCTGGTCAGCTCTGCAACTGGGCTACATTGCAATCTTTGGCAGCTTGGCCTGGGCTCGCTTCACGACGAAGGACATCACTAGTTAACTGGCTCGAATCTTTGCAGCAACGGCCGAAATTGCTGCCGCCACAACTTGGGCATGGCTGATCAAGGTCAAGTGACGCGCGCCCGCGATGATGATGGGAGCCGGAGCGCCAATCCGCGTGGCGGTCTGCGCAGCCGCTGACGTTCCGAAGACGACATCTGCAGCTCCGAAGATGACTCCCTTAGGCACAGGCAACAGGCTGACCTTTGCCACCTCGGACATCGGCAGTCCGAGCCCGCCGTGTCGACTGAGCGACCACAAACCCTCCAGCGCTCCCGGGACTTGAAGCGGGCGGCGCCATTGTTGAATCCCGGCCTCGTCCAGAGGCGCGCACCTAGGCCCACACTGAGAGGAGTAGACCGCTCGAATTAAGTAGTCCGAGCGAATCCCAAGCCGAAGAAACGTAGTTCGGAATGGATTGATCATCAGCGTAGTCACTGCGGCCGGCGGGCCAGCACCCAGCGATAGCGCATCCCCGTCAAGAAACACCAATCCCCCGACGGCGGTTGGGTCTTGGAGTGCTGCTTCGGCGATGACGGCAGCGCCGGCTGAATGCCCCACCAAGAGCGGGCGCGTGAGCCCCATCTCGGCCAAGAAATCAAGCAGCTGTTTGGTTTCGGCGGCTAGATCGATCTGCGAGATTCGCTGCGTATAGCCAAACCCAAGTTCGTCGTACGCATAGACGCGGTGATTAGTTGCCAGCAACTCGGCCACCGGATCCCAAGTGTCAGCGGACTCGATAAACCCGTGAACTAGAACAACCGGAGAACCCGCCGTACCCCAGGTCTTGTAGCGAGTGAGGAACGATCCGGTCTTGACATACTTCAGCCCAGTCGGTGCGGCTACCGGTGAGCCAGTCAATGCGTTGTAACCGAAAGAGGACAGCGTCAACAGGACCGCCAAACCCGCAACCAGCACGGCCAGTCGACGCAACCAGTTACGGAAGGACCTCACGCTGGCTAAGGCTACTTGCTTCTTGATTCAGCCAGATTCGGGTGAATCGAACGTCTCGCCGGTTACGGGATCAACGGCCTGAAGGCCAGCGGGCAAGTTCGACAGGTCAGGCGCGATGATCGTCGCTTCACGGGAGTCGGGAAGTGTCAACGGATCGACGCTAGGCGGCACTTCGCCAACCAGCAATAGGTCCCCGTGACTGCGGCGCGGCAGGGTCTGGCCCTTGAAGTACGCCGGAGCGGCTATCCACTGAACGGCGAGCAGGACCAAGCCAAGCACTAGTGCGCCGACACCCACCACGGCCACTGCGCCGATGCCGAAGATCGTGACGTTGGCTCCGCTCGCATCGGTCAGGTTGTCGGCCTTGCCATAGGTGTTCGTCGCATACAGGAACATCACGAATAGGAAGACACCACCGACAAGTGGGATGAGCCCGCGCATGAAAAAGTGTCGAACTGAGGATGTAAGGGTCTTGCGGTAGAACCACGTGCACGCAATACCGGTCAATCCGTAGTAGAAAGCGATCTGAAGTCCGATTGCACCGATCAAGGCAAGCAAGATCGTCGGACTGAGCCAAGTCATCGCCAGGTAGAAGACTGCTGAAACGATTCCCATTCCGATAGTTGCCCACGTCGGAGTCATGTACTTGGAGTGGATCCGAGCAAAACGGGTTGGGATCGCCCGGTAGACGGCCATCGAGAGCGCCGTACGCGCAGTTGGAAGGATCGTTGTCTGCGTCGAAGCCGACGCCGACGTCAGAATCGATATAGCCAAGAGGGCTAGGCCAATCTTGCCCATGACACTGGTTCCATACAGCTCAGGGCCAATGGCATTGAACACATCCGAGGAATTGTCCGCGTTGCCGAGACCAATGCCAGTGGTGCCGACACCAGCAAATGAGACCGCCGCCGTGGAAACCAGGATGTAGGTCAGCAGCAACAGCATCGTGCTGATCACGGCAGCCCGACCGGGTGTTCGGCCGGGGTCGTCGGCTTCTTCGTTGGTGGCTACCGCGGTGTCCCAGCCCCAGTAGATAAAGACGGCCGCCAGCACTGCGGGAGCGATTACTTGGGACACCGATAGGCCGCCAGGCCACAGCCACGCAAGACTGGGCTTCACCGAAGAAGCCGCTCCGTGCCCGCCGTAAACCTTGCTCAATGCAAATATCCCGAAAATCACCAGCGTGACAATCTCGATAGACAACAGGGCGTACTGAATCCGCGCCGATACTTCGATTCCTCGGTAGCAGATGTAAGTCATGATCGCGATCCAGATCAAACCCGCGACCGTCGACCAGAAAGTGCTACCGGCCAGGGAATTGTGCAGGCCAAGTTGATCAGCGAGTTGGTAGGAGTACGAGCCAGCAACCTGGGCCAAGTTCGCCATAACGATCACGTCGGCGGCGATGATTCCCCAACCGCCCATCCAGCCAACTACTGGTCCGAACGCGCGCGTCGCCCAGGTGAAGGTAGTACCGCAGTCAGGCTCGGCTTCGTTAAGTTCCTTGTACGCCACTGCGATGAAATACATTGGAACAAACGCCAGCAACATAATTGCCGGAGCCTTCAAACCGGCGCCCGCAGCCACCACGAAGCCCAGGCTGGCAGCCAACGAGTAGGCCGGTGCTGTGGAAGCCATCCCGACGACAACGCTGCCTACGAGCCCAAGCGCCCCTGGCTTGAGGCCTTTGCTATCAACGCTCGCCGCACCCGCTGTCGACTGACTCATCGCCGTCCCTCTCGAGGTTTCATTCACGCAGATCGTGTAAGTGATCTGGCACCGCGACCTTTATCCCACTAGAGATCGATCAGCGCAACGACCAACGTCGACCAGATTTACTGCTTGAGGGGAGTTTCACTAAGTGACCCCCAAACACGCTCAGACTGTGTTAAAAGAGCCGAGGCGCAGGCGAGGAGTCAAGGCAAAAGCGGCCAAGTAGAGCAACCCAGCCACGCCAAGCAACGCAGGATAACCGACTATCAGAGCAAGGTATTCAAGACATCCTCCGATCATCGCCCCGAGCAGATTCCCCGCAAACGCCCCGGTCCCATCAGTCGTATCTGCAAAGCGCGTGGCAAAGACAATGTTGGATGCAAACACCGGACCAAATGCGATCACCACTGCTGCAACCATCCGAGTCCCCAGCGGCAACGACAACAGCCAAGACGTCGGTACCGCCCAAGCGACGAGCAGTGTTACCCCGAGAAGCAGAAAAGCAAACGGCCTGGTTGGGCGTTTAGGCAGCAGTCGCGTCAGTTCCACCGCAGCCAGCACCATCACAAGGACACCGGCGAACACAATTGCATTGACGAGCCACGTCGTGCCGAACAGGAGTGCCGCCCAAGTGACCGCGCGAGTTTCCAGCAGTAGAAAGGCGGCGCCCAAACACGCTAGGTCCGCATATGGCAACAGTCGGCGCAACGGCCCACCCGCAAGTCTGACCAGCAACAGGCTGATCACCAAAATCATCCCAATTATGACGAGGAAGGTCGACGGGATGCTCTGGTCTTTCAAGTAAGGAAAAGGTCGGCTGTCATGCGCTGGTGCTGGGGCTGTAGCCAAGAGTGCCTGGGTACTCTCAAGTGTTGCAGCCGCACACACTTGGTTAATCGGCGCCAAGCCGACAACCATCACTGCGCTGCGATTTTGATACGTATCGACACACGGCACGTGTCCGAAGGCGGTTGCCTCTGTTAGCGCCAAGCGACCAACTAGCCAGTCCTGCCTGTAGTAGTTGTACATAGCGAATGTTCCGCCGGGGTTTAGATGCTTGCGTACGTCCTGCATCGCCTCGACCGTGAACAGGTAGGACTCCAACCGCAACTGGTTCGAGCCGGCAACCAGAGTCAGCGAGTCGGGCAGCGCAAAGACAATCAGGTCGTACTTGTGCTTGGTGTTATGAAGAAAGGCACGGCCATCGCCCACGATCGAATGAACGCGGGGATCCTGATACGGATGTTGCGGATGTAGTCGTACTCCAAGCTCACGGATCCTCGGATCAATTTCAACAGCATCGACCGATTCGGCACCTTGTCGCAGCGCAAGCGCAACGTCCGAACCATTGCCCGCTCCAACTACCAGAACACTGGCCGGATGCTCGTTGGCAGACCGGGTGTAGGGAAGCCGGTAGAAAGGCTCTTGCGCCAACCGCACATCGAGAGGCACGACCGCCTGATGAGGTACCCCATTGGCCAGGATCGACACCACGGGATATTGCGCCCCTCCCGTCGGATGCGCGATCCCCGGAATCACCTCAATCTGGTAATAGGGGGACCAAATTATGTGTGGATTCAGCGACCCCCAAGCCATGAGGACAACGCTGGCAATCACGGCCGCCGATGCCATCGCCGAACTTCTCAGCGGCAAAAGTGGCACCATCGCGCCCGCAATGATCAAACCCCAAACCAGCGGTGACGTTCCGAGAAACGACATGAGGGCGAACAGCAAAGTGCCGATCAAGCTGCCAAGAAGATCAAATCTATAGGCGTCCAAGCGAGGGAGACGAAGGAAACAGGCGGCGACCATTTCTCCCGGACCCGCCAACGCCAACGCAACTAGCAGGAAGACACTTGGAAGGGTTAGCCACCGGGGTAGTCCCGTAGTAGCGACAGCCGTGAAGTAGATCAGGTCAGTGCCCGAGCGATCGATGCCTCCGTGGAAGATCAGCACTAAGGCAAGGAGCAAGGTCAGAACTACCGGAAAGTACAGCGGCGGTTTTCGGTCGGGCCGCGCCCGCAGAAAGCCGACGCCAATGCCAAGGAACGAACCGAGCAGCACAATGTTCGAGAAATACGACAGGTGGAGCAGGTGGGCACCGAGCCATCGGATGAGCGCGAGTTCCAGAAAGAGCATGAGCGCACTCGCGACGACTAATCGCTGTCGCACTGACATGCCAAATCCTTCCAATGGACTTAGAGCCAGTTCTTGCGCTTGAAGACTATGTACAACACAACCGACATACCAGCGATTAGGCCGCACGACCACAACAAGCCACTTGTCGTGCCGAAACCAGGATATGGCAAGTTCTGGCCATAGAACCCGGTGATTGCAGTTGGCACGGCAATAATCGCAGCCCAACTGGTTACCTGTTTGGTAATCACGTTCAGCCGGTTGCCTTGCAAGGTGAGGTTGGTCTCCAGGATCGTGGTGACCAGATCGCGCAGCGATTCCGTCCATTCAGACGCCCGCAAAACGTGGTCGTAAACATCCTGGTAGTAGGGCATCATCGCAGCATCGACCAATTCCACGTCGCGTCGCATTAGCGCATTTACGACTTCGCGCATCGGCAACACAACCCGACGTAAGGTAACCAGCGATTTTCGCAGTTCGAAGCTGCGCCGTTGAACTTCTGAGTCGTGCTGGCGCTCGTCGAACAGCAGGTCTTCGAGTTTCTCTATCTCATCATCGAGATCCTGGACAACCTCGAAATGCCCATCGACCACTTGGTCTACCAGTCCGTGCAGCAGAAAGCCGACGCCATTTATGGCAAGGTCTTGCGAAGAGTCCCAACGTTGTACGACCGCGGAGATATCAAAGGACTTGTCTTTTCGCACGGTAACCAAGGCTCGAGGAGTAATAAAGGCAGATAACTCACTCAGCGACAACTCACCCGTGGTGCGGTCCAGCTTCGCTGCATACATGTTGAGGAACTCGTGCGTGGCGTAGCGATCAAGTTTTGGACGTTGGCGGACCCCAACCGCATCTGCAATCGCCAGTTTGTGCAGGCCAAGTTCCTCGCCGATCAGCGCCAAATCGTGCGCTTCAGGTGCCAGTAGGTCCACCCAGACGAAGGTGTCTGGATCAGCTAGGAGTTCGGATATCTCCATCACCGCGAAATGTTCGGCCGCCAGGTGGCCGCCGCGGTAGAGCCGAGTCCGGGCAATCGAATCAGCGTGCGGGGCGCTGGCTGATCCTTCGCCGGGAAGGCCTTCTAGGGGTTCCATGAGTCACCTGAATTCGTTGCCGGCAAGTTCGAGAGACACTACCCGCTGCGTAGGGCGTGATCGCCTCAACTAGCGTGTCGATCGTGACTGCAGCCTCAAAGAAGTGGCGTTCAGACCTAGCCGCCTGGGCAATACCCGCCGAAATTCTCGCGCAAGCCCCCCAATCGCCATGGATTCACCCGCCTGAGATATTCACCGTGACTGGAGCGATCCCCGACTCACCTTCCCATCGGAGGGCCCGTGAGGCCCTACCTGAGGGCGGAAGCGTTTTGGATGTGGGCTGTGGTGGAGGCCGAGCCGCGCTGGCTCTGGCAGACCGAGCTGGTCTCGTCGTTGGAATCGACCACCAGGCCGAGATGCTGCAGCAGTTCGCAGCTGCCGCCCGAGAGCGCGGTCTTGTCCACGAACAGGTGCTGGGCGACTGGCCGGAAGCGGCCGATCGGGCGCCGGAAGCCGATGTCGTGGTGTGCCACCACGTCGTCTACAACGTTCCGGAATTGGGCCCGTTCCTGCTGCGCTTGGGTCAGCACGCTAGGCACCGCGTTGTGCTCGAACTTCCAGTCGTACATCCACTCACGCGCATGTCGCCACTTTGGAAGCATTTCTGGAACGTGGACCGCCCCTTGGCGCCATCCGCCGCTGACGCGCTGGCTGTCGCGCGTGAAGCCGGCATCGAAGCAAATCTAGAAGTTTGGCCAGATGAGGACTTTTCGACTCGAGTGCCACTGACGCTCGAGAAGCAAGCCCACTTCATGCGAATTCGCCTCTGCCTGCCTGCGGAACGCGAAGCTGAAGTGGCTGCGGCGATGGCGTCGTCCGACCAAAATGCCCGGCGCGAGTTGGCGACTTTGTGGTGGGACGTCTAAGTAACGCAATCCATCCCGCTAACAGATCCTCGGCAGTTGCTCAGCTAACGGAAGATCGACCACTCGTTGGCCACCGATGGAGGTCCGGGCCACGACAGTTCCAACATGGTCGCCCGTCACGTAGCCGATTAACGTCGCGTCCCGACCAAACTCATGGTTGCGCATGACCGCGATGGCTTGGTCGGCATCGGCAGCGGACACGAAGGCAACCAAACAACCTTCGTTGGCCACATACAAAGGGTCAAGACCAAGGAAGCCACATGCGGCCCGGACGTCATCAGGTACCGGCACGTTGCGCTCGACGATCTCTACGCCCACCCGCGCCGACGTGGCGATCTCATTTAGCGTCGCGGCCACCCCACCGCGGGTTGGGTCGCGCATCATGTGGACCTCAACGCCAGAACCGAGCAAGTCGTGGACCAAGCCATTCAAAGGCACGGTGTCGGTGCAGATATCCGAGCCGAATTCCAAACCCTCACGAACGCTGAGCACAGCCACCCCATGTCGACCAATAACACCGGACACGATTACGGCGTCTCCGGGAGTCACTCGGTGGGGCCCAAGGTCGACCCCGGCAGGTACGACCCCGATTCCTGATGTGTTGATGTAGACCCCGTCTCCGTGCCCGAAATCGACGACCTTGGTATCCCCCGTAACGATCGATACCCCAGCCCGGCGCGCAGCCATGCCCATTGTGTTTGCGATGAACGCCAACTCACTTAATGCCAAGCCCTCTTCCAAGATGAGTCCAACCGACAGCGCGAGCGGCACGGCGCCAGACACTGCTAGATCGTTAATGGTCCCGTTCACGGCGAGGTCACCGATGTTTCCGCCGGGGAAGAATCTGGGCTGCACCACATAGGAATCCGTCGAAAAGGCAACTCGCCGGCCGGACAAGGACAGCACGGCAGCATCGCCTAGTTGATTGAGTACGTCGGCATCATGGGTTCCGGCGAAGGCCGGCAACAGCAAATGCTCAACTAGTTCAGCCGACAATCGACCGCCGCCACCGTGACCCATCACAACGTTTGGATGGTCACGAAGCGGGAGCGGGCAGGACCAATTCTCGAGATCTGGTCGATCGCTCATGCAGTAGCCGGAGTCTGGATGCGCCGGAAGTGGTAGTACGCGGCGCAAGCACCTTCGCTGGAGACCATCGGTGCCCCTAGAGGTTTTCGGGGAGTGCACTCTTGGCCAAATGCGGGGCACTGATTGGGCTTAAGAAATCCTTGCAAAACCTCACCGGAATGGCAGAGCGGTGACTCAGTGGCCTTGATATCCGACACGTCGAAGCGAAGTTCGGCGTCGAATTCCGCGTACTTATCAGCAACCCGCCAACCGGAGTCGGGAATCACGCTGATTCCGCGCCAGGCACGATCACAAACAGTGAAGACGTCGCGAACAACTGCCTGCGCGGCAAGATTGCCTTCGGCCGACACAGCCCGAGGATAGGCGTTCTCGAGCTCGGCCCGTCCGGACTCCAGTTGCACGAGCACCATCCGAATCCCTTGCAGAACATCGAGCGGCTCGAACCCCGTTACGACGATAGGCACGTGGTACTTCTCGACCAATGGCAAGTACTCGCCCATACCCATGACAGTGCAAACATGCCCCGCGGCAAGAAAGCCTTGTACTCGCCGCCTCGGTGAATCCAAAATCGCAGTTATCGCTGGCGGTACAAGTACGTGGGAGGCGAGCAACGAGAAATTGCGTAACCCGAGTTGCTTGGCAAGTTGAACTGTCATTGCATTAGCCGGGGCCGTCGTTTCGAAACCGATACCGAAGAAGACCACCTGCTTATCCGGATTGGCTTGCGCTATCCGAACCGCATCTAAAGGCGAGTAGACAATGCGCACATCGCCTCCGCTGGCTTTGATCTGGAATAGGTCCACCGACGATCCAGGGACCCGAATCATGTCGCCGAATGAGGCAAAGATCACGCCAGGGAGCGCTGCTATCGCCATCGCCCGATCGATCGTCTCGAGTGGAGTCACGCATACCGGACAACCGGGGCCATGGATTAACTCGATACCGCCTGGCAGCAACTGATCGATCCCATTGCGGATGATCGTGTGAGTCTGGCCGCCACAGATCTCCATGATCGCCCAAGGCTTGGTGACGATTCGAGCGATGTCGTCAAGCAAGGCTCGTGCGATTGCCGGATCACCGAACTCGTCGAGATACTTCATCGGAGTCCCTCATTCGGGTCGGCGACCAGTCCGAACTCTTCGTCCAAGAGCCCGACGCTTCGCATCAACTCAAGCGTTTCAAGGGCTGACTTCTCATCCAGTTTCGTCAGGGCGAAACCGACGTGAACGATCGTGTAGTCGCCGACTTCAATGTCCGGTAGAAACTCTAGGCATACTTCCTTGCGCACACCCCCGAAGTCGACAGCTGCCATCCTGACTCCGTCTCCTTGCCAGATCTTATCGATCCGGCCCGGCACGCCTAGACACATCTTTCAAACCCCTATCTGCCGGCTAGTCCGACGCCATTCTCCTGCTGCCACAACCGCAATTTGACCCAAGGCCAACCCGCCATCATTCGGCGGGACCACCCGGTGCGTTAACACCTGGAAATTCGCTGCGTTCAGTCTCGCAACACACGCAGCAGTAAGGAACCGATTCACAAAGACCCCACCTGTCAGGCCCACCACTGCCACTCCAGTTCGATCACGAACCTTAGTAGCCATCTCAGCCACACCCGCGGCAAGGCCCAGATGGAAGTTGGCCGCCGCCAATCTTTGGTCTGTGCCATTACGAACTGCGGCGATGGCGGCTACGAGCGCCGGTCGCGGGTTGAGCACAAGTCGATCACCAAGTTGCTCAACAGCTGGAGTCCAAGCCTCCGCATTTGGCTGCACGTCACATGCCGTCGCCAGCGCTTCAAGCTCGACCGCTGCCTGCCCTTCATAGTCGACGTCCTGCCGGCCACCGAGGATCGACGCCACCGCATCGAAGTACCTGCCCATGCTCGTTGTCGGTGTACAACTGGCGCCGGTCTGAAGCATCCGTCCGATTACCTGCAACTCGTTCGGCGAGCTTGCGGCAACAGGGGGCAGATCCAAATCCCAACGGAGCCCAGCTGCTTTCAGGTGTGCCAAGGCGCTCCTGGCTGGTCGACGCGTGGGCGCATCCCCACCAGGAAGCTGAACTGGAAGCAGGCTCCCGACGCGTTCAACCGACTTGTACCCACCAAGTAGAAACTCGCCGCCCCAGATTGTTCCGTCCGTTCCGAAACCGGTCCCATCGAACGTAACGCCCAGCACGGTTTCCGAATGTGACCAGCCGTGCTCAGCAAGCAACGATGCGAGATGCGCGTGGTGATGCTGCACCATCAGGTGTGGAATGCCGCGGCGAACGGCCTCCTCCGATGCCCACTTGCGCGACAAGTACGACGGATGAGAATCACTTATCACGGCCTCGGGTAAGACGTGTTGCAACTCAGTGAGCGTTGCCACTGTGCGAGCAAGTACCGCCAAGGTCTGAAGATTCTCGGTGTCACCAATGTGCTGACTTAGCCAGACCTGATTCCCAGTGGCTACCGCAGCCGTGGTCTTTAACTCCCCGCCGACTGCAATAACTGGCCGGGTGCTAACTGGCAATCTCAGCGGCAGCGGCGCATAACCCCGACTACGACGAATTGGTTGTGGCCCTTCGCCCGAAACTTGAACGACTGAATCGTCGCAAGGCACGTGGATGCGGCGGTTGTTATGACAGAAGCAGTCAGCGATTCCCGCTAACCGCATCTCCGCCTCCGCTGGATCGATGCAAATGGGCTCATCACTGAGATTCCCACTCGTCATCACCAAGACTGCAGGCGCTCCGGCGTCGAAGAGCAGGTGCTGCAGCGGAGTACTTGGCAGCATCACCCCTACCGTTGTGTTCCCCGGTGCAACGGCGGTACCTAACGCGGCGTCGGTCGCCGTTGCGATTACGATCGGCGCCTCGCTACTGGTCAGGAGCAACGATTCGGTGTCAGTAAGTTTCGCAAAACTCGAAGCCGTGGCTAGGTCGCGCACCAGCAATGCAAATGGCTTGTCACCGCGCCCCTTGCGTTCGCGCAGTCTCGCCACCGCCATCAAATTCCGCGCATCGCACCCCAAGTGGTAGCCGCCAATACCCTTGATGGCGACGATCTGTCCGGATTGCAGCGCTTCCACCGTCGCCGTAATTGCGTCGGCGCCAGTGGCGGATCTTTCGGTAGAGCGAAATGCAAGTTGCGGTCCGCAATCCGAGCAAGCGGTGGGTTCGGCATGAAACCGACGAGAGGTCGGATCGTCAAACTCGCCTTGGCAGGGCACACACATCGGGAATTCGTTCATGGTGGTGTGGGCACGGTCATACGGCAAGCCCGTGACGATCGTGTATCGGGGACCGCAATTGATGCAGACTATGAACGGGTATCCGAATCGGCGGTCCGACGGTGATCGCAACTCCGCCAAACAATCAACGCAAGTCGCCGTGTCGGGCGGAATCGATGTTGACCCTGCGCTCGGCGCACTCGGGCGGATGACGAAATCGCCTTCCGCCACCGGAACTAGTTGGGTGGTTTCCACGGCCGCCACCCGAGCCAACACGGGTGCCTCGGCTGCCACTCGCGTTAAGAACTCCACCAGTGCCGAGCGCGAGCCTTGGGCTTGGATCCGCACTCCGGCCGAATCATTCGTGACGAAGCCGGTCAGGCGAAGTTGGTGAGCCAAACCGAAAACGAAGGGTCTAAAACCGACGCCTTGTACGACGCCGGAAATCCGAACCTCAATGCGTTCTTGGGTCATTTGATCTCAAGCCCCATGGCTTGAGTATCTCGCTACTGGTCGGGCAAGTGACCGGGGCCATAGGCTCCGAACGTGACCGATTCAGCCAGCCTTGTCCCAGACCACCGCACCAATGCCGTAACAGGCCAGGCTCGGGCGCGCGGACTTGGCATCGATCTGCTTGGGACACCGGGCCCTTTCAACGCAATCACCGACGTTCCTGGGGTTGAGGTGGGATTCGCCACGTTGATCACAGGGGACGGGCCGCTCGTCGCGGGCAATGGGCCGGTCCGCACGGGGGTGACAGCGATCCTGCCCCTCGGTCGCGCTGGGGTCGGTACGGCGATCGCCGCCGGCTGGCATTCACTCAATGGCAACGGCGAGATGACCGGAACCACCTGGATTGACGAGGCCGGCGCGATATCCATGCCGATCGGCATTACCAACACACACGCCATCGGACCCGTCCACCGCGGCATCATCGACTGGTCCATCGCTAACAACCCAGCCCTTGCCGATCGCTGGCTACTGCCAATTGCCGCCGAAACCTGGGATGGCTACCTCAACGACATCAACGGTCCGCACATCCAACCGGCCACGACTGTCGCTGCTCTTGATGCTGCGCGGCCCGGGGCCGTAGCCGAAGGCTCCGTGGGTGGTGGTACTGGCATGAATTGCTACCAGTTCAAGGGTGGCACTGGAACGTCTTCACGCCAGATCATTTTGGGCGGACGCACGTACACCGTCGGCGTGCTCATGCAAGCGAACTTTGGCAGCCGAGCTGAACTAGTAATCACGGGCCGTCGCGTAGGTCAACAACTGCTAGCTGACAATCCAATCGAGGATTCCGACTGGTTGGTGCCCGCAGGCGCAGGCTCGTGCATCACCATTGTCGCAACTGACGCACCGCTTTTGCCCGGGCAATGTAAAGCTCTCGCCCGCCGCGTTTCGTTCGGCCTGGCGCGTACCGGCACAACCGGCAGTCATTTCTCGGGCGACATCTTCTTGGCGTTCTCCACCGCAAATCCAGGCGCCCTAGACAGCGCCTTCGCAGACATCGAGTCGAGCTCGATGTCCCTGCACAGCATCGGTTTTGTACCCTGGGGCGCGATGGATCCGCTCTTCGAAGCTGTGGTCCAGTCGACCGAGGAAGCCGTCCTCAACGTGCTGGCGGCGTCCCGCTCGATGACCGGCCGCGATGGGCATCGCAGCCCAGGCTTCCCGGTTTCACGGCTGCCAGAACTACTGGCCCAGGGCTAGCGGCTCTGTCTGCGCTTCATGTGAGGACCTGATGATTCGCGCGCTAGTGCGGGCCAGCCATTTTCCGCCCACCGTCGCAGTCACGACTATCGCAACCGCCTATGCCGCGAGTCTGGGCTGGCGCGGCGTCGGATTGTTGCAGGTCTTGTTCACCGTCCTGTTCTCCCAACTGTCGGTCGGGTGGAGCAACGATGCATTTGACGCGCCGCTCGACGCTCAAAGCGGACGCAAAGACAAACCCACGGCAGTAGGTGCCATAGCCCCGCGAATCCTGTGGCGGGCAGCGGTTCTAGCGGCCGCAGGCAGCGCTCTACTCAGTTGGCGGCTTGCCGGCTGGCTCGGATGCGCAATCGCCGTTGGTGCGACGGCTGTTGCATGGCTTTACAACGTCGCGCTATCGCGCACGATTTGGTCGTGGCTGCCTTACGCGATTGCTTTTGGTTTGATCCCGACTTTCCTTACCTACGGACTCGAGCACCGGGCACCGGCTACTTGGATAATTGCGGTGTTTTCCACCTTCGGAGTTAGCGCGCACCTGGCCAATGCGCTACCGGACCTTGACTCAGACCGATCGGCCGGACGCTCTGGCATCTGCGTCAGACTCGGCGCCAAACGGACATCTTTCACCTGTTGGTCTCTGCTCGGAATCGGGTCGGTGATCCTGGCGCTGCAGACCAGACACGTCACTGGATTGCTCCCCGGATTTGTCGGAGCCGGCTACCTAGGCGCATTCGCCTACGGCAAACGTTCGACCCGCAGACAGGCCGCTTTTCAGGCCTTGCTGGCCGCGTTCGCACTCGACGCCATTGTGTTCGCGATAGCGGTTCGCCACAGGTGAGTTGCGGCTAGCATCACCCGAACGCCTCAAATTGGGGCGCGTGATGGGGGGATCGAATGCCGCTTTACATGGATATACATCACATGGACGGGGGCGTTTCCGCGGCCGACGTCGCGGGGGCGCATGCAAAAGATGTTGAGGTTCAAGGCGAACACGACGTGAACTACAAGGACTACTGGGTGGATGAGAAGGCGGGAAAGATCTTCTGCCTAGTTGAAGCACCCAGCGCCGAAGCCGCAGCCGAGGTGCACAGGCAAGCACACGGGCTGGTTGCCGACGAGATTTACGAGGTCCATCAAGGCTGACCTGCTGACTAGCGCGCCGGGGCCCGGCGATTGTTTACTACGCGCATTTGGGCCCCGGCCGCTGGTACTCGGCGAGAGCTACAAACGTGAGCCGACTTAGCCACCAGTAACCGTGAAGATCGGCCAAGTGCCGGTACCGAGATTCCTGAGAGTTCCAACGCCGTTCGACTGCCTTCGCCTGCACTTTGTCTTGAAGAGCGCCCCTGCGGAGAATCTAGCGCCGACTCCCCTTAGTCCAGGTAGTCGCGCAGGACCTGCGAACGCGACGGGTGACGCAACTTGGACATGGTCTTTGACTCGATCTGGCGGATGCGCTCGCGCGTAACGCCGTAGACCTTGCCGATCTCGTCAAGCGTCTTCGGCTGACCGTCGGTCAGACCGAAGCGCATACGCACAACGCCCGCCTCCCGATCAGACAGCGTGTCTAGGACCGACTCAAGTTGCTCCTGCAACAGTGTGAATGACACCGCGTCGCTCGGAACAATCGCTTCGGAGTCTTCAATCAGATCGCCGAACTCGCTGTCTCCGTCCTCACCAAGTGGGGTGTGCAACGAGATTGGCTCGCGGCCGTACTTCTGAACTTCGACAACCTTCTCGGGAGTCATGTCCAGTTCCTTGGCCAACTCTTCAGGCGTTGGTTCCCGGCCAAGGTCCTGCAGCATCTGACGCTGAACACGCGCCAGCTTGTTGATTACCTCGACCATGTGTACTGGAATCCGAATGGTGCGAGCTTGGTCAGCCATCGCACGAGTGATGGCCTGCCGAATCCACCACGTCGCATACGTCGAGAACTTGTAGCCCTTGGTGTAGTCGAACTTCTCGACGGCGCGAATCAGACCGAGGTTGCCTTCTTGGATCAAGTCGAGGAACAACATGCCACGGCCCGTGTAGCGCTTGGCAAGCGAGACGACGAGTCGAAGGTTTGCTTCCAGCAGGTGGTTCTTCGCGCGACGTCCGTCTTCGGCGATCCATTCAAGCTCGGTGCGCAACTTGGGGTTCAGCGACTTAGGGCCGTTGATCTTCTCTTCGGCGAAAAGGCCAGCCTCGATCCGCTTGGCAAGTTCGACCTCCTGCTCGGCGTTCAGCAGCGGGACCTTGCCGATCTGCTTGAGGTAGTCCTTGACTGGGTCGGCCGTGGCACCAGCGGTGATGACTTGTTGCACCGGCTCGTCGGCATCATCGACGTCTGAGATCACGAACGTTTCCGAGTCAGATTCTTCGGCGGCAGCCGGAGCAGCGGGAGTCTCGTCCGTGTCGATCTCAGCCAAGTCCTGGGCTAGTTCAACTTCGAGTTCGACCTCAAGTTCGGCCACCACTTCCAGGCTGGCGACATCGACATCTTCAACATCGAGCCCGACGGCGACAATCTCGCCATCCAACACCAACGCTTCAACCTCAATGCCAAGGTCCTCAAGGTCCGGAACCAGACTGACGACCGGCGCGAGGTCTGATCCGCTTGCGACTTTGCCCTTCGCCGCCTTTGCAGGAACGGCTTGCAGGGCCTTGGCGGGAGCAGCCTTGGCCGGAGCAGCCTTGGCAGGAGCAGCCTTGGCAGGAGCAGCCTTGGCGGGAGCGGACTTGGCGGGAGCGGACTTGGCCGGAGTTGACTTGGCCGGAGCCGCCTTTGTTGAGGCGGCCTTCTTCGTCGGTGCGGCCTTCTTGACCGGGGCCTTTGCTACGGGGGCGACCGTCTTGACAGGGGCCTTGCCTGCGGGAGCAGCCTTCTTGACCGGGGCCTTTGCTACGGGAGCAGCTTTCTTGCTCGGGGCTTTGGCCGGAGCGGCCTTCTTGGCCGGAGCGGCCTTCTTGGCCGGGGCCTTCGCGGCCGGCACGGCCTTCTTGGCCGCAACTGGCTTGGACTTTGCGGAAGCAGCGGGCTTCTTCTTCGCCGCTGGCTTGGATGTGGTGCCCGACTTACCGGCCTTGACTGGGGATTTCGACGACGGCACTGGCACCTCTCGGGCGATAACAAGGGCCCGTGTCAAGACCGAAATAGCTTCGGACTCGGACGGGCACTAACCGGTGGCCTCCCACCGACGTCACATTGTAGGCCCGAACCAGTCGCACCTTGAACCGCGGCCCACGCAGCGCTAGGTCGCGGCCCGCGCGGCGGCCTTGGCCTCCTGTTTCAGGGCTCGAACCTTGGCCAGACTGGCGCCGTCCACGACGTCGGCCACCGACCGAAACGAACCGGCCGTGCCGTAGGGCTCGCACGCTGTACGCCAACCCTTCGGGCGAACACCTCGCTGTTTGCCAAGCAAGGCGAGGAAGATCTTGGCTTTATACGGACCAAATCCGGGCAACGCTTCCAGCCGTGACAAGACTTGGGCAGCCGAACCCGACGACCAAATAGCCGTGACATCACCGTCGTACTCGTCCAGGACCACCTGCGCCAGGGTTTGGATTCGGGCAGCCATCGACCCCGGGTACCGGTGGATCGCCGGTGTCTTTGACGCCAGCGCCGCGAATTTCGCCGGATTCGCTGCAGCGATGGCAGCAATATCGAGGTGCTCAGGCGTTTTTAGGCGTTCAGCAAGTCGCCACGAGCCGGCAAAGGCACGCTCCATGGGCATCTGCTGGTCGAGGAGCATGCCAACAAGCAAAGCGAACGGGTCGCGGTCAAGTAGCGCGTCGGCCTCCGGATCACCGACGATATTGATCGAAACCGTCAAGTTATTCAGCCTCCTCGGCCTTGACGGCCAAGACCGGGCACGGAGCATCTAGCAACACTGCCTGAGCCACGCTTCCGAGAATCAACTTGCCCACTGGACTGCGCCTGCGTAACCCAATGACGATCAGTTCGGCGGACTCGGTCTCGGCGACCTCGATCAGGTCGTGGGCAGCGTCGTTGCCGCGCACCAGTTGGCGCACCTCATGCTCGATGCCGGCGTCATGCAGTATCTCGTGCACCACGGCCACTTCGCGTTCGAGCGCGAGCATCGCATCCGCGTCCAGCGCCGCACCACCCCGGGCCGAACTCACAACGACTAGGCGGGCACCTCGCCGACGGGCCTCAATGATGCCGGCGTTGATTGCGGCTTTACCTTCGGGCCGAGGCGCATAGCCAACGACAATCGTGCTCATAGGTTCTCCTCCCGGCGGCCGCAAAGCCGCGACGTCCTAAACCTAGCCGACGACCAGCCAACGTGTTCGGGGATCAGGCTTCAGGCCGGGTCAATCAGAACTGCTCGGGCCTGACGAACCACCGCGCTAAATGACCCAATCTGACTAACGGCAGGAGAAATCGGGAACGGACCTAGCCCAGAAACCGTGTATGAGCCGACCCAGTTACTGCGTAGCGATACCAGGAACGTGCCCGGCCGTCGATAAATATGGGTGACTCCAAGATTCGGATAGACGCCGCCGGGATTTGTGGTCGTCAGACTCGTCCCATCGCCAAAGGTCCAAGTCCAACTGGTGACTGCGCGAACGGTCACCGCGAATCCGACAATGCGGTAGTTCCAAGGGCCGGCCTGCCGGACCTGTCCGGCGCGAAACACGGTCGGCAGTCCGGTCAACGTGATGGAGGGCTGCTGCGCGGCATGTAGTGCCGGCAATCTCCGTACGAATCCGCCTGTCAATGCCTTAGCCACCTTGACCGTCGTCACCGGCCCGGACGGCCCTAAACAGTAGAGCCCGACGACATGAGCAGGCTCGCTTGCGTTGGAGTACCAGATTGCCATTCGCACCCAACCTGGCAGGCAAGTTGCGACCACGCGACAACCAGCATCAACATTCGCCGGATCCCGCCAACAGACGGGGGTCAGCCACCAGCGACATTCCACGCATTCGGCGATGCGTTGGCGATCAGTCGGATTGCCGCTGAAAGTCGAGTCGACGATTAACCCGCCGGAGCCTACATACGCTGCATCAGATGGGTCGCCGACGACAACTGGTGCACAGGTCGGACCACTACAAGTGGCGGCAACAGCTGGATCAGGCGCGAGAAGGGCAAGCAGAATTCCGGCGAGCCAAACGAATCTGATGCGAGCCACCAGCGAAGGTTAGGCGTACGGCCCTAGCTCGCGGGAACACTTACGCACAGGTGTCGGCAACGACTGTGTGCCGCCGCCGGGTTTCAACAGCGCGTCACCGGCGAGCAGATCAGGCAGACTGTTTTTCGGTTGCTGCAAGCGCCGAACGCGATACCGCTGCGGTCTCCCGCACAAGATCGCCCACGGCTTCGATCTCAAGCAAGAAACCGTCATGTCCCAGTGGCGAATTGATCACGTGCAATTCTGAACTCGTTGGTACTAGGTCAACGATCTCGCGCTGTAGGCGCAACGGATACAGGCGATCCGAGTCCAAGCCACCAACAACGAACGCCACTTGAATCGAACGAAGCGCAGCTTCAACCCCACCGCGTCCACGTCCGACATCGTGTGTGTTCATCGCGCGCGTAAGACTGACATAGGTGCCGGCGTCGAAGCGCCGTGCCAATTTGTCGGCATGGTGATCGAGGTAAGACTCAACGGCGTAGCGGCCACCACGCAATGGATCTTCGCCATCCTGAGCCGCTCGCCCGAAGCGTGACTCAAACTCGGTGTCGCTGCGATAAGAAAGGTGTGCGATTCGTCGGGCAATCCCCATGCCTCGGTGTGGGCCATCCCCTGGCGCCGCGTCGTAGTAGTCCCCGCCGCGCCAGCGTTCGTCCAACTCGATAGCAACCAACTGCGCCGAGTACAAGCCAATTTCGTCGGCTGAGGCTTCGGCACCAGCCGCCAACAGCAAGGCTGCCGCCACCCGGTCGGGCGCCATGAGTGCCCATTCCAGCGCCCGCATTCCGCCCATCGAACCGCCAAGCATGAACGCCCAGCGCTGAATGCCGATGGCATCGCTAAATGCTTGTTCGACGTTGACTTGGTCGCGGATCGTGGTCAGCGGAAAACGCGATCCCCACGGTTGACCATCTGGTGCAATCGACGAAGGTCCAGTGGTGCCCTGACAACCACCGAGAACGTTCGGGCAAACCACGAAGTACTGATCGGTGTCTAGGGCAAGGCCGGGCCCTACCAGCCCGTCCCACCACCCACTCGTGGGCTGCCCGGGTCCGTCCGGCCCAGCTACGTGCGTGTCACCGGTAAGTGCATGCAGGACAAGTACCGCGTTGGAGGCATCCGGAGCCAATTGGCCATACGTCTCGTAGGCCACTCGCACGTTCGGAAGTGACCCACCTAGTTCAAGTTCGACGGGACCAACGTCGACGAACTTGCGCCAGCCGGGGTGATCCCCCTCCCGCCAAGCAGCGCTGGCGGGAGGGGGTCCCGAATACGAGATGGCCATGGGGTCAGGCCTCCTTGGCCGCCCGGAAGCCGGCGTCAAGGTCGGCCAAGATGTCGGCGATGTTCTCGATGCCGACGGAAAGCCGAACGAGTCCCGGGGTGACACCGGCGGTCAACTGCTCTTCGACCGTCAACTGCGAATGCGTCGTCGAAGCCGGGTGAATCACCAAGCTGCGCACGTCCCCAATGTTGGCGACGTGGCTGTGCAACTCGAGGGCCTCAACGAACTTCTTGCCAGCCTCGACTCCGCCCTTGATTTCGAAGGCAAGCACGGCACTAATCCCCTTGGGGCCGTACTTCTTGCCCTTCTCGTGCCACGGGCTGCTGGGCAGACCAGCGTACGAGACTGACAACACCTCGTCGCGACCATCAAGCCAGTTGGCGACAACGTTGGCGTTCTCAATATGACGATCCATCCGCAGGCTCAAGGTTTCGATCCCCTGGGCGATCAGGAAGGCATT
This sequence comes from uncultured bacterium, assembly GCA_903825575.1. Classification (GTDB taxonomy): domain Bacteria; phylum Actinomycetota; class Actinomycetes; order S36-B12; family CAIKAW01; genus CAIKAW01. The sequence goes on along the minus strand of CAIKAW010000006.1, from coordinate 27,047 downwards.
GAACGGTGCGATTGCCGGACCCAGGTCGCGCAACAGTTGGACCCGAGCCTTCAAAATGAACGCCAAGTTCACACCAAAGGCCCCATTGACCCCAAGGTCTCGGGCGTAGACCAGGCCGTGGTAACTCGGGTCAGGGGTGTTGTAGTTCGGGAAGCGCTCCGGGTACTGCGCGTAGTCGAAGGTGCCACCGTCGACGATGACGCCGGCGATCGCCGTGCCGTGTCCACCGAGGTATTTGGTCGCCGAGTGAACGACGACGTCGGCGCCCCACTCGAGCGGCCGCACAAGGTACGGCGTCGGAATGGTGTTGTCGACAACGAGCGGAACGCCGACCTCGTGAGCAACCTTTGCCACGGCCTCAATGTCGAGCACATCGTTCTTGGGGTTCGACGATGATTCGCCGTAGAACAACTTGGTGTTCGGCTGGACTGCAGCCCGCCACGACTCCGGATCGTCAGGGTTCGTCACGAACGAGGTCGTGATGCCGAGCTTGGGCAACGTGTAGTGCAGCAGGTTGTAGGTACCGCCATAAAGACTCGGGCTCGCGACAATGTGATCGCCCGCTTCCGCGATGTTCAAGATGGCCAGCGTTTCGGCCGCCTGCCCAGACGCGACGAGCAGTGCGCCGACGCCGCCTTCGAGCGAAGCAACTCGGTCTTCGACTGCGGCCTGGGTCGGATTCATGATCCGGCTGTAGATGTTGCCAAGTTCCTTCAACGCAAAAAGGTTGGCCGCGTGCTCGGTGTTCTTGAACTGGTAGGCGGTGGTTTGGTAAATCGGCAGGGCGCGGGCCCCGGTAGTCGGATCAGGGGCGGTTCCGGCATGGATCTGTCGGGTCTCGAAGGACCAAGCGCTACTCACGAGTATCTCCAAAGGTTTATGGGTAAATAGGGAAACCGGGTACGCCAAAAGGCATCCCACGGACGAAGCTGGGCCACTTCAACTCGTGGCTCGGAGCGGATCGGGCGCGTTGCGCCTCACACCGTCCGGATTAGTTCATTCGACAACAACACATAGGACAGGCCCTCGCTCTCGGTGGGGCCGTGCCTTGTGCACGACCCGCGCTTGCCGACTAAACGTCGGCCTGGTCCTCACCCGGAGCACCCCACCGCGGTTGGAGGGTTGCCGCCCAGCTAGCCGGGGCTAAACGCTGGAACTCTTGACCGAGAAATAATTTACCTGATGAATCAACTCGGGTCCACTCCGGGCCGAAATCAGGCTGCCGGAGGGGCCTGTGCCACTTGCCTAGGACGGGAGGAAACTCCCGTTCGGCAGCCGGCTATGTCGAGTCCGCGCATCATCTGCACCCATTCACTCGGCGGCATCCCCGCATCAAGTGCCCGCCCCACAAGTGTCGCCAGCGCGTATTCAGGCACCGCCCTCGCAATTCGCGCGAGGGCTAGGTGCGCTTGAGTGCCGTTGCCCAATTGCCAACACACGATTGCCAACAAGGTCGCCGCCGGAGGCAACAGGTCACGTGGTGCCGCAGCCACTAGATCGAGCAGCACTTGTTGGGCGGCTCGAAGTTCCGGCAAGGTGGCTTGGTTAGCAAGGAACCACATGATCGGATCGCGCACCCGGAAATCAGCCAATGCCAAGAGAGTGCCAGCCGTTACCGGTGGCGCAAGTCTGATCGCAGGTTCGGACTCGGCGCTCGCTATGAGTGCAATGAATTCAGCCTCAGCGACATCACGCCATTGGCTGAAGTTCGCCCGAACTCTTGGCTCGACTTCGCCAAGCACTGCGACGGTTTCCAGCACTCGCTCAGGTGACACCTGTGCAAAAGACAAGGCAAGCTCTTCGCGGGATCCAGCCAAAGCCATTCCGTGCCACACAGCTTCGGCCGCAGCCGCGCAACCGGCCGCGTCAGCTACTGAATTGCCCTCCGCCGGACAACAGTCTTGATCTACACAAAGGTAGGACCACCATTGGCCATCCGCCACAAACAACGCGTCAGATAGGTGGACACCGACTACAGCCAACCCGACACCGAGCCTGGCCACCAAAAGGCGCCACCGCGTCGGAGGTGGCTGTTCCCCGGGATCTGCGTAAATAACGGCGATCGCCGAATCAGCTGCCACGTGCTGTGCGCGGCGGGCGACCTCGGACTCAAGCGCAACGAGACCACCGGCCGAATCTGGCAGATCAAACCGAATAGTGAGCACGACTCGACCTCGAGGAGCTTTAGCATCCGACTGACTTAGCAGTAGCACCAAACTCCAACTCGGAAGGAACCCAAGTAAGTAAGGAACCGTTGCCGCGACGGCAGATGGGGATCGAAGATTAATGATGTCGGACTGTTCTGAATTGGCCATGCCCTAACGGTGGAGGGAATCGGCTCCCGACCTGCCGGTCCGGCGTGCAACTGTGGATGAACCCATCCGGTGGATCAGGCTAGGACTTTGAGCACCCGATCGATTGCCCAGTCCAACTCCGAGAGTTCGATAATCAGCGGTGGGGCTAGTCGAATCGTGGTGCTGTGCGTGTCTTTGGCCAGTACCCCTTCGAGCAGCAACGCTTCGCACCGCTGACGCGCCGGCCCAGCCTCTGGGTACATCTCGATGCCCGCCCACAACCCGATTCCGCGCACCTCGCGCACAGTCTCCGGAGCCTCGGCTCGGAGTCGGGCAAGCAGGTGTTCACCAAGTTCAGCCGAACGCTGCTGGTATTCCCCCGTCCTCAACATTCGGATTACCTCGCGGCCGATGGCGGCACCGAGCGGATTCCCGCCGAACGTTGAACCGTGCTCTCCTGGCCGGAAGACTCCGAGCACCTCGCGGCGGGCAACGACGGCCGACACCGGATAGATCCCCCCACCCAGCGCCTTACCAAGTAGATAGGCATCGGGCACTACACCTTCGTGCTCGCAGGCGAACGTGCGCCCGGTGCGCCCGAGTCCACTTTGAATCTCGTCGGCGATTAGGAGCACATTGTGTTCGTCACACAACTGGCGCGCAGCCTTCAGGTACCCGACTGGCGGAACCACAATTCCCGCTTCACCCTGCACCGGCTCAACCAGGAATCCGACAGCATTGGGCTGAGCAAGGGCAACACGCAAGGCGGCAACGTCACCAAATGGGACACTGACGAAGCCCGGAGTGAATGGCCCGAAGTCGTCTCGAGCGGTTGGGTCGTCCGAGAACGAGACGATCGTGGTCGTGCGCCCATGGAAATTACCGTCGCATACGACGATCACAGCTTGGTCCGCCGGCACCGCCTTGATCCGGTAGCCCCACGCTCGGGCTGCCTTGATCGCGGTCTCCACAGCTTCGGCACCTGTGTTCATGGGCAAAGCCAGATCAAGCCCCACAAAGTCGGTGAGCTCGGCTAGGAAAGGTCCCAGCTGGTCGTTGTGAAAAGCCCGCGACGTCAACGTGACCAATTCGAGTTGGGCCTTTGCGGCCGCAATCAGATTCGGGTGTCGGTGCCCGAAGTTCAGCGCGCTGTACGCCGACAGCAGGTCTAGATAGCCCTTGCCTTCAGTGTCATAGACCCAAGAACCTTCGGCCCGATGGACGACCACTTCAAGTGGGTGATAGTTGTGCGCGCCGAATTGCTCTGCCTGAACCTGCGTGGGATGCGGCATGTCGCCAGCCTAGGACGTCACCGGGTTTGGCAGGTGGGAGGCACACAATCTGGCCCGGGCCGATACGGTCGGTGCATGGCTGACCTGATCTACCCGCCCATCATTGGGGCTGCCCGCCTGACATTTGCTGCACTAGGGATCCACTTTGACATCGTCGGCGCCGAGAACATTCCGGCGCAGGGCGGGGCCGTGTTGGCCAGCAACCACCTCAGCTACTTGGACTTCACTTTCTGCGGTTTTGCGGCCCGCCCCCGGCTCGTTCGATTCATGGCCAAAGAAGCAATCTTCCGACATTGGCTAGCCGGGCCGCTTATGCGAGGTATGCATCACATTTCAGTCGATCGCGACGCTGGACTTGGTTCTTTCCGGGAAGCCCTCACCGCTATTCGAGCAGGCGAGATCGTTGGAGTCTTTCCCGAGGCGACAATCAGCACCACCTTCTCGATCAAGGATCTCAAATCCGGCGCCGTCAGGTTGGCGATGTCGGCGAACGCCCCACTCATTCCGATGGTTACCTTCGGCGGGCAACGACTCCTAACCAAGGGTCGACACCGTGACTTCAGCCGTGGAAAGACAGTCGTGATGATCATCGGCGAACCGTTGTATCCGCAGCGCACTGACGACGCCGCCGAGGTGACTGCTGAACTTCGCCGCCGGCTGGAAGCATTACTTGCCGAGTCGGTTGCGCGGTACCCGAATCGGCCCGACGACGCCTGGTGGCTCCCGCATCCCCCGGCCCCGCAAGAGTGAGCAGTCTCACGAGTCCGCACCTGCCCACTGCCCGTGCCAGTTGGGCGCGGATCAGCCTCGCAGTACTAGTCGGCGTCCCGGCTGTCACCTGTCGCGTCGGCGGATTCGCGCCCAGTCCCCTTGTGTCGGCGATCATCTACGGCGCGGCGATCGTTGGCGCGTCGCTGCTCCTAGCCTGGGCAGCCGAAGCCGCTGAACACGACATGTCCGGCGGCCTAGCGATCGCGCTGTTGGCTTTCGTGGCGGTGCTGCCCGAGTACGCAGTCGACGCGTACTTCGCCTACCGCGGCGGTCATGATCCGACGTATCGGTCTTACGCAGCGGCCAACATGACCGGATCGAATCGGCTCCTGCTTGGTATCGGGTGGCCGCTTGTCGTCCTGATTGCCCTTAGCCGTTGGCGTCGAGCGAAACCGGGCGAAGTTCGACCACGGGCTCTTCCTCTGGAACCCAGCGCGAGAGTTGAACTCGGCGCCCTGCTTCTTGCCAGCCTGGTAATCGTGATCGCTCCCTTGACCGGTCAGATCTACCTGGTACTTGGGCTGTTGCTGTTCGGTCTGTATGCGCTGTACCTGCGCCGCCACGGCTCGGCCGACATCGTGGAACCGGAGCTGATTGGAACCCCAGCTCTGATTGGAGGCTTGCCCACCAGACAACGTCGCAGCGCTGTTGGGGCGATGTTCCTAGTTGCTGCCGGCCTAGTGCTCACGGCAGCCGCTCCATTTGCCAATGCGTTGGTCGCCACCGGCGAAAGCCTAGGAATTGACCGGTTTTTGTTAGTGCAATGGGTAGCCCCACTTGCCTCAGAAGCACCCGAATTTATCGTCGCGGTGTTGTTTGCACTCCGCGGAAGTTCGGGCAAAGCAATGGGAACTTTACTTTCGAGCAAAGTGAACCAGTGGATGTTGCTAGTCGGAGGCCTGCCTTTGATGTATGCCATCGGCGGAGGCGGATTGATCGGATTACCACTGGATGCGCGCCAGTCCGCTGAAGTTACGCTCACTCTCGCGCAGACGGCCCTTGGCGTGATGTTGTTGTTGCCGCTTCGCATCCCACGCTGGGCTGCGGCGTTGCTCCTTTGCCTGTTCCTTTCACAGTTTCTAATCACAGCTGGTTCGGCTCGGTATGAGTTGTCAGTTGTGTATGTCGCGCTTGCGCTGGTCGCCGCCTACGTCAATAGACGCTACCTGCCGGCCACCCTCGCCGCGTTGGGAACCGGACGCCGGTCGCGTCCGTAGGACCCCGGCTGCGAGTCCGGATTGGACCTGCGGCACCATGACGGCATGCGCCTCGATCACCTGTCCTACGCCGCGGCTCCTGAGCATCTGGCGGACGAAGTTCAACGCATCGGTTCGGCGCTGGGCTACGGCTTTCGCGACGGTGGATTGCACCCGCGCTTTGGCACCCGCAACTTCGTCCTGGCACTCGGTGGCGGAACCTATTTAGAAGTCGTTGCCGCACTTGACCACCCGGCATCGGACGCCGCTCCGTTCGGCAAGGCAGTCAAGGCGCGAGCTGAGGCGGGCGGCGGCTGGCTCGGTTGGGCAGTCGCTGTTGACGACATCGCAAGTATTGAAACTCGCCTCGGCCGATCATCGGTGCCAGGGCACCGCCGGCGCCCCGACGGCGTGGATTTGGAGTGGCGTCAAATCGGTGTCAACGAATTGATTGCCGACCCACAACTGCCGTTCTTCGTCCAGTGGCTCGGCGCGCCAGAACTGCATCCTGCGTTTGGTGCCGAAAGTGACCTGCGAATTGAGCGGCTCGAGATCTGTGGCGACGAAGACCGCGTCTCGACCTACCTTGGTGTCCCCCGTGAGCACCCACTTGATGGCATTGAGGTTGATTGGGTCGAAGGCGAAGACCCGGGGATCGTTGCGATCCACTTTGCCACCCCGAAGGGCAGCGTCCGGCTCGACTAGGCCAGGCCTAAAGGCCGCCTAGGCGGTAATGGCTGCCAGTCCCTGCCGTCCGTGTCGTAACCTTGACCTGTGCGCGAGCCTTCTGAGCTTTATCAATTGCTGACCGACGAGACTGATTTCGGCTCTCCGGTGCTGATCCACAGCCTCGCGGGCTTTCTGGACGCCGGTTCCTCCGGACGACTAGCCGTCGGCCAATTGACCTCTTTGCTAGAGACCCGGGTCCTCGTAAAGTTCGACGTTGATGCGCTATACGACTACCGAGCCAGACGTCCGCGCATGACCTTCCTAAACGATCACTACGGCCAAATTGATCTGCCCGAGTTGACGTTGTCGGAGATTCGCGACCAAACGGGTGTTCGCTTCTTGCTACTAGCTGGGCCGGAACCTGACTTCGCCTGGCAAGGATTTGCTGCGGCTGTCGAAGAGTTGGTTCGCCGGTTCGGTGTGAAACTTACGGTCGGAATGCATGCGGTTCCGTGGCCGGCGCCGCACACCAGGCCCGTGGGGCTCACAACACACTCTTCTGATCCATCGCTACTTGGCGTCCATCGCACGTGGGTCGGCAACCTTGAAGTGCCCGGACACGTCGCAGGGCTGTTGGAGTTGAGTTTGGGTACTGCCGGACAAAGCGCAATGGGCTTTGTGGCGCACATCCCGCACTACCTGACAGGTGTGGATTACCCGCGAGGAGCCGTGGCTCTTATCGAAGCCGTAAGCGCTCAGACCGGCTTGGTGTTGCCGCTCGGCGATCTACTTGAGTCAGCTGATCGCACCGATGCCGAAATTAGCGCGCAGGTCTCCGGCTCTTCCGACAACGACGATGCTGTCCGAGCCTTAGAGCAGCAATATGACACCTACGTTGCCACGGCTGTTGACGAGAACCCTGATGGAGCGCCACTACCGAGCGCCGATGAGATTGCAGCTCAGGTCGAACAGTTCCTAGCTGACCTCGACAAACAGGGGCGCGACGAAAACTAGTGCGTCGGTGGTGAACTGGCGACGGCCATCGCGTCATCAGCAACTTGGGCAAGGACCCGCGCGAAGACCTCACTTGATTGCGCTCCTGAAACCCCGTACTTCTGCTCAAAGACAAAGAACGGAACCCCGCTGATCCCAAGTTGTTGCGCTGTCCCTTCGTCCCCTCGAACCTCGGCTGCGAAAGCATCGGATCCCAAAACAGCCACGGCTTCGTCGCGGTCAAGACCCACCTGCTCGGCTAGTTCGACCAATGTCGCAGCATCCGAAATAGCTTTACCTTCGGTGAAATAGGCCGCCAGTAGGCGTTCCTTCATTTCATCTTGCTTGCCGTTGGCCGCTGCAAAGTGGATCAGTCGGTGAGCATCGAAACTGTTACCCGACTTTGTATTGGCTAAGTCGTAGGTGAGCCCTTCGGCGCTCGCTACGGAGGTGACGTTGTCCTCCATCTGCTGCGCCTGTGCAAGTGGCATGCCGTATTTGGAGGCGAGGTACTCAATAGTCGGTTGCTCTCGGCGCCTGGGGGCACTGGGATCGAGTTCGAACGAGTGCCAAACAACCCGCACGTCGTCGCGGCCTTCGAACTCGGCCAGAGCACTTTCAAATCGGCGCTTGCCGATGTAGCACCACGGGCATACGACGTCAGACCAAATGTCTACCTGCATGAGTTGATTCTGCCTCGGAGCCTTCCTACCGCGCCGATAGGGTCCTACCTGAACACTGACCTTAGGGAGTGCAGGTGAATTCAACGGCTGGACTTGTCGTCGAGTTCCTTCTTGCGACGGGCATTGCGCTCGGGGCTAGCACCTTGTTGATCAGTCGGCTTGAACGCGTGGGCGCCCGCTTGGGATTCACAGAGGCCACGTTGGGGCTTGTGGCCGCCATGGCCGCCGACGGACCGGAGATCACTTCGGCGTTCACGGCCCTGTCTCAAGGCCGCCACGACATCGGCATCGGCGTCATCCTCGGCGCAAATGTGTTCAACCTGTTGGTTCTATTGGGCCTTGGTGCGCTCCTGGCCGGTCGGATCCAGCTCGATCGTCGAGTAGTTGCACTAGAAGGATTCATCGCCTGCTGGCTCGCCGCGGCCACCGTGGCGACCGTAACCGGTGGAACGTCGCCAAGGTGGGGGCTGGCGCTGGCGTTGGTGGTGTTCATCCCATACGTAGTCGCCTCCGCGTTGCCGCCGCGACTGCGCGAGCGCTTGCCGATCCCTCGCCGGCAACGCAAAGCACTCACCGACACTCTGGGCGAGGAGGAAATTGAACTTTCCGAAGCGATTCATCCTGAGCCAGGCACGTGGCGGGACGGACTCGTCGCAGCCATTTCATTAGCCGTGGTTATTACCGCGGCGGTAGCAATGGAATCAAGTATCTCCAGAGTCGGAATGCGATTGCGCATTCCTGATGTGATTGTCGGAGGCGTCATTCTCGCGGCAGTTACTACCTTGCCCAACACTGTTGCCGCCATCTACCTCGCGCGCCGGGGCCGCGGTGCAGCCACTCTGAGTGAGGCGATGAACAGCAATGCCATCAATACGGTGGTGGGCTTTTTGCTGCCAGCAGCGCTGATAGGCCTAGGCACCGTTGGCGCCGGCGGCATTGCAGTGGCCTGGTGGTATCTGGCTTCGGCAGTCCCGGTATTAGCGATCGCGTGGTTATCCCGAGGGATAGGTCGCAGCGCGGCGATCGCAGGGATCGCTGGGTACTTGACTTTCGTCGTGATCTTGGTCCAACTCGGCACCTAGCTTTGCAGAGTTGCAAGCACCTCACGGACATCAGCGATAGTCGTCTTCGGGTGTAGGAATGCGAACCGGCCAACAGTCTGACCAGCCCACTGCGTGGGTGTCACGAATGCCACCTGATCGGCAAGAATGCGATGGGACCATTCGTTGTAATCCACAGCCGACCAACCATCGCGCTGCCACAAGACGACTGACAGAGTTGGTTGGCGCAGCAACTTCAAGCCTGGTGTTGCTGCAATCAACTTCGCAGTCTCGCGTGCCAACGTCAGCGACGATTCGACTGCTTCGGTGTATGCGTCGGTGCCGTGCACAACCAACGAAAACCACAGCGGCAAGCCGCGGGCACGCCGAGTGAGGTGGTACGCATAGTCGGTTGGATTCCATTCCTCAGAGTCGTGAATCGCATCGAGGTACGACGCATCCTGAGTGTGCACCGCGCGTGCCAATGCAGGTTGGCGATAGATCAGTGCTGCGCAGTCGAACGGAGCGAAAAGCCACTTGTGCGGATCCACAATGAACGAATCTGCGTGCTCAATCCCGGCATAGAGTCCACGCACACTTGGCGCAAGCAGACCCGCCCCTCCGTAGGCGCCATCAACGTGAAACCACCAGTCGCGTTCTCGAGCAACTTCGGCGATCCCTGAGAGGTCATCGATGATCCCGGCGTTGGTGGTACCGCAAGTGCCTACAACTGCGAAGGCTTCGGCTGCACCCGTGGGGTCAGCATCAATCGCTAGACGCAGTGCTGCGGCAGTCAGCACGTGATCCTGGGTTGGGACCACAAACAGTTCGACGCCAATGATGTTGGCGGTGTTGCGAATAGACGAGTGTGCTTGATCGGACACGGCTATTCGCAGCTTGGCACCCGGTGCACGCTTTCGCCGAGCCGTGTCTCTTGCCACCACCAAGGCTGAGAGGTTTGCGGCCGACCCGCCAGACACAAAGGTGCCACCGGCGCCTTCAGGCAACCCCGCCGAGTCAGCAATCCAACGAAGCACCTGATTCTCAGCCGCCACCGCGCCGGCTGCCTCAAGCCACGAAATCCCTTGTATCGAGGCGCAGGAGACGACCATGTCGAACAGCAGCGAAGCCTTCGTCGGCGCTGCCGGAATGAAGGCCCAGAACTTTGGGTGATCGGCCGAGAGGACGCTTTTGGCGATGGTTTCGGAATAGACCGAAAGTGCCGCCGGTGCGCCGCGGCCCCCGGGGGTGATCAACCCGGAGAGGGCCGCCTGAATCTCAGCTGCATCCCCCGGCCGGTCCAACGGAACCGGATCCATTGCCAAACGACGCTGCAGGTAGTCAAAGACGAGCGACGTCAGTTGCGGGTCGTGCTCGTGCATCCGACTGGTCATCGGCTCCCCCAAGTCGACGGGCGCGAGCGTTCAGCCGCCGGATTTGCGGCGGAACATCCGTTGCGAGGTTGTGTTTGCTGTCGCCCCGGATGCCTTGGCATCCCCACCCTTGCCGGATCCGCCGGAGCCATGTCCGGCCTTCTTGGCTTCGAGCGCCTCAAGAAACTTTCGACGCATGTCGTCGTCGCCCTTGTCAGGTGCTGGCTTGGTTGTCATGCCCCCGACTCTACTTGGCTCGTAGGCTCACACTGGAATGGCCACTGTGACACCCGCCGACCCCTACGCTGAGGCTAGGAGGTGATCACATGCTCAACTCGACGCAGATCGCCGCGCTTCACCAACTGGTCACCTCTGGGACGCTGACTCAGGAACAAGCCAATGCCGTGTGGACTGCTCTCGCTCAGGAGACAATCCCGCCGGACGATCCGGCGGCGGCCGCACCTGCCCATTTCGCCCGACCGCTGCGCGATCGCCTCATCGAGGCGTCGGCATATGTGGGTGGAGCGTTTGTAGGGGTGGCACTGTTCGTGCTCATCGCTCAGTCCTGGGGGCAGTTAGCCCGTGGTGGGCAGTTGGCGCTCCTGCTCATCGTCGCTGCCGTCGCCGCAGGAGTCGGGATCGGATTGGTTCGGACAACTTCCGGCGGCCGCGTCGCGGTGCTTGCGCCGGATGCCAGCCCACGTCGGCGTGTCATTAGCACGTTACTGGTGGGCTCGAGCGTGGCAATCTCAGCGGCGTCTACTTACCCATTCTTCGGTACGGCACTTAGTTCTGACCGCCGCTTGATTATCGGCGTCGTCGGGCTGGTCACTGTCGTGCTGGCTGATCGCTACGTCACCAGCGCCTTGTCCGAGATCGGTGCCTTTGGCTGGACCGTAATGCTGGTGTTCGCGATCAGCGACAAATTCAAGCCCAAGGACATCTACGTCAATACCGGACCGATGAACAATGTTCCGCCAGCAACAACGTACGACCTAATCTTCCCGCTACTCCTGTGCGCCGTGGGCTTGCTTTGGGCACTGGGCGTGTCCCGGATGCTCAAACAGCAACAACTGGCGACGGTCCTAGGTCTCGGCCTTTCATTTATCGCTGGCATTGGCTACCTGAGTGGCTCCGGAACTCGCGTCGAAGGCCTGGCACTGATGGGCGCACTCGCTGCCTTCGGGCTATGGCGGTACCTGCGAATGTCTTTGTGGCCGTGGCTAGTGTTCGCGATTGCGACACTTACGTACTTCATGTTCCAACTTGTCGGAGGATCCGCCCAGCCAGTGCTTGGTTTCCTAGTCGCAGGCCTAGTTTTGTTGGCAATGAGCGCACTTGGTGTGCGTCGCCGCAAACGCTCGGCTGATCTCACCTGATTGTCTGGCCGGACCGATACGCTCGTTGGGTGCGAACAAGATCGCTTGTTGAGGTTGCGGCTATAGCCATGCTCTTGGCTGCGTGCGCCTCTCCGGCGGATGTCGGGGTTACCCCCAGCGCCTCGTTAGGACTGCCTCAGACGACTACGCCGACCCCCACCGCAGCCACACCGAAATCGACGCCAAAACCAACCACGAAACCCAGCGCCAAACCCACCCCAAAACCGTCGGCGACGATCGGCCCAGCCGCTGGCCTAATCATGGCGACGGCCGGCCCTGCCTGGACGGCCGCGGGCCTGGATGGCCCAACGTTCGCGGTTGGCTACTGCCACTACCGCAAGTTGTCTGACGGCCAGTACTTGCCTGACCCGCGCTGCACGCCCGGGGCCATCGACTCCACGGTCAACGATTCGACGTTGGGATCGACCATCTGCAAATCCGGGTACACAAAGACAGTCCGGCCACCATCGTCGATGACTGGAAAGGCCAAGCGGGAGTCGATGTTGGAGTACAACACGAATCTGCCAGCATCAGCGCTCGAGTACGACCACCTGATTCCGCTAGAACTCGGTGGGTCGTCCAGCACCTACAACCTTTGGCCAGAACCGAATATCGGCGGCTCGGGCGGTTTCTACATCAACGCCAAGGACAAGGTCGAGAACTCGCTTAAATACGCAGTTTGCGGAGGCCGAACAACCCTGCGCGCGGCCCAACAGGCGATTGTCGCCAATTGGGAAACCGCCATCAACGTGCTAGGCCTTTGACCGCGACCAATGGCCCTACCTGAACTGTGCGGATCTTCCTAGATTGACGTTGAGGCCGACACTGGACCTCACCCGAGGAAGGGCCGGAAATGTTTGCCGGCAAGGCGTCTACATGTGCGGTAGTTGCGACGAGTGCCTTGTTGCTCGGTTGTTCGGCTACGACCGTGCCCGCCGTAAGCAGCACGCCATCCCAAAGTTCATCGGCGACCGCAAGCGCCGCTGCATCTTCTAGCGCTGGAAGCTTGGGCACCCAGCCACTTGGCGACCGTGTGCACATACCCTTGAGCCTCACCGCTCTGGCGCCGCCGAGCCCGTTCAAGTTCCTTGGGCGCGTAATCGGTTGGACGGCAAGTTTTGGTCTTGCTCAAGAAAAGCTGGCAACTAGCCTCAATGACGTAACCTTGACCCTAAAAGCTGACGGCTGGGCTCCAGGACTTGATCTGTCGCGCAACCACATCACCGCTGTTCGGCACGATTCGAACATCTGGGAAGTGCTTGAGGTCACCACGACTTGTCCAGCCCAAGCGCAGGGCGCCTGCATCATGTTGTTGCTCTATGTCTCCCGTACGACACAGACCGGCTAGGGGCCAGCTCCGCCTGCGTCGTCGGATAGTCCAGAGTGTCAGCGGCGAGAAAGTGCGAGGACCGGGATCGTGCGGATTCCGGCGGTCTTCTCCGCATACTCGGCGAAGCCGGGGTACTTAGCGGCCTGCTCGGCGAAAACTCGCTCGCGTTCCTGACCGACCAGGTCAGTTACGGTTACGGCGTAGGTTTGAGTCCCAACCTCGACGACGCCCTCGCCGGCCGCGGTCAGGTTGTAGTACCAATCCGGATGCGTTGGAGCTCCACTCTTTGAAGCGAATACGAAGATCCGGTCAGCGTCTGCTCCATCGGGTAGATACATAACCGGGCTAACGAATTCGGTCCCACTCTTGCGCCCACGGTGATGCATGAGAACAATCGGCGCTCCGGCAAACTGCCCACCCACTTGACCAGCATTGGCCCGGAATTCGGAAATGATATGGGCATTCCAGTCATTCATTTCGGCCACGGCGAACTCCCCCAAAGATCAGTTGATGCCCCCTGACATCCTCTCCTCGAACGCTAGGGAGAAGCAGATTGTTCCCGCAGGTTCCCTGAATTTGCGCCTAACTTGCCGGCTCCACCCTGAACCGCCGGACTTTGGAATACGTTCTAGGGACATGAGGGGGGCTGCGGTGGCGAGTGAAGGCTTATTGCAGCACCTGCACGCCCAATTCGCTGGACCTCTCCTTGGGTACGCCACTCGCCTGCTTGGCGGAGATCGAGCACGCGCCGAAGACGTGGTGCAGGAAACACTGCTACGTGCTTGGCGTCACCCCGACGTATTCGACGGTTCGACAACAGCTGGCCAGATGCGCAGTTGGCTGTTCACCGTCGCCCGCAACCTCATAGTGGATCTTCAGCGAGCAGCCGGCGCCAGGCCTAGCGAGTCACCACTGGATGTTGAGATCCAACGGGCCACCAACGATCGATCGTTAGATCAGGTGCTTGCAGCTATGGAAATCGCAGACGCGATGCAAGCTCTGAGCCCGGAACATCGCAGCGTTATTGAAGAGCTCTACTTGAAGGACCTTTCCGTAACTGAAACAGCGCAGAAGTTAGGGGTTCCGGTGGGGACCGTCAAATCTCGGGCCTACTACGCGCTTCGAGCGCTGCGCAACGCCTGCGAGGAACGAGGAATAGTGCAATGAATTGCCAAGACACGCGTGAGGAATTTGCGACGGCCTTGCTGTCGCGAACGGCATTGCCGCCCGAGGTGGCTGCACATCTGTCGAACTGCCCGGACTGTCGCGCTGACCTCCTGGAGCTTGAGCCTTTGCCTGCGTTGCTCGACCACTTCGCTGAACTTCCGGCTCTCGCCAACGGCGTCGACGAATTGTCATTGCAGCGGCTCTTGCAGGCGGCACGGGCCGAATCGCGTCCCGCCCGCATGCGTCGACTAATTGCCGCCGTGGCCGCATCAGTACTGTTCGTCGGCATGTCGGCTGGCTGGTTGGCGGCCGCCACTCGACACGAACGGCCGGTGCATACGTACTCTGCGGTGGCTGACACCTCCGGCGTTGCCGCCACCATCACCGTGAGCGCTGCGGCAGCTGGCAGCAGCCTGCGAATCCGCTTGACCGGAGTGACTCCTGGCACCAAGTGCACCCTGCTGATCCGCGGTGTCGACGGTCAAACCAGCTGGGGTCCGACTTGGGTTGCCAACTACAGCGGGGCAGCATCGTTCTCAGCATCAGTCCCCCTCGTCCCTGCGTCCCTGAGCGCGCTAGACGTTGTGGACTCGGGCACCTCTGCGGTCTTGGTCAGCGTGCCGCTAAGCGCCTAAGGGATTCGGCAGCTGCCAAAAAACGGTTGGGAACCGTTGGCAGTGAACTTGCGTCATAGGCACATGACCATCACCTTGAATCGCAGAACTACCGCCACCGTCGCTCTTGCGGCCGTCGTCATCCTCGCCGCCTACCTGCTCGGCTCAAGCCGCCCCAGCGTTGCTGCGGCCGCCCCCAACTACTCACCTGTCGCCTTGAGTTCGACTGCGAACATTGCCAGTCCGGGTGCTACAGGTATCACCGTCACCGGTTCAGGGAAGGTAACCGGGATCCCCGACAGCCTGAATATTTCGCTATCCGTCAATACGACGGCCGCGAACATCAACGACGCATTGGCTGCTGCCAACCGGACTGCGAAGGCCGTGCAGAACTCTTTGTCCGGAAACGGCGTACTGGCAAAGGATATGCAGACATCGAACATGTCGATTCAGCCGAACTACTCAACCAACGGAACACCAAGTGGCTACCAGGTATACGAAAGCCTGACGGCGACGTTGCGCGATCTCAGCACTGCAGGTGCGGCTCTGGGCGCAGCGGTTGATGCTGGCGGAAACAGCGTTCGCGTTGATGGCGTCAACGTCGCGCTCAGCGACGATTCGAGTCTGATGGCCGCAGCTCGGGCCGATGCCATCAGCAACGCGCGCATTAAGGCGACGCAGTACGCCACCGCCGCTGGTCGCACGGTAGGTGCGGTCCAGAGCATCAGCGAAAGCGTTCAATCACAGAACCCGGTGAACTACGGGGTCGATTTCCGGGCAGTAGCCGGAGCCTCGGCCGCATCGGTTCCGATTCAGGCCGGAAGTACGAACGTCACGGTCGACGTGACCGTCGTCTTCTCACTGGTGTGACGCAAACGCCGCTCTGCCCGACAGTTCAGGTGAGCAGAGCGGCGTTTGCCAATCGGAATACCAGCACAAGAGCAACGTCCGCAGGATCTTCTGGGTTGCCCGCATCCCGATAGATAGGCACAGTGCGGACTTGCAGATCGCTAATCGCCCCGGACTCGGTCCACTTCGCTACACAGTCAGCAAAGCCTGCATCGCGATAGTGCTGACTGTTGATACCGATCACGCACAGCGCAGATGTTCGCCCCAAATGCAGGGCCTTCGCCAACGCATCAGGACCTAGATGGCCGACCGTGAATGTTCCGGAACTAACCACCGCGCCATAAGCACTTGGCTGTTTGGGGCCGATTGTTAGATCAGCTTCAATCAACTCGCGGTACACGTGCTTGTCGCCGGCCTTGGCGAGCATCCCAAGTGACACGTCGAACCCATCAACCGGTCGGCCCGATGACGCCAGAGCCAAGCCCACCAACCCGGTGCCACAACCAACATCGGCTATAGGTACATCGTCGGAATTCGCCTGTGACAGATAGACGTTCGCAACTTGGGCTCGGTAGATATAGCCGCCGGCCTCGCCGAAATCGTCGTCATATGTTGTCGACCAAGTGTCGTAGAACGCGCGCATCGCCTCGGGGCTACTGCCAACCGCATAGGCGCGCTTGGCCGAAGTGATTGCCTCATAGGGATCGGCGGCATCCGTTGAGTTCATCACCGGAGCGTATTCACAAGTTGAGGCAGCCACCAGACCGACACCCAGCGCAGTAGTCGCAACTACTCTAGGTGACCTCGCCGATGTCCAGCAGCGGCCTCTGCTATCTCAATTCTGGATCCAAGACCTGCTAAATGCCAGTAGCGGCAACTGCGTTACTTGGCAGTGCAGTGATGTTGCGTGACCACAATGAAGAAACCATGAGAAGAACTTAGTGCGATCACTACTTTCCGTGATCTTCTGATAGCGACGAGAAGTACTAGGTGGCAGGTAAGTTGCAAAAACCTGAAGATTCAACCAAAGCGTTTCACGCGTTTGCGGCATTGCCCTAAGTGACCGAGAGTTCCCGGCATTGGACAAATCGTCCAACCAAAAGGCCACTACCCGGGCCGTCCCTAAAGGAGAAAGAAATGATGGAACGCGTACGCCGCTACCAGGAAGACGGCGCGGACGGCTTCACGCTGATCGAGCTTCTGATCGTCATCGTGATCATCGGTATCTTGGCCGCAATCGTGGTCTTCTCAGTCAGTGGTGTCACCAACAATGGTGCAGCAGCTGCCTGCAAGCAGACGCTGAACGAGGCGCAGACCGCAGTTGAGGCGTACTACGCCAACAACTCCAACACCTACCCAGCTGCTATCGCTTCGCTGGTGCCGTCATACCTCAAGTCCACCCCGGCGCTGACCGGCGTCACGTTCGCCTACTCATCGGCAACCGGCGCAGTTTCCGTTACGACCGGCGCCGGCGGCCCTGCCACCTGCTGACCTAGCGTCCAAGATCATTTGATCTAGGCCCTTGGCCTGAACGGGTGGGTGTGGAACTGCTTCGCACCTACCCGTTCAACCAAATCCGAGTCCAGTGATTCGAAAGCAAGCCCGACTCGATGCCGGCGCAGCAGCCACGTTCTGACTTGATGCCCAATCCAGCAAATGAGGTAACCAAATGGCACTGACCGATGAAGTCACTTCCGGTTCGTCTCCTGCTGGAAACGGGCGCCGGCGAGCTGGGTCGCCACGGGATAAGGCCGCGCCGCGATTCACCTTGAACCCGAATATCACTCAAAAGCACATCAAGCGCTCCGAACTGGTGCACATGTCACGGCAGCTATCGGCGTTCACTCGAGCCGGGATTACCTTGTTGCGGGCCCTTGACGTTCTGCGGACTGACGGAGAGAGCGAGGCTGTCCGTCGCGTCGCCACTGGAATGCAGGTCCAGCTTGCCGACGGCGTTCCGCTCAGTGCAGTGATCGATGGCTACCCGAAGGATTTTCCACACTTCTATCGCCGCATGATGCGCGCAGCCGAAATGACCGGTCGACTCGACGATGTGCTAGATCAACTTGCCACCTATCTAGAGCGCGACCTCGAGGCCAGGCAAAAGGTGAAGAGTTCGCTGACCTACCCGGCAATCGTCGTTGGCATGGCGCTGGTCACCGTCTCAATCCTTTGCATCTCAGTACTACCCAAGTTTCAGATCTTCTTCACAAGCCTCAACGCCAAGCTCCCATTTGCAACCCGTGCACTTCTCAACGGCGCGCACTTCGTAGGTCAATGGGGGCTCGCCATTGCGGCGGCCCTAATCATGCTCGGAATTGGCCTCGCCTGGGTCCGTCACCAACCCTGGGGCAAGTTGCGTTTCGACCGATTGCTGCTGCGGTTGCCTCTTGTGGGACCGATCGTGCAATTGGCCCTGACTGAACGGTTCTGCCGCCTGATTGCATCGCTGGAACGTTCGGGCGTCGGCCTTCTCGCTGGCCTCGGTGTCGCCGGTGAAGCCCTCTCCAACGCCGTTTACGTGGAAGCAATCGTCGAGGTTGAACGACTTGTAATCAACGGTGGATCCCTGAGTTCGGCCCTTAACTCCACCGGGGTCATGCCGGGCACGGCGCTTCAGATGATTCGAGTTGGTGAGGAGACTGGGTCGCTTCCCGAACAACTCGACGTCGCTGCCGATTACTACGCTGCCGAACTTGATTACAAACTCAAGCGCCTCACGACCCTCATCGAGCCCGCCGTAGTTGTGGGGGTTGGGATTTCCGTCGGCTTTGTTGCGGTAGCCCTAATCTCTGCCATGTACGGGATCTTCCGACAGGTGCACTGATGGCTAAGCACAACTTTGCCAGCAACGATCGCGGTGAAACCTTGGTCGAGATTCTGATGTCGCTGGTGCTCCTTTCGGGGGCCATTGCCACTCTGGTCGCCGGGGCGCTTGACTCATTCTCATTTACCAGCGCGCGCGACACTCAGGCCAATTTGGGAACCGCGATGTACTCCGTTGCCCAACGGGTTCAGAACCTCAACGTCACCTCATGCGCGAACACATCCCAGATCGACACCGCCTTGTCCGCGGAGGATGCAAGCCTTTCTGGGGTCACTCTGGGGACGGCGAACTACTTCTACGGAACGATCGCATCAGGCACGAACACCTTCACGGCCTGCGATGCAGTGAGCGACCACGGGGTGCTTGAAGTAGTCGTACCCGTCCAATGGACTGGGATCAACATCACTGGACGCGCGACCAGCGGCTCCCAAACTCTAACCGTGGTGGTCGGCAAATGAACCGGACTGGCTGGGCATTTGGATATCGCGCCGACCGACCGGCCGACGACCGCGGCCTGACCTTGGTCGAATTGGCCGTCTCCGTCATGATTCTGGGGTTGCTAAGCGTGGTGTCCGTTGGCCTCGTCTACACGGTCGCGCGAAGTTCAGTGCCTGCGAAGGCAGGACTGTCGCAAGACAACCAAGTCATGTTCGCTTCCACGGCCCTCAGTGCCGACGTCGCCGGAGCCACGGCCGGCAGCATTCAGGTAAACGCGAATGCGCCGGCTTGCGGCAGCGGTGCGGTCTTGCTGCAACTGGTGCCTTCAAATCCGAGCGACGCCACGGTAACGGCCGTCTTCTACAGCCAGTCGGGCACGAACCTGACTCGGAGCGAATGCCACGGAACAACTTCCACCAACCAGACTCTGCTCACTGAACTATCCACAACGATTACTCCGGTCTGCTACAACGCGGCATCCGCGACGTCATCGACCTGCGGTGCTACTACGGCAGCCATCGACCTTTCAGGCACTTTGTCACGCGCGTGGCAGGCAGGCACAAAGTCGCGCACCTTCGACTTCTTTGTAGTGCGGCAGACCTCATGACGATTCGGCGCGCGTCATGGATTGAACGTCGTGGCTCTATGAGCGATCGCGGCGCGTCACTTCTGGTCGTTCTAGGAGTCCTGATCTTCGTCGGATTGACCGTGACTCTGTTGTTCGCGTTCGCACAAACTGGCCTCAAGAGTGGCTCACAATTGTCCGCGCTGGAACGGAATCGGCTCGCTGCGGCAAACGCCATGCAAGCAGCCGAAGGTTACCTCGCGTTGGGCGCGAATTGTGGTGCCAGTGGAAGCACGTTAGTAACCGTCAACACTGTCCCGGTCACCTGCTCCGGATCCACATTTGGCGTAGCGGGCAACGGGGACACGAGCGGCACGGGTCTTCTCAACCTAAGTTACGGCTGGGCAAACTCAGTGATCTTGAACGACCCCAACACCAGCTTGGTTCAGAACGACACTAATGCCGGACCCGGCGGCACGTTCCTTGTGCAAGGCAACTTCGCCGCCGCCGGTCAATTGGAAATCAGTGGTAATGGTGACAACTTTGGGGCTGCAAAATGCGCCATGACTGCCGGAGTCTTCCCGAGCGCGGTTATGACCACGCCTGGCTGCGTCCAGACAGTCGTCTACCCCGGCACCATGACTTACCGAAGTCCGAACGTCGCCCAAACTTGGGCCTCAGCTGGGCCAGTGATCGCTACTAACCCGACGTTGCCGACAATTCCCATGCCAACGCAGCTCCCGTCGACGTCAAGCGTCTTCAACGGGTCGGTAGGTGCTGCTGCGACCGGAACCATTCCGAACGGATCCGCATCATGCGTGGCACTCCCGACTAAGAACTACGTTGGCAGCACGTCTTACATGATCGTGCTGTCCCCCGGCTACTGGACCGCCAGCACCCTGAACGGCTTCACCGGCGGATCACCAAAAGTGGGCGCTAGCAATTGCTATTTCCTACAGAACTCGACAATCGCGTTGGTCATTCTCGAACCGGGCTACTACTACCTTGGGATGGATCAGAACTGGGTGATCAAAGGCAATTCAGCGCTCGGGGGCACCCGCGTGATTGCCGGCTATTACGGGGGCCCGACCGGCGACCAGCCGAGTTCGACAAACCCGATCAATACCGCTGCACGACTGGCCTGTGACACGCCCAGCACTCAGGTCGCCAATGGCAGCAACACGGGAGTGCTACTGACTGTCGGGAATTCTGTCGCTTCGGCAATGCGAAATGGCATCGTGGTAGCAGACAGCAAGTACGGAAACCAGATCGGGATAAGTAACGCCCTGCAGGTTTGCGGCGGATTCAACTCCGCGATGGCGAGCGCCGGCGTTGAGCCGATCTCGGTCTACGGGTACAACGGGTTTGCAGCCAACGCCTGGAGCAGTACCCACGCCACCACCACTTCGTACACCCTGGGTTCGGTCGTGCGCCCTAGCACCGGCAACGGCTTCGTCTATGAAGCAACAACGGCAGGCGTCTCGAGTGCGAACGAACCAACGTCAATCACGGCAGCCGCTGGAACTTGGTCACCGTCTACGACATACGCACTAAACGCGGCGGTCTCGCCAGCAACCTCGAATGGGTATCTTTACAAGGTCACCACGGCTGGCAAGTCAGGCGGCACCACACCAGTTTGGTCAACAACGCTGAACGCCAAAGTGAGCGACGGAACCGTCACCTGGACGAATGTCGGAACCAGCACTATTTGGCCGCTGACCATCGGCGGAACACTAGTTGACGGCACCGCCACGTGGACGAACATAGGCCCGAATGCGCCGTTGCTGTTCAACCAGTCGAGTGCAACCTGGACGGCCAGCAATTCGCAAAACACCGGTGACGTCGTCGCTCCGGCTACCGCCAATGGCTTCCTCTACCAGGCGACCACCGCCGGGACAACTAGAGCTACCGCACCAACGAGCGTGACTACCGCCCCCGGCACCTGGATTAAGTCGACCGCCTACGCGCTTGGAACGATCCTCGCCCCAGCGACCTCGAACGGCTACCTATACAGCGTCACGACCGCTGGAAAGTCGTCCACTAGCTCTCCGACCTGGCCCACCACCGTTGGCAAGACCGTCACCGATGGCACGGTTACCTGGACAAACATCGGCAGCAGCACTATCTGGCCGTTGACGGTCGGGGCTAGCGTGACCGACGGCACGGTCACCTGGCAGAACATCGGTACTTCGAACATCGGCACGCTGTACGCGCCGAGTTCACCGTGCTCCGCCCAATCGATCGATCTGGGCAAACTTGCGACTAGCGGCTCGTCCACCAACTGCGCGCTATTGGCAGACCCACTAGCGTCGAGCGGGAACCCAACGAACGGGACTATCGGGTTGCAGGGCGCTGTGTATGCACCCTCCGATTCGCTGGGTCTGGCCCTACACATTCAGGGTTCCGGCACAGGTGGCGTGCTGATCACTTACGGCGTTGATCTCTATGGGCTAAACGTGCTCCAAGAGGGCAGTCCCACTCAGTTACCCGTAGGTGACTGCGTCGACAATGACGAGACCAGTTCGGGCCAGAATTTCTGCGGAACTAGTCCGCCAGCGGCCTGGCAACCCAGCATTGCCGTTCCCGTCAGCACTGGCATGACACTCTCGGCAACCGCAGGGTCTGTAACTGCGACGGCCACGGTGTCGGTTGCAAACGGAAAGACCACAGTCCTTACCTTCCGTGAACAGTAGCTACATGTACTTTTGCGAGTAAGAGTCTTGTACGGGACCGATGTTTGAACCCGGCCACATTGCCGTTCAAAGCAGGTGCCATTCTGGACAAGTGAGCCCGACATCCGCCAGAGCTGGCGATGGTTCTTCGCTTCGGTTCCCTAGCGTCGCCGGACGTACATTGCTAGGTGTTGATCTGAACCTTCCGGCCGACTTGCCGGGTGACCGAACGCTTGTCGTTGTTGCTTTTCAGCGTCACCAACAAAGCCAAGTGGACCTTTGGATTGTGCGCGCGATCAAGGCTGGTGTACCGGCCACACCTCGGGGTCAGACTCAACCGATGCCACTTGCGGTTGTCGAGGTGCCGGCCTTGTCGGCGTCTTGGCGTCCGGTGCGCCGGTTCATCGACGGTGGTATGACTGCCGGCATCGGGGATCCGGATGTGCTGGCCCGCACGATCACCGTCTACACCGACGTTGGTGCTTTGCGCGGATCACTGGACATCCCAAACGACGATGACGTGTGGGCGTTCGTCGTCTGCCGAGACGGCTCGATTCTTGCGCAGGCCCATGGGGACGCCGACGACATCTCTTGGGAGAACGTAGCCGCCGCGCTTCTAACGAACTGACTTGCCCGAACAGATCGAATCCGCGTCAGACGCTAGCAATCGGCGGGGGCGCGGGGTACCAGCGGTCCGGCTCAGGGAATACGAAGTCATCCGGGAAGTGGTAGGTCTCAAAACACGTGGTCGTGGCCGCTTCGGTGTCAAAGAATGAGAAGGCGTTCTGGTCGCGCCAACGCCCGCTCTGGGTCTGCGCAAAACCGCGATCAGTGAACAGCTTTAGCCGCTGATCCCAAGGCATACCGTTGCAGTCAAAGGCGATGTGGTGGATTCCTTCGCCATGCTTGTCAAGGAATTCGCGCATAACGCTGCGACCCGACACTGGTTGCATGATCTCAAAGGTGAGGTC
Source organism: uncultured bacterium (assembly GCA_903825575.1). Taxonomy (GTDB): domain Bacteria; phylum Actinomycetota; class Actinomycetes; order S36-B12; family CAIKAW01; genus CAIKAW01. The sequence continues at coordinate 3,924 of CAIKAW010000006.1, read as the reverse complement.
GTCATTGGTCGCGAAGCACACGGTCAGAGAGAACGGGCTGGCATCGCCACGGTAAGTCTGCTCAGTGACCGTTTCGGGTGAGAATGTGAAGACCCGGAACGGCCCAATGCCTAAGCGAACCAAGCCCTCCATTGTCCGCTGATGATCCTCGGTAACTAGGCACACCTCGACGATCTTGCCTAGGAAGCTATTGCTCATCCTGAATTCGTCGAGAACTTCGGGCAAATCCTCTGGAGCGATCACTGAATGCCTCCGCGAGTATCGATTGGATCAGAAATGAAGATGTCGATCAGGCGAGGACTCATATCTGCACCGTTAATCGCTATCAAATCCTGCGGACACGCGCTGACGACCAGTACGAGGTCGCGGATCGCCTCAAGCACGACTTTGCTCATGGGCGGGGCGACGGAGGATTCAAGAGTCAGTCCACCATCTGCCGCTACTGGTACAACCATGAATAGGTTGAGCGGATCCGGAGCCCGTGTCGGAATCGCAACCCCAAAGGCAGCGACCGCGGCGATGTAGTTATCCGTGCAGCTCGCGTGGTAGCCCGTGAATCCCAGCGACCGGTAACGCTGCGCGTCGCAAGCCGGAATCAAGGTGTCGTGATCGCCAATGCTGTCATCCTCGACCAGCTGCAGCATTGGCTGGCGAGCGTCATCGACAAGAACGTCACCTACTTGTGGACTAACCCGCCCGATCGCCAATCGTGTGTGCGACATCGAGAGCCGCTGCAGGCCGTCAGGGCTCAGCGCCCAGGTATCAACAACCTGATGTCCAAGAGTGTTTACGATGTGCACGCGTTGGCCAGCGTTGACCGCAACGGCGTAACCACTCCCGCCGGGCACGGTCTTCAAGTGCAGCGGTGCCCCGAAGTTAACGATCAACGCGAGTCACCCTTCGCCTGTCGATGCATCATCAGGACACCCTAACTTGCATTGGCACTAATTCAGGCAGGCAGTGGTGTCAGCGTCAGCTTCAGGGCAATCAACAGCATCACTACCCCAATAAGGGAATCGAGGGCCCGCCACGTTCCAGGTCGCGACATCATCCGGGACGCGAATCTGGCCCCGTAGCCAAGAACGGTGAACCACAAAACCGAACCCATCGACGCCCCAAAGGCAAATAGCCACCGTGCATGTCCGTATTGGTTGCCGATCGACCCGAGCAATATGACGGTGTCTAGATAGACGTGCGGATTGAGGAACGTGAAAGCCAACGTGGTCGCAATCACCGTTCGAAGGGCAGGTGATTGCTGTTCCGAGGGAAGCAACACTCCTGGACGAAATGCTCGCCAGAAGGAGCGAAACGCGAACAGGGTCAGGTAGGCAACGCCAACCCAGCGCAGCACCTGCAGTGACCAAGGTGCCGATCGGATGACGCCGCCGATGCCGGCGACGCCCAGGACGATGAGTCCGATATCTGACAGGGCGCACATCACAACAATTAGACCGACGTAATGCCGCGTCAAGCCCATGCGCAGGACGTATGCGTTTTGTGCCCCAATAGCCAGAATGAGCGACAGACCGACCAAAAAGCCGGCGAGGATTGCGCCCACCTCATGATCTTCTCACGCACCAATCGAAACGAGTTCGCCCGCACACCTACGCTCCTTGCCTTGAGTGCCTGCGTGTGGTTCTCTTCGGTAGAACTCGGGAGGGGCCATGGCCGACGGAACCGCAAACGTCTGGCGCGACCGCAAACGATACGTGTGGCCGGTGGCGCTCCTAATGCCGCTTTTGCCATTTGCCGCTGTGTCAGGCTTCGCGGCTACCAAGGTGTCGGCGTTCTTATGGATTGGTCCAATCGTGATTCTTGGCCTGATCCCGCTGCTTGACCTGGTCGTGGGACTTGACCCGGGCGCTCCTCCGGATGCAGCCATAGCTGCACTCGAGGCCGATAAGTACTACCGATGGATCACCTTCCTTTTCCTACCGGTGCAGTACACGGGGTTCTTGGTCGCGCTTGCCTACCTGATGCACGCCAACCTGACGGTTTCGGACCGCATCGGATTGGCCGTAACGCTCGGGTTTATCGCTGGCCTCGGAATCAATACCGCGCACGAGTTAGGCCACAAACGTGAGCCGGTCGAGCGCTGGCTCGCAAAGGTTGCGCTTGCCCAAAGCGGATACGGCCACTTCTACATTGAGCACAACCGCGGACATCACGTTCGCGTCGCGACGCCGAATGATCCGGCTAGCAGTCGGATGGGCGAGAACTTCTACCAATTCTGGCCGCGCTCGGTTTTCGGTTCCCTACAAAGTGCTTGGCGACTTGAGGCCAAGCGGCTCGCTCGGCGCAAACAGTCGCCCTGGAACTGGGGCAACGACGTGCTGAGCGCCTGGCTTATGACCCTCGTCCTGTTTTGCGCTGTCATGCTTTGGCTCGGCATTGGCGTCCTGCCTTACCTCGTGCTTCAGGCTGTCATGGGCTTCACGCTCCTTGAAGCGGTGAACTACCTCGAGCACTACGGGCTGCTGCGGGAACGGGTTGGCGATGGCCAGCGCTACGGACGCGTCGAGCCGCGTCACAGTTGGAACTCCAACAACGTCGCGACCAATGTGCTGCTCTACCACCTGCAGCGACACAGTGATCATCACGCCAACCCAACCCGGCGCTACCAGGCGTTGCGCGACTACGCCGAGGCTCCGGCGCTGCCCACGGGGTATGCCGGGATGATCCTGCTTGCCCTTGTTCCACCGCTGTGGCGCAAGGTCATGGACCCGCGGGTGCTAACGCACCTTGACGGTGACCTGTCACTGGCCAACATCTCACCGCGCAAGAAAGGCCGAATCCTCATGCGCTATGCGGGCGCACTCCCCCACGCCTCCGAGCCGCCGCAACCGGGGCCCTCACCTTCGGACCGGGTTGTGCCGGTATCCGTACGACAAGCACGCTGCCCCGGTTGCGGCTATACGTACGACATTGCCCGGGGCGACGACCACGAAGGTTTCCCGCCGGGAACCCCTTGGTCAGCCGTACCGGATGCCTGGACGTGCCCAGACTGTGCCGTACGCGACAAGGCCGACTTCGTCCTCGAGTTAACGGCGGCAGAGTAGACCTAGCGCGGCAGTGCCGTTCTTTTCGACCCGGCTCAGACCTGCTTGATTAGTGCCGGGATCGCCGCAGCCATCTCAGCGTTGCCCACCATCTCGGGGTGTGCATGCTCGGCGTGAACGCCAAGGTGGGCGAAGAGTTCTTCCTTGCCTTCGGACTTGAAGGACCCCGGGCAGTCGGCGCCGGTGTCAGCACATACGAATGAGTAAGCCATGTTGATCCCCCTGTGTCGATTCCGGTTCCACGGCGGAGCCGGACTAAGCAGCCGGCGACGTGCCGCCCCCGACACGAGTATGACGAATACGACCGCAGGAAATCGACATCTGTGGATTAGCAAGGCGGCATGGAAGTGGGCCCGACACGGTCGTGAGAGTGTTGGGGTCTTGACCGAAGGCCTAGATTGTGGAAATGGTCGAAAGCGAACGGGCTGCTCAGAGTGCGGTAGCCGTTGGTGCTGAGCGAGTGGTTGACGTCCGAACTCGCGTTTGCGGATCGTGTCTTGAGCCGATGAATCGGATCGAGTACTTCGCCGCGGCTACGGCCGTCCAGCCACGCGTGATGTGGTCCTGCACCGACTGCGCCACCTGGTCCGACTGACTGCTCCGCCTACAGGGGCAACTGTTGAAGGACCTCAGGGATCTAGCTGCAGCCGCTGGTGCTCCCACAACCTTCGCAGACGTAGCACGAACCGGCCGGACGCATCTTGGTGCCGCATGTGAAGCACAGCGGTGCATCGGATGCGGTGCCAGTCATCAACTCGAGCAACTCGGTTGATGAGTGAGCCGCTCTCGGAGCCGGTGCCGCACTACCGGGCGCAGTGCCTGGCGGCGCAACGATCGGAGTTTCGACCGGGGCCGATTGTGCAAG
>CAIKAW010000005.1 GCA_903825575.1 uncultured bacterium | reverse complement strand
CGACGCGCGTGGTTCGTCGCGGAATCGGCGCACCAGATCCGCTACGGCGTCGCCACGTCGCTGAATCAACAACGGACGATCAGGTCGGCCACCAAATCGAGCGCCCAACACTTCGGCAGCGCGCTCAACGCTGCGCCAAGCCGAAAACAGTGCCAAAGTTCGCCCGCCCGCGGCTTCGATCAGATCGCCTAAGAGGGTCAGCGCCTCATCCCCCACCGGCCCCGAGCTTGGGCGAGGCAAATGCGAGGCGACATAAAGGATCCCCTGCTTGGAGTGATCGAACGGCGAACCAACGTCGAGGCCAGCCCAGCCCTTTTCGCCATATGACAGACCGAAAGATGAGGCAAGGGAATCAAACGATCCGCCCAAGGCGAGCGTTGCGCTAGTCACCACGACTGGTACTTCGTCGAACAACGCGGCCCGCAGCACTCCGGCGACGGACAACGGAGCTAGGTAGATGCTCGGAGCTCGACCGTCACCGGACGTCACCCACACAACATCCGCAGTACCTCGCGATATCAGGCGCCCAGCCACTTCGAAAACTTCGTCGACGGCAGCTTGGGCTTGCACGCGACGGGCCACTCCTTCTGGATTTGAGGTGTCCCGCTCGCCAGCTAGTTCTCCAAGTGCAACGTGGCCAGCATCGCGCACCGCGGTCAAGGCCAGCAGCATCGTGTCGCCAAGTTCGCGCAATGCCCCACCTGTCGCCTCGGTCAGCGCGACTGCGTCGGCCAGGGCATCGGCTAGTTGATCCGCCGAATCCTGAAGCAAACCCACGGAATCAGCGGCCAGCAACGTGCGACACCGCGACGCTGCACGTTCGACGGCTCGGGCGCTGAGTTCGACAGTCACTGCGGTGGTCGCGCGGTCCACTAGTTCGTGACCCTCATCGATGATCACCGCCGAATGCTCGGGCAGAACTGGAATGCCCTCGAGCACGCCAATTGCAAGCATCGCGTGATTGGTTACGACAATGTCAGCATCCTTAGCGAGCTCGCGCGCCTTCTCTGCAAAGCACTCTTGACCAAAGGTGCACTTGGTTGCCCCAACGCATTCTCGGCTGCTTACCGAAAAGGCCCGCCACACCCTGGCATCGACGCTGAACGGAAGGTCGTCGCGGTCCCCGGTTTCAGTGTCATCAGCCCACACCCGTACCTTGGCGGCCGCCGTCGCCAATGCCCCGCTAGAAACTTCGAACAGCGCCGGTTCGGTCGGATCGCCGTAGTTAAGACGTGACTTGCACAGGTAATTGGCCCGACCCTTAAGCACGGCGAATTCGGCTGGACGTCCAACGATAGGAGTCAAGGCTCGGACTACACGGGGCAGATCCTGATCAGCAAGTTGACGCTGCAACGCGATGGTGGCGGTGGCAATCACGATTGGACGCCCAGTTTCGACGGCCTGGAGTACTGCCGGGGTCAAATAGGCAACTGACTTCCCGGTGCCCGTTCCTGCCTGAACTAGCAGGTGCCCGCCGCCGGCGAGGGTGTCGGCGACAGCGTCAGCCATCTCCTGCTGACCTGTGCGGTCATCGCCACCGAGTTCAGCCACGACAGCTGCTAAGGCGCCACGTAGTCGACTCGGCTCGGGTTCAGACACCCTCACATGATCGCAGGGCTCGGCGTCCCTTGCGTTAGCAGCACCGCGAGCTCGGGTAGCGGCATCGCATGTGTGCGAAGTGCTAGCCCGGCGCCCACGAAACAATTGGGCTATTGCGGTGAAGCTGGAGCGTCACTGAGTCGAAGGGCCAGCCATTCGGGCACAAAGGCCCGAATTCGAGTGCCGGATTCAACGTGTTCCTCGGACAGTACTTCTCCGTGCTGGTGAACCAAGGCCACCAGGCTGGCTTGGGCATAGGGAACCAGCGTGTCGATGGTTACCGACGGACGAGG
>CAIKAW010000004.1 GCA_903825575.1 uncultured bacterium | reverse complement strand
GTCGATAAGACCGGTCGGCCGGATAACTTGCTCAACGACATCTCCTGCGACTTCCGTCAGTTCATAGGGTCCAGGGGTCGCGGACAGGTAAACGGTTTGTCCGGTGCGTTCCAGAAATTCGGTCCAACGTAACGGTCGGTTATCCATGGCACTGGGCAACCGGAAACCATGTTCGACGAGCGTTCGCTTGCGACTCATATCGCCTTCGTACATCGCTCCGATTTGCGGAACCGTTACGTGAGATTCGTCAATAACCAGTAGGAAATCCTCGGGGAAATAGTCGAGCAAGCAATTCGGAGGTGAACCAGCTTCACGACCATCAATGTGTCGGGAATAGTTCTCAATCCCGGAACAGAATCCGACTTGGCGCATCATTTCAATGTCGTAAGTCGTGCGCATTCGAAGTCGTTGGGCTTCCAGGAGTTTCCCAGCAGCTTCGAATGAAGCAAGTTGGGTTTCGAGCTCGGCTTCGATCTGTCCGATCGCTCTTTCCATCCGCTCCGGACCAGCCACGTAGTGGGTTGCGGGAAAGATATAGAGGGCTTCATCCTCTGTAATGATTTCCCCGGTGACTGGATGCAAGGTCATGAGACGATCAACCACGTCGCCGAAGAACTCAACCCGAACCGGTTGCTTCTCGTAGACCGGAAATACCTCGACCGTGTCGCCGCGCACTCTGAATGTTCCACGAGTAAATGCCAGATCATTGCGCGAGTACTGATTACCGACGAGTTGCTTGAGAAAGGCATCTCGATCAAGAGTCTCGCCAACTCGTAGCCGAACCATGCGATCCACATACTCCTGGGGGGTGCCAAGGCCGTAGATGCAAGAGACCGTGGCCACAACCACTACATCGCGCCGAGTAAGTAATGAGTTAGTGGCGGAATGTCGCAAGCGTTCGACCTCCTCGTTAACTGAGGAGTCCTTCTCGATGTAGGTATCGGTTTGGGGTAGGTATGCCTCGGGCTGGTAATAGTCGTAATACGAGACGAAGTACTCGACCGCATTGTTGGGTAGGAGTTCGCGAAACTCGTTAGCCAATTGGGCCGCCAATGTCTTGTTTGGCGCGATAACCAAGGCCGGGCGCTGCAGGCGCTCGATAAGCCATGCAGTGGTGGCTGATTTGCCGGTACCTGTGGCGCCGAGAAGCACCACCTTCTGCTCCCCCACATTGATTCGGCGGACCATCTCTTCGATTGCCGCCGGCTGGTCGCCCGCCGGCTCGAAGTCCGCGAGCACCTCGAAGGGCGCAACCGTACGTTGAAGGTCGGTAAGTGGCCGCGTCATGGGAACACCGTACGTGTGGCTACCGACGTGACTGCGAGAAGCCGGATTCGAGCCCGTGGCCCAGGAGGGCCGCCCAAACCTCACTTACACGGCTAAACAGGGCTTCAGGCGTCCCCGAGTTATCAATCACGAAGGTCGCAACCGCGATTCTGTCGGCGCGTGAGGCTTGGGCGGCCATGCGATTGAGTACCTCGTTACGACTCATGCCGCGGCTACCCATGACCCGGTCAATCCGCACGTCATCCGGGGCATCAACCACCACTACTGCGTCCCAACCACCAGCGAGTCCGTTTTCTACCAGCAGCGGCAGGTCGTAAACCACCACGGCATCGGCCGGCGCGGCGGCCAGCAGTTCGGCAGATCGGGCGGCGATCAACGGATGCATGATGGTGTTGAGTGCCAAGAGCCGAGCCGGATTTCCAAATACGATTTTGGCTAAGGCCGCCCGGTCCAAACGGCCGTCGGCGGTTAGAACCTCGGCTCCGAACTCGGTCACAATCTCACTCAGAGCTATAGTGCCCGGTTCGACGAGCTGCCGGGAGATCTCATCAGCATCGATCACGAGCGCCCCGCGCTCGGCCAACAACCTGGCGACCATCGACTTCCCTGAGCCGATTCCGCCCGTCAGACCAATCCGCAACATGCACTCAGCCTAGGGCGAAAAGCAGTCAGGGCCGCACACCAAGTGGTCTGCGGCCCTGACTGTCAAACTTGGTTACTCGGCGCTGGTTGAATCTTCACCCGTCAACTTGTCGCGAAGCGCCTGAAGCGCCTCGTCCGAAGCCAACGTGCCGCTGGAGTCGTCAGCTTCGCTCGTGTACGAGGTGGCCGATTCGCCTTCGACGACCGCGGCGGCGTCAGCCACACGCGCATCGGTGATCTGCTTCTGGTGCGCTTCCCAACGCAGGTGGGCATCCGCGTACTGCTTCTCCCACTCGACTCGCTCGTCCTCGAAGCCGGCCTTCCATTCCCCGGTGTTCGGGTCGAAGCCCTGCGGCCCGATGTAGGCGCCGTGGTCGTCGTACGACGGCGGCATTCCGTAGAGGTAGGGATCGAACGCGTCGTCCGCGTCGGCCACTCCACTCTCGTTCGCCTGCTTGAGCGAAAGGGAAATCCGGCGACGCTCTAGGTCGATGTCGATCACCTTCACGAAGATGTCGTCTTCGACCTGGACTACCTGTTCGGGGATCTCGACGTGGCGCTCAGCCAGTTCGGAGATGTGGACAAGACCTTCGATGCCCTCTTCGACGCGAACGAACGCACCGAACGGCACCAACTTGGTGACCTTGCCGGGAACAACCTGCCCGATCTGGTGGGTACGAGCGAACTGCTGCCATGGGTCTTCCTGAGTGGCCTTGAGCGACAAGGAGACGCGTTCACGATCCATGTCAACTTCGAGCACCTCAACAGTGACTTCCTGGCCAACCTCGACGACCTCTGACGGGTGATCGATGTGCTTCCAGGAAAGTTCGGAGACGTGAACCAATCCGTCGACCCCACCGAGGTCAACGAACGCTCCGAAGTTAACGATGCTCGAAACCACACCTGGACGGATCTGGCCCTTTTGCAGCGTCGTCAAGAAGTTCTGACGAACCTCCGACTGGGTCTGCTCGAGCCAGGCTCGACGTGACAGCACGACGTTGTTGCGGTTCTTGTCCAGTTCGATGATCTTGGCTTCGATCTGCTTGCCGACGTAAGGCAGCAAATCGCGGACTCGGCGCATTTCAACGAGCGAGGCCGGCAGGAAGCCGCGGAGGCCGATGTCGAGAATCAGGCCGCCTTTGACGACCTCAATGACGGTGCCGACGACGACGCCGTCTTCCTCTTTGAGTTTCTCGATGGTGCCCCAAGCGCGTTCGTACTGGGCCCGCTTCTTGGACAGAATCAGTCGACCTTCCTTGTCCTCCTTCTGGAGTACGAGGGCTTCGATCTGGTCACCGACCTTGACAACTTCATTCGGGTCAACGTCATGCTTGATGGAAAGTTCGCGGGAGGGGATGATTCCCTCGGTCTTGTAGCCGATGTCGAGCAGAACTTCGTCCCGGTCGACTTTGACGACTATGCCCTCGACGAGATCTCCGTCGTTAAAGGGCTTGATGGTCTCCTCGATCGCGGCCAAGAAGTCCTCGGCTGAGCCGATGTCATTGATGGCGACCTGAGGTACTGAGGAAATTGCGGAGATTACGGTCATGGGGTTGTTTGTCCCGGCGGATAGAAGTCGTTCCTGATGCGAGTGGGCCCGTGTTCGCCGGCCGTGGGTTCCTGGTCGGGCGACCTGGTGTACTCATGGAACGAACTGCGCGAGCCTGCTAGGTCCGAGGACACGCAAGCCCAACCGCGTCCGCCAGAATACGGAGGTGGACGGACAAGGGTCAAACCAGGTAGCGCCAGGCGGGGTAGACCGGCGCCGCTTAGAGCATTCGACGAGTGTGGCCGCAGCCCGGAAGTGGTGGGATTCAGATGCCGAGGCCTATTGGCAAGCCCATGGAGAATTCCTCGGTACAGCCGATTTCATCTGGTGTCCCGAAGGCTTGAACGAAGCGACGGCTGGGCTGCTTGGGCCCGTTGCCGGGGCCGATGTGCTGGAGATTGGCTGCGGTACCGCGCCGTGCTCGCGTTGGCTGGCCGGCCAAGGTGCCCGCGTCACCGGCCTCGATCTTTCCCTTGGGATGCTCTCAATTGCCCGAGAGTTGGGTACGTCAACGACTCAAGTGGCTCTCGTCCAGGCCGACGCCGGTCGGTTGCCTTTCGCCGACGACGCCTTCGATATCGCCTGCTCTGCCTACGGAGCGCTCCCCTTCATTGGCGACTTAGCTGGCGTCTTCAACGAAGTAGCCCGCGTGCTTCGCCCCGGCGGAGCCTGGGTGTTTTCGCTCACCCACCCGATTCGCTGGTGTTTTCTCGACGACGGTTCGGAGCGCGGGCTGGTCGCCCAGAACTCCTACTGGGACGAACGCGCCTACGTCGAACTGGATGAAGATGGTGAAGTCGGGTACGCCGAGCACCACCACACGATGGGTGCCATCGTGCGCTCCCTGTCAGAAGCAGGATTTGTCATTGTCGACCTAATCGAGCCAACCTGGCCCTCTCACCATGATCAATCATGGGGCGGTTGGAGCCCACTTCGTGGCCGAATTCTGCCCGGCACGGCGATCTTCTCCTGTGTCCGGCCCGGCGTCGGTGGCGAGTAGCCTCGGCAGGTGGCTTCCCAGACGGTTTCCCCAGCCGCCCTGTTCCGGGCAATGCGGCCCCGGCAATGGCTTAAGAACGTGCTCGTGTTTGCAGTCCCGCTTTCTGCAGGAAGTCTGTTTCATGGCACCGTGGGCCTGCGTGTGGGCGTCGCGTTCGTTTCCTTTTGCCTCGCCGCGTCGGCTACCTACCTGATCAACGACACGGTCGATCGAGCGGCTGATCGTGAGCACCCCACCAAGCAGTTCCGACCCATCGCCGCCGGGTTGCTCAGCCCCACCCTTGCGGTTAGCGCAGCCGTCGCACTCTTCGTCGCTGCAACTATTCTTGCTTGGCTGGTGCGTCCGGCGCTGTGCTGGACTGTCGTGGCATATGTGGCAGCGACTCTCGCGTACAGCCTCAGGTTCAAGCACGAGCCGGTAATTGAACTTGGACTTCTTACTTCGGGGTTCTTGCTTCGAGCCGTTGCTGGAGGAAGCGCAACCGGCACGCCAATCTCAAAATGGTTCTTGATCGTGGCGGCATTCGGCTCACTTTTCATGGCAGCCGGAAAGCGCTACGGCGAACTCGTTTCGCTCGGCAAAGATGCCGGCTCCACCCGTCGGAGCCTGGCGGGCTACACGACTTCGTACCTAAGGTTCGTCTGGGCGCTGGCGGCCGCTGTAACTGTGACGGCGTACTGCCTCTGGGCTTTTGAAGTGGGGGCTACCCCCGCGTCTTTGCCATGGGCGATCTGGTCAATCGCACCGTTCGTATTGGGGCTGCTTCGCTACGCGGTCGATGTTGACGCAGGCAAAGCCGACGCACCAGAGGATGTAGTGCTGGGCGACCGTGTGCTACAGATCGTCGGCCTGATTTGGCTGATTCTGTTCGGATTGGGGGCCTTCGGTGTCTGATTCTCTTGCCGGGCTGGGCACCGACGGCACCTTGCTGTCGGGCTGGGGTCGCACGGCTCCCACTCGTGCCCGGGTAAGCACCCCAATGTCGTCTGACTCGCTAAGTAATTTGGTTCTCGAAAGTGGGCACCGCGGAATCCTTGCCCGAGGTCTGGGCCGCGCTTACGGCGATGCAGCCCAGAACTCGGGTGGTGATGTCGCCGACCTTGCGCGATTCGATCGTATTGACCTTGACCCGGACACAGGCATAGCGAAGATCGGTGCCGGAGTGAGCTTGGATCAGTTACTTCGCAAGGTTCTACCGCTCGGCTGGTTCATTCCCGTTACGCCAGGCACCCGTCAGGTCACCATCGGCGGTGCTATCGCCGCAGATGTGCACGGCAAGAATCACCACATAGATGGCACTTTCGGCGCCCACATTCTGGAGCTTGAACTTGTCGGTGCGGATGGGGTCTATCGCAAGCTGACGCCGCAAGATCCCGCGGCAGATTTCTGGCTGACAGTTGGCGGCATGGGCCTCACAGGACTAATCACGCAGGCTTCAATGCAACTTCTACCTGTCACAACTTCCTCGTTGCGGGTTGATACTGAACGAGCCACCGACCTCGACGACTTGATGTCTCGTATGACTTCCGGTGACGATGATTACCGCTACTCGGTGGCTTGGATCGACTGTGTCGCCGGTGGTCGGTCTCTGGGCCGGGGTGTTCTGACTCGAGGAGATCACGCCAAGCTTGAAGAGTTGTCCATGGCGGATCGCGCTACGGCACTTGAGTTTGATCCGAAAGTGCGGCTGGGCATTCCGAATGTGATACCCGGCGGCTTGCTGAACCGGTACAGCATTTCTGCGTTCAATGAACTCTGGTATCGCAAGGCACCTAAATCCAGGGCCGGCGAAATCCAATCGATCGGAACGTTCTTCCACCCGTTAGATGGAGTTCGAAACTGGAACAACGCATATGGCCCCAGCGGCTTCCTGCAGTATCAGTTCGTAGTTCCAATGGAGGCTAGCGACCTGATCCGGATCGCCATCGAAAGGCTGCGCAAGGTCCCAGCTCCCTCGTTCCTTGCGGTACTCAAACGTTTTGGTGCTGCCAATCCGGCCCCGCTGTCCTTTCCGCAGCCAGGCTGGACGCTCGCGCTCGATATCCCCGCGGCCATTCCGGGGCTGTCGGTTGCCTTGTCGGAATTGGACGACCTGGTGGCCGCTGCGGGCGGCCGCATCTATTTGGCCAAAGACTCCCGCCTGCGCCCAGATCTGCTGCCGTTGATGTATCCCCGGCTCACCGAATGGCAATCGGGGCGCGCCAGACTTGACCCAACTCGTCGGTTCAATTCGGACTTAGCCAGGAGGCTTCTACTGTGATCGATGCGTTAGGTAACCCGCAGACAGTCCTAGTGCTCGGCGGTACCAGCGAAATTGCTTTGGCGACCGTTGCCAAACTGGCACGTCCGAAGCTAGTTCGTGTCGTCCTTGCAGGACGTCCAGGCCCCGATCGTGCTGCGGCTGCCGCGAGCATCTCCGGGCTCGCGGACACTGTGGAAGTGGCAGATTTCGACGCAACTAAGCCCGAAACTCACGCCGCGTTCGTTGCCAGCGTTTTCGCCGAAGGGGATATCGACGTCGTGCTACTGGCCTTCGGGCTCCTAGGCGACCAAGACGAGGCTGAGCGCGATTCAGCCGCCGCCGTGCTCGTTGCCCAAGTTAACTATGTCGGCGCGGTTTCGGTCGGACTGAACATTGCCCACCATCTGGATGAACAAGGCCACGGAGTACTAGTCGTGCTTTCGTCGGTCGCCGGCGAACGCGCGCGCCGATCGAACTTCGTGTACGGATCTAGCAAGGCAGGACTCGATGCATTCGCTGTGGGGCTAGGCGACGCGTTGCACGGTCGAGGTCCGCGGGTTCTGGTAGTGCGACCCGGATTCGTTCGAACAAGAATGACCGCCCATCTAGCCGATGCCCCACTCGCCGTAGACGCGGACGAGGTTGCGGCCAAGATTGTTAGTGCAATAGCTAAGGGTCGTGAAATCGTCTACGCACCGGGCGCAATGCGTGTGGTGATGTCAGGTCTACGGCATCTCCCGCGACCGATATTTCGAAAGTTGCCGTTCTAATCAGTGCGCGGCTTCATCCCACGTTGACCCAGTACCGATGCTGATGTCCAGCGGGACTAACAACGGATACGCACCTGACATGCGACGAGTCACAATCTCAGCCACTTGGTCCCGTTCGCCGGGACCTACTTCGATTACAAGTTCATCATGGACCTGTAGGAGCAGTCGCGATTTGAGTTCACTCGCTTTCAAATCCTGATCAACATGAAGCATTGCGACTTTGATCAAATCTGCCGCTGAGCCCTGAATTGGTGCGTTCAAAGCCATTCGCTCAGCCATTTCGCGGCGTTGGTGATTCTCGCTAGTCAGATCTGGCAAGTAGCGTCTCCGTCCGAGCAGAGTCTCGGTGTAGCCCGAGATTCGTGCCGCAGCAACAACTTCGTTCAGGTACGCGCGTACTCCCCCAAAACGTTCGAGATAGTTCTCGATCAGCAACTTGGCTTCGCTCGCCGCGATTCCGAGTTGCTGAGATAACCCAAATGCCGAAAGCCCATACGCCAGTCCGTAACTCATCGCCTTTATACGCCTGCGCATTTCCGCATCAACCTGCTGGTGATCAACCCCAAACACTCCTGCAGCCATCGTCGTGTGCAGATCTTCGCCACTTCGGAACGCTTCGATAAGTCCAGAATCGTGCGACAAATGAGCCATGATTCGCAGCTCGATCTGGCTGTAGTCGGCCGTAAGCAGTTCGGAGAAGCCTGCGCCAACCGTGAATGCTGCCCTAATGCGACGCCCAGCTTCGGTCCGAACCGGGATGTTCTGCAGGTTCGGGTCAGTGCTAGACAGTCGACCCGTCGCTGCCACTAATTGATTGAACGTGGTGTGGATTCGACCATCGGCGGCCACCAGCGGAATCAGGCTGGCCACAGTTTGCTTCAGTCGAATGACATCGCGCCAATGGAGCAGCACCGGCAGCAGCGCGTCGTCGGACGCGGAAGCAAGCCACTGCAATGCGTCAGCATCAGTGGTGTAACCCGTCTTGATCTTCTTTGTCTTTGGTAGGCCGCGCTCCACAAACAGGATCTCTTGTAACTGTTTGGGCGATCCTAGGTTGAATGGCCGCCCGACGATCTCATGTGCCTGATGTTCTGCCGCTGCGCTTTGCTCAGCGAAATCGGCTTCGAGCCGCTGGAGCACGCCTTGGTCAACGGCTATGCCCACCCGCTCAAGCTCAGCCAAGAGACGCACCAGTGGGAGTTCGACGTTGTTAAAGAGGTCACGCGCGCCTCTTGCTTCGGTTTCCTTGCGCAGCGCCAAAACTAGTTCACGAACCGCCACCGCCCTGGCCGCATGATCAGTTGAGTGCGACGCATCTAGGTCCAGGCTCAACTGATCTGCTGAATCAGAATCAGGCAGCGAATGACCAAGGAAGGCTAGACAGACATCGTTCAGGTCGAATGAACGCTGACCCGGAGCCACTAGGTAGGCCGCCACAGCGGTGTCGAAATCGATGCCCGCAACGTCGAGTCCAGATGACCACAGCGCTAGGAGCGGGCCCTTGGCGTCATGCCACCATTTCGGACGCATTGGATCGGCAAGCCAGGCCGCCAAAGCCGTGTCGTCCGTAAGCTCAGCGGGAACAACCGAAGCCGTGCGCCCTTCGGCAGCTAATGCCAGCGCACGCACCTGCCCAATTCCGCGGCCCCAACTGCCAGCCACGTCGACCGCAACCGCAGATCCGATTCCCGCGTACTTGTCCAACCAGGCGCCCAAAGTCGCGGTGGTAAGAACGTCTACTTCAGGTTCCGGAATAACTTGTTCAGGCGAAGCCACGGCAACCTGGGGGCGTAGTGTCGGGCCTAGCACAGTGAACAAGCGCTCACGTAGGGCACGAAACTGCAGCGAGGCTAGGACCGTCTCAACCGCCGCGACGTCAATGTCGACCCGGCCAAGATCCCCCGGTGCCACGGGGAGATCCACATCGCGGACAAGTTCGGTCAGGCGCCGATTGGTTAGGACCTGGGCTAGTGCGGCCCGCAACGAATCGCCCGCCTTACCCGGTACCTCATCCACCCGGCTGACAAGGTCCGCCAACGTTCCAAAATCGCGAATCCATTTCACCGCCGTCTTCTCGCCCACCCCTGGGATGCCCGGCAAATTGTCACTTGGATCCCCGCGCAACGCCGCATAATCCGGGTACTGCCCGGGAGTCAGGCCGTACTTTGCAAACACAGCATCCGGAGTCATCCGGGCAAGTTCAGACACCCCACGCACCGGGTAGAGCACCGTGATGTCGCCATCGACAAGGGCGAACGCGTCACGATCCCCAGTAATGATCGAGACTTGGAATCCCTCGCGTTTGGCCTGGGTGGCGAGGGTGGCAATCACATCGTCAGCTTCAAAACCCGCCGCCTGGACGGCAACGATGCGCATCGCGGCAAGGACCTCTTTGATGAGGTCAACCTGGCCTCGAAAGGCTTCCGGACTGGCCGCTCGGGTGGCCTTGTATTCCGGGTACTGTTCCGTCCGGAACGTTTGCCGCGAGACATCAAATGCAACGGCGACGTGACTCGGGTTCTCGTCGCGCAACGCATTGATCAACATGGCCGTGAAACCGTGGACCGCATTGGTGGGTTGTCCTGTTGAGGTCGAGAAGTTCTCGACTGGCACCGCGTAGAACGCCCGATAGGCCAGCGAATGGCCGTCCAGGAGCAATAGCCGGGGGCTCTGATCGTCGTTCACGGCACGATCCTAGGGTTAGGTCATGACTTCGCCTGACCAGCAACCGGTGACCGCAGCGCCCGGCGTTTACGAATCATTAGCCGAGATGGGCAACGGGGCCCTCGGCGAGCGCATGGGGATCGAGATGCTCGAAGCTTCCGCGACGCTCGTGCGAGCCCGGATGCCGGTTACAGGAAATACCCAACCCTTCGGCTTGCTACACGGTGGGGCCTCGGCGGCTCTGGCCGAACACGTCGGTTCGTATGCTGCCCAGATCCATGCGGGACCGGGTCGTCGTGCCGTCGGGATCGAACTGAACATCAGCCACCACAAGGCGGTGCGCGATGGTCACGTGGAGGCCACGGCGACCGCTGTCCAGTTAGGACGCACAACAGCCACCTACGTCATTTCAATCGCCGACGAACAAGGCAATCAGGTTGCCTCAGCTCGGTTGACTTGCCTACTGCGCGATAACCGCTAGCACCCAACCGGAAGTGGAAGGGTCGCCCCATTGCGTGGTCTAGGAACCTTACTGAATGTGGGCGCAATCCTGCTGGGCTCCGGGATTGGCACTTTGCTCGGAGAGCGATTGCCCCAGCGCACCGCCGACACAATCACCGACGGGATCGGCCTAATCGTCCTCGTCGTTGCTGCACTAAACATAGTTGCAGTCAGGGATGAAGGGTTTACTGCGGCCGTGGGGTCTAGTGCCATTCTTGTTGTGCTCGGTGCCGTCGTATTGGGCGGGATAACAGGTTCGCTGGCGAACCTGGAGGCGCGGACCGAAGGGCTAGGTGCGTGGCTTAAACGCCACCTCGTCCGGAAGGACGGCGGCCAACCGCGCTTCGTAGAAGGCTTTGTCACCGCAAGTCTGGTGTTTGTGATCGGACCATTGGGAATCCTTGGATCCATCTCAGATGGGATGGGTCACGGGATCGACCAACTTGCACTCAAGGCAATCCTTGATGGCATCACTTCGATTGCGTTTGCGTCGGCTTTCGGCTGGGGAGTTTCGCTCTCAGCACTGGCTGTTGGTGTTTATCAAATCGGTTGGACAATCGTCGGAGGGTTGGTGGGAGGTTTGCTCCCCATCGCCGAGATTTCATCGATCACTGCCACCGGAGGCGTCCTGCTCCTTGGCACCGGTATGCGCCTACTGCGGGTACGCGCAATCCCAGTCGCCGACCTGCTGCCAGCTCTAGCCGTAGCGCCAGTCTTGACATGGCTGCTGACTACTGCCTTACACCGCTGACGACTTTCCACCAAGCTCATCAACAACCAGTTGAGCAACCTCGGCTAGCGATCGACGGCGATCCATCGCTGATTTCTGCAACCAACGAAAAGCCTCGGGTTCGCTCATCCCGTGCCCAACCATCAGCAGCCCCTTTGCCCGATCCATCAGCTTTCGGGTCGCCAACTGGTCCACGGCGGCATCCAGATCCGCGGTTAGCATTCGAACCTGCTGGAATCGGGCCCAAGCCACCTCCAGCGCTGGAAGCAGATCGGCTGCTCCAAAAGGTTTGACCACATACGCCATAACCCCGGCAGCCACAGCTCGTTCGACCAACTCCTGCTGACTGAAGGCGGTTAGCAGCACCACCGCCGAAATATCGGCTACCAGTTCGGCTGCGGAGATTCCGTCTAGTCCGGGAAGCTTGACATCGAACAGAGCCAAATCCGGCTTCAGTTCCCGCACCAGATCAACCCCGGCCTGCCCGTCTCCGGCCTGGCCAACGACTTCATAGCCGGCTTCGACAAGAAGTTCGACCAAATCAAGGCGGATCAACGCCTCATCCTCGGTAACTACTACCCGGCGGTTCACCTGCTCAGGGTACGGACCGAACCCGGCCGCTCATGCGTTCGGGTCCCCGCTACACTTTCGCAACGCGCCGGGTTGGCGGAATGGTATACGCGGATGGCTCAAACCCATCTGTCTGAAAGGACATGCGGGTTCGACTCCCGCACCCGGCACTCGTCCGACCCGGCTTCGGGAACGGACCTAATCCAACTCATTGGTCGTCGCAACCGACTCGGGCAAGGTCTGCGCAATGCGCGCCAGTAGTCCATTAAGAAACTTCGGGGATTCATCCGTCGACAGATCAGAAACAAGCTCGACTGCCTCGGACAGAACGACGCCCGTTGGGACCTGCCCCGCGAGGAGTTCATACACAGCGATTCGGGCCACGTTACGATCAACAATCGGCATGCGCTCCAACGGCCAATCACCGGTGTTCGCAGCCAGGAGTTGATCGATTTCCGATTTGCGAGCGACCACTCCTTCAACAAGAGTTGAAACGTATTCGTTTAGCGGTGGATGCGCTGATCCGATTCGTTCAGCAAGAACGTCGGGGATTGCGACACTGCGGACTTCAGCTTCGAACAGGATGTCCAACGCCCGCTTGCGAGACTTGCCTCGAGCAGTCACGATCAGCCGTTGATGCGGCCGAGATAGCCGCCATCACGCGTATCGACCTTGATTCGCTCGCCTTGAGTTAGAAAGAGCGGCACCTGGATCTGGGCGCCAGTCTCTAATGTGGCCGGCTTGGTGCCCCCGGTGGATCGGTCACCTTGCAATCCTGGCTCGGTGTAGGTGATGACCAATTCCACCGACGCCGGGAGTTCGACGTAAAGGGGTACGCCTTCATGTAGTGCCACATTTGCTGTCTGGTTCTCTAACAAGTAGTTGGCGCCTTCACCAACCACAACGTCGGGGACATGAGTCTGCTCGTATGTTTGGGCGTCCATGAATACCCAGTCATCACCATCGCGGTAGAGGTACTGCATCTCGCGCTTGTCTACAGTTGCGGTCTCAACTTTCACACCGGCGTTGAAGGTCCGATCTACCACTTTGCCGGAGAGCACGTTCTTCAGTTTGGTACGCACGAAAGCGCCACCCTTGCCGGGCTTGACATGCTGAAACTCAATAACGGTCCACAACTGGCCGTCAAAGTTCAGGACCAGACCATTCTTTAGGTCGTTCGTCGATGCCACGGGGATAGCTCCTGTTTCGGGCGACTCTTGGCTAGCCGAGCACCAAAAGTTCGCGGGTTGGGGTGGTCAGCGACTCACAAGTATCGTCCCAGACCACCAACGTGTCCTCGATCCGGACCCCGCCACGCCCCGGTAGGTAGACACCGGGCTCGACGGTCACCGGCGTCGCGGGTAGCAGAATAGCGGTTTGTCCAACCGCCAGGCTCGGCGCCTCATGAATCTCTAGCCCAACTCCGTGGCCTAGGCCGTGGCCAAACTGATTGCCGAAACCAGCTTCGGCAATCAAATCCCGAGACACCTTGTCCACGGCTCCGGTGACTACTCCGGCTCGCAACGCAGTTGTTCCGGCTCGCTGCGAAGTCCGAACTAGGTCGTGGATTTCCCGTTGCCAATCGGTTGGTTCAGCACCGACAACGTAGGTACGGGTGCAATCGGCATGATAACCACGCACCATCGCCCCAAAATCAATCTTCAACAAGTCGCCAATCGCAATGGACTTTTCTGTGGGTTGGTGATGGGGAATCGCAGAATTTGCTCCTGAGGCGACGATTGTCTCGAAAGACACTGCGTCCGCGCCATGTTCTAGCATCAGCCAATCTAGGCGACGGGCAACTTGACGCTCGGTCAGCCCGACGCGAATCTCCCCGAGCAGGACTTCCAATGCGGTTCCTGACACGGCGCACGCCTGGGCTAAGTCTGCTAGTTCCCCTGCGTCCTTGACCACCCGCAAAGCCTCGACCACACCGGTCGCCGGAACTAAGTCCAGCGAACCTCCGGTGGCCGCCTGCAAACCGTTAAATGCGTGCACACTGACGTCATCTGATTCAAACCGAATCCCACCAAGGGAATCGGCCACTGCCCGAGCCGTTAATGCCAGAGCGCAGGCGCGTTCAATTACCCGCTCAATGTCTCCAGACTCAGCCTCAGCTTGGGTCAAGTAGCGAAAATCCGTTGCAAGCACGGTGGAATCAGGGCTAATGAGCAGGCCCGCGTTCGAGCCTGTGAAGCCGCACAAGTATCGGATATTGATCAGATTGGTGACCAATAGCGACGCGGGCCCATCGGTTTCTCGAAGGCGTTGGCGAAGGCTAGCTCGTCGGCCAGCGTGAATATCAGACATTCTTACAGTCTAAGCACATGTGAGTTGCCCCTTACTCAAGCCGAAAGTGACCGCAACGCCAACTCGTAGGAGCGCAGACCAAAACCAGCAATCGTGCCGACAGCAACACCAGAGATCACCGAGGTATGGCGAAATTCCTCACGTGCGGCTGGATTAGATAGGTGAACCTCAATAAGCGGCGCCGTGAGCATCGCGCACGCATCGCGCACCGCATATGAGTAGTGCGTAAAAGCTGCCGGATTCAAGATCACTGGACAAGAAACGTCAGCCGCTTCGTGCAACCAATGGACCAATTCGGCTTCATCATCGGTCTGCCTAACATCGACAGTTAGCCCGAGTTCGCTCGCCACAGACTGACAAAACGAGACCAAATCGGCGTAGGACTCGCTCCCGTAGATATCAGGTTCCCTACTACCAAGACGTCCGAGATTCGGGCCATTGAGTACCAGTACGTGCGTCATATAGATACCTCCGCATAGGCGGCCGCCAACACTTCAGGGTCGACCCCGGCCAGGACGCGGGGCTTACATACGTCGTCGATTACGACAAATCGGAGCACATCTCCACGCTTCTTCTTATCGAGTTGCATTGCCTGGAGCAAATCAAGCCACCGGGCACCGGGGTAGGTGGTGGGCAGGCTGAGTGATTGCAAAATGCTGCGGTGGCGATCTACCGTCGCATCCGATAAGTGGCCGGCCGCGCGCCCCAATTCGGCGGCGAAGACCAGCCCTACACTGACCGCCTCACCGTGTCGCCACCCATAATTCTCTAGCCGTTCGATCGCGTGTCCCAGCGTGTGTCCGTAGTTGAGAATTTCTCGACCGCCCGGCAATAACTCGCGTAGGTCCGCGCCCACTACGCTCGCCTTTACTGTGATTGATCGCTCGATAAGTTCAACGAGTACCGGACCGTTCGGATCGGCCGCAAGCTTCGGATCCGACTCTATAAGCGACAAGATCTTCGAGTCATGAGTGAACCCGACCTTCACAACCTCCGCTAGCCCGGCGACGAGGTCAGCCTTTGGCAAAGTTGCCAGCGAATCTAAGTCGCAAAAGACAGCGCTCGGCGGGTGAAATGCGCCTACGAGATTCTTCCCAGCAGCGGTGTTGATACCTGCCTTCCCGCCGATGGAAGCGTCGACCATCGCAAGCAGGGTTGTGGGCACGTGAACGATCCGCACTCCCCGCAACCAAGTGGCGGCAACGAACCCAGCCAGATCGGTCGTCGCACCGCCGCCAATCCCTACGATCGTGTCGGTGCGCGTAAAGCCAGCCGTTCCCAGCGCTTCCCAGCAGGTCGCGGCCACCACAGCCGTCTTCTGCTGTTCGGCATCGGGAACTGGGATCAACGTAATTTCAACCAGATCGGCTAATGCCCCTGCCAATTTGGCCGCCTTGAAAGCCAGATCGGGTGGGTAGATCAAGGCGACCCGTCTTGAACTACTTACAACTTCGCCGATGGAAGACCCCAGATCGCGGCCGACCACTACTTGGTACCCCAGTGCCTCAGGCACTGCGACTTCGACTACGACTCGAGTCAAGATGCCACCTCGAGTGCAGCCACGATCGCTGCCACCACGTCGTCGGGTGTCCTGGAATCAGTGTCCACAATGACGCGAGCAACTTCTTGATATAGCGCGGTGCGCTGTTGGAGGAGTGTGTTCAGCTGACCACGAACATTGCCCACCAGAAGCGGGCGAGCGCCCGAAAGACCTACCCGACTAACTGCGTCAGCAAGTCCCACCCGAAGCCAAACGGTCGATTGAGCCTTGAGGAGTTCACGGGTTTCCAGCGACAGCACAGCCCCCCCGCCGAGCGCCAAGATCCCGTCGTGCTCGCGTAGCGCGTGCGCCACAGCCTCCCCTTCGAGCCTACGAAACGTATCCTCGCCGTCTTCGATGAAGATGTCAGCGACGGTTTTGCCGGCGGCCTTGGCAATGTCATCGTCGGTGTCCCGGAATCCCTCCTGCCAATGTTCGGCGAGGAGACGGCCGGTTGTGCTCTTTCCAGATCCAGGGCTGCCAACGAGTACTACGCGGGGAGTCATTTGATCGTCAACCGTTCTAGGTACCCCGCCAGATTGGCCTTCGTCTCAGCCACCGAATCTCCACCGAACTTTTCGAGCACCGCGTCAGCCAAAACCAAGGCGACCATGGCTTCTGCAACAACACCTGCCGCCGGAACCGCGCAAACATCGCTGCGTTGATTGATTGCCGCGGCCGGTTCCCCGGTTGCGACGTCCACAGTCCGCAGCGCGCGCGGAATCGTTGAGATTGGCTTCATGGCAGCACGAACCCGAAGTACCTCCCCGGTGGTCATGCCACCCTCGGTTCCGCCCGAGTGCCCGGACGTACGTCGCAACCCATCGCTCGTAGCCACAATTTCGTCCTGCGCCTGCGATCCTCGAACGCCAGCAACGGCAAATCCATCGCCCACCTCGACGGCCTTGATCGCTTGGATGCCCATCAGGGCTCCCGCCAGTCGCGAATCGATCCGACGGTCCCAATGGACGTAGGACCCCAATCCGGGTGGAAGCCCGTGAACGACCACCTCAACGATCCCGCCCAAGGTGTCCCCGGCTAGGTGCGCGGCATCAATTTCAGCCTGCATTGCCAAACTGGCCTCGGGATCAAGACAGCGCACCAAATCGGCATCAATAGTCGCAAGATCCTTGGCTTCAGGAACTCGACCCCGGGCACTTTCGGCCCCGCCGATGGCCACGACGTGGCTAAGCACACGAATAGCGCCAACTTGGGCTAGAAACGCTTGGGCCACTGCTCCCAGCGCGACTCTGGCGGCTGTTTCGCGGGCGCTTGCCCGTTCGAGGACCGGGCGGGCATCGTCAAATGAGTACTTTTGCATTCCCACTAGGTCTGCGTGACCCGGGCGGGGCCGGGTCAGTGGCGCATTGCGAGCCAGCCCTGCCAACTCGGATGGGTCCACAGGTGCAGCCGACATCACGGTCGACCACTTGGGCCATTCGCTGTTACCGATCCGGATCGCAATGGGCGCTCCGATACTCAGTCCATGGCGAATCCCACCCAAAAGTTCGATTTCATCTCGTTCAAAGGACATCCGGGCACCTCGGCCGGCCCCCAAACGACGGCGGGCAAGCTGATCACCAACCGATTCGACGGTCACCTCGACACCGGCGGGCAGCCCTTCGAGCAAGGCGAGCAGGGCCGGGCCATGGGATTCTCCAGCGGTCAACCAACGCAGCATGGGATGAATCCTCCCATGCCGGGCCGCCCAACTCTGATAACGACGGCCGGGGTCGAGGCACCAAACCGGACTACTGCGTCAGCACCGTGGAGTCGCCCTTGCACAGTGCCACGTTCTGGGTCCCGAACTGGAACCCGGCGCAGGTGCTGCCAAAGATCGCGTAGAGCCGGAAGAAAGTCCCGAATTGATCGCCAACTGCCGGGGTGTAGGCGTGTCCGTTGACGAGGACGGTCGTCGTCGTCTTAGACAGGTCTACAAGCTTGAAGACAAACTGCGTACCGGAATTGGTTGGCGACACACTTGGCGTGGGAGCGACAGGGGCAGCTGTGGTGGGCGCCGGGGTGGCCACCACAGCGGGAATCACGCCTACAGCGTTGAACGGATCGCGCGTTCCAACCACCGCCACCGGAGCAACAGTCACGGCCGGGGCGGCGCTCGCGCTAGCCCCGTGAGTCGGCAGGGATACCGGACCCAACATTGCGTTGCTGTCCGTTGAATTCCCAGCGAAAAAGAGCAGGTACAGCGCAATACCCACCACGACTAGTGCAACTGCGCCACCAACGGCAAACAGTGGCCGCCGATCTCGGACGACATCATGTCTTTCGATTCGCGCTGACTTGGTCTTCAGTGAACTAATCATCGTGAGTCCTCAGGAAGTCTGTCCGCTTGAACCGGATACGGGATTTGCGCTGGGAGTAGTGACTGGGATGTTTGACGAGACCGCCACAAAGATCCGCCCTGTGATGGTGACCTGTAACGAATCCGGATCCGCAGCAGCTCCACCGGTCGTGGTGCCAGCGGTCACCGCGCCTGCCTTGGAGATCGAAAGCCCTGTCACCAGGAAGGCCCGTTGCAACCCTTCGATCCGAGTCAGAAACGCCTCGGTAGCTGCATAGTGCCCAGTGAAGGAAATATTTACGTTACTCGCCATGAGATTCCGGCCCGATTTTCCGGCAACCGCGGTCAAACTCGTCGGCGAGATTGCGGTGATCGAAACGTGACTGGCCGCGCCAGTCGCTGAAAGCAGGCGAAGGAATGCCGCTAGCGCTGGCGTCCCCGGGATCCGCTGTGAGTACTGAGCAAGTTTTGCTTCAGTCGCGGGCAGACTCGCAAACTGTGTCTTGAGAAGCGCTATCTGCGTCACCAAGGAGGCATTGGCTGACGTGATCTGATCGGCTTGGGTATTTAGTCCTGCGGCCTTCGCACGTTGCGGGGAGACGACGAACATCCACCCAAACACCAGCGCTAGCAGAGCCACGGCAGCTCCGCCTGCTAACCAGATTCGGCTTCGGTTCATGTCAGTTTCCACCTTGGTCGAAGCGGTGTGAGTAAGCGCTGGGCATCAACACCAAACTCGATGTGAACCCGATGGTGGCGGCGCCGCCTGCGCCGGTTGCGGCACTCTCGCTACCGACGTTTGTGACGAATGGGTTTGCATATGCGGGAGAGTTGGCTAGGCCCTTATCGAGCCAGTCCGCCACCGCGTTGATCGAGGTAGCCTTGCCTTGGAAGGTGATCGACCCGACCCCCGTCGCTAGTGGTCCGGTCAGCGCGCCGGAATTCACTGCTCCGCCGGTGGTACCAGCTGGTGCACTTGAGATAGTCAGCTGAGTTATGACAACGCTTCGCGGAATCGTAAGCGCCAGATCGTTAAGCAGGAATGAGAATCGGATATCGCTAGCCATCGCCCCAGCCAGTTGCGCTTGGGCGGCCGCAAGTTGCGCCTGGACCTGCGGAACAGCCGCGTACTTGGCCGCCTGGCTACGCAAACTCGTGTTCTGGGCGTTGGCTTGATCAACTCGACCTTGAGCATCGGCAACTGAAGCGTGTGCGAGCAACCACAAACCGCCGGTCACGACGAATGATCCCGCAAGTAAGGCAGCCGCCACAGATCGCGTTCGGGCAATCCGGGCCCGTTCGTGAATCGACGCGGGGATCAAATTCACACGTGGCAGCACCGCTTCTGGATTAACCTCGGTTCGTACGTCCACGGTTGTCATGACGCCATCCCGAGGGCAAGGCCAACCGGCAAACTCACCAGCGGAGCGACAAACTCAAGCTGTTCTGGAGTAAGACCTGTGCGACCAAATTTCAGTCCTTCAAGTGCTGATCCGCGGACCACGGGAGCCCGGACAGCAGCGGCCAATCGGTCGACCAATCCGTCTAGTTGCATCCCACCGCCCGTGACTACGACCCGACTTAAGGCGTCACGCGATCCGGCAGTTGCCAGGTAGTAGTCCAGCGAGCCACGAATTTCGTCGACGAGCGCTGCAGCGGCCGGCATCATCACTCGAGTCAGCTGAGCGTCATCGAGCGAACCTGTACCACCCAAGCCCACCCGCCGCTTAGCGTCTTCGGCTGCAACCATGTCCAAGTCCGCGTGAACTTTCAGCGCATCGGTTACGTCTTGCCCGCCCATTAGCAGAATCCGAACAAATCGTGGTACCCCGTCTTCGTGCACGACGATGTTTGTGATCCGGGCGCCTACATCCACAATCGCTTCCGGTCCAGCAACTAAGCCAAGATCAGACCGATGCACCAAGGAACGCAAAATGGCGAACGGCGCAAGGTCCACGCTCGTCGCGGTCAGTCCCGCCCGGCTGACTGCTTCAATGGACGCTAGGACCATTTCTTCGGCTGCGGCGACAAGAAGTCCACGGACGAACCGCCCGCCGTCGCCCTCAACGAAATCTTCGATGGGAACGAAATCCAAGACCGCTTCGTCGACTGGCATGGGAACTAGATCGCTCACCAAGTGTTTGAGCGAAGCTCGAAGTTCTGCTTCGGGAAGCCAAGGTAGGTCAACCTGACGGACGATTACACGCTGGTTGGCAACTCCGAGCACCACCCGCTTACTACTGAACTTGACTTGATTCCAGAGCAAACGAATTGCCGTTGCGACCGATTCGGGATCGACGACTTCTCCGTCGACGACAGCTCCCTGGGCAAGGGCCACCTGCCCAAACCGCTCGACCGTGACGCCTGAGCGCCCGAATGAAAGTTCGACGGCGCGCACACTCGAGCTACCTATGTCTAACCCGATTGCCGATTCCCTTGCCACGACCTCACCCCTCAAGGCACTCTGCCGGAAAGCCCGACAGATTCCTGATCGGCCGCTTCGCCCCCAACCTTGAGCGGCCCGGGGATCAGCCCGTCAGAAGGGTGAGATACCAGGTGGCGATTGGCTGGCCGATAAGGATGCCGGTCAGGGTGCCAACACACATGGCCGGGCCAAATGGAATTGCCGACTTGCGGCCCGCCCGGCTGAAAGCCATGAGAAGCACGCCTGCAGTGGCCCCGATCAGGAAGCCTGAGAAGGCCCCAACGACAACCGGTCCCCAGCCCAGCCAGCCAAGATAGAGCCCAAGCACCCCAGCAAGCTTTACATCGCCGAATCCCATCCCGCGCGGGAAGACGAACCACGTACTGAAATAGAAACCGAACAGGGCCAGGGCGCCCAAACCAGCCCCGAGCAGCCGGTGCCATTCCCCGGACGTCCCGGCAGCGATGGCCAGTAGAAGTGTCCCAACAAAATATGAAGGCAAAACGATCACATCTGGTAGCCGCTTGGTGTCCAGGTCGATAAATGACAGCGCGATAGTCGCTGCCGCCAGATACTCAAAGGCCAGAAGTTGCAGACTCCAGCCGAATTTCACTGCTAGAACCCCAAAGATGACAGCGGTGAGCAACTCCACGGAGGGGTAACGACCGCTGATCGGGTTCCCACAACTACGACACTTGCCTCGCAACAACAACCAAGAAACAACCGGGATGTTGTCGCGACCAAGGATTTCGCGGTCACAGCCCGGACAGTGGCTCGGCGGCCGGACCACGCTTTCCCCGCGCGGAACCCGCCAAATCACGACGTTGAGGAAGGAACCGATCGCTAGCCCAAGAAGCACTGCCAGGCCCACGGCCAGATAGGTCAGATTCACGCGGGCAGCCTACGGGTGCTACCCAAGCTTGAGAAACATCAGGAGGTGTAGGCCGGCGTCAGTTCGGTCCAAAGGCTGGGGCCGAACGCGGATTGCACCGGATCCAGGAAGTGCGGCGGAGAGGCGTACTTGAGACGACTGTCATAGACGTAATTCTTGACATATCCGCTCGTTCCGATGATGCCCACAATGCCTCGGTAATTCTGAGCGATTGCCCCATTGATATTCAGCGTGCCCAAGGTGGAGCCCTTGTCGTAGTTCTGGACCCGGAACGAGTGCTGCACCGAAAGGATCGCCGCCCAGATCGTGGGATTTGTGAACGCCGTGACCTGGCCGGTCACATTTAGGTTGGAGTAGGTGCTGCTGACGAGCTTGACTGGGTGATAGATCTCCACGTAGTTGTTAGCAACTAGACCCAGCAGGTCGGTCCCGCTCGCGCCGCCTGCGTACGTGATATTCCACGTGATATCTATGTTGTCCTCTGCCGCAACCGTCAGTTGGCCGCTCAAGGTGCCCTCAATGAATACATCACCGTTCTTGCAGTTATACGCAGTGATGTCACCAGAAATCGGGAAGCCGAGACCGTAATCGTTTGCACAGGTTCCATTCGCGGGCGTGCCTGTGGTGTAGGCATCAGCAGTGGCCGGCACATTCTGGACGTAGACCACTCCGTTGGTCGGAATCGGTACCGAGGCTCCAACCCCGCAATATGCGGCGCCACCATTCTTAGTCCAAGGGCTCGTGACAGCCATGGTCTTGTTCGAGTTCAAAACAATCCGAGTTGGGCCGGTGTATAGGCATCCCGGAGGGCTGGTGTAAGTCGGATCCACTTGCTGACGAATGGACGTGTTACTCGGAGGCATGACCAACTGTGCCGCATAGCTGGGGTCACCGGTGTGAGCAAAGGAGGGCGTCGCCGTTCCGCAGCCAGTATTTACGATGTAGCGGGAACCAGACGCCGGGCTGTAGGAAGTAGTTACGTTGCTAGCGAATGTGACATTCCCGCATACGTAGAACGAGTCATTCGTATGCATCGGCCCATTGATCTTGTCGCCGCCGCCGAAGTTGATGACCGAGCAGCCGGTCGATACGCCGTTTACGGCATCGACACGACCCTCATAGTGGTGCTTATTGGCACAGAACACCGCTGCTTGGGCCGGCGTGTAGGAATCCGTTGGGTAAGAGTACGCAGCCGGATCCTTCTCCTCATAGTTTGTGAAGTACAGGAAATCAATGAACGAGCGGCGTTTTAGCTGCACCTCAATTGTGCGAATGCGAACGCCAACCTTGCCGCTTGACCGCAATTTAATAATGCCGGTCGTCAGGTATTGACTGGTGTCCACGTCATACCGGAAGTACGAATTTGTGACGCCAGGCAATGTGGTCCACCCGCTGAAGGCAGAGTTGACGGTGGCCCCGGTAGGCAAGGTAACAGAGCTACCCGACGAGTAGCTGTTTCCTGGATTGCCATAGCGCCAGTAGCCTCCATCAGCATTCAGTCGCGAGACGTATTCGTCCACCCCACCTTCGGCTGCGGCAAGTGCGGCCTGCCAATCTTGGTCGGAGCGCGTCTGCTTCATCTGGTTGACAGCGAATCCGGTTGCTGCCACCAACAACAAAGTAAGCATGGTCGTAACGGCTAGAACAACCACTAACGCCAGGCCGCTGTCATTCGTGCCGCCGCCTCGGCCGACTCGATTTGCGAGCTTTCGAACCCCGTTCATCGTTTAGCCACCCCGAGATTCGGCAGGACCACAGCGTTCGTCAACGTCGTATTGGCGAACCCTTGGGCGGGGTTAGTGTTGACGGTAAGAGAGATTGTCACGCTCTTTATCGTTGAAAGTACGGTCGAATCTGTCGACGTCTGGACGGTTAGCGGGGCGCCCGTCGAGTCATTGAAGGTGAACAACGGCGATGCAGTCCCGGCCGGAATTTGGCTACCAACGATCGTAACTACGGGTGTGGCGGTGAAAGTCCAATAGGGACCGCTATTGGCCGTCCCGGGGACCTTGGTCTCAATCAGGCGCCGTTGCGAGTCCACCGAGTAGGTCACCTTGGTTGGAACTGCTCCAAGACTCGCGTACACAGTTAGCGACTCTGGGGCAATCGCCGCGAAGGCAGGAAGGTTCGGGCCCGATAACTGCTGGATCTCCATGCCGGCTCGAACGTTATTCGTCATGCGATTCATGCCTACTCGCGCAATGTCCAAGTTCGCGCCAGCAGCTTGGTCCTTCACGACGGCTCGGTCAATCGCCACGACGCTAGTTATTAGCATCCCGGAAACAATGAGCAGCAGAACCATAGAAACCAAGAGTTCAGTCAGTGTGAATCCCGCCTGGGCGCCCTTCGAATCACGGCGATTCATGGGGTCCGCAACCCAATGGCGTAGACATTCGCGGCCGGAGCCAAAATATTGATTACGGCTGGAGCGGTAGTACCTGCCGCCTGAAACTGCCAATCGCCCCAAGGCAGCGAAGCGCTGATACTTCCCGACTGGTTCGTAACACCCAGCACCCAAACTTCGCCTGCTGGGCATCCGGGATCGACCCCGCCGCCCGCCACGACGTGCGTTGCGGAAATTTGGCTGCCGCTTACCGCCAATCCGGCATTCGTCTGCAGGTTCACGGTGACTTTCGCCATGGTTACTGATGCCTGCCCGAATCCGGTCGTCACCGAAGTCGCCGGATCACGGACGGCACCGGCGTAATACGGGCCGATAGCGCTGCCATTCACCATGATTTGGCCCGCTGGATCCGCGTCGGAACACGATCCGGCCCACAGCGTGTAGCCCGATGCAAATGGGAATAGATCGACAAGAGCTCTCCGGTGTCCCGTTCCGGGCTCCAATCGGCTGCCCGTGGGCTGCAAACTGCTATTCCCGATGGTCAACGGCATGTTCGCTGGGGCCGCATAGGTCTCGTCTGGCACGAACACGTCCAGTTCGGCAGCCGAGTCCAAGTTGAAAGCAACCCGGGTAGTACTCCCCTGGTTTACCGACGCGGTTGTCGAGGGGGCAGAAGTCCCATCAGTGGTGACGTAGCCAGCCAACTGCCCAGTAACGGTGAAGGTGCCTGGAGTCAGCGCGTCAAAGAAGGCACACCCATCAACGTCGCTGTACGAGGAATAGGAAGTCGCCCCGTTGGTGATGTTTACCAAAGCGCCGTAGACCGGGTTTGCGCCGGCATCCAGCACCTTTACACCAATGTTCCCTAGGGCCGGATTGAAACTGCTGGTACTCGGGGCAATCAGAGTGCTTGCCATGACGGGGTCGGCAATCATGTTCGGCCACGACACTCGGATGCTTACCCGCTTATAGACGATCGCCGAAGCGCTCGATCCGTCACAAGGGGAGGCGGCCCCGGCCGAATAATCTGTCACGGTCTGAAGCACTGTGTAGGTGACTCCATTTACTTTGGAAGTCCAGGTGGCCGCCTGCAAGGTACTCAAATTCGCTACTGCTCGAGCTGCATCGATTGATTGCGAGGCCAAATTGGCGCCAACTTCACGGCCTCTTGAATCCGCCGTAAGACTGAGTTCGGTCATGATTCCGTAGGCGATGCCCGCCATGACGATCGACATGATGGTTAATGCGACGACAAGCTCAATCAAACCAAAGCCTGCATCGTCTTGACCGCGACGGTTCGCGAGAATCATTCGCCCTCCCAACTCATCAAAGTGTCGGCGCGCCAGCCGTAAACCTTGAGCGCGAAGGTGCCACCCACCGATCTTTTGCCGCAAAAGAAATAGGACCGGGGGCGACTCTTTCGAGTCGCCCCCGGTCAATGCCTAAGTGCTTTAGCAACCTGCGGCTGCTAGCGCCTCAGTCGTGTAGACGGTGCTCTGCAGGCCATTCTTGGCCTTCGAGTAAACGAACCAGTTTCCGCTAGCGGAGGTGTTCTGACCGACTAGGCAGAAAGCCGTCGACGTCGCCTGCTCTGCGAACATGGTGACGCCCTGGGAAGACGAGAAGGTCAGGCCGGGAGCTGCAGCGGCGAGCGATACCCCGGCGGCCGGAGCAGTTCCAGCCGGCGTGGCGCCAGTGCCGAGGACCTTGGTGTAATCGCCATTGTTATCTACCGCAGCGGACTCAACCGCTGTGGCTGCGTTGCGCAAGTCGCTCTTAACAGCAGACTTGTAACCATTCTGTCGCTGCGACAGGAAGGTCGGGATTGCGATCGCTGCAAGGATGCCGATGATGATCATGACGACAAGGAGTTCGATGAGGGTGAAGCCACCCTCATTGTTGTCCATCGCCCGACGAATACGAGAGCTCATAATGTTCCCCTCTGTGGCGCCGGTTCCCCGACGCTTGCCGATGACAACTACCTTTCGTCACGGCTGGTCCGGAACTTTAGGACCAATTTGGGGCAGGTTTTCCTCGTCCGCGACTAATCGCTGACCTCACCCTTGGAACTGACTGGCCAATTTGGCGTTTCCCTGGCCATGGCCGGGACTCCCGCGGTTGCTAGCTGCGGTTCAGAAATAGCCTCCTGCTCACCGGCGGGTTGGGAGCGTTCGGCGCTACTTCTTCGTAGCTTTTCCGGTCGCCCACGCCGCCTTAGGACCACCAACAATCCAAGGGCCGAAATCACAAACCCCAGGAACAGCAGGCCATAGGTCAGGGTGGATAGGTACCCGGTGACTTGGCGATAGATATCCGGACCGGCGCTGGCCAACTTGGTAGTGGCCAAGGCTTTATCAAAGCGCGCCGCTCCCACGGACTTGGTCACAATTAAGGCACCCGAGCCCACTACGAGCAATAGCCCAACAATCAACACCATCCGACGCCTACGCCGCGAGATAGCAACAGCGGCCAAAAGCATGAGGCCGGCGAGCACTATGAGCCAATGGCCAATCGGATTGGCAATGCGGTACACCTTTTGAATCCGATCTAGCGCATCCGCCTTCACGATCATTTTCACGTGGTCTTTTGGACCTGAAACTGAGGCTAGTTCCGGGAATCCGGCCAGAACGACTTGCCGACGCATTAGGAGATACAAGGGCATGATGTCGATGCTCACTTGGCCTGCCTGGGCGGTTACCGTTGTTGGCTGGCTCACCAGATGCAACACCCGAGTTTGGACTGCGCCGGTCAGGGACCTCCAAATTCCCCCGAATTCGGGGCTAGCTGCCACTTTCCGCATGGCTAGCGGCAATACCTTCTGAATTGCGGCTTCGCGGGCCGCTACGGCCTTCGCGGAAGCCTTTGGCAGCAAGGAGGTCAAGGTTCGCTGATCCCAAGCATCCTTGACGATGCTCGTCAAACCGGCAGCGACTTGATCCTGAACCGCCGGAATTGTGACGAGCGGGCCGATGGTCGCCTCAAACCGGGCTGGGCTCGTTACGGTCTGGTCCGCCCAATATCCCAGGACTCCCACTGGGACAAGTAGCGCACCGACAATTACCAACAGGGCCGCTACGGCTGATCTGAGCCATTTCAGGATCCGCCACCAGACCCCGATTGGATTCACCCATCACCCTTAGCCGTCATATTCGAATAGTAGCGAGACGTATGCGAAGAGTGAAGTATTTGGTTGCCGTTACTTGATGAGGTCAAAGATCTTGAAGATGGGCATATATAGGGCGACGATCATGGATCCGACGATTCCGCCTAGGAATGCGATCATCAACGGCTCGATGAGGGCCGTTAGCGACTCGGTGGTCGCCTCGACCTCTTGGTCGTAGAACTCGGAAATCTTGAACAGCATTTCGTCGAGATTCCCTGTGTCTTCGCCCACAGCAAGCATTTGCACGACCATGGGTGGAAAAACTGCGTGGCGGGCCAACGGCGCCGACAGGCTTTCACCGGTCCGCACACTTTGCTGGATATCGCGAGAAGCCCGAGCAATAACGACATTGCCGGACGTGTCAGCAACAATATCTAGCGCCTGCAGGATAGGTACTCCTGATTTGATCATCGTTCCAAGATTGCGGGTGAATCGTGAAAGCGCGATCTTCTGGAAAAGTGAACCAAATATTGGCAGCCGCAATTTGAATGGGTCAACAAAGTTTCGTACTCGATCATGGTGCCGGTACCTAGACCAAAGTACGGCCACAGCGATGCACGCAATGATCATGACCGGGAACCAAGACCTCAAAATACTCGAGAGGATAACGAGAAACTGGGTCGGAGCTGGAAGGCTGCCGTGCAGAGATTTGAACAGACCTGTGAAGGTAGGAACGATGAAGAGCAGCATTCCGATAACTGCAAAGATCGCGATAAAGAACACCACGACTGGGTAAGTCATCGCCGCTTTTACCTTGCCGCGGAGGCGAACTTCGGATTCATAGTTGATGGCAATCTGCAGCAGCACCTGATCCAGGAACCCGCCAACCTCACCAGCGCGGGTCATATTCACCATTAACGGCGGGAAGACTTGGGCCTGCCGAGCCATCGCGGTCGAAAGCGCACTACCGGATTCGACTTCGTTCCGTACTTCGCCGAGAACTTTTGCCAAGGCAGGATTCTCGGTCTGTTCCGAAAGAATGTTCAAAGCCCGAAGGAGCGAGAGTCCGGAATTGATCATCGTGGCGAATTGCCGCGACATGATCGCCAAATCCTTAAGCTTCACGCGCTTACCGAACGAAGGCAAACTTAGATCGCGCTTCAGACCTGAGTTGCTGGCTGCAATGTTAATGGGGGCATAGCCCATGCTCTTCAAACGAGTGGCAACCGCCGCCGGCGAATCAGCGTCGATGTGACCGCGAATGATCTTCCCGGCACGATCCCGGACCTGGTATTCGTAGGTCAGCGTTGCCATGACTCCTCCATTACAGTCGTCCGCACAACCGATTGAAATCTTCGACGTGATGGCACTTGACCAGTCCGGTCTCGTAAGTGATTCGTCGGTTCCGAACTAACTCAGCCAAGCTTTGGTCCATGGTGTGCATTCCGTGCTGCGCGCCAGACTGCATCGCTGAATAGATCTGATGCGTTTTACCTTCGCGAATCAGGTTTCGGATTGCCGAGGTGGCTTGCATAACCTCAGTAGCGACGACGCGTCCGGTTGCATCGGCGGTCTTACACAAGGTCTGAGAAACAACCCCCTGTAGAGATCCAGCCAGCTGCTGACGTACCTGTTGCTGCTGATACGGCGGGAAGACGTCAATGATTCGGTCAACTGTCTGAGCGGCATCGGCCGTGTGCAGAGTTGCAAAGACTAAGTGCCCGGTTTCGGCGGCAGTGAGGGCAACTGAGATTGTCTCGAGGTCACGCATCTCGCCAACCAAGATGATGTCTGGGTCTTGGCGCAGGACGTGCTTGAGGGCATCCCCAAAAGTGCGGGTGTCTTCGCCGACCTCGCGTTGGTTCACGAGGCAAGACTTATGTTTGTGAAGGAATTCGATTGGGTCTTCGACCGTCATTATGTGGTCGTGGCGGTTCCGGTTCGCCACGTCAATCAAAGAGGCCAACGTCGTCGACTTCCCTGACCCCGTTGGCCCGGTGACCAGAACGAAGCCGCGAGGCAGCATCGCAAAATTGGCGATTACCGGAGGGATACCCAGGGTCTCCAGCGATGAAATCTCAAATGGGATCACTCGGAACGCTGCACCAAGGGCATCACGCTGCCGGTAGATGTTGACACGGAAACGCGAGCGCCCGGGCAAGCTGTATGAGAAATCGAGCTCGAGGGCCTCTTCAAAGCGCTCACGCTGATTTTGGGTTATGGCGCTGTAAAGAATGCGTTGAATCTCCGGCGGGGTCATTACGGGGTACCCCTCAAGCGCCTGAAGGGAACCGTCGACCCGAACCATCGGTCGAGCTCCGGCAGTCAGGTGAAGATCAGATCCACGCAATTCAAGCAGCTGCTCTAGGACGGCGGCCAGCGAAACATCACTCGGGCGCAGCACATCCTCAGTGCTCACTCGCCCGAGGCTAATTTGCGCATCCGCCATAACCTCAGTACCCACGCTCTCCATCGCTCCTCCGTCCCAAACGCTGTTTCGAGCAGCGTCCCCCATGACCTCTTCGGTCGATCCCACGCCCCCCTTGAGGACACGGGTCACACAACAACACGCAGAACCTCATCCAGCGAGGTCAAACCCGCCTTCACCTTAGCCATCCCATCTTCCCTCAGGGAGATCATTCCCTGTTCTCGAGCCACGGAATTGATTGCGGACGACGACGCACGCTCAACCGCCAGCCGCTCGATTTCTTCAGATACCGGCATGACTTCGTGCAGGGCCATCCGACCGTGATAGCCGGTTTGAGAACAAGCAGGGCATCCACCGGCGCGATAGATGGTCGGAGGGGGTTGTTCCTCGTCCCAGTTGAATTTGGCGGTGCGCAGGGCCTCAATGCTGGGCTCATAAGGCTCACGGCATTTCAGGCATAGTTTGCGTGCCAGTCGTTGCGCCAGAACACAGTCGATAGCCGACCCCACTAAGAATGGCTCAATCCCCATTTCGGTTAGGCGCGTGACCGCACTGGGGGCGTCGTTTGTGTGCAGGGTTGAAAGGACCAAGTGGCCGGTAAGTGCTGCTTCGACCGCGATCTGGGCTGTTTCATGGTCACGAATTTCACCGATTAGAACCACAT
This sequence comes from uncultured bacterium, assembly GCA_903825575.1. GTDB lineage: Bacteria > Actinomycetota > Actinomycetes > S36-B12 > CAIKAW01 > CAIKAW01. Next base: position 21,005 of record CAIKAW010000004.1, on the reverse strand, counting down.
CTGGGTCCGAGCGCAGGATGCTCCGCAAAGCCGCCGAGAATGTCAAACCGGCCTTCGGGTTCGTCTGCACCTGATTGATTCCAGCCAGCCGGTATTCCACCGGGTCCTCGACCGTGATGATGTTGACCTCGGCGCGGTTCACGATGTTCAAGGTGGCGTAGAGGGTCGTCGACTTGCCCGATCCAGTGGGGCCAGTTACCAGAATCATCCCGTAGGGCTTCAGGTAACTCTCCGAGTAACGGCGAAAGTTGTACTCGCTAAATCCGAGGTCAGCCAGGTCGAGGCGGGCGGTAGAGGTATCGAGGATTCGCATAACTACCTTCTCGCCCCACACGGTCGGCAGCGTGGCCACGCGCAGGTCCACCTTGCGCCCCTGTGCCGAGACCGAAAGACGACCGTCCTGCGGTATTCGACGTTCGGCAATATTGATCTCAGCCATGATCTTCAGCCGGCTGATTACCCCAGACTGAATCGCCTTTGGTGATCTCATGACTTCGTGGAGCACACCATCAATCCGGAAACGAACCCTCAGGTCGAATTCGGTTGGCTCCAGATGGATATCCGATGCCCGGTCGGCGATTGCCTGACTAATGAGCAAATTGACAAACTTCACGATCGGGGCGTCTTCGATGATCTCCTTTACCTGCGAGAGATCGTCTTCCTCTTCAGTCTCCAGGGCCAAGCTCAGGTCATCGAGGGCGTCATCTGCCCGATAACAACGCTCAATGGCGGCAAGCACGTCAGATCGGGTCGCCACGACTGGACGCACATCCATCCCCGAGACCGACCTGATGTCGTCGATGGCGAACACATTCGCCGGATCGGCCATCGCCAGGACCAGCCGCCCATCTTCGACTCCGATAGGTACGGCAGTGTGTCGGCGGCAAACTGGTCCAGGCACGCGGCCGATTGCAGATCCATCGATGGGCGTGTCAGACAGATCAACGAATCGCAAGCCGATCTGAGCCGCCAGAGCTGCAACCAGTTGAGGTTCGGACAAGACGCCGGAGTCGACTAAGACCCGGCCGAGACTGCGACCAACCTGCGCCTGCTCCGAAAGGGCCACGGACAGTTGGTCCTCGGAGATCATCCGACTCTCCAGCAGGATGTCGCCTAGTTGCTTCACTTCGCCTCCTGCCCGTTGCTAGGACCGCCCTCGCAAGCCCTCACTCCTGAGCGCATCGGCACAAAGAGCTTTGGGCTGTAGGCCATCCGGGTGAACGGTCCTTAGAGTCCCTGGACTCCAACTATCAGTCGCATAACCGCCTCGCGATCAACGGGCAGGGCCAGATCGGCCAGCGCATCCGATGGCTGCCACCCGGCGGCGAAGTCCGATTCTGGGGCCAATGAGAGTGCCGCGGGGGTCGGGCGAGCGATCTGTTCGACGTCGGCCCGATCCAGAACATTGTTGCGTTGTTCGAATTCGGCAACCCGTCGAAGTCGGGCCAGTAAACGCTTTGTTGGTCCATCTGCCGCTGGGTATTCGCGCACCAGACCAGCTCCCACTAGCGAAGCGAACCGGTCAAGCACAGACGCTGTTTCCCTTCCGCAGAGTTCAGCTACCTCCCCGGCCGTCCGGATGCCATCGAGTAGGGCCAACAGCGGCCAGTCATCGCGTTCGATCTGTGCGGCGGCGACAATCGTTAGTGGCAGAGCCAGCACCGAATCAGCCCTAGGCCGAAGTGAATCCGTTCCGGCGCGAGTGGTATCCCTACGGTGGCCTTCATTCAGAACCTCTGAGACCCCAAGATCGGTGATGAAGTCTGTAATCGCCGGTTCGCATACCTCGAACTCAAAACGTCCTTTCGGCCAGGCGAGCAATTCGATAAGCGCATCGGTCGTGACTCGCACCCCGATGTGAGCCAGTTCCTGTTCGGTAACCCAACCGGCTCCAACTAGCGCCGCAACAAGCCCCTGCTCATCGGGCCACTCATGCGCATCCGCCCAGAAGGAATCATCGCCGTGTCCGATGAGTCGGCGTAGCCGGGCGGACCGGCGAATATCCCCGCTGGCAGCCACGAGGCGACCGCCGGCCAACACTACGAAGCCGGAACACTTCTCGCCTTCGGCCAATCGAGTTAACGACAACCGACCAGATTTACCGGTCGATGCAAGCAACGTCAGCACATCGGATAGCGCAAACGCCTCGAGCGACCCGGCTAGATTCACGACACTCCCCAACGGACCGCACACGACGAAGCGGGCCCGCTTGGGGCATCGACCGGAAGAACCACAATCTTGAGGCGCTCAGCCTCGCCGCGCTAACTCTGCGCGCCCTGCAATGTCCATGGCGCCTCTAGGGGCCGTCATACCCGTGAACAACTCGACTTGCATTGCGGCTTGTGCAAGCAAGAGGTCGTACCCGGTGGCAACTGGCCTACCTGCAATTTGGAAGCGGGCGGTGAGCCAAGTTGGCCAAGGGTCGTAGGCAACATCAAGTAGTGCGCCGCGCGCCACGATGTCAGCGCCTAGCTCACTAGCAATCCGGGCCGGAACCGTTGATATCAACAGTTCAGCTTGGGCGGTAGCCGAATCGGCACTAGCCCACGAGGTCTCGATGATCTCAACGTCTAGTTCGCGGCCGCACGCCAACAACGCCGGATCCACCTTACGCGTAACGACCCGCACGACCCTGGCACCGAGGTCAGCGATAGCGGCCACGGCTGACCGGGCAGTTGCTCCCCCACCCAGAATCACGACCGACTCCGAAAACCCGCCTAGGCCCACCACGAGTTCGACGATTGCGGGGACGTCAGTGTTGTCCCCGAGCAAACCTTCGGGAGTTAATCGCACGGTGTTAGCAGCTCCAGTAATCCGCACCAATTCGCTTGCACTGGCCAACCTGTGCACGACCGCCTGCTTAAGCGGCATTGTCAGCGACAAGCCCACCCATTCACTACCTAACTCCGCCAAGAAGGGGCCCAGATCGCCCGCAACCAACTCGATGGCCTCATAGGTCCAGTCCAAGCCCAAGGCCGCGTACGCCGCCCGGTGCAGGCAAGGAGACAGGCTGTGCCCTATCGGCGACCCGAGTACGGCAGCGCGCCGAACTGGCATCACTTCTTCTTGTACTTGGATTGCAGGGACTGGAATTCAGCCAACGAACTCGCGAACTTGGTAACGTGATTCACCGGATCGACGGTCAGGAAATACAGCCAAGGTCCGGCCGTCGGGGAAAGCGCAGCGTCCAAGGCTGCTTGTCCTGGCGAATCGATTGGCGTCGGTGGCAGGCCGCTGTGTTTGTAAGTGTTGTAAGGCGAATCAGTACCTACTTGGGCGGGAGTCAACTGCAGTAGCGAAGTCCCGAGGGCGTAGTTAACCGTCGAATCCAGCTGCAGTCTCATACCGCGGCTGAGCCGGTTGTAGATGACCTGAGCGACCTTCGCGTAGTCCGTGGGGTAAGCCTCGGCCTCGAGGATGCTCGCCACGATGATCGCCTCGTAGGGACTTATCCCGAGCTTGGCGGCTCGCGACTGCAGATTCACGTCAGTCGCTGCCCGCGTGAATCGGCTGACCATGTCGCGCAGCAGCAGCCGAGCTGAGGTGCCGGGCGGAACGCTGTAGGTGGCCGGGAACAGGAAACCCTCGGCGCTACCGCCAGCGTAGGTTGGCAGTCCTATTGGCGTATTCAGGGCACTCTGTAAGTCCGTAAGAGATAGGCCCGTCGCCTTGGCAGCCAGCCGAAGCGTTTCATCCAACCGTCGGCCTTCCGGGATCACCAGCCGCGAAACTTGGCGCGCCGTTGGGTCAAAGAGCCTGCCAATTGCTGCGACAGAACTCATGTGGTGTGCCATGACATAAGTGCCCGGTGCAATTGACGCGGCTCGCGGGTCCCCCAACGCCGAGTCGGTGAACAGCGTCGAACTCTTCACGACATCGGCCTTCTTCAACGCTCGACCGATCGCGCCTAGCGACTCACCTTCCTGAATGGTGACCGAAACCTTGCCGTACCCGCTGCCCTTGTAGTCATTGGTTTGGGTGGCCCAGAAAATGAAGTACCCGACAACCGCCGCGATCACGCCGGCGAGGAAAAGGAACGACGCCATGACAGCCCACTTGGCGGCCGGCCGATCCCGGACCTGCAGGGAACGCATATCCAGCCCAAGTTGACTCACGGGACCTCCACCACAAGTGTGCCCGGCGCGACCCCTTGCGCACGCTCAAGCGCTAGGGCGTGTTCAAGAATTACGACGGCTGCTGCCTGATCCACAACAGGACGACTAGTGCGTCCACTGCGCCCAGCTGCCTTGAGCCCACGCTCTGCAGTTACGGTCGACAACCGCTCGTCAACAAGTCGAATCGGGGTCGCTCGTAGCGATACCGCCAACTCGCGTGCGAAATCCTGTGCCAATTCAGCGGCACTTCCTAAGTTTCCGCGCATCCCAAGCGGCAGCCCCACATAAATCTCAAGTACGTCTAACTCCGCCGCAACCTGAATCACCTGCGCAACCGCGGTCGCCCGCTCCAAGGTGGCGATCGGCGTGGCCAGAATTGCGTCTCGATCGCATCGCGCGAGACCTACCCGCACTGAGCCGACATCCACCGCAATGCGTACGCCGGGGCGCAAGATCAAACCCCGACCACGGCGCTGACAGCATCAGCCACGGCCGCAAGTGCCGCAGGCACGCCGGAAATGTCGCCTCCGCCACCCTGCGCGACATCTTCCTTACCGCCGCCGCGGCCACCCACATGGGGCATGGCGACTTGTAGAACACTTTGAGCTGAAACGCCAAGAGCCCGAGCGGCACTATCGGTCGCGACAACAAACGAAACCTTGTCACCGTCGATACTTGCTGCTGCGAAGACTCGTCCGCTTGCGGCCGGTGCGGTCAAACCAGAGATTCGATCGGCCAATGCCCGCAACTCGGGAGCAGTCATGGCGGGTGGAGCTTGGATAGCCCACACTCGGATTGGTCCGATGTCACGGCCTTCGCCAATTACCGACTCAGCGTCGGCAAGGAGAGCGCCGGTGCGGATCTTCGCAATCTCGCGCTCAGCTTCGCGAAGTCGGGCCAACGTTGCTTCAATCCGTTCAGGTAACTCCTCCGGACGCACCTTGACCAATTCGGCAAGCTGGGAAACCAATAGGTGTTCTCGAGCCAAGAACCGGTAGGCATCGGTACCGACCAAGGCCTCGATCCTGCGCACGCCAGCACCGATGGATCCCTCCGATAAGAAGGTGACTACGCCAAGTTGGCCAGACCTACCGGCGTGGGTGCCGCCACATAGTTCGCTGGTCCAATCGCCGACCGATACAACTCGCACACGATCGCCGTACTTTTCGCCGAAAAGCGCCATTGCGCCCATATCTCGGGCTTGCGCCTGGGTCATAACCTCGGCACGTACTACTAGGTCATCTAACAGGACTGCATTCACCCGCGCCTCTACGTCAGCCAATACACCAGCAGGAACTGCTGAGGGATTCGGGAAATCGAATCGCAGCCGTCCGGGGGCATTCTCCGATCCCATCTGGGTGGCGGTCTCTCCCAACGCTTCGCGAAACGCTTTGTGAATCAGGTGAGTTGCCGTGTGGGCGCGCGAAATCGCTAGTCGCCGTTCGGTGTCGACTGCTCCAACCGCCGAACTGCCTACTACAACTTCACCAGATATGACACTCCCGCGATGCACGAAGAGTCCTGGCACCGGAGTTTGCACGTCGTAGATCTCGATGACAGCGCCATCGAGACGGATCTGACCGTGGTCTCCGAGTTGTCCTCCGGATTCGGCGTAGAACGGAGTTCGATCCAGAACCACTTCGACGTCGTCCCCGACCACAGCGCTGGTGTGGACGGCGCCGTCGCGCAGGAGTCCACGCAGCGTTCCCTCGCCGGTCACTTCGTCATAACCGAAGAACTCCGTCGCGCCGCCGGCTGCAAGTTCGCGGTAGGCGCTGAGGTCTGCAAGCCCGGACTTGCGCGAGCGAGCATCGGCCTTAGCTCGATCCCGCTGTTCGGCCATTAACCGCCGGAAACCAGGTTCGTCGACTGCAAGGCCTTGCTCAGCAGCCATCTCGAGGGTCAAATCAATCGGGAAGCCGTACGTGTCGTGCAAAGCGAAAGCTTGCTCGCCGGACAGCAAAGCCCCCCCGTCGCGCCGAACGTCAGCGGCGGCAACATCAAAGATGGTCGTGCCCGTACGTAGGGTTTGCAGGAACAATTCTTCTTCTGTTCCGGTGACCGAGAGAATTCGCACACGTTCGGATTCCAACTCCGGGTACTGCGGAACCATCGCGTCAATTGCGGTCGCGACCAATTCGGCGATACTCGGATCGTGGGCGCCAAGCAGGCGCATGTTGCGCACGGTCCGACGCAACATGCGGCGAAGTACATAGCCGCGGCCTTCGTTTCCGGGAAGCACCCCATCGGCAACCAGGAACGCTGCCGTGCGGGCGTGATCAGCAACTACCCGGAGTGCGACGTCATCACGATGCTCGGCCCCATAGCGCCGACCTGAAATCTCGGCCGCACGTTGAAGTACAAGCATTGTGGTGTCGATCTCGTAGATGTTTTCCACGCCTTGCAAAATGGCAGCCATGCGCTCTAGACCCATGCCGGTATCAATGTTCTTAGCTGGCAACTCCCCGATGATCGGGTAATCCTCTTTGCCAGATCCGGCTCCCCGTTCGAACTGCATGAACACGAGATTCCAGATTTCTAGGTACCGGTCTTCGTCCGCTACCGGACCACCTTCGGCTCCGTATTGTGGGCCACGGTCGTAATAGATCTCCGAGCACGGACCACAGGGGCCAGGAACACCCATCGACCAGAAGTTGTCGACCATCCCGCGCCGCTGAATCCGGCCCTCGGGCACTCCAACCTGATCACGCCAGAGGGCCACTGACTCGTCGTCGTCGTGGTAAACCGTCACCCAAAGCCGGTCCTCCGGGAATCCAAACCCGCCATCAGATACGGATTTGGTTAACAACTCCCAAGCAAATGGGATGGCATCAGCCTTGAAGTAGTCGCCGAACGAGAAATTTCCGCACATTTGAAAGAACGATGCGTGCCGGGTTGTTTTGCCAACCTCGTCGATATCTAGCGTCCGCACGCATTTCTGGACGCTGGTCGCCCGCTGGTAGGGAGGCGCGGCCTCTCCTAGGAAATACGGTTTGAATGGAACCATCCCAGCATTGACCAATAGCAAAGTCGGGTCATCAGCAAGTAGCGACGCGGAAGGGACAATCGTGTGCCCCTTGCCTTCGAAATACCGCAAGAATCGGCTGCGGATCTCGGCTGACTCCATCATGGTTCCTTCTTTAGTTCGGTCACAGCGTTGCCAATTCTCAACGAGCAAGGCCGGATTCGACCCTAGCGCAGCCGGCCCGCGACCCGGCTAGGCAGAGGGTGAGGCGGCGCCAGGGAACTCTGGGCGGGGACCGAGGTCCTGCCTGAGTCGATCCAATATGGCGGCCCAACGAGCCTCGGCCCCGTGGTCACTTGGTTCGTAGTAGACCCGCCCTGCCACTTCGGCCGGGGCATAAACCTGCGCTGCTACCCCGCCGGCAACATCGTGCGGGTAGACGTACCCGACGCCGTGCCCGTAACCCGCCGCTCCGCGATACGACCCGTCTCGAAGGGGCGCAGGAACCGCCCCTATCAACCCCCGTCCGACATCTTCAAGTGCCGCGTTGATCGCTCGATATACAGCATTGCTCTTAGGCGCCAACGAAAGGTGCACGACAGCATGCGCCAACGTGATGCGAGCTTCGGGCAGGCCGATGAACGAGACCGCTTGCAAGGCCGCGACGGCGGTTGCAAGCGCCGACGGATCGGCCATCCCTATGTCTTCGCTGGCAAGAATCACCAGCCGCCTGGCGACGAACCGCGGATCTTCCCCTGCCTCAACCATCCTCGCCAGGTAATGCAGCGCTGCATCAACGTCGCTCCCCCGTACCGACTTGATGAAGGCACTGATCACGTCGTAGTGCTGGTCCCCGTCTCGGTCGTATCGCACGGCCGCACGTTGGACTGCCTGCTCAACTGCCGAGAGATCAACCACGAATTTTCCAACGACATTAACTTGAGCGGCCGCCGCAGCCGCTTCCAGTGCAGTCAATGCTCGCCGAGCATCGCCACCGGCGATTCGCACCAAATGCTCAAGGGCAGCCGGTTCCAAATCAACCTGGCCCGCCAGTCCTTGTTCATCGTCCAGCGCCCGACAAATCACCGCTGCCACATCTGCGTCCGAAAGTGAAGAAAGTGAGAGCACAAGCGAGCGTGAGAGCAACGGGCTGATCACGGCGAACGATGGGTTCTCTGTGGTTGCCGCGATGAGCGTCACCCAACCGTTCTCGACAGCGGGCAGAAGCGCATCTTGTTGCGTCTTGCTAAAACGATGTACTTCGTCGACAAAGAGCACCGTGCCAGTGCCATGAACGCCAAGTTCATCCCGAGCTCGATCAATTACTTCCCGAACATCCTTTACGCCGGCAGTTACGGCCGACAACTCCACAAACCGACGACCTGTGGCGTGGGAGACCAACATCGCCAACGTAGTTTTGCCCGTTCCTGGTGGCCCCCAGAGAATCAACGACACAGGTCTAGCCAACCCCGAACCGCCCTCAATCAAGCGGCGTAGCGGCGACCCGTCAGCAAGTAACTGCCCTTGTCCTACCATCTCGGCAAGCGACCGCGGCCGCATCCGAACCGCCAACGGCGCGTCCGATCGACGCGGGTCGATCCCGTCATCGAAAAGGGATGCCGTCATGCGCGCCTAAGCTTCGGCCGCTGGGACAGGTGTGCTCTTACGGCCCGCATCGATGCCCGCCTCGCGGCGTTGTATCTCGGTAATCGGGGTCGGCGCTCCAGTAAGTGGATCTTGTCCGCCGCCGGTCTTCGGGAAAGCAATGACCTCGCGCAAACTTGCTGCCCCTGCAAGGAGCATGCAAATCCGATCCCAACCAAATGCGATTCCACCATGAGGTGGCGGTCCGAATTTGAAGGCATCAAGCAGAAACCCGAACTTAGATTCAGCTTCGGCGCTCGACATGCCCAGCACCGAGAAGACTCTCTGTTGCACATCGCCACGATGGATTCTGATCGACCCTCCGCCGATCTCGTTGCCATTGCACACGATGTCGTAGGCCCACGCGAGGGCTTCCCTAGGCGAACTCTCGAAGCTATCAAGCCAGTCTGAATTCGGAGAAGTGAATGGATGGTGGACGGCCGTCCAACCAGTGGTGCCATCTTCGGCCTCGGTCGGTTCGAACATTGGGGCATCGACAATCCAAACGAACGACCATTCGCTTTCATCGATCAGGTCGCAGCGCTGCCCAATCTCAAGTCGGGTCGCACCGAGCAGCGCTAGAGCGTTCATACGCTCCCCCGCTGCGAAGAAGGCGCAATCGCCAGGCTTGGCGCCAATCGCTTCTGCTAGCCCAGCACACTCGGCCTCCGAAAGGTTCTTGGCAACCGGACCGCCAAGTACGCCATCCAGACCGAAGGTCACATATGCCAGGCCCTTGGCTCCGCGCTGCTTCGCCCACTCCTGCCAAGCGTCGAAAGTCCGTCGCGGTTGATCGGCGCCACCTGGCATAACAACTGCGCCAACGTGAGGGGCCTGGAAGACGCGGAAGTCAGTGTTCGCGAAGTAGTCGCTCAAATCAGACAATTCCAGATCAAAACGCAGGTCAGGCTTATCGCTACCGAACCGAGCCATCGCATCGAAGTAGGTCAGATGAGGAATCGATCCGATCGAATGCCCGGCGACTCCCTGCCACAAGGCACGAACGATGGCTTCACCGACCTCGATGATGTCGCCTTGATCAACAAAGCTCATCTCAATGTCTAGTTGGGTGAATTCAGGTTGACGATCGGCTCGAAAGTCCTCATCGCGATAACAGCGGGCAATCTGGAAATAGCGTTCCATGCCAGCGACCATCAGCAACTGCTTGAACAACTGTGGCGACTGAGGAAGCGCATACCAAGAACCTGGCGAAAGTCGGGCGGGAACCAAGAAATCCCGAGCGCCCTCGGGTGTCGACGCAGTCAGGGTCGGTGTTTCGATCTCGACGAAGTCGCGTTCATAGAGCACGTCACGGGCAAGCCGGTTTACTTGGCTCCGCATGCGCATCACGCGGGCCGGGCCCTGCCGGCGAAGGTCTAAGTACCGATAGCGAAGCCTGGTTTCATCGCCAACCTGGACCTGGTCATCAATTGGGAACGGCAACGGCGCCGACTCAGACAGGACTGTGACAGTCTCAGCGATCACTTCGACATAGCCGGTTGGCAGATCTGAGTTCTCGTTACCCGGCGGGCGAACCTGGACTTGGCCAGCAACTAACAAGCAGTATTCCGCTCGTAGTTCGCCAGCGACTTCTGGATCGCGGATCACTACCTGGACCACCCCGGAGGCATCACGCAGGTCCACAAAGGCCACTCCACCGTGGTCGCGTCGGCGGGCGACCCATCCGGCAAGGATGACGGAGTCGCCAGCCTGTTCTGGTCGAAGCAAGCCGCTCTGGTGGGTACGAATCACGCCAGTCTCTCCTTAAGAACATCGACAAGTCCCGTGAGCAGCACTTCACTTTGCTCGCCGGTGTTAAGCCGCTTTAGTTGGGCAACGCCGCTTTCTAGATCACGGTCACCAACAATTACGGCATATCTGGCACCACTGCGATCCGCGGCCTTCATCGCACCCTTTAGCCCACGATCACCGTAAGCAATATCCGTTCGGACTCCGGCCACCCGAAGCAGTCCGCCCAAGGCAACGATCCGGGTCTTAGCCGCATCGCCTAAGGGGACCAAGAACACATCGCAGCGTTCGGGTCTACCAACGGATAGGCCTTCGGCGCGGCAGGCCAAGTACGTGCGATCGGTGCCGAGGCCAAACCCGATCCCGCCAAGGTCCTGACCTCCCAGCTGGGCCATCAGTCCGTCGTAGCGGCCACCACCACCGATTCCAGATTGCGACCCCAAACCGGGGTGCTGAAACTCAAAGGTGGTTCGGGTGTAGTAATCCAGGCCGCGAACCAATCGGGGCGCTTCCTGCCAGCGCACGCCCAAGGCCGCTAAGTGCGTTCGCACCGCGTCGTAGTGCTGGCGACACTCCGAACAGAGGTGATCAACCTGCAATGGAGCTTCGGCGAGTTGCTCCTGCACTTCGGGACGCTTGTCGTCGAGGACTCTGAGCGGATTCAAAGCCGCACGTCTGCTGGTCTCTTCGTCAAGGCTCAGTCGACCAAGGAATGTTTGGAGCATTTCGCGATACGGCGGGCGACAAACCGCGCAGCCCAACGAAGTCAGCATGAGCGTGTAGCCCGTCAAACCCAGAGAGCGGTACGCCTCGTCGGCCAGGGAGATTACTTCGGCATCTAGGGCCGGGTCATCGATTCCCACCGCTTCCACTCCCACCTGATGAAACTGGCGGTAGCGACCTTGCTGCGGGCGTTCAGCCCGAAAGAAAGGCCCCGCATACCAAAGCTTTACGGGCAGTTGCCCACGATCGAGACCGTGCTCGATAACGGCACGCATCACTCCCGCCGTCCCCTCAGGGCGGAGCGAAATTGACCGGCCCCCTCGATCGTCAAAGGTGTACATCTCCTTTGACACGACGTCCGTTGATTCGCCGACCCCACGCACAAACAGATTGGTGTCTTCGAAGGTCGGCAACTCGATGTACCCGTACCCGGCGTTACACGCCGGTTTGGCCAAGGCATCGCGAACGGCAAGAAACGCAGCAGAGTCAGGCGGAAAATACTCTGGCACACCCTTAGGGGCCTGAAACAGGTTCGTCACAAGCCCCTCCTAGTCGAATTGCCCGACGTTGACTGCTGAAGATACGGGTTCGACATCCGCTCTTGGCCGATCGTCGTCGTCTGGCCATGCCCAGGACATACCGTCATATTGTCCGGCTGCGACAGCGCAACCCTGGCCAACGACGCCAGCATGGCATCTGGATCGCCACCCGCAAGGTCGGTGCGGCCTACCGATCCGGCAAACAGAAGATCTCCCGAGAACATCAGGGGTTCATCCGGCAGATCAACCGTGAAAGCAACTGAGCCTTGGGTGTGACCTGGCGCATGGTTGACCCGCAAGGCGACGCCGGCAAGTTCCAGAACCAGTCCATCAGCTAATTCCCGCACCTCAGCTGGCTCCTGAAACTGCAACTGGCCTCCGGAAGCTGCGAGCAATGCTTGGGACGTTGCACCGCGGCTGAGCGAGGGGTCGGTGAGCCGTTCTCGATCGGCGGGATGGATGTAGGCAGGAATTCCATAGTCGGCGCTCACCGGCGTAACCGACCACATGTGATCGATGTGTCCGTGAGTCAAAAGGACCGCCACCGGCCGAAGCCGATTCTCCCGGAGCACCTCACTGAGGCCGGATGCGACATCCTTGCCTGGATCAATCACGAGGCACTCCGCCCCAGCACCGACTGCCACAACCCAGCAGTTCGTGCCCCACGGGCCCGCGGGGAATCCAGCTACCAGCACGAATAGGGCCTCACGTTCAGGCGTAACGGGCTGTCACGCGGCCACTCGAGGGTAGTCGCCTGATCCCCCTCCGGGGAAACCGGTTCGGGACCGACGCGCTGCGACCGGGGTACCTTGCCTAGACTCTCGACGGACGCCTTCCCGGCGTGCCAAGCGGGGTAGGCCCGCTGCAAGACCAGTCGGAGGGCCAGTGTCGGGCAACAAGAGTGAGCTTCCTCGACAGGTAACGGCTGCTGGGGCCAAACGTCAGCGCGAACTTGCTCGGCTTAAAGCCGAACGACAGGCCGCCAAGCGTCGCCAGCAACACACCAAAGCCAAACGTCGCAATCAGGTTGTTGGAGCCATCGTCGGGGTTGCAATCGTGCTCGCGGGCCTTGGCTACCTTCTTTGGCCTACCAGCTCTACGCCGACTGCAGCCAAGCCGACACCTAGTGCCTCTCCTAGCGCAAAACCCAGCTGGGCCCTGGCAACCACAGTTACCTGCGGTGCACCTGCGACTGTACGAACCAATGTCCTGCATTGGCCAAAGGCACCAGTTATCAGCGTTAGTGCAACGAGCAAACCAGTGCTGACGTTGACCACCAACTGTGGCCAAATCAAGATAGCTCTGACCGCGGCCAAGGCACCTAAGACTGTCTCCTCGATGGTGTTCCTGGCAGCTCAGGGCTACTTCAACAACACCAAGTGCCACCGCCTGACCACGACTGGAATCTTCGTCATTCAGTGTGGGGACCCGACCGGCACTGGAAGTGGTGGCCCGGGCTACACGGTGCCCGATGAGAACTTGCCTTCGGTCAGCGGCGTGAATTACCCGGCTGGAACGGTGGCAATGGCCAATTCTGGACCCAATACCGGTGGCAGCCAGTTCTTCATTGTTTTCGCGAACACCACCCTCGGACCGAACTACACCGTGTGGGGCAAGGTCACTTCAGGCCTAGATATTGCCAAGTACGTGGCAAATCAAGGGGTCACTGGTGGAGGAACGGACGGGTCCCCAATTCAGCCCTTGGTAATCTCGAAGGCAAGCGCCACGTAGTCAGCCTCTAGGCTAAGCACAGACCGAATCTGCAGGAGGACCGAAAATGACCGAAGGCGCCGCTGCGTTGCCTACTGGGCGCGTGGATGCCGAAGGCGTGGTCTTTGTCCGCCTGCCCTCCGGAACCGAACATCGAGTAGGGCAATGGGCCGCCGGTGAACCAGCTGCCGGATTGGCATTCTTCCAACGCCGATTCGACGATCTCGCCGCCGAAGTAGAACTGGCCATCCGACGGTTGGCCGACGGGAAATCGAACGCCGATAGTGCACATCAGACTTCCGCCAAAGTCCGCGCAGCGCTCGTGGAGCCCAGCTGCGTTGGCGACATCGCCGCCCTGCTTCTTCGCCTAGATGCTTTGGACGACCTAGTCCGAACTCAACGAGTGGCGGCAACCGAAGCCAAGAAGGCCGCTAAGGCCGCGGCAGTGGCTGAACGGGTCGCCATAGTTGACGAAGCCGAACGACTCTCAACTTCAACCCAGTGGAAGTCCACCGGTGAGCGCTATAAGGAATTGCTGACTGACTGGCAGGCCAAACCGCACGGGGAGAGAAACACCGAGCAGGAACTCTGGAAGCGCTTCAGCAACGCCCGCTCGGCCTTCGACAAAGCGCGTCGAACCCATTTTGCGACCGTCGATATCGTCCGAGCGGAAGCGAAGCTGGCAAAGACAAGCCTGCTAAAACGGGCCGAGGAGCTGTCTGAGTCCACTGATTGGACTTCAACTGCAACTGCCTTTCGCGACCTAATGGCTGAGTGGAAGATCGCCCCCCGCGGTAACCGAGTCGAGGAAGACAGGTACTGGGCGACATTCCGCGACGCCCAGGAGAAGTTCTTCGCCGCGCGTTCTGCTGCACTAGACGTGCGCGACGCCGACCTCAAGGGCAATTTGGCGACAAAGGAAGCACTCGCAACCGAAGCGGAGGCGCTGCTGCCCGTTAAGGATGCCGAGGCATCCAAAGCTGCACTTCGAAAAATCCAAGAACGCTGGGAGAAGGCAGGCCACGTTCCGCGCAACGACAAGGAACGGATTGACGCTCGGCTCCGACGCGTGGAAGAAGCAGTCCGAAATTCGGAGCAGGATCGTTGGCGCCGAAGTAACCCTGAAGCCGGAGCTCGCGCCCGCTCAACTGTCGAACTATTTCTCGGCAGTGTCCTTAAACTCGAAAAGGCGCTGGCTGCTGCGCAAGCGTCAAATGATTCAAAGTCAATTGATCAAGCACAAGCCGATCTCGCTGCGCAACGCGGTCTCCTTGCCGCCGCCGAAGCTGCAGCCGAGGAATTCAGCTCCTAGTTATAGGGCGAATTCACACTCGATAGACGTCGAATACGCCCTCAATATTTCGTACTGCCTTCAAGACGCTACCTAAGTGTTTGGGTTCGCCCATCTCGAATGTGAACCGGGAGAGGGCAATCCGGTCGCGAGTTGTGCTGACAGAGGCGGACAAGATATTTACGTGCTGATCCGAAAGCGTCCTCGTCACATCTGACAACAGTCGAGCCCGGTCAAGCGCCTCCACTTGGATGTTTACCAGGAACACAGAATTTGATGTTGGCGCCCAATCCACATCCACCATTCGTTCGCCGTCTGACGAGGCTAAAGCCTTCAGGTTTACGCAATCCGCTCGATGCACCGAGACCCCTTGACCGCGGGTGACAAACCCTTGAATTTCGTCACCAGGCACCGGAGTACAACACTTCGACAACTTGACCCACACATCGTCAGCACCTCGGACAACGACTCCGGGGTCGCCAACATGAGACCTGCGCCCAGAAATACGAGATGCGGCAACCGTTTCGGCGATGTCATCATTAGTGGCCGATTCACCGCCAAGTGCAGCAACCAACCGCTGTACGACGGTTTGAGCCGAAACCTGACCTTCACCAATCGCGGCGTAAAGCCCAGTGATATCTACTTGGTGCAGATCCTGAGCGATCTCCAGTAACCCAGCATTTGTTAAGAGCCGCTGAAGTGGGAGCCCCTGCTTGCGCATGGTGCGAGCAAGTTGATCTTTGCCATGCTCGATGGCTTCTTCACGGCGCTCCTTGGAGAACCAAGCCTTGATCTTGTTTCTGGCGCGGGGGCTGGCAACAAACAACAGCCAATCGCGACTAGGACCTGCTCCTTCGGCTTTGGCGGTGAAGATCTCGACAACATCACCATTGTCCAGTTTTGATTCCAACGGAACCAGTTTTCCATTCACGCGCGCCCCAACGCAGCGGTGCCCAACCTCGGTATGCACGGCATATGCGAAATCGACTGAAGTCGATCCGCTTGGGAGCGCGACTACATCGCCCTTCGGTGTGAACACGAATACTTCGTTGCTACCCAGATCAAACCGCAAGGCGTCCAAGAATTCGCCTGGGTCTTCTGTCTCGCGCTGCCACTCGAGAAGTTGGCGCAGCCAGCCATAATCATCGGGCCCAGACTTGCCGCCTACCTCATGTTGCTTGTATCGCCAGTGCGCCGCAACGCCAAACTCGGCGGCCCTATGCATATCAAACGTACGGATTTGGAGTTCGACTGGTTTGCCATCGGGTCCAATTACAGTGGTGTGCAAGGACTGGTACATGTTGAACTTTGGCATTGCGATGTAGTCCTTGAACCGGCCGGGAACCGGGTTCCATCGCGAGTGAAAGATGCCCAAAACCGCGTAGCAGTCCCGGACTGACTCAACCAAGATTCGAACACCCACGAGATCGTAGATGTCAGCGAAATCGTGGCCGCCAACGATCATCTTCTGGTAGATCGAGTAGTAATGCTTAGGCCGACCAGTAACTGACGCCTTGATCTTGGAAGTTCGCAGATCCTCCTCAATCGCGCTTACCACCCGAGACAGGTAGACATCTCGACTCGGTGCCCGTTGGCCAACAAGGCGGACAATCTCCTCAAATAGCTTGGGATACAAGTTCGCAAAAGCTAGGTCTTCTAGCTCCCACTTGATCGTGTTCATCCCAAGCCGATGCGCCAACGGCGCATAGATCTCCAAGGTGTCGCGAGCAATTCGCTCTTGCTTCTCTGGCGGCAAATACCCCAAGGTCCGCATGTTGTGCAGCCGGTCAGCCAACTTAATAACCAACACCCGGATGTCCTTGGCCATCGCAACGACCATCTTGCGAACAGTTTCTGCAGCCGAAGCTTGGCCGTACTTCACCTTATCGAGCTTGGTGACCCCGTCTACGAGCTTTGCGACTTCGTCTCCGAAATCCTCTCGGAGGTCATTGAGCGTGTATTCGGTGTCTTCCAAGGTGTCATGCAACAACGCCGCAACCAGCGTAGGCACGGTCATTCCAAGCTCAGCCAGCACTTGAGCCACGGCCAGCGGGTGCGTGACATATGGGTCGCCAGAGTTGCGCACCTGGTCGCGATGCAGATAGCTAGCCATGTCGTAGGCACGCTCAAGCTGCTTGTGATCAGATTTCGGGTGGTACTGGCGCAAGGACTTCATCAGAGGTTCGAGCTCCGGGTGGGAGCCGCGACCTACACCAACGGCGCGAGCCAGCCTCGAGCGGAAGCCGGCATCGCTGGCTATGGGCGCGACAACTCGTTCACTGGCCGTCGCATCGTTCGCCACAGTTACTCCCGCCCTAGGAATCCAAGTCTAGGGGCGAGCAAGAGTCTGGCTAACGAGTGCGACGCGGTTTTGCTCGTCGGGGTTGATTGCGCGGGCCGGTAGGCCGACCGGCACTGGATCCCGAACTAGCGACGGGCTGGTCAAAATCCTCGACCTCGTTAGCACCATCTGGGTCCGCGGGCTGGCCAGTCGACTTGGCCACAGCGGAGTTGCGTGCGGAAACCCGCCGGGCCAAAGCCTGCATTGCCGGATCGCGCTCTTTGAGCTGGCACAACACGGGAGTCGCAACAAAAATCGACGAGTAGGTGCCTGCGGCGATTCCGACGAACAGCGCAAGCGCTAGGTCTTTAAGTGTCCCAGCGCCTAGCAATCCGGCGCCGACGAAAAGGATTGCTGCCACAGGGAGCAAGGCCACCACAGAGGTGTTGATGGAACGAACCAGAGTCTGGTTGACCGCGAGGTTTGCGGCCCCGCTGTAGGTGTAGCGATTCTGACCAGCAACCGTCTTTGTGTTCTCTTTCACCTTGTCGAATACGACCACTGTGTCGTAGAGCGAGTAGCCGAGAATGGTTAGGACGCCAATGACGGTGGCTGGCGTTACCTCGAATCGGCTAATCGCATAGATACCAATCGTGATCAGCACATCGTGGATCAACGCGACGATGGCCCCTGCTGCCATTCGCCATTCGAAGTAAAGCGTGAGGAAGATAATTGTGAAGGCTATAAACACCAGCAGGCCGGTCAAGGCCTTCTTCGTGATTTGGCTACCCCAGGTGGGACCGACGATTTGGATTTGAATGTCGCCGGCGACCACATGGCAAGCGCTTGCCACAGAGTTGGCAACCGTCTGGGACTGATCAGTAGTCAATGTTGGTGTTTGGATCCGGATCCGTCCGCCGCTAAGGGACTGAACCTGAGCACCGTTTACGCCAGCGCTAGCCACTGCCGCGCGCGCGGTCGGTACCGAACAGTTGCTCACTGGTACGACGAAAGCGGCTCCGCCCTTGAATTCAATCCCAAGGTTCAGCCCAAACACTGAAAGCCCAAGAACAGCTACGGCGACGATCACGCCGGAGATTGAGTACCAGACTCTTCGCCGGCCGACAAAGTCATAGGAGACTTGTCCGACGTACAGATTGTGGCCAAGCCTGCCGAGGCGAGACATCAGGCACCCTTCGTCGATGTGCTGCCGGGGCGAGTCTTACGAGGAGGAGCTCCCAGGCTGGCGACCCCCAGTCGAGCGGGCGAGAGCCCGGTCATGCCAGAACCGCCTGAGAACCACTTACTTCGAGCCACATAGACGACCAGCGGTCGAGTGAACAGGAAGGCAACGCCGATATCAACCAAGGTCGTAAGTCCAAGAGTGAACGCGAAGCCGCGGACGCTGCCTACGGACAGGTAATAGAGAACCACAGCGGCCAGAATCGAGACGAAGTCCGCCGCCAAAATCGTTCGCCGGGCACGAATCCAAGCAGAGTCAACCCCGGCACGCAAAGACTTGCCGTCTCGAATCTCATCGCGGATGCGCTCGAAATAGACGACGAACGAGTCGGCCGTGATTCCGATCGCCACGATCGCTCCAGCCACACCAGCCAACGTAAACGTGAAGCCAATCGTGCGGCCGAGCACGACGAAAAGGCCGTACGAGATAAGGGCAGCGAATAGCAGGCTGGCGATAGATACCAAGCCAAGAGCCCGGTAGTAGAGCAACAGGTACAACAACACCAACGCCAGCCCGATCCCACCTGCGAGGAGCCCGGCCGTCAACTGGTCTGACCCAATCGTTGGGGAGACCGATGTAACTTCGCCAATGTTGAGGGTCAAGGGAAGTGCTCCGTACTTCAGCACATTCGCCAAGCTCTTGGCCTGTTCGACGGTGAAGTTTCCGGAAATCTCAGCTTGGCCACCAAGAATCGCCTGCTGGAAGTACGGCGATTCAACGACCAGCCCATCAAGGACGATCGCGAACTGGTTCTGCGGCGAAGGCTTGCTGACCAGGCTCGTAGACACGGTTGCTAGAGCCTTGGAACCGGCGCCATCGAAAGTCAGGTTCACGATCCACGAAGCACCGCCACTCTGCGGCAGGCTGGCCTGAGCGTTGCTCACGTTTGTGCCCTTGATGAAGGCTGGCTCAAGCAGGTACTTCAAGCCGCCGTCCTGACTGCAGGTCACGGCCCACTTAGTGGGGTCATCGGGAACCCCTCCCGGGCGATTAGCCGGGTTCGAACAATCAATTGCGGCGTAGGCGGCCTGGAGTGCCGCATCGTTGTTGGCCGATGTGATTGGTGCCGTCGGACCGGCTGCGGCGGATCCAGAACCTGAAGGAGCCGGGGTCGCAGACGTGGAGGCTGAAGGCGAGGCAGTCGGCGAGGCCGAAGCGCTCGGGGTGGCGCTGGAAGACCCGCTGGCGCCTGGCTTGGCCACCGTAGATGCCTTCGAGCTCGCGCTGGCGCTGGCCGACGGCGTAGGTGTCGTCGGGCTGGAAACCGCCTCTTGCGACACCGGCCGGAAGTCGAGCAAGGCAGTCTCTTTGAGCGTGTTGGCAATCTGTTGCTGGTTGACTCCAGGCACCGAGACCACAATGGCCGCGTTGTTGCCATTACCTTGCAAACTCACGGTGGCTTCAGACACGCCGAGACCGTTGACTCGCTGTTGGATGATGCCGACGGTCTGGTTTAGGGCATCCTGGCTTATGGTGCCGCCCTGACCGTGCGCCAACGAAGGCGTCAGGATCACCTGAGTGCCCCCGCGCAGGTCAAGTCCTAGCTTGGGCGCATGGGAGTATCCGGGCCACCAAGTCCAAGCGAGCAACCCAATCACAGCCACCACAAGTACGGACAGTGTGCGGCCGGGATATCCGGATTTAGATGAAGCCACCGTTGCCTTCCAAGTTCAGGGCCCGCTGGTGCGCGCCGAAAGCATTGTCCTCGACATATTCCCGTTTACGAGTTCGGAGCGTCCGGCCCGTGATCTGAATCCGGAATCGACTCATGATCGCCGATTGATTCGATAACTCTTCCGAGTGCTGACTTGACGAAACGGACTTCGACGCCTGGCGCAATTACGAGCCCAAAACTCTCATCGTCGATGTCCGTCACTGTGCCATAGACGCCACCGATGGTCACGATCTTCTGGCCCGGCATCATCTGAGAGCGCAGCGACGTTGCCTTCTTCTGCCGGTTCCGCTGAGGACGAATCAACAGGAAGTAGAACGCCACGACCAGCAGCAATGGCAGTATGAGCGAAGTGGGACTGCTCTTGCTTGCCGCTGCAACCAAAGCATCGAAGGGCGAGGGCGCTTGCCCAATCAGCGAACTGTTCACGGGGCTTCCAACTGTCCGGTGCTAGGAGCACGGTTGCGGGCACCAATCGGTGCGCCGCGCGGAGTCTATCCGGCTCCTAGTCCGGGAATTCCAGACGCGCCTGTCCAGCCACATCCCCGGGCGCCACAAGGTCGAGATGCTCCCAGGCGGCCGGCGTGGCAACCCGCCCCCGTGGGGTCCGGGCCAGCAAACCACTTCGAACCAAATACGGCTCCACCACGGTCTCAACGGTCTCGATTTCCTCACCGACCGCCACCGCCAAGGTGCTCACGCCCACCGGTCCCCCGCCAAATCGACGCAAAAGGGCATCTAAGACCGCTCGATCGAGCCGGTCGAGGCCGAGCACATCGACTTCGAAGAGGGCCAAGGCTGCTTTGGCCACTTGCAAATCCACCCGACCGTCGCCATGCACCTGGCCGAAGTCTCGTACGCGACGCAAGAGTCGGTTTACGACTCGTGGCGTCCCCCGCGAACGTCCGGCGACCTCCGCGGCCGCATCGGGCGCCAAATCGACGCCCAGCAAGCGGGCGCTGCGGGTGACAATCTCGATCAAATCAACGGTGTCGTAGAAGTCCAGATGTGCCGTAAAGCCGAACCTGTCCCGCAACGGGCCCGGTAGCAGCCCGGCTCTGGTGGTAGCCCCT
>CAIKAW010000003.1 GCA_903825575.1 uncultured bacterium | reverse complement strand
GACCATGAAGTACACGCAATTCCCCGCACACGCGGGGGTCATCCCTACTCGGCGGCCCCGGCCCCACTTCGCTACAACAATTCCCCGCACACGCGGGGGTCATCCCTCGCGCACTCCGGGCAAGTGGATGCCGCCGCCCAATTCCCCGCACACGCGGGGGTCATCCCGTCGAGAACCTGTGGCGGAGTCAACAGGAGTTCAATTCCCCGCACACGCGGGGGTCATCCCTGAAGAAACGTCTTGCCGTCAATCGTTATCACCAATTCCCCGCACACGCGGGGGTCATCCCATGCTAACCGTTGGGTTAGCGTGACGAACCTTCAATTCCCCGCACACGCGGGGGTCATCCCCTGTACACCAAACCACGAGTTAACGTCTTAGCCAATTCCCCGCACACGCGGGGGTCATCCCTGGCTCATCTTTCGGTGGTGGCGGCGGCTCCGCAATTCCCCGCGCACCCAGGCGGCCGATAGCAGCCTCCAGGCGCCCGGTCATCGGCGCACTCATTCCGAATCACCGACAATCGGGTCAGAATCCGGCACGAATTCGGCCATACGCGCAGCACGACGGCGACGAATAACCTCCAGCGGAGTGTCCGCTGGTGGCGCCTTCACCATCGCAGCCTTGTACGTCGTGCGAAACTCGCGCACCGTCGCAGCTAAACCGGACAACGTGAAGCCGTCGCCGGCGTCAATACGGCGAGCCAGCAGCAGCGCACAGGACGCCTCCACAGACTCGTGCACGCCAGCAGCGGTCAACTCAGCCAACGTGGTGGCTTCTAGCGCCCCACCGGCCTGCATTGCGACATTAGGCATCGTTTCGGTGAACCGTGCGCGACTGCGGCACAGGCCCGAACAGAACTTCGACGAAGATCGCTTCGCCTCGTAGGTGGTCGAACAGAAATTGCAGGTTCTAGTCATCGGGTGGTCCTTTCACGCTAGTTGGGTTGGTCGGGGAGAGTGGACGTCATGCATATGCTGAGGTGGGGTCCGGCGCCTACCAAACACCAGGAATGCAGACCGCCAGCGATCATCACGCCGCCTTCGATCGACGTTGTGCCCGTCGTGCGGCGTCCCGTCGTCGTTGCAGGACGTGCACGTTGTGTCGGTGTAGGCGTGCACGTGCCTTGTGTGTGGGCCAGTTGTTGCCGCGGCGTGCGGGTCGGCACCGCAGGAGCATTAGTGCGCGTTCGGTGTCGGTCATCACGGCGTGGTCCTTTCGTCGTTTGCTTGTTGGCACTTGGGTGCGTGCCCGGTGTAGTGGCTGAGTCCGAGGACGGCACCGCATTGTGTGCACCTGGTGAAGTGCAGGGGTCGAGTGCGTCGGGTGGGGTCGACGTTGGTCGCGGTCATGATGCGACCACAGTGGGAGCAACGAAAGCCCCCGTCCCACCTGACTGCTCCAACTGCACCAACTGCACCGACTGGGCGGTTTGGTCTCCAGTTAGTGCAGTTAGTGCAGTGAGAGCAGTCTCCCCAGACGATGCTCCAACTGGGGCCGTCCATTGCGTGCGGCGAGGAAAGCCGATGGACGTGACGGCGATCCCTAAGCGTCGGCGTGCCCGTTTGAGCGCATCGGAGGAATGTCCGGCTGCTAGTCCTGCCCTGCGAATGTCCGCTGAATCGGCGTTGCCACCTTGGGTGTACAGGTAGTCGCTAAGCCAGTCTCCGGCTTCGGTTGTTGCGGTGCGAACTTCCGGGTCGGAGGCTCCGTCGCGCATGGCAGCATCGACGCTGATATCTGACTCACCTTCCCAACTAACTACCCCGGTGATCGCTGGGCCTTCGTCGGTTGGAACCTCTACACCGATGATGCGAAAGATCAGGCTGGGCAGATCTGTGCGGCCCAAGTTGTTTTTAGGCATCCCAAGTAGTCGCCGCGTTTCGTCCTCGGGATCGACAACTACTGCCAGAACGGATCGGGCAACGGCGACGAAAGCCCGCGATCCCATGACGGAGGTCAGTACGTCACCGCCAATGCCTTTGTTGACGTGGATCAAGCCCAGGACGACAGCCCCGGTGCGGCCTGCTAGGTCTGCAAGTGGTTCAAGGGCGCGACGGACGTCGGCGTCCTTGTGGCTGTCGAGGTTTTCGGATAGTCGGCTCATTAGCGGGTCGAGCAGGATCAAGGCGGCACCGACTTGTTCAACTTCGATCGCTAGGCGCTGGTTGTCTAATGGCAGGCTGAGTGTGGCGGTGGTTTGTTCGCTGGTGACCACGTCGACGCGGTAGATCAGTTCTAGGTCTGCACCGGCTGCGACTAGGCGCGGGCCAATGGTGTGTTCCCACGAATCTTCGGTGGCAGCAACGATGACAGCTCGAGGTGTGCCAGATGATTCGCCTGGTAGGTCGCCGCGGGTAATGCGTGCTATTAGCCAGTAGGCCACCGTTGACTTACCTAGACCTTCGCGGCCTCCTAGCAGCGCGAATGATCCGAGAGCCAGTCTGCCTTCCCAAAGCCAACGCACTGGCCGTAGTCGTAGGCCAGCAATTGACTGGAGTCTGACGCGCCGACCGTGCGGCTCGGGATTATCTAGCCCGACGTTTGCGCCGTGTTCGGGCTGGAATGGCGTTAGTGCACGGGGTGTTCCGCTGCCGTATCCGTCGGCTGCTAGTTGTCGGGCGGCGGCGGTGTAGTCGTCGCCGTGGTGAAGGCGCGTGTAAGCAGCGAACTTGCTGTAGGCCGTCTTAGCCTCGAAGGTTGTCGAGGTGCTAAATACGTATAGGCAGTCGTAGTCGCCGTCACCGTAGCCGGTGGTCGCTGAGATTCCGTCTTGTTTGCCGGGGCGCCGCCACCAGGTGGTCCCCCCGCGTTCAACCAGGAAAGTCCAACCGGCCGGGATCAGTAATTCGTCCCACGTCGTGCGGGCGATGTAGTCGTCACCTGGGCGTAGGTCGATCGTTGTCGGGGCTGTCATCGTGTACCCCGAATCTTCGGCATGCGATCTAGTGCCCGAAACAGGTCGAGGAACATGTCGCGCTCTTCGATCGTGATATCGGCGATCGTTTCGGGGCCGCCGCGTAACTGCTCCCACGGTTTGCCGCTGAGATGCACTGATCCACCGGACGGCGCGGTGATGCAGAAACCACCTTCGGCCCGTGTTTCAGCTAGCACGTCGATGCCGCCGTCAGCGTTTGGGCGTCGGGCTAGTTTCAGGTTCCCACCTATGCCGCCCTGTTCGACTTTGTAGAGCCAATGGAT
>CAIKAW010000002.1 GCA_903825575.1 uncultured bacterium | reverse complement strand
TGACGACAACTGGGTCAGCGTTGTACAGCGGACGCTCCCAAGCGCCGTAGAGCGGCTCTACAAGGCTCGGGTCGGCACGCTCGTCGTTGCACCGGGCCTGTTCGAGCGGCCCTACGTGTTCGAGGGCAACGACCTTCCCGGTGTGATGCTCTCGACCGCAGCCCGACGACTGATCAAGCTCTATGGCATCGCACCCGGACGTACGGCCGTGGTGTTCACCGCCAATGCCGAAGGCGATGCTGCAGTCGAGACCCTGCGCGCAGCCGGCGTAACCATTGCTGCAGTTGTTGATGCACGCACCGGAGGCAACGTTGTACGTGCCCTCGGTCGAGGTCACGTAACTGGTGTCGAGTTGGCGGATGGCCGCACAATCAAGGCGGACCTTCTAGTCACGGCAACCGGCTGGACTGCGCCAACATCGCTGATCAATATGGCTGGCGCGCGTCCAGTCTGGAACCAGGTCGCAGCCCGCTTCCTGCCTGGCGACGATTTGCCGCCGAGCGTCATGGTCGCTGGTGGACTCGGTGGCGATGGCACCTTGGCTGAACTGATCGACCACGCAACGCAGATCGGGCGCATTGCCGCGGATCGGGCTGCAGGGCGAGACGGTGGCAAGGCCCCACTGCTAGGTGTCGATTCACACCCGGCGTTGTTCCGTTCCACCACCCACGGCTTCATTGACTACACCGAAGACGTCAAGAGCAAAGACATCATCGCCGCTGCGGCCGAGGGTTACGACTCATCTGAACTGGTCAAGCGATTCACGACAGCAACGATGGGCCCAAGCCAAGGCAAGTACGAAACCATCAACACCATCGCAGTCCTTGGCGAAGCAGTCGGTGCATCGGTAGGTGACCTCGGAACCACTGTCTGGCGTCCACCATTCGCGCCCATCAGCCTTGGAGCGCTGGCAGGTCAGCACGCTGAGCCCACGCGCATCTCGCCGATGCAGGAATGGCACGAGGCTCACGGCGCCGAACCACTCATCGCCGGTCAGTGGATCCGCCCTGAGCACTATGGCGATCCGGTGGCAGAGGTAAACGTAGTTCGCAATGCGGTCGGAATTATTGATGTCACGCCGCTGGGCAAACTCGACCTGCGCGGCCCTGACATATCCAAGTTGCTAAACGTGGTCTACGTAAATGCGTGGAACAAACTTGACGTTGGCTCGGTGCGTTACGGAGTCATGTGCGCCGAGGATGGCGTCGTCATGGATGACGGTGTCACGGGCCGCCTGGGCGAAAACCACTACTTGATGTCGACGACCTCTTCTGGTGCGGCGACCATTTGGGAGTGGTGCGAGAACTGGCTGCAGACCGAACACCCGGACTGGCAGGTGCACATCACACCAGTCACAACGTCATACGCCAGCATCAACATCGCTGGCCCGAAGGCTCGTGAATTGATGAGCCGGGTAGTCAGTGACGTAGATCTGTCGAATGAGGCCTTCCCGTATATGAAGGTGCGACAGGGCACGATCGCCGGCGTCTCCAACTGTGTGCTCTGGCGCATCGGGTTCACCGGTGAACTCAGCTTCGAGATCCATGTCCCGGCTAGTTACGGGTTGCATGTCTGGGAGTCGTTGCTTGAGGCTGGCGCTGATCTGGGTGTAAAGCCATTCGGCATCGAAGCTCAGCGCGTGTTGCGCCTTGAGAAGGGCCACTTCATCGTTGCGCAGGACACCGACGCCCTCACAAAGGGTTTCAGCGCCGGCATCGACGGGCTCATCAAGTTGGACAAGCCGGATTATTTCTCCGGTAAGACCGAACTTGCTTGGCAGCGTGCCGAAACCACCGACGGCATCCGCGTCGTTGCAATCCAGACCGACGACCCGAACATCGTCCCGCCGGAAGCCAGCCAGATCGTGGTTGGCTCCAAGATGGTCGGTCGGGTGACGTCGAGTCGGATGTCGCCGACGC
Organism: uncultured bacterium; assembly: GCA_903825575.1. Taxonomy (GTDB): domain Bacteria; phylum Actinomycetota; class Actinomycetes; order S36-B12; family CAIKAW01; genus CAIKAW01. The sequence continues at coordinate 1,210 of CAIKAW010000002.1, read as the reverse complement.
TCAAGCGCTCGATTGCGTTGGCACAGGTGCCGGCATCGCTGTCTAGTGCTGGCAGCGCATTGACGATCGTCCTGCCTTCGGGCAACCGCATCTCGGCCCACGTGTTTGACGGGCACGCCTTCGTCGACCCACAAGGAGAGCGACTCCATGGCTAGTGCAACCCCAGTGGCGCGCGGGCCTTACCCGTTCGTCGGTCAGTCGAGAATCGAAGGCAACTGGGAGGTCTCCAGTGGTCCCACGGGCGAACTGACGATCACTGACCTCAGTCGCTTGGCAAAGTGGACCGTACGGGCCGCGCCGGACAGCGTGACCGCTGCCAGCCTGCCCAAGGCCGGCACGCTAACGCGTTCTAACGGCAACTTGGTCCTAGGCGGTGCACCTGGGGATTGGCTCATCGTGGGGCCACCTGAAGCGCCGGCTGGGATCACTGGTGTCGATGGCGAGTTCGTCAGCATCGTCGATGTAACGCACGGTCGTGCGTTGTTGCGGCTGACCGGTGCCGGTGCTCGCGACCTGCTGAGCAAGACGTGCGCGCTGAACCTGTCGGATCGAACCTGCCCGAACGGCACGTCGACCCGCAGCCAGGTCGCTGGAATCGTCACCGACCTTGCTCGCGACGATGTTTCCGGTACGTTGTCGTTCCTGCTCCACAGCGAACGTTCTGCCAGCCGTTCTCTGCTGACTGCGCTGCTTGAAGCCGGACACGAGTACGGGGCTGTCTTCGCCGGAACGGGTGCGGCGACTCCGTAAGAAACTAGGAGTCGCTTTGCCAAGAGTCAGGGGCGATGCCCAACCGAGCGACCCGGTTCGCTTGGTGCTGCTCAGTCCTGGTCAAGCATTCCGACCCGAAGCGATCCAGCGTGCGATCGAACTTGCCAACGGCGCGCGGATCGCGGTGGTTGTCATCGCTCGCATCCACGGCAGTTCCTTTGGTTTTCCCAATCCTGGCCTGATGCCCAACGCCAAGGAGAAAGCCGCAGCAAAGGAATACGTCGAGGCTGCTTTGGGCCAGATCCGTCGGTCCGGCGGCAAGGCTGATGGTCAAGTGGCGGTCGCGCGCAGCGCGTCAAAGGTTGGGGCTCGGGTGGCCAAACTTCGCCAAGCTTCAGTCGTCGTTGTCGACGAAGGAATCAGGCCTGGGTGGAGGCGAGCTATCGAAGGCGACGTCTCGTGGCCACTTCGCTTGCGACTACGCGGTACAGCCGACGTC
>CAIKAW010000001.1 GCA_903825575.1 uncultured bacterium | reverse complement strand
TTCCGCTTAAGGATGCCCCGGCCGCTAGCAACGAGACCAGCGAGGTGTCGGCATGAGTCACAGTCGCGGAACCGATGCCGCCTCCCGCCCTTGGGCTGGACCTGAGCGTCGCTACGACATCGTCAAAGAGTTCACGATCGCGTTGCTAGTGATCTCCGTACTCGCTGTAGCCCTGTCTGGCCTGTTCAGTTCGCCGGACGAGAAAGCCCTTACCTTCAAGGGTTGGGCTACCTCGGCGAGCGACAACTTCTATTCGGTCACGGTTGCGGAATTGGCCGGTACGACGGAGTCAGCAGGGTATGGCCCGCCGTATAACAGCAACGGAGATGCGATCAAGCTCCTTGGGTTCTTCACCCCGGGCAAATGGATGGGTGTCCGGATCCCGGTCGACGCGGCAAACGACTTCGTTATTACGCCGCTGAAGACTCAGGATCAGCCGGCTGACGTGCAGGCTGCTCTTTCGGTCTGGACCGCCGCTGGTGCCGACCAGCAGACGACGTGGGCTACGACTTATGACACGGCCATCCAGGACACAGCCGCTACCGATGGAGCAATTCACCTAGATCAGGTGAAGTCCGGCGACTACGGCCCTGTGCCTGCGCTGGCGAAGGGGCTCACTTCGATGGCAGCATCCGGCGCCCTCGACGGAATTCTGATGGGCCAGGGTGGCTACTACCAGACGGACTACACCAAGCAGGTGTTGTTCTTTGGTGATGGCTCCTACCTCGATGATGCGGCCACAGCGGCCCATCTTCAGGGCAACACCTGGGGCATGATGAATGAGACCGGTACTTATCCGGGTCAGGCATGGTTGTGGTTGTACTCGATGTGGTATCAGATTCCGGCATTCAACCCGGCACCTGACGCCACAACGACCACATCGCTGCAGGACAACGCAGACTTGTGGATCTTCGTAATCATGATGGTCCTGACTGCGCTGCTGGCGCTGTTGCCCTTCATTCCCGGGCTGAACCGGATTCCACGGTTGATCCCGCTGCACCGCTACATCTGGCGCTCGTACTACCGCAAGCACGGCAACACAGCGCTGATCTAGTCAACGATCAAGTAACACAGCGGCCCCACTTCGGTGGGGCCGCTGTGTTGTTTGGGTCGATAAGTTCACGCACCCGTAACTTTCAGTGGTAATTGGCAATCGGACCGAAACGCAGCGAGACCTGATCGGTAATACCTGCGCGCCATGGTTGCTCCCTCAACCAGTGAAAACGAGGGAGGGCAGATGCCGGCAATCGACTCCGGGGACACCGCGTGGGTGCTCGCGAGCGCAGCCATGGTGCTTTTGATGACGCCAGGGCTGGCGTTCTTCTACGGCGGCATGACGCGGATGAAGACCGTCCTAAACATGATCATGATGAGTTTTGGGGCGCTGGCCATAGTCGGTGTGCTGTGGATTCTCTACGGATACTCCGAAGCCTTCGGAAACTCTGTTGGCGGGCACGGCCTCGTCGGCAATATTGCCGAGTTTGCTGGGATGAAGGGACTGTTGGGTGGCCCTACCAGCGTCGCTGGCATCACTGTTGGCTTTGACCCAAGCGGCGTCGCGGTGACGCACTACATTCCGCAACTAGCATTCGTCGCCTTCCAATGCATGTTTGCCTGCATCACGGTCGCACTCATCTCGGGTGCCGTCGCCGATCGCATCAAGTTTGGCTCCTGGCTGGTTTTCGCTGGAATCTGGGCGACGTTGGTCTATTTCCCAGTTGCTCACTGGGTCTTTGCTTTCAACGGCGTCACTGGGCCGGAGAATATTGGTGGTTGGATCGCCAACAAGCTCAAAGCGATCGACTTCGCGGGTGGTACTGCCGTGCATATCAATGCTGGTGCCGCCGGGCTGGCCCTGGCCTTGATTGTGGGCAAGCGAGTTGGCTGGCCCAATACGCCGATGAAGCCTCACAACTTGCCATTGGTCATGATCGGGGCGGGGCTGCTGTGGTTTGGCTGGTTCGGATTCAACGCGGGCTCAGCGCTGGCTGCTAATCAGTGGTCGGCCACAGTCTTCGTGAACACTTTCGTTGCCACCTGCGCCGCAGCTTTGGGATGGCTGTTTGTCGAGCGAATGCGCGACGGTCACGCCACTAGCCTTGGTATGGCATCAGGTGTGGTTGCCGGATTGGTGGCGATCACGCCCTCCTGCTCGGCGGTGAATCCGCTAGGCGCCATCGCCATCGGCGTTATCGCGGGTGCGACCTGTGCGCTGGCAGTTGGATTGAAGTACCGCTTCGGGTTCGATGATTCGCTCGATGTGGTTGGCGTCCACCTCGTGGGTGGCATTGTTGGAACCATATTGATCGGCATCTTCGCAACGTCGACAGCTCCGGGCGGAGTGCAAGGTTTGCTCTATGGCGGAGGACTCAACCAGCTGTGGCGACAGCTAGTCGGGGCTGGTGTAGTGCTGACGTACTCGTTCACCCTCACCTACCTGATCGGTTTGATTCTGCACAAGACGATTGGTTTGAGAATCGATCATGATGATGAGATCGCCGGCATCGACGTCACATCGCACGCTGAATCGGCCTACGAATTTGATACCAAGAGCGGTTCGTTTGTTGGAGTGGGCCGCTCCTCACTTGTCGGATCCTCGGAGGCAAAGTCATGAAGTTGGTTACGGCGATTATCAAACCCTTCAAACTCGATGATGTGAAGTCCGCCCTTGAGGCTTACGGCTGTCACGGAATGACGGTTTCGGAGGCGAACGGATTCGGGCGCCAGAAGGGGCACACCGAGGTTTACCGCGGCGCTGAGTACACCGTCGATCTTGTGCCAAAGGTGCGCGTCGAGGTGCTTGTCGATGACGGCGATGCGGATGCTGTCGTGGATGCAATCGTTGGTGCTGCTCAGTCCGGACGGATCGGGGATGGCAAAGTTTGGGTGCTTGCCGTCGATACGGTGGTTCGAGTTCGCACTGGTGAACGTGGATCTGCCGCTTTGTGACGGGCTGTGACCGGGAACGTCGTTCGCAAGAACTGGATGCGTGGCTTGCCGGTCTCGTCGACCTCGGCCCGGGGATCGCCCTGGCTGCGGTCGGCGGGCTCGGCCGGCGTGAGCAAGGTCCGCGTAGCGATTTGGATCTGGTGTTGCTGCACGCACCTGAAATCGATCTAGGTGATCTAGCAGATCGGATCTGGTACCCGATCTGGGACGCCGGTTATCGTCTTGATCATTCGGTGCGCACGCCCGCCGAAGCCCGTCGCTTGGCTGGGTTAGACATCAAGGTGCTTCTTGGATTGCTGGATCTGCGGCTAATCGCTGGTGACCAAGAACTGGTCAGTGAGTTGCGAGCCTGCGTACTTGGGGACTGGCGGGGCTTGGCATCCAAGCGCCTGGGGGAGTTAAGCCAGGCGGCGACTGAGCGGGCTCGACGTTTTGGGTCGGTGGCTCACTCGCTTGAGCCGGACCTGAAGGAATCAGCTGGCGGGCTAAGAGATGTGACGGTCTTGCGCGCGGTCGCGGCGGCATCCTTGACCGACGTTCCCCACTCGAAACTTGCCCCCGCACGCGAACTGCTGCTGGATGTTCGCGATGCGATCCATGACTGCGGAACCAGCGGAAATCGGCTGGTTGCCCAGGACCGTGAGGCGGTCGCGCAGCGGCTTGGGATCGGATCCCCCGACGATTTGCTACGGTCGGTTGCGGCAGCTGGTCGCACGATTGAATTTGCTGCAGACGAAGTTTGGCATCGAGTTTCGCTGGCTTCCAGCCAGACGCGATGGCGATCAGTGCACCGCCGAGCTGGTCGGGTGCCGATTGCTGAAGGTGTTGTGGTGCAGGGTGACGAAGTTGTCCTTGCTTTGGATGCTCGCCCCGAGGTTGACCCGGTGCTGTTGTTGCGCGCAGCAGCAGCAGCGGCGCAATCCGGGCGTCGGCTTTCACCGCACGCCGTCGGTCGCTTGCTCGTCGAATCGGGTGAGCTTCCGGTTCCTTGGCCGGCTGACGCGTTAGCTGAATTTGTGACTTTGCTTGATTCTGGACCTGGGCTCGTTCCGGTTTGGGAGAGCCTGGACCAGGCCGGTTTGATCAGCAAAATTCTTCCGCAGTGGGAACACGTGCGAAGCCGACCGCAGCACTCCCCGGTCCACATTTACGCGCTCGATCGACATCTGGTCGTGACCTGTGTCCAGGCTGGATTGCTGGCGCGCCGGGTGGCTCGTCCCGACTTGCTACTGATCGCATCCTTGCTTCACGACATCGGCAAAGGCAGCGGAGGTGATCATTCGGTAGTTGGCGCGGAGGTCGCCTCCCGCATTTGCGATCACATCGGATTGGATTCGGATGATCGTGACGTCGTGGTAACGCTGGTACGTGAGCACCTACTGCTTCCGGATACGGCGACCCGCCGAGATCTCGATGATCCGACAACGATTGCAGCGGTCCACAGCGCAGTCGGCAATTCCGACACCCTTGACCTGCTGCACGCACTAACGGTCGCTGACGCAGCGGCGACCGGCCCGGGCGCGTGGAGCGACTGGAAGGCCGCACTGGTCTCCGACTTAGTGCAGCGGGTACATGGTGCGCTGGCAGGGCGCAAGAGCCCTGATCGACCTGATCTGGGACTGGATTTGGGTGGGTCTGGAATCGAAGTCACGATCGCACCAGCCAGCTTTGGCTGGCGGCTGACGGTGCTAGCCGACGATCGAGTGGGGCTGCTTGCAGGAGTTACGAGGGTTCTAGCGGCCCATCGCCTGGGCGTGCACTCAGCGACGTCCCAGACCGTAGGGAAGCGGGCTGTGGCCGCATTGGTGGTGCACCCACTCTTTGGCGATCCGCCCGGCATTAAACAGTTGCGTCAAGATCTGCGCGCGGCGCTTTCTGATTCCAAGATCTTGCCAATCCCGGTCCCGGAACTGCGGGGCCCAATCGTGCCGCCAAGTGCCACGGTCGCATCGGCAGCCTCGGAGCGAGCCACCGTCATCGAAGTTCGGGCTCACGACGAACCGGGTCTGCTGCACCGGATCGCGCTCGTGATGGCCGGGGAGCTGGTGGATGTGGTGGCCGCGCGAGTCAGTACATTTGGTGCCGAGGCAGTGGATGTTTTCTACGTGGTTGATGCCAGCGGCGAGCCCTTGTCCGCAGCGGCCGCGACGGCGCTTTGTACGCAGTTGGTCGCCGCACTAAAGCACTAGGGCATCGCCAAAGCTGGCCGAGCGGCTAATCTTGGGCTCCCGACCCATCGACCGCCGAGGAATCACGTTGTTTGCTTCGCTGTCAGACCGGCTTGCCGCGACCTTCAAAGCGCTGCGCGGCAAGGGCAGGTTGTCTGAGGCCGATATCGACGAGACAGTCCGCGAAATCCGAATCGCACTACTCGAGGCCGACGTTGCCCTGGCGGTTGTACGGGAGTTCTGTGGCCGCGTCAAGGAACGCGCGATGGGGGCCGAAGTCTCGGCCGCACTTAATCCCGGACAACAAATCGTAAAGATCGTTCACGAAGAACTCGTCACAATCCTGGGCGGCCAGACTCGAAGGCTGCGGCTGGCTAAGACCCCGCCGACCGTGATCTTGCTGGCCGGTTTGCAGGGTGCTGGCAAGACGACCTTGGCCGGAAAACTGGCACGTCACCTCAAATCTCAAGGACATCAACCGCTTCTGGTTGCGGGCGATTTGCAGCGGCCAAACGCGGTTGGCCAGTTGCAGGTCGTTGGCGAACGCGTAGGGGTTCCAGTTTTCGCCCCTGAACCGGGCAACGGAGTCGGGGATCCGGTTGACGTCGCACGCCGCTCGGTTGACTACGCGGTAGCCAAGTTGCATGACGTCCTGATCGTTGACACTGCCGGACGGCTGGCAATCGATGAAGACTTGATGGAGCAACTGCGGGCAGTCCGCGATGCGGTCTCGCCGGATGAAACGTTGCTGGTAGTTGACGCCATGATCGGCCAGGACGCCGTGACCACTGCCAAGGCATTTGCTGATGGCATTGGCATCGACGGGGTAGTGCTGACGAAGCTCGATGGCGACGCCCGTGGTGGTGCCGCGCTCTCTGTCGTGACCGTCACCGGGGCGCCGATTCTCTTTGCCGGCATCGGGGAAAAGCCGGAAGACTTCGAGATCTTCCATCCGGATCGGATGGCCTCTCGAATCCTTGATATGGGCGACGTCCTGACCTTGATCGAGAGCGCCGAGCAGGCCTTTGACGCAGATGAGGCCGCGGCGATGGCGGCCAAGGTTCAAGCTGGCGACGACTTCACGCTAGAAGACTTCCTGACCCAGATGCAGGCAGTTCGCAAGATGGGCTCGCTGTCCAAGCTCGTCGGCATGCTGCCAGGTATGGGCGATATGAAAGCCCAGATCGAGCAGGTCGACGACCGTGAGTTAGATCGGGCATCGGCGATCATTCAATCGATGACGCCGGGCGAACGGCGTGACCCAAAGGTGCTGAACGGAAGTCGCCGATTGCGCATCGCCAACGGCTCTGGCATGACGGTTACCGACGTCAACGGCTTAGTGAACCGATTCAGCGCCGCCCAACAAATGATGCGGCAAATGCGCGGTGGCATGCCCGGAATGCCCGGCCTGCCCGGCATGGGTGGGTCGCGGAAAGCCAAGGGCAAGGCTGCGCCTGCCAAGAAGGTCAAGGGGCGAAGTGGAAACCCGGCCAAGCGCGCCGAGCAGGAACGGTCGGCAGCGTTAGGGATCAAGCCGGACGCGGTCAATTCTCCGGCCAATGCCCTGACCTCGCTACCGGATGCGTTCAAGAACCTGCTGAACTAAAACGCGGCTAACTAGCCTTCCAGCGACGTTTGGAAGTGTCGTATTCGGCAAGGTTCCAGACCATCGCCTGGGTCGGCCGTAGGACGTAGTAGATGTAGCCCGGGTCGTCGCCTGCGAGGTACTGGCTATCGGTCGGGGAGTGGTACTTGGCTGCGAAGGCTTCGCGGACCGCTGGCAGTTGGGCGGCGCCGCTCACGTCGTAGAGCACTCCTTGGACGATCAAGGCGTCTTCCGCGTCCTCTAGGTGCACCACAACTCGGTTGTTGGAGCTCAGGTCCCGGGCCTTAACAGTGGTTCGATCCGTGAACATGTAAAGGTCGTTTGTCACCACCGCCCCCCACAGCGGAGTCACATGAGGCTCGCCAGCAAACCCGACCGTGGCTAGCCAGTAGCTCCTTGACTCGTGGAGTCGGTGGGCTACTTCGTCCCAAGCCAGTGGCACGTCCTCATTCCAGTCCATTTACCTAGCCTGCCAGACCCGCGACGATTCGGCTGGGAGCCTCATCGAGCGCGCGTCAAATTGGTCAGAAACCGACTTGGGGGGACACGATTCGGACTGCGGGGCAGGTTCTGGCACACTAGGCCGGTCGATCCGATGCCGGTAGGCCCTCTATCCTCCGCGCTTCGGTTCCACGGACGAAGTCGACCGTGCCCCACGCGGAAGGCCAATCCACCCCAATTCGCATAGGAGAACCAGCCCACCGTGGCCGTAAAGATCAAGCTCAAGCGCCTGGGCAAGGTGCGCAACCCGCAGTACCGCATCGTCATCGCCGACTCGCGCACCAAGCGCGACGGCCGTGCGATCGAAGAGATCGGCAAGTACCACCCCAAGGAAGAGCCCTCGTTGATCGAGGTCAAGTCCGACCGGGCCCAGTACTGGCTCGGTGTTGGCGCGCAGCCGACCGAGGCGGTCGCCGTCTTGCTGAAGATCACTGGTGACTGGCAGAAGTTCAAGGGCCTGCCTGGTGCCGAGGGCACGTTGCGAGTCGCGGCCCCACGTGCAGACCGTGCCGCCGTGTTCGCAGCTGCTGCTGCTGAGGCTGCCGAGGTCACACCGACGCCCAAGCCAAAGGCCAAGAAGGTTGAAGCCCCAGTGGCCGAGGCCGTCGTCGAGGCTCCGGTTGAAGCCCCAGTGGCTGAGGCCGTCGTCGAGGCTCCGGTTGAAGCCCCAGTGGCCGAGGCCGTCGTCGAGCCGGCCGAGGAAGTCGCCGCGCCCGCTGACGTAGAGGCCTGACGTGCTCGAGGACGCCCTCGAACACCTGGTCAAGGGCATTGTCGAGAATCCCGAAGACGTTAGCGTGCGTTCCCGTCCGCGGGACCGTCGTGGTACTTCGCTCGAGGTTCGGGTACATCCGGATGATTTAGGCCGCGTAATCGGCCGTGCCGGACGCACCGCAACGGCACTGCGCACAGTGCTCGGGGCCTTGGCTCCGGGCAAGCCGGTTCGCATCGATTTCCTCGACGTCAACGAGCGCTGATCGACCATGCGGCTCGTGGTCGGCCGAGTCGGTCGGGCCCACGGGCTCGGCGGTGAGGTCGGAGTTGAGGTAAGAACGGACGAACCAGAAGTTCGGTTCGCCGTTGGCGCGCAATTGCTGACAAACCGTGGCACTTGGACTGTTGCCGCGCGCCGGTGGCATTCTGGTCGACTCTTGCTGCGCTTCACCCAGGCCGAAGATCGCACGGCGGCCGAAGCCTTGACTGGCGTTGAACTTTTCGTCGAGGTCGACGAATCGGCGGTTCCCGAAGAACCTGACGCCTACTACGACCACCAACTCATCGGCATGGCGGCAGAGTTTGCTGGCGGTGGATCGGCCGGGGTCATCACCGATGTAATCCATCTTCCCGCCCAGGACTTGCTCGCCATCCGCACCGACGACGATCGCGAAGTCTTGGTGCCCTTTGTGGCCGCGATCGTGCCAACAGTCGATGTCCCAGGTCGGCGTGTGGTTATTGATCCTCCGGGTGGGCTATTCGATCCGGACGAGGACTGACATGCGGATCGACATCGTCACAATCTTCCCGGATTACCTAGTCCCGCTTGAGCTTTCGCTGGTTGGGAAAGCACGTAACGCCGGACTGCTCGACGTCCAAGTTCTCGATCTTCGCGACTTCACTCACGACCGGCATCGCACGGTGGATGACACGCCCTACGGTGGGGGGCCGGGGATGGTGATGCGTCCGGAGCCTTGGGGTGAGGCGCTGGATTCGCTGAACGTGGGGCCAGACTCGGTGCTGGTAGTCCCGACTCCGAGTGGTGCGCCGTTCAAGCAAGAAACTGCCGCAGCCCTTGCTTTGTGCTCGCACCTGGTTTTCGCATGCGGCAGGTACGAAGGAATCGACGCTCGGGTTATGGAACATTTCGCCACCCGAACGACCGTCCTAGAGGTTTCCCTTGGCGATTACGTTTTGGCCGGCGGCGAAGTGGCGGCCTTGGCCATCGTCGAAGCGGTCACGAGATTGCTCCCCGGCGTGCTTGGTAATGAGGCAAGCGCCACAGATGACTCCTTTGGCCCCGGGCCGATGGCTCAACTACTTGAGGGTCCTGTGTTTACAAAGCCCCAGAACTGGCGTGACCTTGAGATTCCTGAGGTGCTGCGGTCGGGTGATCACGGGGCGATCGCCAAGTGGCGCGCCGCCACGGCTGAGCGTCGTACCGCCGATCGCCGTCCCGACCTCGTCGGCGACTAGGCGACCCGATTCGGTCGCTAGCGGCGGCTGTGGCACACTTGGCGGGCACCGGCCCTACCTGCCACAGGGGGAACCGCGCCGGAGCAAACCCGAAACAACTAGTCGTGGATGACCTGTGGCAGTCACGAGGAGCCCAATGAACACGCTCGATGATCTCGACTCCGCGTCGCTACGCGACGACATCCCGAACTTCCGACCGGGCGACAACGTGAAGGTTCACGTCCGAGTCATTGAAGGCACCCGCTCCCGGATCCAGCTGTACCAGGGCGTTGTATTGCGCCGCCAGGGTGCTGGCCTGCGCGAGACGTTCACGGTGCGCAAGATTTCCTTCGGGGTTGGAGTTGAGCGGACCTTCCCGCTACACACCCCGATCATTGACAAGATCGAGTTGGTCAGCCGTGGCGATGTGCGCCGGGCCAAGCTGTACTACCTGCGTGAGCTTCGCGGCAAGAAGGCCAAGATCAAGGAGAAGCGCGACGCTCCCCGCGAGGTTGCTGTTGCGCGGGCGGCCGAAGACTCCTAAAGCGTCTTCTGCCCGGCGGGCCACCGCCGGGTGGTGCCCTCGGGTTAGGCTCGGTTCGATATGGAACAGCCTCCCGAGATTGACGCGCTGAATATTGGCCTGCCGAGCGATATCGGAGCCGAGGGCGTAGCCGACGCAACGCAGTCAGCCGCCCTTAAACAGCGGCGGCCTAGGATTCCGGAGTTGCCGTTCTGGATTGAACTTCCGCTGTTGGTGCTGTTGGCGTTCGGCGTCGCGTTCATAGTCAAGACGTTCCTATTCCAGGCGTTCTACATCCCGTCCGGTTCGATGGAGAACACCCTTCAGGTTGGCGATCGGGTCTTCGTCAACAAGGTGGTCTACGACCTTCACGGTCCCCGCCGAGGGGACATCGTCGTATTCAACGGGGTCGATTCGTTCAGCCCTGAGGTAGTCGTTCCTCCGGTCACCAACCCGCTTGCAAAGTTGATGCAGGGCGTCGGCCGTTTGATCGGCTTCGCACCACCTGATGAGCGCGATTTCGTCAAACGCGTAGTTGGGGTCGCCGGGGACCACGTTCGTTGTTGCGATGCTCAAGGCCGGGTCACCGTCAACAACGTGCCTCTTGCCGAGACGCCATATTTGTTTCCGGGTAATTCGCCAAGCGACCAGACTTTCAACGTCATCGTGCCTGCGGGCAAGTTGTTCGTAATGGGCGACCACCGAGCCGCTTCCGCGGATTCCCGGGCTCACTTGGGGGATCCCGGTGGTGGCTTCGTGCCTGTTGACCGCGTGATTGGTCAGGCATTTGTAATCGTGTGGCCTTTTGGTGATGCCACGTTCTTGCATCGACCAGCGACGTTCTCGACGCTCGGAGCCAAGGGGGCCGGTTAGTGAGCGACGTCGCTCCAGGTCGCCATCGCAGCAAAGCCAAGGCGCGCCCGCATCCGTTCGCGCGGGACTTGGTGGTGATTGTCATTGGGGCGCTGGTGATCTCGGCGCTGGTGCGCGGGTTCTTGGTTCAGGCGTTCTTTGTGCCAAGTGGATCGATGGAACGCACTTTGCTGCCAAGCGACCGAATTGTGGCAGCGAAGATCGTCACCCGAATCTCGGGAGTACACCGTGGTGAGGTGCTCGTCTTCACAGATCCCGGCGGATGGCTTGGCCTGACTCCCGCGCGCTCAGGTGTTGCGGGGGCTTTCACCAAGGGACTGCAGTTCATTGGGATATTGCCGGCCGATGCCACCGGGCATTTGGTTAAGCGCGTCATAGGAATTGCTGGCGATCACGTGATGTGCTGCGATGCAAAAGGTCACATCGTCCTCAATGGTCTGTCTTTGATCGAGCCGTACCTAAGCCCTGGCGTTCGTACCGACCAAATCCCTTTCGACATCACGGTTCCCCCAGACTCAATGTTCGTGCTCGGAGACAACCGTCCCGAATCAGCTGATTCGCGCTACCACTTGGGCGTGAATGCCGGCTCCGTCATGGCCGGCGATGTCGTAGGGCGCGCAGTCGCCATTGTCTGGCCACTGAGCCGCATGTCGATCCTTTCTATCCCGAAGATCTTTTCCCACGTCCCTGCCGCACCGGCGAACTAGTCAAGCCATGATTGACGCGCATAAGTACGACGTAGTACGCAGCAGTGTGCGGATTGTTGTGCGCGATTCGCTCGGTTCGATTCTTCTGTTGTTGACTTGCGATCCGCAGAATCCGCGAGTCGGGACGTGGTGGGAACTACCGGGTGGTGGGGTCGAACCGGGTGAAGACACCGCCGCAACGGCGGTTCGGGAGTTGGCTGAGGAAACCGGATTTACGATCGACGCGTTTGAAGTCTCGGGATCGACTTGGCGCCGGTCGGCGACCTTCGTGCGCGGTGTGAAGCGCACCCTGCAACATGAACTCGTGGTGTCGGTGGAGCTAGCCGGCGTCAGCCCAACTCCCACTGGTGAAGCCAGGACTGCAGAGGAACGTAAGGCAATCATTGGCCATCGCTGGTGGGCGGTCGACGAAATCGTCGGTTCGGCCGAGTTGTTCTACCCCGGTCGGCTGCCCGCATTGCTCTTGGACTTCCTGGGCGGCGTCATCATCGACGAGCCATTCGAAGTCTGGAGTTGACTTTCCCCATACGCTGACCGACATGTCTGTGATCTTGCCTCCCACCCTGAAACATGAACAAGATTTGTTCGGTGGCGGTGCTCGAATCGTCGCGGGCATGGACGAAGTTGGCCGCGGAGCCATCGCCGGACCAGTATCAGTTGGAGTGGTGGCGATCGCGAGCAACATTTCCGCTGCGCCGAAAGGCGTCAAGGACAGCAAACTGCTGACGCCAAAGGCGCGCGAGGATCTTGCACCGAAGCTAGCGTTGTGGGCACCGTGGCACGCAGTGGGCCACGCCAGCTCCGCCGAGATCGATGACCTCGGACTGATTGCTGCGCTAAGGCTTGCTGGGCAGCGTGCACTCGCGGCGCTGCCGGTCGCACCAGATGTCTTGCTTCTGGACGGCAGTCACGACTGGCTTACCGAACCAGAGCCGGACCTGTTTAGCACTGCGACGATGACGAATGCTCCTCGCGTCGTGACAATCGTCAAGGGCGATCAGAAGTGTGTGTCGATCGCTGCCGCAAGCGTGCTTGCGAAGGTCGAACGTGATGACCTGCTTCGTTTGTTCCATGAGGATTACCCGGCCTACGAC